>CAZTJT010000013.1:0-117514 GCA_964613785.1 uncultured Rikenellaceae bacterium
TCGCTTCTCGGAAAGAGAAGGATGTTAATAACCTCCGGTGAAACCGGAGGTATGGCACTCTCTTCATTCATCCAGCGCCGAAGGTGCTGGACATTACGGGAAATACTTTTCATCAATTTTAATCCCGGCCATTAGGATGAGGCTCCTGTATTCCTCCTCAAAGGACTTCTTTCTGTGATGCTCCTGTTGATTTCTTATATATTCAACCAGTTCACCCATATCATAATATGAACAGGTGAAAGACCCGTATCCCTCCGCCCATCCGTCGAATAACGGGAAAATCCCCTTCTCCTTTATCCATTTTGAAGTTGATGCTTTTAACTCCCTCATAAAATCAGCCAGTGCAACTGAGGGATGCAGATCAGTTAAAATGTGAAGATGATTCTCAGTTCCATTTACGCGATACAGATGACTTTGTTTATTTCTTATTATACCATTGATATAGGAAAACAGTTGCTCAGCATTCTCATTGTTAAGGGAAGGAATGCTGTTCTTTGTCCTGAACACAACATGATACAGCAGTTGACGATAGCTTGACATAATTTTAAAGATTTGGTTAATAAAACAACGAGACATAAGCGAGACAGGCAATCTTTCAGATAATAACAAGTGGTATCGCCCCTGCGGGGCTTAAGGTCTGATGAGGCATGACCACCCCCGGTTGTCACCGGGGGTGGCATGCATCAGTAAGGCTATAGACAGTATTTTAAAGAACCATATCTTTTTTTAATGGACATAATTGATCAATATAGGTATTTATACTCCCTCAAAAATAGGTTTTAACCCTCTTATCCGAAAGCAGTTAAACTGGTATTTTTGTTGTCAGATATGAGCAAACCTGAAAATTCGCAATTCCGTATGGAAAACTATCACGATCTTCTGATGCAGGATATCCGATTTGAGGAAGGATTGAAAGCATGCATGAACTGCGGGGTTTGCACGGCAATTTGTCCGGCTGCTGAATTTTATGACTATGATCCGCGGAAAATAGTTGATACGGTACAGACGGGCGACAATCATGAAATAGAAACTCTTCTGAAATCAGAAACTATCTGGTATTGTGGTGAATGTATGTCGTGCAAAACACGGTGCCCGAGAGGTAACACTCCGGCCCTTGTGATCATGTCGCTTCGCACCCTTTCACAGAAGCTTGGCTTCTTTACCGAATCAGAAAAGGGACGCCAGCAGTTCGCAATAAAGAGAAGCGTGGGCGAGAATATTTTCAAATACGGATATTGTGTGGCAACATACGCTGTCAGTCCTGAAATGCATGCGGAGCAGGGACCGATATGGAAGTACATCCTCGAGAACACGCGCGACATATATGAGAGGCTTGGTGGTCAGATAAACGAATTGGGTGCGGGCCCCCTGAGAAAAATACCCGACGATGCCAGGGATGAGCTGCGTAAAATTTTCGATGTCACTGGTGGTACTGAACTGTTTAACACTATTGAGGAACATTCGAAAAGGAAAGCAGCCGAGATGGGACTTCAATTCAATGACCAGGGCATCGACAATGAGTACTTCATTGAAGTTTATACCGCAAACAACAAGACGCACACAACCACTTAAAGATTAAAGGCATGGAAAATGAGGGTAAGAAAAAAATATGGTCGGAGTATCAGAAGGATATAGCTGACGACCACTTTTTCTATGTCAGGTCATGCATCAGGCAGAGCTTCTTTCCTGGATCAGAGCAGTTTTTTCTCGATTTCATGCGCAACAGGCTCGGGAAGGATGTTTTTGAAAATCCGTCCCACACAACTTGTACCGGCATAGGATATCATTCCGACATAGTTCCCTTTTCGACAATAATGACAGTCATAGCCCGTCATTTTGCACTTATGAAGGAGTCGGGATATAAGAATATTGCAATATCATGTGTGACATCATTTGGAATCTATACTGAAATAGTTGAGACCTGGAAACATTTTCCGGAAGAGCTTGAAAAAACGCGGGAATACCTGTATAAGGCTACCGGAAGAGTGTTCGATATCCCTGAAAATATGGCCCATACCAGTGACATTATATATAAATTCAGAGATGAGATCGCTGCAAATGCAAAAAATCTTCTGGTAAACAGGCAGACAGGTGAGCCCCTGAAGGTTGTTGAACATATAGGATGCCATTATTCGAAGATGTTCCCTAAATATGGTGTTGGAGGGGCTGAATTTCCCAGGGTATTAAGCGGAATGGTTGAAGCCTGGGGAGGAGAGGTCGTCGACTATCCTGAAAGGCGCCATTGCTGCGGATTCGGATTCAGGCAGTATCTTGTTCAGGCAAACAGAGGCTACTCCATTTCAAATACTCTGAAAAAGTTTAATTCAATGCAGCCATATAAACCTGATCTGATCCTTACAAATTGCCCTGGTTGCAATATGTTCATGGATAAGTGGCAATACACTATAAAGGAGATGGATGGCACTACATTTGGCGTAAATGGCGAGTCGATACCGGTGCTCACTTATGAAGAGCTGGCCGGTCTGGTTCTGGGATATAATCCCTGGGATCTTGGTCTTCAGTATCATATGGTCCAGTCGGAGCCTCTTCTGAGGAAGATGGGAATTGAATTCGACAAACGGGACAAATTTGCAACAAAAGATGGTAAGCAGATGCCGGTTCCCGAAAATCTTATAAATGCCTGAAATGAGTGCACGGGTTGTTGTCGCAGGCGGAGGAACGGCAGGGATGGAAGCTGCAGGGCAGCTTGCAAGGTCAGGGATCCGGGTTACGCTTGTAGAAAAGGAAAAAGACCCGGGAGGGCACGTAAAGGGATGGTACCATCTCTTCCCCGACCGGCGCGACAGCAGGGAAATCATTAAATACCTGACACATCTTATTGATCACCAAAATATTGAGTTCATTACCGGGACAGCAGTTACCGGAGTTGTAAGGAAAGGCTCTTCGTTTGCCGTGAATCTCGGAAACGGGGAATCCTTAAATGCCGACGCAGTACTTGTTGCAACTGGTTTTGACCTGTTCAGAAGCGAAAGGAAAGAGGAATACGGTTATGGTATTTATGATAATGTTATAACATCGGCCGATCTTGAGATAATGTTCCGCAAAGGGAAAATACAAATGGCTGATGGCAAAACCCCTTCCAAGATCGGTATGATTCATTGCGTTGGCTCACGCGACGAGAAAGTTGGAAACCTCTATTGTTCAAAGCTTTGCTGTGTGACAGCTGTGAAACAGGCAATGGAGATCAGGGAACATCTGACCGAATCAAAGGTTTTCTGCTTTTACATGGATATGCGGATGGGAGGAGCTATGTACGAAGAGCTGTACCGTGAGGCACAGGAAAAATATTGCATAAGTTTCATCAGGGGCAAAGTTTCGGAGGTCAGTGTCAATCATGAAAATAAGCTGGTTGTGAAGTCTGAGGATACTCTTGCCGGAAGGCCGCTCAGGATGGAACTCGACATGCTCGTGCTGATGGCAGGCATGGAAATGTCGGAAACAGGCAAAAAACTTGCAATGGCTTCAAAGCTTAAGACCGGGGAGAACAGGTTCCTTGCTTCCGCCGATAACCACTACGGCAGCAACAGGAGTCATATAAAAGGCTTATTCTACGCTGGCACCTGCACTATGCCCATGAATATTCCAGAGACTATAGCGCATGCCCGGGGGGCTGTGACTGAAATAATTGATTACCTGAGAGATAATGCCAGATAAGATGGAAAAGTTCGGTTTTTCTTTGTCAAAGGCAAGGGTTATTGATTATGATCGAAACGACAGGAGGATAGCTGAATATATTCTTGAGCATGAGCCAAGTTTCAGGGCATGCATTGAATGCGGTGCATGTGCGGCAACATGCACGGCTGGAAGTTTTACGGAATTCAGCCTCAGGGAGTTTAATATATTGGTAAAGCGCGGTGAGAATGACAGGATAGTTAACAGGCTTAAACGATGTATGTTTTGCGGTAAATGCATGCTTGTCTGTCCGCGCGGGGTGAACACAAGGAATGTGATTTTTCTTGCACGAAAAGCTTTCAGAAGTATTGGCGGATATGAACTTTGAACCTTTTATAATACCCTTTAATATCGGACTCTATTTCATCCTTCTTTATGCCGTGGCAAGAAGTGTGAAATGGTTCAGAGACCTGTCGCGTCCCGACAAACTCAGGCTTCAGAGAGGATTTTTCGGAAAGGCCTTCGGCCAGAGCCTGAAAGAGATCTTCATGGAAAGTCTTATTCACAGGAAGATACTCAAAACGAATTTCAGACTTGGATATATGCACATGAGCCTGGCATTCGGTTGGTTCCTGCTTATACTCTTTGGGACCATTGAAGCCGACATTTTCGGTGAAAAGCATCTCAATCCGCCACATAAGGCAATCTTTTTCAAGTTCTTCAATCCCGATCACGGCAAAACTCCTTTTGAGTCATTCTATTCTTTCCTGATGGATCTGATACTTGCCTTCATACTTTCGGGTCTGCTGCTTGCAATTTTCAAGAGGTTCTGGTCAGGAACAGTCGGAATGAAGAAAACCACCAGGCTCAGGGCACTTGATAAAGTTGCACTTGCGTCGTTGTGGCTCATCTTCCCGAGCCGGCTCATTGCTGAAAGCTTAACAAGCGGGGCGTATGGTACAGGAAGCTTTCTGACAGGCTCTCTGGGATCATGGTTCGCATCATTTCTGCCTGCCCATGAGATGGCATATCCTTTCTGGTGGCTCTATTCATTGTCGCTCGGAACGTTTTTTATATTGCTCCCTCTTACAAGATATATGCACATACCGACGGAACTTTTCCTCATCTTCATGAGAAATTCGGGGATCAGAACAGGAGACAAACCAGGGACATATTCTGATGTTGAGATTCATTCATGCTCATCCTGCGGGATCTGTATCGATCAGTGCCAGATGAGCTTCTCCGCCGGAATAAACAATATGCAGTCTGTATACCTGATGAAGGCAATCAGGAATAATTATGAAACAAACGACATTGCCTTTAACTGCCTCTTATGCGGCCGCTGCGATATCAGCTGCCCCGTCGGGATTGAACTGTCGCCTGTGAGAATGATTCAGAGAAGGGAAGGGAATCCGGAAAAGAAAAAGGTAACCCTTCTAACATTATATTTCCCCGAACCCGGGAAAAACCATAAACCCAAAACTGCCGGTTCTCCGTCATACAACTATCTGCCTGCTATTGATCAGGATAAAACTGATGTGTTGTATTTTGCAGGATGCATGACACATCTTACCCCGTCGATCAAAAAAGCAATGACAAGTATTCTTGATGCCACAGGACTGAAATGGTCGTTTATGGATGAGAATGCCGGAGTCTGCTGCGGAAGACCCCTGATGCTTGCCGGTCAGGATAAGGAAGCAAGGGAGCTGATAAACTATAATTCACAAATAATATGGAAATCAGGAGCAAGTGTTCTTGTTACTTCCTGCCCCATTTGCTATAAGGTATTCAGGGAAAGCTATTATCTCGATGTCGAGGTCATGCATCATTCCCAATTCATAAGCAGTATTATAGAGGAAGAGCTTGTAAGGATGAAATTCCTTCACAAACGGGTAACATATCATACTCCCTGTGAACTTGGCAGGAATTCAGGAGTATATGACGAACCCAAAGAAGTATTGAGGCATGTAGCCGAGCTTGAACCAACAGGCTATGACGATGAAAAAGGACTCTGCTGCGGAGGAAGCCTTGGAAATATTATGCTCAGCCACACTAACAGGAGGAAAATAGCGATTGATGTAACGGCTGCCCTTACCGCATGCAATCCCGATTTTCTGACTACTGCATGTCCACTTTGCAAAAAAACATTGTCGAATGCCACATCAACCAGGGTGGTTGATATTGCCGAACTGGCTGAAATGGCGCTGGTTAAAGCTCCTGTTAATAAAAAGTCGGCGCGGAATTATGTTAAAATTGGTGAAACAGCCTGATCTTAGCATGATTTTTGAACAAATCTCCATGAAAACCGTTCATAAAAAAAAAAGAGCCAGTTTATCAAAATCGGAAAAAACTTAGCGTGATTGAATATTTTTTTTTGTAATATTCCGATTTTGAATCTGACCCGATTTTGTCATCAAGTGTTAGTTAATAAAATGGAGAATAAAATGAGAAGCCGTACAATTGCTTTTATTATTACAGGATTGATCTTTCTTTGGTCGTGTGGAAACAAATCAGGATTAAGTGATTTCAGGAATGAGGCTGATGCCGTTGTTCAGCAGGAAGATGGTTCCCTTGTTCTGAACATTGACAAAGCAGCCTGTTACAATGATGAGTCAAACCCTGCTAGTAACACAGCTGAATGGAAAGTTATGATCTCAAAACCCGGGCGATTCAAAGTATGGCTTACAAGCGCCACAAAGGACACTACCGACCTGAGCTATGTTAATTCAGTGAAAGTCAGTCTTCTCGATAGTTTTCTTGAAGTTGACCCCGTATGCGACAAGGTTGTCAGGAATTCTGAGGATGTATCCTATCCATACTTCAGAGCCGATTCCTACATGGGATCATTTTATGTATCCGAACCAGGTGTTTACAATGTACAGGTGATCAGCGAAAAGATTCTTCCACGCGAAGCCATGAACCAGCTTCCGGCTTCCGACCTCGATACTAAGCTGATGTCGGTATTGTTAACCCCAATGACACGCTAAGACCTCCTTTCGATCCACTTTCTCGCGTTGACAAACGCCTTTATCCATGGTGTTACTTCGTCCTTTCTCCTTTCGGGCGGGTAATATCCGCATTGCCATGGGAAGAAGGCCCTTTCAAGATGAGGCATTATTATGAGATGCCTGCCGTCGTATGAACACAATCCTGCCACATCATAGTCAGATCCGTTTGGATTGGCCGGATAGGTGCTGCTGCTGTATTTAAGCGCAACATGATATTTTTCTTCCGGATAGGGAAGACTAAACCTTCCTTCCCCGTGAGCAACCCAGATTCCAAGTTCCATTCCCGACATGTTGCCAAACATCACCGAGTTGTTCTCAGGAATCCTGACCCCGATAAATCCTGATTCAAACTTATTAGAGTTGTTGTGAAGAAGCCTGGGCTTTTCTTCATGGTCGGGATAAACAAGACCAAGCTCAGCCATGAGCTGACATCCGTTACATACTCCAAGTGACAATGTATCAGGTCTGTTGTAAAAATCGGATAAAGCCCTGCCTGCTGCCTCATTATACCTGAAGACACCAGCCCATCCTTTTGCAGAGCCCAGTACATCAGAATTTGAAAATCCTCCTACAAAGACAATCATCCCCAGATCGCTAAGCGTCTCACGGCCCGTCATAAGATCTGTCATATGAACATCACGAACATCGAAACCCGCCAGCCATAGCGCATACGCCATCTCCCTGTCGCCGTTCACTCCCTTTTCCCTTATGATGGCAGCCTTTGTACCCGATCTTCTCTGCCTGTCGGGTGTTATGCCCAGCGAGCTGAAAGTGCCTTTGAAACTTCCCAGATTAAATTTCAGGCTGTGGTTCCTGTAGTTGATAAACCTTTCGAGAGCAGCTCTCGGACCACTCTGCTTCCTGTCGAGGAGATATGAGGTATGGAACCATTTATTTCTGAGCGGATCAATATCAAATTTCAGTATCTCATTCTGATTCGTAACAGTGATGGTCCTTTCATTTACGGGATGACCTATGGAGAAATATGATATCCCATGTTCCTGCAGAACTTCTGAAATTTCATTTTCGTCGGTAACCTGGATTATAATTCCGGGGTTCTGGCTAAGTAAGATCTTAACCGTGTCGGTGTCATCGAACGCGCTGATGTTTATTGCAAGACCGCCTGAAATATTAGAGAAACACATCTCCAGGAGAGTAGTAATCATTCCACCTGCTGAAATGTCGTGGCCTGCAAGAATTTTGTCCTTTTTAATGAGTCCCTGTATGGTATTGAAAACATCAGCAAAGTAAACGGCATCTCTTACAGTCGGGGCATCATCGCCTATCCTGTTAAGTATCTGTGCAAAGCTGCTTCCTCCGGTTTTTAGATCATCCCTGCTCATATCGATATAAAGCAGGCTGGTATATGGGTCGTTGACGATAACCGGTTCGACTATCCTTCGTATATCGCTTACCTCCCCGGCTGCTGATATTATGACGGTTCCAGGTGAGATCACCATCTTGTCGGCGTATTTCTGGGTCATGGAAAGACTGTCCTTTCCGGTAGGTATGTTTATCCCAAGCTCCATTGCAAACCTGCTTGCAGCCTGAACCGCCTCATAAAGTCTTGCATCTTCACCGGGATTTTTGCATGGCCACATCCAGTTTGCCGACAGTGAGACACTTTTAAGGTTGTCGGCAAGGGGAGCCCATATTATGTTTGTAAGGGCTTCTGCAATTGACAGAACTGAACCTGCCGCAGGATCAATAAGTCCGGCGCCGGGTGCGTGTCCCAGCGATGTGGCAAAGCCTGAAGTTCCGGTATAGTCTAATGCTATTGCACCTAGGTTATTCAGAGGCAGCTGTAAGGGTCCTGCACACTGCTGCTTTGCCAGCCTTCCTGTTACCGACCTGTCAACTTTATTCGTGAGCCAGTCCTTGCATGCAACCTCCTCAATCTGAAGTACCTGTTCTACATATTCATGTATCAGGTTTTTATCGTATTCAAGCTTCTTAAACGCTTTTCCTGCTGGTGTACTGTCGATGATTGTTGTGCGTGGAGGATCTCCGAACAATGCTTCAAGAGAAAGATCAATGGGTTTTTCCCCGGTCTTGCTGTTTTCAAATGTGAACTGGTAATCGCCTGTTATTTCGCCTATTACATAAACCGGAGCTCTTTCTCTTTCAGAAACATTTACGACTATATCAGCATCTGCAGGTCTTATCACCATACCCATTCTCTCCTGCGATTCGTTACCTATTATTTCTTTTGCCGATAAAGTAGGATCGCCTATGGGCAGTTTGCTGATGTCAATTTTTCCTCCTGTTGCCTCAACAAGTTCTGACAGGCAGTTAAGGTGTCCGCCTGCTCCGTGATCATGAATGGATACAATAGGATTGTAGTCTGATTCGCACAGGGCTCTTATGGCATTATATACCCGTTTCTGCATTTCAGGATTAGCCCTCTGTACGGCATTGAGTTCGATTGAGCTGTCATACTTTCCGGTATCGACGGATGATACTGCTCCTCCTCCCATTCCAATCCTGTAATTGTCACCTCCCAGCAGTACTATAAGGTCGCCTTTTTCTGGCATTCCCTTCTCACTCTGGTTGCTTTTACCTGTGCCTATGCCTCCGGCAAGCATAATAACCTTGTCATAACCGTAGGTATTCAGGTTTTCAATGTGCTCAAAGGTATAAAGCGATCCGCATATAAGGGGCTGGCCAAATTTATTTCCGAAATCGCTTGCCCCGTTCGATGCCTTAATAAGAATATCAGCCGGAGTCTGGTATAGCCAAGGCCTTTCAGGTATTGTTTTCTCCCATCGACGGCCTCCGTCTGGCCGTGGATATGATGTCATATATACGGCGGTGCCGGCAATGGGGAAAGCACCCCTGCCTCCGGCAATGCGGTCGCGGATCTCACCACCCGTTCCTGTAGAGGCTCCGTTGAAGGGTTCCACAGTGGTGGGGAAATTATGCGTTTCGGCTTTAAGTGATAGCACCGATTCATACTTTTTTATAACAAAAAAATCAGGTTTATCCTGGGTGGCAGGAGCAAACTGCTCAACAACAGGACCTTTCAGAAAAGCACAATTATCCTTGTATGCTGAAACCACCCTGTTACGGTTGTAGTGTGTTGTATTCTTAATGAGCTGGAAAAGTGTGGAATCCTTCTCCTCTCCGTCAATTATGAAGATGCCGTTGAATATTTTATGCCTGCAGTGCTCCGAATTGACCTGTGAGAAACCGAAAACCTCACTGTCGGTAAGAGGCCTTCCGATTTTTTCCGACAATTTCTCAAGATATCGTATTTCTTCGGGGTTAAGTGCAAGTCCCTCAGCTTCATTGTATCTTGCTATATCCTCAATAAAAATTACCTTTTCCGGAACTCTGTCGACTGTGAAGACATCCTGGCCGGGATTTCTGTACAAAGCCTGAAGCATCGGGTCATATTCCGGATCCTTCTTCATTGCAGGCAAGAATTCTTCAATCCTCCTGATCCCTTCTATTCCCATGTTCTGAGTTATCTCAACGGCATTTGTACTCCAGGGAGTGATCATTTCCTTTCTTGGTCCGACAAAGATGCCTTCAATCTTTTCATCAGTAAGCATGAGTGCATTTCCGAATAGCCATGCGAGCTTTTCTATATCAACGGCAGATAACATGGCATCACTTTGAACAGCAATTACATTGCCTGTGCTGCTTTTAAAGAAACGGATCATAATATATTATTGAAACGGATTTGGAACAAAATGGGGATCGCATATATGAACGGGCAAATATAATACTAATTTTTAAGGCCGCTCCGCTCGAGGAAGGGTTCAATCGATGGTTCCTGTCCGCGGAATCGAACATAAAGGGTCATTGGTCTGTCACTTCCACCCTTTTCAAGTATGTTCCTTCGGAATGATTCAGCTACTTCCTTGTTGAAAAGTCCTGAATCCCTGAAATAATAGAATGCATCGGCATCCAGAACTTCAGCCCATTTATAGCCATAGTAGCCGGCTGCATAATCACCTCCGAACAGATGGGTGAAGGAGCAACTCATATTGGTCCCCTCCGCGGGCTCAAGCAGTTCTGTTATCGACATTGTTTTCCTTTCAAATTCATCCACTGATAATTCAGCGGGATTGGTTATTGTATGCCAGGCCATATCAAGTAAGCTAAAGCCCAGTTGCCTGTTACACGCATATCCTTCATTGAAGACCGCAGCCTCTTTTATCTTGGTTATCAGTTCCTCGGGCAGCTTCTCACCGGTTTCATAGTGAACAGCCCACCTGTCGAGCCATTCTTTTTCAAATGCCCAGTTTTCCATAAACTGTGAAGGCAGTTCAACAAAATCGCGGGCTACATTGGTTCCCGACAAGCTTTCATAGGTGCAGTCAGACAAGATGGCATGGAGTGCATGGCCAAACTCGTGAAGATATGTTGTAAGTTCATTAAATGTAAGAAGAGATGGCTTTGTGCTGCCTGGTCGGGTAAAGTTCATTACTATTGAGACATGAGGGATTATCCTTCTTCCTTTTTCTGACCTCTGATCCCTGTATGATGTCATCCAGGCTCCGCTGCTCTTCCCTTTTCTGGGATGATGATCGAGAAACAGCACTGCGATTACTTCATCATCACTGTCAATTACTTCCCAGGCAGACACTTCTTCGTGATAGACCGGGATTTTATTGTTCCTGACAAACCTTATCCCGTAAAGATCCGTTGCCAGATTGAAAATAGCATCCCTGGTTGTGTCGAGTCTGAAATAGGGCCTCAGTATTTCATCGTCGAAATTATATCTGGCTTTCTTCAGTTTCTCGGAATAGTACAACCAGTCCCAGCGTTTCAGCCGGTCCTTCAGTCCCTGTTCACCGGCAAATGATTTCAGGTTCTCAAAGTCCCTGAGAGCTGCTTTATGCGATGCCTGGTACAGCCTGTCGAGAAAAGTTTGTACTTTTTCAGGGCTGTCGGCCATACGGTCGGTGAGAATCATCTGCGCATAGTTTTCAAAACCAAGCAATTTGGCTTTCTCAAGTCTCAGATTTACAATTTTTAATACAAGTGAGCTGTTGTCCCTTTCATCACCGTGAAAAGCCCTTGATCCATAAGCTCTGAACATTTTTTCTCTGAGATCCCTGCGGTCGGAAAATTGTATAAATGGTATATAGCTCGGCTGATTAAGCGTAAAAATCCATCCTTCTTTTCCTCTTTTTATTGCTTCTGCCGATGCCGTTTCCACTATATCGGGCGGCAAACCTGCCAGATCAGATTCATCTGTGATATGTAGTTCGAATGAATTCGTTTCTTCAAGCACGTTTTCTTCAAATTTAAGAGTGAGCTCCGACAGTTCTTCTGAAATTTCCCGGAAGCGTTTTCTGTGTGCAGGATCAAGGCCTGCGCCGCCAAGTGTGAAATTCCGGTGAACTTTTTCAAGCAGCATCACCTGTTCTGTATTCAAGCCATGATCTTTTCCCGATCTGAAAACAGCATCGATCCGTGCGAACAGTTTGTCGTTCAGGGTTATATCATTTGAGAAGCGTGCCAGCAGAGGAGAGATCTCCCGGGCTGCCTTCTGCAACTCCTTTGAAGTCTCGGCGCTGTTGAGATTAAAAAGCAATGAAGATATTCTGGATAGTTTTTCTCCGGTCCTCTCCAGCGCTTCAACCGTGTTTTCGAATGATGGTTTTTCAGGATTTTCTGCAATTGATCCCACTTCTGTCAGAGCATTTTTTATGGCCTCTTCTACTGCCGGCCTGAAATGACTCACTTTGATAAGATTGAAAGGAGGAGTCTCATGAGGGGTCTTCCATGAATCGAGAAGGGGATTTTTCATCATAATATAATTTTGATTTTAAAGGTATGATGGAACCACACATGTTTTATAAAATTATATTTATGAGTGTTTGTGTTTGCAAAACATGTGGGTTTCATAATCTATTTATAAAAACCTGGTGGTCAGTCGCCGATACTGTCATCATCATCTGAATAACCTGTTGCTCCTGCAAATTTACGCGGATACGGGGTATTACCTTTGGCTGCAAACCATAATATCCTGTTAAGCAGGTCATCATTCCCCGAGTCAATACCGTCAAATTCGGGCATCATGCTTTTTCTGGCATAATGCAGCGCCTTTCCTGATAGCGATGAGAGCGGTTTATTCATTTCATCAAGAGGGATTTTATTCTTTACGGCTGAATAGGGAGTAAAGTCAGGCTCACTGCCAAAGCAGTCAGTCATCGGGTAGGCTATTGCATCCTGAATATTCATCGGAGGCAGCCCGAGTATCTGCTCTATTGTCCTTACCATTGACACTTCACTGTAATATGTACTGATGGTATTTTTCAGTCTTGAATAAGGACTGATAACCAGACCTACAGTCCGGTATGCCGAAATATGATCCCATCCACTCTGTGAATCGTCTTCTGTTACAAGGATAACAGTATTTTTCCAGAACCTGCTTTTACTTACTGCTTCCACTATCTGACCCAGGGCCAGATCGTTGTCGGCAATCATTGCCCTTGGTGTGGGATATCCTGGACGCAGGCCTGCCGTATGATCATTGGGAAGGGCCATTATCATTAGTTCGGGAAGATTGTCACCTTCCATAGCTTCGTATTCCCTCAGTTCCCTTATAAAATCGCTTGCCCTCATAATATCAGAAAATTCATGATTTCCGTACGACGGATAAGTTGTACTCAGTATGTTTTTTACAGGTTCAATGGTTGTATAATTTGTAAAATTCACCTTCTCCCCCTTAAGAAATTTATTATAGATGTCGGTCCATCCCAGATCATTTTCAACTATTGGATAAGAAGCCTCTCCGTATATCCGAACCTTTTTGCCGTGTTTTAAACCGTTATCCCACAGGAACCCGGTGGGGGAGTAGACCAAAGCATCATCCTGCACGTGAGGGTAGCTTCTGAACCAGGCACGCATGTTCTTTTCTATGTAATCCGTAACAATTGCAGCATCAGTCCACTGATGTCCTTCAGCCGAGCATTTTCCCGACACTTTATAATTGTCGAGAAGAAGGAATTCCCTGGCAAGTTTATGTGTATTTGGAGTTATCAGTTCTCCGTATGTGCAAAGGGTCGGATCGCCCCTGCCTTCTTTCATATCGCCCAGGATCTGATCGTACGTGCGGTTTTCCTTTATTATGTACAGTACATGTTTAAAGACAGAAGGTTCTCCTATTCTCTCCGGTATTGGTTTAGGGTTAACTCCGCTTCGTGGTTCTTCCCGGGCTTTAAGTGCACGGGCAAGGTTGTTGACCGCAATGACTGTGTCGGTATAGGCTGCAAGATGAAACTTGTCTGGAACAGGGAATACTGAAACTGAAGCCATCATCTGATGGGAGTTGTAAATAAGGTTATCTCCCGAGGGATTTTTGAGTCCGATGTGTGTTCCGTCAGCTTCAAGATTTGCAACGTAGACTGAACCTGAAGGTGAGATGCAAATCCCTGACGGGTAGGCACCTGTAGGAATGAATCCGGTTACCACGCTTTCCTGTCCTCCCTGCTTTCGACCTGCTTTGCGACCCAGTGCAATTACAGCGAGAGCATTGTCCATTCCATTTGCCACAAAGAGGGTGTTTTCATCGGGTGAAAGGCAGATGCCATTGGGTGAATCTCCAAAGTAGTGATTGATATCGGATTGGAGCCTGACGCTAATAGTTTCGGTAACAACATCCCTGAAGGTATTTATAACCGATACATTATCGCTGCTGGAGTTGGTGACAAAGATATATCTACCCCGCTTGTCACTTATTATCGCGTTGGGATGAAGCCCGACCATTATATCTTTCACGAATGTGCCTGTCTCAGCATCAAAAACAGCGACGCTTCCTTCACTGGTTGAACCTCCGGCCTTGTTGTCGACCTTTGCAAGCCCCCAGGGTACTCCGGCTACATCTTTGTCACTCTCCGACGGAAAACGTCCTGCCCAGTTAGTCACATAAATCTTTCCGGCAGCCATGGCAAGCCCGTAGGGAGCAACACCGGGATAAGCAACCCATACAGTGTCGCCGGAGGTAAAATCCTGCTTGATAAGATTGTTATTGCCATTAAGGACAACGTAAAGGTATTTATGTCCGAACTCTTTTGTGATTAGGATCTCATTTGGCAGAGCCAGTGCTGCCGGAGGAGTGGTTTTGTATTCAATCAGCCGTGAGAATTCAGCTTTTTCTCCGTTCCATTTAGCTGAGGCTAAAAACGACCTTTTGCCTGAACCAATTACACTCCAGTAAACACAGCTTTCAACAGCATCAATGTCCCATTTCAGCCCGGAATATGTGTTCATCCCGCCCCTTAGCAGCGGATGATCGTTGTTTGCGAGCCTGTATATAATCTTGTTATTTGAAGTATTTATGAACACTATGCTGTAGCGTTCCATAACGGCAACATATCTGCCGTCGGGTGAGAGTACAACATCAAGAGCATGATTTTCAAGAGCCTCATTCCCGAAAACTAACTGCAGCCCTGCCGGTTGAATAAAGCGATTGTACGAATGCCAGATCCTTTCACCGGTTTTTTCTGTTGCTCCCTTATGAATGACCTGAGATTTAAGTAAACCGGCAGAAAGCATTAGAATGAGAATGAAAAATGATGTATGTCTCATAATGACGTAAGGTTATATGATTGAATACCAAATTTTTAAGAATGTTCAGCGTAGTGCCAGAAGCATCCGATTAAAAGAAAGAACAGGGATGATTATCATGATATCCCTGCAAATATATGAATTCATTATATTAAGATGAAACCCGCATGGTTTACGCAATCATATAATGGAATAAAGATGTTTGTATGTCAAGAAAGTGTGGTTCCGGCGAACTAACTGACGTTGATTAGATGGTGCAGTATTTTCGTAGTGTAAATGCTTATTTTCAGAAAGGAAGATCGCTGAGATCGTCGGCCTCTGCTGGGAATTCGTCGGGAATGATATTATGTGAAGGGGTATTCTGTTCGGCACCCTGCGACTGGATTCTTTCTATTTTCCATGCATCCAGGTTGGTGAAATAACTGACTTTTCCGTCTCGTTCCCACTTGTTTCCCCTAAGGTTGAACGATACTTTTACTTCAGTGTTCAGAAATGATTCATTGATAAGATCGCATTTGTCCTGAATAAGCTGGAATTTGATATAGTCAATGAACAGCCCGGTATTTCCTGCTTCTTTTTTTTCAATGACAAATTCGCGTTTTCTGAATTTATCGCTCACCTGGTTTACCGGAGCGATGTCAATGACCTTACCGGTAATTTCGAATGCCATGTCAATCCTCGTGTATTAGAATTTTGTCGATCTTGTCTCCCTGTTTAATCCTGTCAATTACATCAAGTCCTTCAGTAACTTTTCCGAAGCAGGTATGCTGACGGTCGAGATGTTTTGTATTTGCCCTGTTGTGACAGATGAAGAACTGAGATCCTCCGGTATCTCTTCCGGCATGAGCCATAGATAAAACACCCCGGTCATGATACTGATTTCCACCCCTGAGTTCGCATTTTATCTTATACCCGGGGCCTCCAGTACCTACCCTCGGATCGGTCATATCTTTTGAATATGGGCACCCTCCCTGGATAACAAAACCCGGAATTACCCTGTGAAAAGCCAGGCCATCATAAAAGCCTTCTTTTGCAAGCTTAATAAAATTATCTACAGTTACAGGTGCGTCATCCTCAAAAAAGCTGACATTCATCACACCCCTTGAGGTGTGTATTTCAGCGCTCTTCATATTATTTGACGATATCCAGAAGTTCGACCTCAAAGATAAGTGTGGAGTAAGGCTTTATAACATCGCCTGCACCACGGGCGCCATAGGCCAGGTTCTCAGGAATGAACAGTTTGAATTTTGAACCTACAGGCATAAGCTGCAAAGCTTCTGTCCATCCGGCGATCACCCCTGAAACAGGGAATTGCGCAGGTTCGTTCCTCTTTATTGAAGAATCAAATTCAGTACCATCTATCAGGGACCCAACATAGTGCACCTTTACCTGGCTGTCTCTTGTCGGCTTTTCTCCTGTACCCATTTTAATTACCTCATATTGAAGTCCTGAAGGGGTTACAATTACTCCGGACTTTGTTTTATTGTTTTCGAGAAAAGAAGTATTCTGGTCAATATGATCCTTATATAAAACCTTGTCGGCTTCGGCTTTCCTTGCAGCTTTTTCGGTTTCACGTTCGTTTATAAATGCCATAATAAAACTCCTGGCTATTTCGTCAGTCATGACCGGCTTCCCTTCTTCACCGTCGAGCATTGCTTTTGCTACAAGCCTTGGCTCAAGATTCAGACTGTCGCTTTTCAGGGCATTATAGTTGACAATGCCGAAAGCGTATGAGAGTGAGTCATTTTTGGTATTCATTTTTGCATGCGATAATGCATTTTTTGCGCATGAGCCAGCAATCAAAGCAACCACAACGGCCACAACAATCAATCCTTTGAATTTCATTTGATATAGTTTTTAGTTAAATTTTGGCAAAGATAATACTTTGACCTCAGTAACAAAGTAAATAATACAATTTTTCAAATTTTTACTGCCCTTAAAATATGGCGTTTACCCCTTGGTCCGGGAATCAGTGAAACAATAAATCCGTTGGATCTCAAAGCCCTCTTTACATCGCCCTTTACCGAATAAGTGACCAGTATTCCTCCTGATACTGTAATACCTGAGATTTTACTGAAAATGTCAGGTGCCCACATTTCCGGCTGCTTGAGGGGCCCAAAGGCATCAAAGTAAATAATGTCATAAAGTCCCTCCATCATCTCTGAAGTAATGTCTCCATGAATTTTGTGCAGGATAAAGTATTCATTAATCTCTGAAGGGTTGTTCCATTTGCAGGAGTGTATCTGTTCAAACCACTGCCTTCCTGCACTTCCGGTCAGACCGGGATAATTTAGGGATCTGACAATATTTTCACTTAGTGGATATTTTTCAATCGATGTGTAACAGACCTTTTTCTTTTCTGCCGATGCATGAATACAGGTCAGCAGGGCATTCAGCCCGGTGCCGAATCCAACTTCAAAAATCCTGACTGGATCAGCATTCGAATGGTTCAGCCCGTTTTTAATGAAAATATGCTCAGATTCGCTGATGGCACCGTGTATTGAATGGTAATGCTCATCAATCTCAGGCACATAGATGGTATGTGAGCCATCGGCAGTTTTAACAATCTCTGTCATCTGTTTATACCTGATCGGGTAACGGGTAAGTGGAAAATTTATATTATGAAACCCACATGTTTTGCAAACACAAACACTCATAAATATAATTTTATAAAACATGTGTGGTTCCATCATACCTTTAAAATCAAAATTATATTATGATGAAATATAAGTGTTTTTCTCTTTCCTTTCCTGGATAACATAGTAAACAGATGGTACCACAATCAGATTAAGAAGTGTGGAACTCAGGAGTCCACCCAGGATAACCACAGCCATAGGGCTCTGTATCTCATTTCCCGGCTTGTCGCCTGACAGGGCCAGGGGTATGAGAGCAAGTGCGGCGGTTAGAGCTGTCATAAGTATCGGATTCAGCCTTTCGACTGAGGACGTGATAATTCGCTCCCTCAGACTTTGAACCTCATTCTCCTTCGCGAAATATCTGCTGATCAGAAGAATACCGTTCCTTGCAGCTATTCCCGACAGTGTGATAAATCCTATGACTGCAGGAATGCTTATGACATTTGATGACATGCTGATTGCAAATATTCCACCGATCAGTGCAAGCGGGAGATTCAGAAGGATGACCATAGCTTTAATATTGTCGCGGAATTCATGGTAAAGAATAATGTAAATAAGTAAAATTGCAACTATTGATGCCACAATCAGCCTTCGGGTCGCAGCTTGCGCATTCTCGAACAGCCCCCCGTATTCAATATAATAATTCTCCGGAAGACTGACAGTATCTGATATCTTTCTCCTGATCTGTTTTACAACAACTCCAACATCTTCCTTGTCAGTATTTACCCCGATTACAATCCTTCTCTTCACATTCTCCCTGTTTATCACATCCGGACCTGATGATGATTCTATATCAGCCACAAATGAAAGTGGTATCTTCTTCCCGTCATACGTATCCGTCATTGCTGATCTTATCCCGGCAATTGATCCACGGATTTCATCACTGTACCTAAGGACAAGAGGAAAACGCTTCTCTTCCTCAAATACGTCAGATACCTGTTGACCCTTCAGAGCAACAGAAATGAATGAGCTGAAATCATTTATCGCAATTCCGTATCTCATAAGCATTTCGCGTTTCGGCTTTATCTTTATTTGCGGTGTCTCAACCATCTGTTCTACAGTAAGGTCTCCTATCCCTTCAATATCCGAAATGTTTGATTTGATCTGCAAAGCGATACGGTACAACTCATTCAGGTCGTTGCCAAATACTTTTATGGCGATATTTGCCCTCGAACCAGAAAGCATATTGTCGATACGATGTGACACAGGCTGTCCAACCTCTGTTTCAATGCCTTTAAGCATTTTCAGGCGGCCGCGTACATCAGCGAAGAATTCCTCCCTGCTTCTGTCGCGGAGAGCGAAAGGAACATCAAGTTCCGACACATTTTCACCGAATGAGTGTTCGGCAAGCTCCGCTCTCCCTGTTTTGCACGATACACTTGTCACCTCGGGTATCGTAAGCAGTATAGCCTGTGCTTTTTTCCCTGCTTTTGCCGATTCTTCAAGTGAGATTCCTGGCATGCTCCTTATATTGATTGTCAGTGCACCTTCATTAAATGAAGGAAGAAAGGTTGACCCTGCAGCGATGAACAGAATTATTGCAACGACAAGAAGCAGGCTGGTAACCAGCAGTACCATGCGGTTTCTTCCAAGAGTTGCTCCAAGGATCTTACGGTATACAGATGACAGTGTACGTTCGATCATTGTTCCTTTTGCCTCCCTGATAAGCCTCGACTCGTTGCCGAGCAGATACACGCACAGTGCAGGAGTGACTGTAACCGCTACAATCAGTGAAGCAAAAAGAGAAACGATGAAAGTTATTCCAAGCGGCCTCAGCATCCTTCCCTCAAATCCTTCCAACAGAAAAAGCGGAAAAAAGGTTATGATAATAATGAATGTAGCATTTACTATTGAAGACCTCATTTCTGATGAGGCGCTGAAAACAACGTCCGTGGTCCTTATCCTTTCTTCCAATGGCAGCATCACATTTTTCCTTAACTGACGATAGGTGTTTTCAACATATATTATTGCGTCGTCAACAAGCGATCCTGTTGCGATAGCCATGCCCCCCAGGCTCATTGTGTTTATTGAATAGCCAAGTACTTTGAGGGTGATGATTGTAACCAGCAGGGAAAGCGGTATTGCCATTAGAGAGATTAAGGTTGCACGATAATTCATCAGAAAGACTAAAAGTATAATTACCACAAAAAATCCTCCTTCGATAAGGGCTTTCAGAACATTGTTGACTGAGGTTGAGATAAAGGAAGCCTGGTCATAGATATCTGTGTGGAATATTATACCATGTCCGGCACTGGAAGCGATATCATCAATTACTTTTTTTATTTTTCCCGAAAGTTTTACACTGTTGGCATCAGGCTGTCTTGTTACAGTAATGAGAACGGCTTCCTCTCCCCTGTACGAACCTGTTCCTATTGGTGGCGTTTTTCCTATTACAACATCTGCTATTTCCTTTATTCTGACAGGAATGCCGTTACTAGTCTTAACCAGGGAGTTTTCAATGTCCTTAATATGGTTTGTCCGGGCCATGCCCCTGACTATGTATTTATTGCCATATTCGTTTATGAAACCACCTGATGTATTGATATTCATTTCTTTACAGGCAGTTATCAGCTCATTGATGCTGACACCCGCAAAATTCATCTTGTTCTGGTCAGCAAGTATTTGATATTCTTTTAATTCTCCTCCGATGGTATGCACCTGTGCAACCCCCGGTATTGCCAGAAGCCTTGGAGCCACCTCCCAGTCGGCCATTGTTCTCAGATCCATCAGATTCATGGTATCGGAGGTTATTGCCAGTATCATCATCTCTCCAAGAAGAGAGGTCTGAGGGGCTATAACCGGTTGATCGACACCCTCAGGGAGAATTGAACTTACACTTGATAGCCTTTCGGAAACCGTCTGCCTTGCTTTGTAGATATCAGTGCCCCAGTTAAATTCAGCCCAGACTATGGAAAAGCCCATTGAGGAGCTTGATCGTATCCTTCGGATCCCGGTGGCTCCGTTAACAGTGGTCTCAATGGGAAAGGAAACAAGCCTTTCAACCTCTTCAGGCGCCATTCCATGAGCCTCTGTCATGATAACCACTGTGGGAGCAGAAAGCTCTGGAAAAATATCAATATCCATCCTGCTGACTATATAGCTGCCGGTGAGCAGGATCATGAATGCTCCTGCCACTACAATCAGTCTGTTCCTTATTGAATAAGATGTGATCTTTTCAAGCATTATCAGACATTTTAGTGGTTATGACTATGAGCTGGGGAACTTCCACCCATCTGCGACAACTTTATGCTGTAAGTTCCGGTGGCAGCTATAGTTTCATTTTCATTCAGCCCATGAACTACCTCAGTACGCTCTCCATCAGTGGCTCCTGCAAGAATGTATCTCCTTCTGAATTCACCATCTTCATCCATTACATATACATATAGCTTTCCGAATTCTTCCATTATTGCACTGTTTGGTACGACGAGCGTTCCCTGTTTCTCTTTTCCTTTTAAATAGATGTCAGCATAGGTGCCCTCTATCAGATCGGAAACATAATCTATTCTGAAATAAACCGGAATGTAAAATGAATTTTCACCTGTTAGCAGACTGGAGGAAATTCTTATCCCGTGCAGATCTTCAGTATTAAATAATTTGTCGCTGTAGGCCACTCTGAAATTGGCACTTTCTATTGAGGGTAGTATGGAATGGAATTCAGGAGACAGGTCGGCCTTAATTATAAAACAGTTTGCGGCCAGCACAGTAGCCAGCTGTTGTCCTGCGGATACCAACTGCCCCTCGGTTACATAAACTTCTTTTATGGATCCGTCAGCAGGAGACAATACTGCCTCTCCTGAAAGCCCCAGAATAGTGTCCAGATTATTATATTCGGCGAGTAGTTTTTCAAAATTGTTCTTCTTCTCAAGATAGTGTTCCTGGCTGATTATTCTGTTTGCAATGAGTGTTTCTGCCCTTTGGAAGTCAGCTCTGGCTTTATCAAAGTCAGACTTTAACTGCCTGAACCTTATTTCAGTGTTACCCTCTGCCAGTTCTGCTCCCGAAACCGAGAAAAGCTTTTGTCCCTTATGGGTCTTTACCCCGGGAAGTAAATTCTGTCCGGCATACTTTACTATTCCTGATGATCGGGCTGTAACTGCGGTAATACCCTTTCTGTCGGTCATTATACGCCCCCCTGTTTTTATTACTGAATTGAAATTTTCTTTTTTGAGTGTTATCAGGGTGTATTCAGGCCACTTTGCGGTATTGTGAACTTCCGCTTCTGCCTCGTCGTTAACATGAGATCTGCTGTGTCCTTTGTCGGAGCCACAGCTTAAAATCAAAATGGGCAGAATGACAATTGATATAAATGAATTCTTCATAATATTTTCGGATAGAATTTAAATTAAAAATGATACGGCCTGCCATTTCGGGCCGGAGGTTAAAGAAATACTAAACCTTGTGCGGAAGTATTTTACAAAAGGGGAGGAGCCCTTAAAAAGAAGGATTCACCTACCTGCGATGAAACAAATAGTTCTTTTCTGTCAAAACAGGTCTCAGAATATGATGACGGTGGGCGACATTCATATTTTTCACCAAGATGGTCAATAAATATTTCGGGTGAAGGAGTAATGTAAAGAAGATCTGAAAGATGACAAACATGCCCATCATCATGCTTATTTTCAGTCAATTCAGGTAATTCACTACCGTGATTTTCAGCAGGGCACGATGGTTCGGTATGTAACAGGTATTTGCACTGATGAATATCATTGCTTACATGATTATGAGGGATTGCACTATGAGCAAACAGGGTACACCATGCAATCAGAAATGGGAAAACTTTTATTTTGAGTCTTTTTAGCATTCAGTTACCAGTTGGAATCATACCATGTCCTTACATCAGTAACAATCATACCGGCGTTTTGTGCGGCTTCAATGCCAAGTTCAGCATCTTCGAATACCTCAATAAATACTGGCTCAACACCCATAAGCTCTGCGCATCTGAGGAAAGTCTCAGGATGAGGTTTGAATGAACTGACATCATTGGCAGTTACAATGATGTCAAAATATTTTCTAAGGTCGGTGATCTCCAGGGTTTTTTCGACTGCTTCCCTGTGTCCGCCTGTTCCGACAGCCATAGGCATGATACCATGATACTTTTTTACGATATCGGTAACAGGTTCAATGGGTTTAATAAGATGCTGTAAATTGAAGAATTCCTTCAGTTTTTCGTTCATGATGCTGTCGATGGAAACGCTGCCGTTGAGCCCGCATTTCTTGATTATTTCATCTGCAATGATCCACCCTGGGCTGCCTGTATGCTTTTTAAGAAAATTATTGTCAATGTGTGCTCCATATTTCAGACAAGCCTTTTGCCAGGCTTTGAAATGGAAAGGCATGGTATCGGCTAGTGTTCCGTCGAGATCAAAAATCAATCCTTTTACACCTTGTTTGATGTCGTGCTTCATGAAGTTAAAATGAAGGTGCAAAATTAGGTATAATAATTGAGAAAATCATGGGGCCTTGCATTCGAGCAGTAACGTTGAAATGATTGTTTCGCGTTTGTCGAAAAGTCTGTAAAACTCATCAAGATATTTAATTATCTCTTTTTTGGATCTTGCACTGAGGTATGGAAAATCATTTACTGTTCTGTAGAATTCTTCCTTTTTGTCAGAAAACTCTTTAAGGGCATTCCTGAATTCTTCCCTGCTCCTGCAGGTACCCAGATAAAGCCTTTGTCTGACGGTTTTTATGGGAAGAGTCTCAAAGGGTACAGCGTATTCGGCATTTACCAGTCCGGAGTAGTCAAAATCGTAAGGTACTATCATTGCAAGATCAGGACGGGTTGAGTATGGCTGCTGAAAAAGAATCACATTATGGAGGTTTCCGATAGACCAGTCGGTATTTCCAATCATATAGTTGAAGATAGCACATCTGTCGAGCATGTCGGGCTTTATATAATTCCTTGAGAGCCTGACGTTCTCAAGTTCCATCGAATTTGTTCTCTTTTCAAACAGTTTTACTGGTTCAATGGCAAATCCAAACTGTTTCAGGGGTTTAGAGGGTCGGCCTGTATTTATGAAATTTATCCTGAAAAGTCGCACCTTAAGGCTGTTGTCGGTGAGTACATTGTAAAGCTTGTAAACAAGGTACTCTCTTAAGACATAATCTTCATACCCTATTTTACAGTATGGTACAACTTTGAGCTTATTTATCCCGATAAACTCACCTGGCAGCGAATCTTTCATCTTAAAATTCAGGAATAGTGGAGGAAAATCGCATATTGTGCGACGGACCTCCCCCCGGGCTTTGACCTTGATTTTCTTGTTAATTGAATCCTTGTTGCTAGTATAATAGGTCAATATTGCATCCATGTATGATGTATCGGGTTTTTTCCTTTTGTAGTAGCTTATATCGAACCTGAGAGCTATTTCAAGAGGCTCGTCGGAGTCGAAAAGCCTGATGTCGACATCCTGAGTATCGAGGATGGCAGCAGGGGAGATGATGGAATCGTTTTGACTGAATAGAGGCTGACAAATAAAAACAGACATTGAAAATAGGGCCACAAGTAATTTCTTCATATGGCTGGTATTTAATAAGAACGGCTTGAATTATACAATCTAAGATAAACAAAATTAACAATGAGGAAATGAACTATTTGTTATAATTTGCTGAAATATTTTACAGGTGGTTTGAATGAAATTAAACAGGTAGTTCCGAGCTGCCGTTCATATCATCTTTACTTAATAGGTTTAGGAGAGCATTTGGCTGACTGGCATGTGAGTCGGAAAAAATGGTTATTCCCTGTTCGCTGCCAGCAGGTCTTTAACCTGGTGATATACGTTTTCGGCGGTAAACCCCAACTTTTCATCAAGCACCTTGTACGGTGCCGAATAACCGAAGCTGCTGACACCCCATACTTTGCCTTTCGGACCTGCAAGTCCGGCGAGTGTTACAGGCAGCCCTGCTGTGAGCCCGAACACGGGTATGTCGCCTGGAATGACTGATTGCTGATATTCTTTGCTTTGGTTCCTGAACATTCCCTCAGAGGGAGCAGAAACTATTCTGATCTTTATGTTATCTTTCTTTAGAAGCTCGGCTCCTTCGAAGAGTGAAGAAACCTCTGATCCGCTGGCCAGGAGGATGACGTCCGGCCTGCCTTCGCAATCGCTTACGATGTAAGCTCCTTTTTCAAGCATCAGTGAATCTGAATAGCGGTCATTTCTGGATGAAGGAAGATCTTTTATGTTTTGTCTGCTAAGGATCAGTGCGGTAGGTGTTTTAATGTTTTCAAGGGCCACTTTCCATGCTACGGTGGTCTCGTTTGCATCTGCCGGTCTGATCACAAGCATGCTGTTGATTCCGCTGTGGTTCTTAAGCTGCTCCATAAGTCTGATCTGCGCCTCCTGTTCCACAGGCTGGTGGGTTGGCCCATCCTCACCAACACGAAAGGCATCGTGAGTCCAGATATATCTGACTGGAAGTTCCATCAGACATGCCATCCTCACGGCCGGCTTCATATAGTCGGAAAAGACGAAAAAGGTACCGCATGCAGGAATGATACCTCCGTGAAGAGCCATTCCGTTCATTACTGCCGCCATTGTCAGTTCTGAAACGCCGGCCTGGAGGAATGATCCTGTGAAGTCCCCTTTTGAAAAAGCTTTTGTGTGTTTCAGGAACCCGTCGGTTTTGTCAGAATTGGAAAGGTCGGCAGAAGCCACAATCATATTACCTATCTTTTGTGCAAGCACACTCAAAACAGCAGAAGATGCGGCTCTTGTAGCAGATCCTTCTTTCTGGACAATTGATTTAAAGTCAATATCAGGTATTCTGCCGGAGTAGAAAAGTTCAAGCCTCCTGTCTGATTCCTGGTTCTCCAGGGCCCACCTTTTCTTACTCTCCTTCCAGTTGCCGGCAACCTTCCTTTTGTTATCAAGAATTACCTTGTATAATTCCTGTACATCGTCGAAGATTCTGAAAGGATCATCCGGATCACCACCCAGGTTCCTGACTGATCTCTCAAATGATCCTCCGGCTTCACTCACAGGCATCCCATGAGTAGAAGTTTTCCTTTCAAAGCTTCTTCCTTCATTGTCGAGCAACCCTTTGCCCATGATGGTCTTACCTATAATAATTGTAGGTCTCTCTTTTTCCAGGTGTGCTTCTTTAAGAGCTTCCCTGATCTGACTATGGTTATTGCCGTCAATGGTAATAACATTCCATCCCCACGATCTGTATTTTGCAGCTGTGTCTTCAGAAGTCACTGCCCTTGTTTCAGTCGATAGCTGGATATCATTTGAATCATAAAACATGATGAGATTGCTGAGTCCAAGGAAACCCGCCAGTCGTCCGGCACCCTGAGATATCTCCTCCTGAATTCCGCCATCAGAGATGAAAGCATAGATTTTATGAGCGAAAAGCTCGCCAAACCTTGTTGCCAGAAACCTTTCGGCAATGGCTGCACCGACAGCCATGGTGTGTCCCTGTCCAAGTGGACCGGAAGTGTTTTCAATTCCCCGTGCAACATCGAGCTCGGGATGACCCGGGGTACAACTACCCCACTGTCTGAAATTTTTTATGTCATCAATGGTAAAATGGCCTGTGAGAGTCAGAACTGCATAAAGCATTGGCGACATATGCCCCGGATCAAGAAAAAACCTGTCGCGGTTAATCCAGTAGGGATCACTGGGATCAAATTGAAGGAATTCTGAAAAGAGTATGTGGATAAAATCGGCACCTCCCATGGCACCTCCGGGATGTCCTGATTTCGCTTTTTCAACCATTGCCATAGCAAGGATGCGAATATTATCTGCAGCTTTCTGGTTTAGCATTTCTTTATGAAAATGTGAAAATAATATATCAGCCGTTATTTTAAACGGAAACAAAAATAGAACTTATTGTTGAAGGAACAAAGAAGAATGGCTGATCTGAATGCCGGAACAAGATCAGAGGTATTTCTTGTCTTCCTCTGGAATGTCGAAATATTTGTCGTACTTCACCGCATCCGGGCCAATCTTCTCAACCGTTGAGCCGCTGATCTTATATGTGCATTTTTCGCCGACAATGTCAGAGAAATATATGTCAAACTCATCACCGTTGTCGTCAATCATCTTGATCCTGACAAGATGGTCATACTTCAGACTGTTCAGGTGGGCATGACAGATTGGACAGTTAATAAGGTATTCCTCTCCCTCTTCAATCTGAAATGTAGGATGAGTCGTTACGGTATAGTTTCCCAGTTCGGGATTAAGATATAGTAACCCCTTCTTGGAGCTGTTGAGTTTTGTGGCAGATAGAATTATTGAAGTTTTTACGTTCAAAACTCCTCTGCATGCCTTACATAGGTACTGTGCCATAAGGTAACCTCCTGTTCTATTTGGTTTTATTGATAATTCCGATTAACCTGTCTGCTTCATTGTGTACAATATACGAGATTTTTTCGCCAAATTCAACTTTTTCCGGCTGAATTCCCACAATATAAATCTCCATTCTGAAGAATTCGGAAAACCTTGCCAGGGAAATATTGTGAGTATTAAAGGTTAAGTCATGTATCTGATTTATTGACATGGTTTTAATTGTTCCAGGACTGGCTCCCATATCGACAGCATCGAGTAGAATAAGAATATCCGGATCAATTGAGTTTATCTTGCCAATGTAGTTTTCAATGCTGGTTTCCACAGTCAGAACCAGAATGTCGGGGGCACTCCTTATCCTTTGGCTGATATACACTCCTATGCCATCGTCGCATTTAAGGACGTTGCCGATACCTACAAAGAGTTTCTTTTTATTTCTCTCTGAAATAATTTGTTCAAGGAGTTCAGGCACCTTTTACGATGTATTTGACCAGTACCTGTCTAAGGCAGTTCGGACATATTATGTTGAACATATCTTTCCTTTTAAGACCGTCAAGAATTTCAACCTCTGTATCCTGGCCTTCCGAGAGCCTTAGCTTCTCATTCAGCATATTAAGGTTTAGTATTGAAGAGAAGGCCCTGGGTCCAAGCTTCCGGTGCATGTAGTAAAGATGTTCTCTGGTTGTGATAACTGAATTGCAATTCCTGCATATTAAGAGCTCTTTTTCCTGGTATTCCACAACATTTTCCCTTTCAAACACTGCCAGGTCGTAGATCCTGTCAGATAAAGTAACTCCTTTACCTGTAATGCAGTGATCCTGGCACTGACCGCAAAAAATACATTTGCCATAGTCCCTTTTAATAATCCTGACACCTTTTTCCTTATCGTCAGAAAAAGTTATCGCTCCTGGCGGACACACGTTTGAGCAGGTTTCGCATCCTACGCAGTTTTCATCATCCACAACAGGCTTACCTCTGAATTTCTCAAAAGGAATATGTGGCTCATCTGGAAATTTTGATGTGTAAGCAGGTGTGAAAAGAGAAACCACTGCCTCTTTCAGTTCTCTGATCTTTGGATATTTCATTTCACCACCTCCTTGTAATCATCTTTAACAGTTCTCCTGTCGAGCTCTGTTCCGAAATGATAAGCGCCCCTGATAAGAGCATGAGCTGCCACAGTAGCACTGAAAAAAAGAACTGGAATGGCTATCAGTGCTTTAAGTCCTGCACTGTTGATCCCGAAATGGATCAGTGCACCCAACAGGATACTGCAGCATCCTAGTGTTACACACTTGGTTGCGGATTGAAGTCTGTTGTAGACATCAGGCAGGCGTATCAGGCCAATACACCCGAAAATGTTGAATAAAACGCCTGTACATATTAATATCAGAGTGATCATATTATTCATTTAATTTTTTTCCGCTCAGGTATTTTGCAAGTGTAAGGGTGCCAATAAAGCTTAGAATCACCCAGGCAATACCTATATCGAGTATAAATGATTTTTCTGTCTGAACAGCGATAATTGCACAGATGCCCACCACGAGTATCCCGAAAATATCTATACCTACCATCCTGTCAGGTATGGTAGGACCCCTTATTATTCTGTAAAGGCAGGCAGCACTAAGGGAGATCTGAATATAAAGCAGTATGGTTAGCAAATCATTCATTCTGCAAATCTTTTAATATACTTTTCAAATAAGCCGGTTATAAGACTGGAATATACCTGTGGATCTTCTGACCTGACATATATCCAGTGAATATAGAACTCATCGCCGATTATATCAACTGTTATTGTTCCCGGTGTCATTGTTATTGAATTGGCCAGAAGTGTTCTGGCAAAATCTGACTTAAGGGTGGTTTTTACTTTAACTATACCTGGCTTTATAGGCATTGCCGGATGAAGAACCCTGTAGGCGACATCAAAATTAGCCTTTATACATTCCCAGATAAAGATACCGAGATAGACCAGAAACCAGAAGTATCTGTGCGGCTGAAGAAATTTCCCGACATTTTCGAAATACATTCGTGCGAATATTGCTGTGGAAAGCAATGAAGCCAGGCTACCCACAATTAGATTGGATATTTTGAGATTAAATGTGAGCAAGAGCCAGAATAAAAGCGACAATATAAAAACTGTAATTTGTTTCATGTCAGATTCCTATTACTATGGATGAATATTTTAAAGGATCTGTCAGAACATTTATAGCAGGATCAAGTATTGATTCCCTGATCCCCGGAAATGCCAAAAGACTTAGTAAAATACATAGAATGCCAGTGACTACCATGCTGAAAACCATTGGTAAAGGCACCTCTCTGATAGTTCGGTCGATTTCCTTTTCAGGCTTGTTGTAAAATGCATACCTCTGAAATTTCAGGAACGATGCAAGTGTAATAATGCTTACGACAACTGCAAGGGCGGCAAGCAGGTAAAACCGTGCCATTATTGCTGCAATAATTATTATCAGCTTACTGAAAAACCCATTGAAGGGGGGAATCCCTGATATTGACATTGATGCAATAAAAGATGTTGCTGATGTAGCCGGCATTGATCTTGAGAGTCCTCCCATTTCATGCAGATCACGGGTGCCAATAGTGTACTCTATAGCACCTGCATTAAGGAACAGGAGGCCTTTGAAGGCAGCATGATTGACAAGGTGGAAAAGCCCTCCTGCAATGGCAAGTGCTGCAATGTCGGGCCTTTCTCCACGAGAAATAAGCATCATACCCACACCTGTTGAAAGCATTACGTATCCCATCTGGCTTATGCTGTGATATGCAAGAAGCCTCTTGATATCCCACTGACCTATGGCAAGAAATACACCAATCACCATCGAAAGCGTTCCAAGGATGGTGATAAGTACAGAAATGCCTTCTGTTATGAGGAACATATTGAAAAACAGTCTGATGATCACATATATCCCAACGGCTTTGATAAAAACACCTGAGAGCATCGCGGAAATTGGAGAGGGGGCAGAAGAATGGGCATCAGGAAGCCATGCATGGAATGGTATCATAGCTGCCTTTAGTCCAAAACCGCTAAGTAAAAGTATCTGAACAAACATGTAAAAGGATCTGTCATAGCCTTTACTGAATACCTCCCTGATGTCAGCGATGTTAAGGGTTTTGGTTTTCCAGTAAATGAGGGCAATCCCGAAAAGTATAAGAAAGGAAGCCATCGCCCCAAGTACCTGGTACTTGAACGAGGCTTCCAGCTCATTTTTCTCAACTCCGAAAGCCACCAGTGCATATGATGATATGGCTGATATCTCCAGGAATACAAAAATGTTGAATATATCACCGCTCAAAACCACGCCGTTCATACCACCTATCATGAGACAGAAAAGCGAGTAGAAGTAATTTTCAGATGTATATCTCTTTATATATGAGATCGAATAGAAAGCGGCCAGAAAACCTATAATATTTATAATACAAAGGACTATCACGGAAAAACCGTCTAATACCATATATATCCCGATCGGTATTTTATTAACCGCTTCCCATCCTCCGACTTTGTATACTGTAATGTTTTCACCGGTGGTAAGAAGTGAGAATACGCTGAAAATGACAAGTACAAACATAATCAGCGAGGTAAGGTATTTACCAACCCCTCCGGTAAACCTTCCGATTATCATAATCAGGAAAGCCCCTGCAAGCGGAATCATCACAAACAATGGGATTAGTGGATTCATATATCAGCCCTTAAGCTCTTTAATTTCTCTTATATCAAAAGTTCCGTATTTCCGGTAAAGCCTTATAATAACCGCCATAAGCATCGCGGTTGTTGCAAGGCCTATCACAATTGCAGTAAGAACTAGTGCCTGAGGCAGTGGATCAACATAATTCTTAATGGGATCTGCCGGATCAACTATGGGCGCAACTCCTCCGTCAACGTATCCCACTAAGGCAAGCAAAAGAAAAGTACTGCATTCCATTATAGACAGTGATATGGCGATCTTAACCAGATTTCTCCTGGTCAGAACACCGTAAAGTCCGGTTAGAAACAAAATAAAGCAAAGACAATAGACTATCATTTCGCCATTTCTTCTTTAAAAATTACCAGTGCAAGAAAAATAGTAACGATTGAGGAGGCAACCTCCGTACCGATAAAAATGTTGTACAACGGCAGCGTACCGGCGCTGATAAGCTCACCAACCGTCCCTTTTGGAAGCCAGTTAAGAAAGAAAACATAAGCTCCGGTCAGCAAACCCGTAACAGCAAGGAAGATCACAAAAAGAATTGCCAGGTTCTCAAGCATTGTTGAGCCCAGTTCCTCTCTTGTCAGCTTAATGACGTCACTTCCATATGCCAGGATAAGGAGTATGAAGGCTCCGGCTACTATAACCCCCCCTGCAAAACCTCCTCCGGGAGTTAGATGTCCGTGAATAATAATATAAATTCCGTAAAGAAAAATCAAACCGGCCAGTAGCTGGGTGGTTTTCTTTACTATTGTCGTCATTCCTTTCATTTAGGTTTTGATTACAGTTCTTTTTTCAGATTAAGAGTTAAAAAAATCCAATGTTTAATAGTAAGAAGATTTTCATCTATAGACCAGATTTCTATTTATATTGTTAATGTCGCATATATTGATAACTTACAAATATATCAGGTCAAAAAGCACATACTGGTTCATTTTTTACCTTTTATCCTTAAAACAGTAAGGACACCAAGAACGGCGGTTACAAGTACTGTTGCCTCTCCGAGAGTGTCATAACCTCTGAAATCAAAAATAACTCCGGTAACAAGGTTTGCACTGCCTGTTTTTTCAGCTGCCCCTTCAATATATGATTCAGACATCCTCAAAACCGTTCTGCCGAAAATGTCAAGGCTGTCGATGGAAATCCTGAAAAAGTAAAACAGCAGTATGACAAGCAGTATGCTTGAGATAATTGTAACATATCCCTGTGGATCTGGTTTCACGTACAGCTCCTGGCGTGAGCTGTCGAGTACCACCGCAACCATTATTATCAGGGTTATTGTTTCAACAACTATTTGAACAATTGCAAGATCGGGGGCTTTCAGGAGCAGAAAACAAATCACAAGCCCATAACCCACAATGCCGCAGGCTATAACAGCAGAAAGCAAATCCCTTGCGTGCAGCGCAAAGATGGCCCCCACGATCATAAGTGCGATAATAATGCTAAGAGCAATCTCCATAAAGTTGTTTAAATTAAATCATTATAAGCAGCATTATAACCATTCCGGCACAAACCCAGATAACATAGCCTGACAAAACACCATCATGTGCCAGACTGAATGTGTGACTCAGCCAGAGAACGAACTGCCTTGAAAGATCGTAGATATCAAACCATTTCTTCTCTGCTTTCCGGTACATCCATGCAAAGAACCCAAGTTCACTGATCGTTTTGTAAAATTCAGGAGTTGGATAAGAAGTCTGTTCCTGAATTTTTTCACCTCCGATAAAACTGTCTTCTCTCCTGAATTTCTTAATCCCTGTTGCAAGATATATTATGATTCCAAGTAGTATTGAAAACAAGACGAGAAGTGAAACAAATGATGAATTCCAGAAACCGGTGAAAACAAAATCGCCTGCTGCGGGAACTATAAGTTTTGGAACGACCCAGTTTGTTGCAAAAACACCAAACAGAACGCAGAGAAGAGAGAGTATTACCATCGGCAGCCACATAAGTGCCGGAACTTCCCGTACCTCTTTGAGTTCAGGTTTTATACGGCTCAGGAAAATACCCCCGGTAAGTTTAATGAAACTGGCGAGTGTCAGGGCAGATCCGAAAACAGCAAGCCCCAGCCATACGATCCATAGTTTGTTCGACAGCCCGGGACCTGTCCCAAAATCAATGATTCCCTGATATATCATCCATTTGGAGGCAAAACCGTTTAACGGAGGCACTCCGGAAATCGACATGGCAAATATAAGTGTTGCTGCAAATGTTAAAGGCATAGACCTTGAAAGGCCTCCCAGATCATCAATATTCTCCTTACCTGTGCGGTGTTCTACTGATCCTGCTACAAGAAACAATCCGCTTTTATATATTGCATTATTGATCATGTGGAAAAGTCCGGCTGCAACACCTATGGCAGACCCCAGCCCGAATCCCAGGATCATGTATCCGACCTGTGAAACGGCATGGAACCCCAGCAGCTTTTTATAATTATGTTGCACAAGAGCCATCATCACGGCACTTATTATGGTTATCCCTCCCGTCAGAAGAAGCAGGAATGTAAGCCAGTCGTTGATGACAAACATTCCCGTGGTCAGTCTGGCAAGAAGATAAATGCCGAGCAGTTTGTCAAGCGAAGCAGGCAGCAGCGCTGATGAGGATACAGGTGCATCCTTTGCATAATCCGGTACCCAGGTATGGAGCGGGAATGCTCCTGCCTTGGTGAAGCTTCCTGTAAGCAGAGTCAGAAATGCCATGACACCAGCGACATTGTCTGTAGGCACTGATATGCTGTTCATACTCAGGGAACCTGTCAGCCACCATATTAGGGCAATGCCAATTATCATTATCGAATCGGAAGCTCCAATAAGTATGAGAGTCTTTTTGGCAGTTGCAGAGCTCTCTTCATTACGTCCGGGAATAAGCATGTAAAGTGTTATCCCAAGGATTCCCCAGAAGGTGAGGAAAAGGAGAAGATTATCTGAGAGCAATGCTCCGAATGAACAGCCGATTGTGATCAGGAACCATGAGTAATAATTCCTAACTCTCCTGACTTTATTGTAAACAAGCGAATACAGGACAATAATAACTGCAAAGAAGCCTGCGGCAGCAACCATGAACTTGCTGAGATTGTCAATGCCGAATGTTGCATATCTTGACGCATCTTCTGCTACAGTATTTCCAAGTATTCTGACGCATCCCTTTATTACGTTACTGCTCAGTGACGTCATCAGGATTGCAGATGAAACCATTGTCAGGGCAAGATAAAAACCTGTCAGGCTCACCAGTAGTGCAATGATTCCCTTTGCTGATAAATATTTTTCGGGAATAAGGAAGAGCAGCAATCCTGCGGCTATAGGAACCACTATCAGGAACTGCAGAAGGTTGCAGGCTGAAGGCCCGGATACTATGCTGACAAACTCATTCATGTTTGTTGACCTGATTTTTTCATTAGTTCAGCGGTTATTGCGGCTGACTTTTCTATAAGTGCTCTTGCATTCATTATCATTCCTCCTGTGGCTGAATCATAAACTACTGCCAGACGCTCCGTGCAGCAATAGCATGGATCAACTGCCGCAAGGCTCAGTGTGGCGTCGGAAATAGTTTGACCCACACACGACTTTTTGAAAGTTGCTATATTCACATAACTGGGCGCCCTTATCTTATGCCTGGCAGGGGAGTTTGAGCCATCTGAAACGACAAAATGGAATACCTCTCCCCTTGGAGCTTCAGCCCTTCCGTGTCCAATCCCTTCAGGTATCTCGTTAACTTTTACCGTGATATCGCCTTCCTTTTCTTTTAAAAGACCTTTAAGGCACTGCCTGATTATTGAAACTGATTCATAAGTTTCAAGTAAACGTACCTCTGCTTTCGCGAACACATCACCTGCCTCAGCCGTAATGACCTTCCAGTCAACAAGAGGATATGCTGCGTAAGGGTCATCCTTCCTGACATCTATTGCCACCCCGGAAGCTCTTGCAGTAGGGCCTACGGCACAGAAATCAATCACATCCTGCTTTGTAAGCACTCCCACACCTTTTGTTCGTGCATGAATCACAGGATCATCCATAACCGCACCCGTGAGCAGATCATTCTTCCTCATGATCTCATCCATGACCTTTTCAATGGCCGGGATCTTTGCCATCTCAATATCCCTCCGAACACCTCCTACCTTGAACATTGCATAGCTGTTCCTGTTGCCGGTGATCATTTCAAACAGGTCGAGAACAGGTTCCCTGTATTTCCATGCCCACATGAATACGGTATTGTAACCAAGAAAATGACCGGCAAGTCCAAGCCACAGCAGATGGCTGTGAATCCTTTCAAGCTCGCCAATAATTGACCTTATGTATTTTGCCCTGTCAGTGATTTCTATACCTGCTATCTCTTCAACGGCATTGGCGAAGGCGAAAGGGTGCGAAGTTGAGCAGATCCCGCAAATTCGCTCAACAAGAAAGAATACCTGATCGTACGTCTTTGATTCGCTCAGTTTCTCTATTCCCCTGTGATTGTAGCCTGTTTCCCATTTTATGTCCCTTACAATCTCTCCGTCACAGTAAAGCTTGAACAGCTCAGGCTCCTCCTGAAGGGGATGATATGGTCCAATGGGTATGAGTATCTTCCTGCTCATGCTTTTGTTTCTGCGTTTGATTTGAAATTCTTGCGGTACGGGTACACACCCTCTGCCCAGTTGCCCTCGGAGATAAGCTTTTCCTGGTTCGGGTGATTGAGGAAATCGATGCCAAACAGCTCGTGAATCTCCCTTTCAATCCAGTTGGATGCATTGAACATGTTTGAAAGGGATTCTATCCTCGGATTCTCACTGTCAAGTATTACATGAAGATTCAGTATCAGGCCCTCCTGATCCCTGCTGAAATGGTAGTGTATCTCAAATCCTTTCTTCGTATGCAGGGCAGAAGCAATGATAAACCTGAAACCTGAATCCTTGTGCAGATATTCTGCCGTTTTGAGAATTGCATCAGGTTTAATGGTGACAATTATCCGCCTCGGGGTCCTTTCTTCAGCTCCCAGGAAATCCTCTTTCAGTTCCCCCTTCAGCTCTTCTATGATGGGATTGTTATCCATTTAACCTCCTACACTTTTTACTTTTGTCTTTTGTCTTTTGTGCTTTGTCTTTCAACTCTTCTGTACAAGCTTTACAATACCTGCTATTATTGCCTCCGGTTTTGGAGGACAACCCGGAATATATGCATCTACGGGAATGATCTTATCGACAGGTCCGGCGAAAGTGATCCCTTCCGCAAAAATCCCTCCTGTGCATCCGCATGCGCCTATTGCTACCACAAGGATGGGTTTCGGGGCCTGATTATAGATTTCTATAAGCCTTTCCCTGTCACGCATGTTAATTGATCCGTTCACAAGAAGTACGTCTGCATGCCTTACGCTGCCGACCAGGAGAATACCGAACCTTTCAAGGTCGTGCCTTGGTGTAAGGCAATCCAGAATTTCAATATCACAATTATTGCATGAGGCTCCTCCAAAGTGAAAGACCCAGAGCGACTTTTTAAAGCAATAACTTTTAAATCCCACAGTTCCGGTTTTTTTAAATCTCGTTTATTACTATCAGTAACCCAAAGCAATGAGAATAATCGCAACGACAGCAATCAGATTCATCCATACAAGGAAAAAATTCACTGCCTGTTTGATCCTGATCCTTGGATTTGTGTTCCTGATCAGGGTGAGCAGCAATACTATCCCGAGAATCTTTAAAATGCTCCACAGGATATTTATCCCGTTCAATCTGAAGCCGCCCAGCAGAATCGCCGCTATGAGAGCCGGCAGTATCAGAAACATTATGTATTTCGCAAGCTTTATCATTGCATAGGCAGCTCCTGAATACTCAATGAATACTCCATGATTGATCTCTGTTTCCGCTTCAGCCATATCGAAAGGCACAAGCGCCAGTTTCGCCTGTGCGCATAATATCGCAACAATGAACAGCAATACTCCCGAGACACTTGATGCAAATGGTGATGATGCCTGCTGTGTGGCGATTATGCTGTTAAGGTCAAATTGCTGGCCGCACTTCATTATGACTCCTGCTATTACCAGCAGAAAAGTAAGTTCATAGCTCAGAATGAGTTTCATTTCCCTTGAACTTCCGACAGAAGCGAGCGGGTTGCCTGATGCAAGGGAACCTATGATATACGAAAATGAAGGTATCGTAAGAAGATAAAAAATGACAATAATGTCTCCCCTGAATCCTGTTGTAATATTAAATAGGGGAAGAAATATGAAAACGCCCGCCATAGTCGCTCCGAAAACTGAAAAAACGGGGGCCAGTAAAAATACAAGGGGAGAACCATTCTTAGGTACTATGGTCTCCTTAACAAGCAGCAGTTTGAAAAAATCGAAGAAAGGTTGTAAGAAAGGAGGTCCCTTCCGGAACTGAACCATCGCAGTGACCTTCCTGTCGAACCACGATATAATCGCGCCTGTTACCGCCAGAAAAAGCAGTCCGGGAAAAACAAGAAAATAGAAAAAGTTCACTGCCATTAATAAAGGTTTAAAGTTTAAAGTTTAAGGTTTAAGGTTCGGGGTTATAGAGGTATTCTCTGATGAGGGTTTTGTCATTCAATTTGTGAATATTCTTTTCCGGAGCTTCGTCATGGTCAACCATCTCGGCTACTCCGGGAGGGCATGATTCTATGAAGAGTCTTAGCTCTTCATCATCATTAAGGTTGTAAAAAAGATCTTTGTTCCTGTGATGCTTGAAGAAATCGGTCATCATCGTTCCAAAAGGGCATATTGTAACACAAGATTTGCAGGAAATACACAGGTTGGTGTGACGGTTAATTAAGCCTTCACTGTCTTTTTCAAGGGCATCAGCAGGGCATACGCTTATGCATGGGGCGTCTTCGCATTTCCTGCAGGTAAATCTGAATACGGCAAGTTCACGGATAGTTTTCAATCCCTCGCGGCTAAATGGCTGATAAAAAAACCCTTCCGGAATTTCATGACCGGGATTATCGCTCATAAATGAACGAAGCTTTATCATATCGATAAGTAACCTCTTTGCCATCACTGCCATATTTGAGGTTGATCTTTTATCTCATCGTAAGTAAAAACAGGTCCGTCTTTGCATACAAAATACTTACCCATCATGCAGTGCCCGCATTTACCAAGCCCGCACGACATATTCTTTTCCATAGAAAGATAGATTTCGTCATCCTTGTAACCCATTTCAAGGAATTTCAAAGTTCCGAATTTCATCATTATGGGAGGACCGCAGACTACTGCCACCGAATTACTCCTGTCATAATTTATGGTATTCAGCAGACTGGTCACAACCCCAACCGGACCATCCCATTCATCATCCGATTTGTCAACTGTTCTGTAAGCTTCAAATTTATCAATTGCGTTAAGCCTGGCAAAAAGAGGTTTGTACACGCAGTCGGCAGGTGTTTTAGATCCGTAGCAGAGAATGACCTTCTCCAGCCTGTCCTTGACGTTTTCCAGGGCATAGAGAAGCGATCTTATAGGGGCCAGACCACATCCGCCCCCAAGAATGATAACAACCTTACCGTAAAACTTTTCAACCGGATACCCTCTGCCATAGGGACCACGGATTCCCATATATGCACCGGGCTTCAGCTTGTGCATATATTCAGTTACATATCCAGTTTTCATGACGGTCACCTCAAGTCTGTCGGTCACCAGCGGTGATGATGAAGGAGTAAACGGAGCTTCCCCGATGCCGTCAACTGATAATTCTATAAACTGGCCTGTGTCAAATTTGAATTCAGTTTCAGGAATAAGCACAAAGGTCTTTATCAGAGGGGATTCCTCAATAACCTCAGTTAGTTTTGCCTTTATCGGCTTATATATATTCCTGTCGCTGGGCATAAAAGCTTATTTTGACAATTCCAGGAACAATTCATTTTTATTTATTTTTCCTATGCATGCTTCAATGCACCTGCCACATCCCGTACAGGCAATAGAATGAAATTTCTGCGTTTTCCATACATACTTGCACATATAACGGTTCCTGAACCTGTCAGGAAGCCTGAAGAGTGAATCTTCTCCTCCGGCTACTCTCTCAAAACCAGGATACTGACATGCATCCATCTGCTTCACCTTTTCAAAATCAGGTTTATCTATAAGCAGGAAGCATGAACACGTAGGACAAGCGGTAGTACAGGCTCCGCATGAAACACACCTGGAAGCATATTTTTTCCAGATCCCGGTTTCAGCTTTCGATACCAGCTCTCCGGTCTTTTTATAATCTGGCAGATCCTTACATGCATCCATGAGCTTCGTGTCTGTCTTCCTGTGGGCATTTTCTGCTTCCCACACCAGATCGTCTGCTGCCGGTTCAAGATCAGTAAGAAAACTATTCTTGAAATCTATGCCTTTTTGTGAGATCACCCTTAACAGAATATTATCACCAGTTAAAATAACCGCAAGATCGGCACCATCCTCTGAATAGGGCTTTACATTATATGCGGTGCAGTGACAATGCTCCTGAATCTCCAAACAATCCGAAGAAATTATCAGGGTGTTTTCTCTCTTGTTTCGGTAAAAAATATCATTGAAATCCCTGTCGAGGTAAATCTCGTCGAGGATATTCAGGCCACTTACATCACAATTCGGTGATCCCAGAATCAAACGTTTCTTATTCAATAATCCACCGGATGTTACATTCTCCCTTACTGGCAGAAAAAAAGTCTTAAGTGAAGTTGACGGCTTTGGAATATTATATATTATGTCACCAATATTGTTCTGGGTTATCAGTTCATAGTCAATACCGAACTCGTTTCTGACTGTTGCATAAACAGAAAAGGATAATAAAAGTTGATCCAGCATTTTATCCCAGTCACTCTTCCTTATGCTCAAATATTGCATTTATGTGAGATGATTCACATATAAAAATATAATCAATGAGTATAAAAATCAATAAAAAAAGTGATTTTTTTAACTGCCAATATTGAAAAATATCATTAATAAACATTAAATCAGGTGGATATAATTATTTTATTTATAATTAAAAATTTTATAATTTTGACATTAGTGTAATTAAATGAATATTTGATGTGAAACAAATCACAAAATACATTATAAAAAACAGCCTTAAACGAATTTTCCTGTACCGCGCCTGCCTTGCCAGATTGAAAATGATGGGTGTTGAAAAGGTGTTTTCCTATACTCTGGCAAATGAGACCGGCGTTACTTCCGACCAGGTCAGAAAAGACTTTTCGGAATTCGGAATAAAGGGAAACAAACGTGGCGGGTATGCAATTAATGATCTTCTGGAAAAAATGGAAACGATTTTCCACCGGAACAAGGATCATAACATTGTTCTAGTCGGTATGGGAAACCTGGGCCTGGCTCTCTCCAAGTACAGTAAGTTTGTTCAGCGGAATATGAATATTGTCGCAACATTTGACATCGATCCTTTCAAACAGAAGATCCGGTCCGATATTCCTGTCTATTCAATGGGTCGTCTCAAAGAGATAATTGATAGGTTCAGAGTTAAGGTAGCAATAATCGCTGTGCCGGAAATATCTGCTCAGGAGACATGTGATGAGCTCGTTCGACAGGGCATAAAGGGAATTGTCAATTTCGCACCGGTTCTGCTCAAAGTTCCGTCAGATGTGGTCGTAAATAACGTAAACCTTTGTGATGAACTGGAGAGTGTGATTTACTACGTTCACAAGCTATTAAAGGTTGATGGTCTGAAAAACATTGAATTATTATACAGGGATATGAAATACTAATCAGGGGACTGGTCCAGGGTGTTGGATTCCGTCCTTTTATCTGCAGACTCGCCGGGAAACATGGAATTTGCGGAGAAGTAACAAACCTGAATAATGGCGTTTCTGTTACTGTTGACTGCGATCGTCAGACACTTGACAGTTTTACAAATGATATTCTCGAGCTTGCACCTCCGGCTTCAAATATTAAATCAATTGATGTGGAAATTAAAGCAGCAGCTGGTTTTGAAAGTTTCAGTATCGTCCCTAGCAGGCTGCTCAATGATCAGATAACTGAAGTTAGCCCTGACATTGCCGTTTGTGAAGATTGCATAGCAGAAATGTCAACTGATGATAGAAGGATTGACTATCCTTTCATAAACTGCACAAACTGCGGCCCTCGCTTCTCCATAATAATGGAAATGCCCTACGACAGGCCGGCAACCACAATGAATGAATTCAGGATGTGCAAACAGTGTTTTTCAGAATATAATAATATCAACGATCGCAGGTATCATGCTCAGCCGACAGCATGTATAAGCTGCGGGCCTCATTATTTGCTTCAGGATAAAGACAGGCAGGTATCCGACCTGCAGGATATTCTGGCGGAGATGTCATTGAGGGTGGAATCGGGTGAGTGTATTGCCCTGAAAGGGATAGGTGGTTACCACCTGATGTGCGATGCTCTGAATGATGAGGCTGTGAAAAGGCTGCGGAACAGAAAACAACGCGAAGCCAAGCCCTTTGCTGTAATGTTCAGGGATCTGGATACCATCAGGGAATACTGTTTCCTCGACAAGAAAGAAGAGGAAACACTATTATCATGGCGCCGACCTGTTGTCCTTCTACACCAGAAAAAACAACTTGCATTTAGTGTAAGTAATGGCCTCGATACCACCGGTGCAATGCTCCCATACATGCCTTTCCACTATCTGCTTTTCAGATCATTGAAAACACCGGCCGTAGTTCTGACAAGCGGTAATCTGTCTGATGAACCTGTCATTATTGATGATAAGGTGGCTGAAGAACAATTAATGAACGTAGCCGATGCAATCGTATCAGGCAACAGAAGAATACATAACAGATGCGATGACTCTGTTGTGCGAATAATGCGAAACCAAACTACACTGATCAGAAGGTCGAGAGGATTTGTTCCACACCCCGTCGATCTCAGTTTTAATGTCGACGGTATACTCGCACTTGGTGCCGAACAAAAAAATACCTTCTGCATCGGAAAGGGTACTCAGGCTATCCCTGGTCAGTACATTGGAGACCTTAAAAATGCTGCCACCTGTGATTTCTATACAGAATCAATTGAACGCTTTTTTCGGTTGTTCAGGTTCGAGCCTTCATTACTTGCCTGCGACCTTCACCCCGATTACTATTCAACCCGCTATGCCTGTTTCCTTGAAAAGGAGTACGGCATTCCTCTTATCAAGGTTCAGCACCATCATGCTCATATTGCCTCATGCATGGCAGAGCATGATTTAAATGAACGGGTAATCGGAATATGCTTTGACGGGACAGGCTATGGAGATGACGGACATATTTGGGGTGGCGAATTCCTGCTGGCTGACAGAGGAGAATTTAAACGATACACTCATTTCGAATATGTGCCGATGCCAGGAGGAGACAAAGCAGTGAAAGAACCCTGGAGAATGGCTCTATCATACCTGCTTAAATATTTCGGAGATACCTTAGATTACAGGGGATTTGAAGCTTTTAAATCAGTCAGTCAGAATGAATTCCTTCTTGTCAAGGAAATGATCTTACATAATATCAATTCTCCACTTACTTCAGGTGCAGGAAGACTTTTTGATGCTGTTTCTGCACTAACCGGAATCTGCTCAGAAAATGCATTTGATTCAGAAGCTCCAATGCGCCTCGAATCTGCAATAAAATGCATTACCGAGGATTATTACCCTTTTACGATAAACGGACCGGTCTCTTTTGGAAAAACATTTGAAGCCCTTCTTGAAGACATCTGTCTCAGGAAAATATCTCCTTCGCTCATTTCAGCAAAATTCCATAACACCATTGCCCGGATTATTCTGGATGTGTCAGTAAAGATGAGGGATGAGTATTCGGTTGATAAGGTAGTTCTCTCAGGCGGTGTTTTTCAGAACAAATACCTGCTGGAAAAAGCTGCCGGAAGCCTTCAGAAAGCAGACTTCAGGGTTTTTACCAACAGTCAGGTGCCATCAAACGATGGAGGAATTTCACTGGGACAGATTACTGTTGCATCTAAATTTTTTGGATTATGTGTCTGAGTGTACCAGCGCTGGTTGTCAGCATAAACGGAGATACAGCCGAGGTATCGGTTGGAGGTGCCCTTTTCAGGGCCGGGCTTCAAATGGTCGAAGGTGTCAGAAAAGGAGATTATATTCTGCTTCATGCCGGTTTTGCTATCCAGAAGATTAGTGAAGAAGAAGCACAGTTAACTCTGAAACTTCTGAAAGAGCTTGAAGAAATGGAATCCCAATGATATCTTCTATGAAATATATCGAGGAATTCAGGGATAAAGATTTGATAATTAAATTGATACGGCTAATACGATCAGCTGTCCGGGGTAATTACACCTTCATGGAAGTGTGCGGTGGGCATACAGCCGCAATTCATCGTTTCGGTATACCATCAATGTTGCCTGAAAATATCAGCCTTGTTTCCGGCCCGGGATGCCCGGTTTGTGTTACCGGTACCGATTTTATCGACAAAGCCATAGCAATTGCAGTTCAAAATAATGTGATAACAACTTCTTTTGGTGACCTCATGCGTGTTCCGGGATCTTATTCATCACTTGAAAAAGAAAAGGCAAAAGGTGCTGATATAAGGATCGTTTTTTCAGGACTCGACGCCCTCGACATAGCCAGGGCCAATCCGGGCAAAAAGGTGGTCTTCCCGGCAATAGGATTTGAGACCACTGCACCGGCAACTGCAGTGACAGTGAAGCAGGCAAGGAATGAGAAAGTGAATAATTTTCTTGTATTGAGTGCACATAAATTAATGCCTCCGGTTATGGAGGCTGTCGTGAATGACGGTGCATGTCTTGACGGGTTTATATGCCCGGGGCACGTAGCAACCATAACGGGTTCCGGGATTTTTGGTTTTCTGCCTGAAAAACATCGTATAGGGTGTGTTATTGCCGGCTTTGAACCAACTGACATTCTTCAGTCGATTCTTATGCTTGTGAATCAGGTAAACCGGAATTTGCCTTCAGTTGAAATCGCCTACACCCGTGCTGTTGAATCCGGCGGTAATAAGATTGCACTTAAAATTATGTCTGAAGTCTTTTCCCCTTCTGATACTATTTGGAGGGGTTTTGGAAAAATTGCGGGAAGCGGACTGAAACTGAGAGAGGAATATACAGATTTTGATGCGGAAAAAAGCCTGGAGATAAATATTGATCCGGTTATTGAAAATCCCCTCTGTATATGTGCCGACATTCTTAGGGGCTTCAGAAAACCACATGAATGCTCTCTGTTTGGATCAGGATGCACTCCTGACAATCCAGTTGGTGCATGCATGGTTTCACCTGAGGGTGCATGCAATTCATTTTACAGGTATTCGGCATATGAATGATATAATTACTTTGAATCATGGCAGCGGAGGCCGGCATTCAGCAGAACTGATAAAAAAGGTGTTTGTCAGCCGTTTCGGAATGTCAGGGCCATTGACTGATTCTGCTGTTCTGGATTGGAACGGAAGCCTTCAGGCTTTTACCACTGATTCTTATGTGGTTGATCCTTTGTTTTTTCCCGGCGGCAACATCGGAAAGCTTGCGATATGTGGAACGGTGAACGATCTGGCTGTCTCTGGTGCGGTACCAATGTACATCTCAGCCTCATTCATTATCGAGGAGGGATTCCCGCTGAGTTTTCTTGAGAAGATAGCTGAATCAATGGCAGAGGAGGCAAAACAGGCCTCTGTAAAGATTGTCGCAGGCGACACAAAAGTTGTTGACAGGGGTAAGTGCGACGGGATTTTTATCACTACTGCCGGCACAGGAAAACTAAATCCGGATTTCAGGCATATAAGTTCAGGTGCAAGAGTTAAGGCAGGAGACAGGATCATTATTAATGGTCAGCTTGGCAATCATGCTGTGGCAATTCTCGGGGCCCGGAATAACCTCAGCTTCAGTTCCCCGGTCGTTTCCGACTGTGCATGCATGAACAATCTGATTCAAGTGATACTCAGCCAGTGCAGCGATGTTCATTTTATGAGAGACCTTACAAGGGGAGGACTTGCCGCAGTCCTTAACGAACTTGCACTGATCACCGAAAAAGGAATTGCTATTGAAGAGAAATCTGTTCCTGTAGATGATGCCGTTAAAGGACTATGCGAAATAATGGGATTTGACCCGTTGAATCTTGCCAATGAAGGGAAAGTTTTATTTGTGATTGGTGAAAAAGATGCTGAAAAGGCTCTGGAAATCATGCTTAAACACCCACTAGGCATCAATTCTGCGGTGATTGGCCAAATAACCGATGCACATCCCGGAAGTGTGCGTCTTGCTACCTTTGCAGGAGGTAAAAGGATACTGGAATCCCCTTCAGGCATTCTCTTGCCAAGGATCTGCTGACTAATTACTCTCAGAACGGGCACTACCTGTGGAGGCAACATCAACTGTCTCGATATTGTAAACATAAAAAATATATCGAACACTATTCTGCTAAAAACCTGTCCGATGAAAAATCCTCATGGACCTGGAAAAAAAGTAACCTGTTATTTATATGCGACGGAAATGCAGGACTGAAAATATATGATACGTCAGATATCATGAAGATAGGAGAAAACCTAATCTACACATATCCGGAAATAAATGCTTATGATGTTATTCATCTGGAGTCTCTTTTGATAATGATTGGTGATGATGGTATTTATCAGTATGATAGCTCTGACATCAGCAATATAAGGATTCTGAGCAGTATCAAGGTAGACAGGAATTAGATCCTCGGGTTGCTTTTAATGCAAAGTTACTAATGAGATATCCATATCAGCTCCGCGAAAGGTAAAACAATTAAAAATCATCTTTCTTTAAATTATTGTTTAAGATATATAATTTATTGTATCTTAATATCATAGTTATTGTTATTCGATAATTATTCTGACATTCTGATCATCCAGTGTATTCACGTCCTTAATACTTGCACATATACATTATGTATATATGGCTCTGTTAAACTAATGTGCCCTGAGTATTAACGATTGAAATCAAGACCTTTGTCGTTCAGTGAATTAAGTCGAACCAAAGGGGGTTACCCAGGAAGTATTGCAAAGATTCATATAATATTATTAAGAAAGGGGTACGCAAAGTAGTGGTAACGGATCCACTTAAAAAGGGAAAAGCGGTTTATAGATCCTTTTTCCCGAAAAGATCTAATTTGTTGTCAAAATCTCATCAAAAAGCCATTTTTTCTTATTTATTTTCATTCTAAATAATCTTTTATGATCAATATAATTTTTTTAAAGAAGTATTGTTATTATTTTAACAGCACTTGCAAAATCAATTTTTTAGTAAAAAAATTTTAATTAACTATCTAAAAACCAATAAGAAATGTACCAAGTAGGAAATCTAGTAAAGGAACTGACTGACAAACACGGCCGGGCGAGGGACAGTCTGATGCCAATACTCCAGGGAATAGTTGCCAAACACAGTTACCTTACTGATGAGGCAATGGTGGAAGTGGCAAAGGAGTTGGATATCTCGGCTGCAGAGGTGTATGGGACGGCTTCATTTTATACTTTTCTGGACACAAAGGAGCGGGGTAAGTACGTGATAAGGGTGTGCAAGACCATTACCTGTTCAATGAAGGGAAAGGGAGAAATTCTTGAGGTTCTCGAGGATATGCTTAAGATAAAGGTTGGTGAAACCACATCCGACAAGCTTTTCAGTCTGATGGAGACAAATTGTATAGGATGGTGCCATAAGGCTCCGGCAATACTTATCAACGAAATGCCGTATACTGAGCTGACTCCTGAAAAAGTTGTGGAAATTATAAAAGGTTACATGAAGAAATAAAAATCCCGACAGGTTATGAAACTTCAGTGTATTTGCAGAAACAATGATTTAATAACCAAATGCATGGATGTTGTGTCATACCATTAAAATCAAATTATCGGATGATGAAACCCACATGATTGACCACAATCACAAATTCAAAATAAATTAATTTGCAATCAGGTGCAGTTTCATCATACCTCTAAAATCAAAATAATATTATAATGAAACCTCCTTGTATTTGCATGCACAAACAAAATAATATAATAATCAACTACATGGAGGTTCCATCATACCATTAAAATCAAATTATTATATGATGAAAAACATAGGATTAAATAAAGTCGACCTCATTTTCGAGAAGATAGAACTTAAGGAGGTCCTGGCAAAAGCCTTCAAGATGAGCAGGGAAGAGATAATTCAGGAGATACTTGAGTCGGGACTGAAAGGTCGTGGCGGCGCAGGATTTCCTACGGGATTGAAATGGAAATATACTGCTGCTGAAAAAGAACCGGAAAAATATGTGGTCTGCAATGCTGACGAAGGTGAGCCAGGTACATTTAAAGACAGAGAGATTCTTGACAGGGTAGCATATAAGATGTACGGAGGCATGGCGATCGCCGGACATGCAATTGGTGCTAAGAAAGGTATAGTTTATCTTAGGGGGGAATACCGGTTTCTTCTCCCTCAGCTAATGAGAGAACTTGAATCTTTTCATAAGATGATCAGGGAAATAGGGTATGATTTTCATATCAACTTTGCTCTGGGAAGTGGCGCCTATATATGCGGTGAGGAGAGTGCCCTCTTTGAATCAGTTGAAGGATTCAGGGGAGAACCCAGAAATAAACCTCCTTATCCTACCACCTCTGGTGTTTACGGAAAGCCCACATCCATTAATAATGTCGAAACACTGGTTACAGTGGTGATGATTATTAAAGATGGGGCAGAGGCATATAATCAGCTTGGAACAAAAGATTCCAGAGGATCAAAGGTTTTCTCGGTGTCGGGTGATACCCCTACACCCGGTATCTTTGAACTTGAGCTTGGAATGACCGTACAGGAATTTGTGAATGAGTTTGGCGACGGTGACACAAAAGCAGTGCAGGTCGGTGGTGCTTCAGGCTTCTGTGTGCCCAGGAAAAAGTTCACCGACACAATAATAGGTTTCGAGGGGGTTCCTACCGGAGGATCAATGAAACTCTTCAATAGTTCAAGGTCAATGTACAATGTTCTCCATAACTACCTCGACTTTTTTGCCGAGGAGTCTTGCGGACAATGTACACCCTGCCGTGTAGGCTGCCAGCAGCTTCTCAAGGGAGTCGAAAAAGTCAAAAAAGGTGAAGTGAAATCAACCTACCTGAATGAACTAACCAAACTCGCCGAGACAATGAAAATCGCTTCCAAATGCGGGCTCGGGCAATCGGTTGGAAATGCCTTCAGAACTATAGTTGAGAACTTCAGAGAGGAGATCATCTATTAATAATTAATTGAAAAATAGGAAACATATGATAAATCTTACAATAAACGACCAGAAAATTACAGTGCCTGCAGGCACAACAGTTCTGGATGCCGCAAAAAAACTTAACATAAATATACCGACATTGTGCAACCACCCCGACCTTTGCGTGGCCGGAAACTGCCGTGTTTGCCTGGTAGAACAGAAAGGTGCCAGAACCCTTATTGCAGCATGCTCGATGCCGGTTTCAGAGGGTATGGATATACATACCAACACTCTGAAAGTAAGAAATGCAAGAAAACATGTCGTTGAACTGCTTTTGTCGGAACACAGGTCAGACTGTACCAAATGCTACAAGAACCAGAAATGCGAACTTCAGGCTCTGGCCAATGAATTCGCTTTCGGCGATACCATCTTCCTCGATCTGGTTGAAGATCATCCCTATACCATCGACAGATCATCTCCTTCATTTATAAAAGATGACAGCAAATGCATCAGGTGCCAGAGATGCGTGCGGACATGTGCGGAGCTTCAGTATATCTCTGCAATTGCAGTGGCAAACAAGGGAGCCCATCAGAAGATATCATCTTTCCACGACAGGCCCATGAGCCATGTTATTTGCACAAACTGCGGACAGTGTGTCAACCGCTGCCCCACCGGTGCTCTGGTTGAAAAAACATATATCGACTATGTGTGGGACGCAATATATGATCCCGATAAGCATGTGGTTGTCCAGACGGCCCCTGCTGTCAGAGTAGCTCTTGGTGAAGATCTTGGATATGACCCGGGTGAAAGGGTAACGGGGAAAATGGTCAATGCACTCAAACAACTCGGTTTTGATTCCGTACTGGATACCGACTTCAGTGCTGACCTTACCATCATGGAAGAAGGAACAGAACTTCTGGTCCGCCTGAAGAAAGCTCTCCATGACGGAGATAAAAGCATATCTTTTCCAATGTTCACATCCTGCTCGCCGGGATGGATTAAATTCATTGAACACAAGTATCCCGAATTCCTTTCAAACCTCTCAACCTGCAAATCACCCCAGCAGATGTTCGGAGCCCTTGCGAAAACTTTCTACGCCCAGAAGAAAAAGCTCGATCCGGCAAAGATTGTTTCAGTATCAGTAATGCCATGCACCGCTAAGAAGTTTGAGGCCGACAGACCCGAGATGCGCGCCAGTGGTTTTAAAGATATTGATTACGTGCTGACGACCAGGGAACTGGCAGTGATGATCAAACAGGCAGGAATTGATTTCAGAAGCCTCGAACCCAGGCATTATGACTCGATAATGGGCGAATCAACCGGCGCAGCCGTTATTTTTGGAGCAACCGGAGGTGTGATGGAGGCCGCGCTTAGAACAGCATATGAAATCGTAACCGGCCGTGAAGTACCCTTTGCAAACCTTAATATTGTCCCTGTTCGTGGAATGGATGGAGTGAAAGAGGCTGTGATCAAAATTGAAGGATGTACCGACGACTGGAAATTCCTTGAAGGAGTTGAACTGAGAGTGGCAATAGCTCACGGTTTGGCAAATGCCAACAAGATTATGCGTCTTGTAAAACAGGGTAAAGCCAAATATCATTTTGTAGAAATCATGGCCTGCCCTGGTGGTTGCATCGGAGGTGGCGGTCAACCTATTCCAACTAGCATGGAGATCAGGAAAAACCGTATGAAAGCTATTTATTCAGAAGATGAACATATGGTATTGAGGAAATCGCACGAAAATCCCGATGTAATAGCAATATACAAGGAGTTCCTCGACAAACCAAACAGTCACAAAGCCCATGAACTCCTCCACACTCACTATGTGGAAAGAGATAATTTTTAGGATTAAATTGATTAACTTGGAGGTTGTATTAAAAGACTGGAGTCTTTAAACCTGAATAACTACCAGAATAAGGTGAGTGGCAAAAGTTACGTCAAAAAGTCCGGCATCTTATAAGTAATTATTTATCAGTAGTTTGTTGTTGGATTCTTTGTGTGGCTCTTGCAGATTAATGGGTTTAAGCTACTTTTGATACAACCTTTTTAATCAAATTTAAAATGGACCCGATAAAGATTTCTACAGCTCAGTTTGAAAACAGAAGCGGTGACAAAAAGTATAATCTGTCCGTAATAGAATCGCTGGCTGCTAAAGCGGCCTCAGAAGGTTCAGATGTCATTGCATTCCATGAATGTTCAGTCACCGGCTACACCTTCGCACGGCATCTCAACAGAGAACAAATGCTCGATCTGGCAGAATTCATACCATCGGGCGAGAGCGTCTCAAAACTAATTGAGATTGCTTCGAGATTTAATATCATTGTTCTGGCAGGGCTTTTCGAAAAAGATGGTGATGAAAAAATCTACAAAGCATATGTTTGTGTTGACAGGAATGGGCTTATTGCAAGTCACAGAAAAATTCATCCTTTCATTAATCCTTATATCACTCCGGGCAACAGATACACGACATTTGAAATCGCCGGATGGAAATGCGGCATACTGATCTGCTACGACAATAATGTGATTGAAAATGTAAGGGCCACAACCCTGCTTGGCTCCAGTATTATTTTTATGCCGCATGTTACGATGTGTACTCCTTCACCCCGGCCCGGTTCTGGATTTGTTGACCCTGAACTGTGGAAAAACAGGGAAAGAGATCCGAAAACGCTTAGATCTGAATTCGATGGACCCAAAGGACGCGAATGGCTTATGAAATGGCTTCCCTCACGGGCACACGACAATGGTATCTATGTAGTCTTTTCAAATCCGATCGGAATGGATGACGATCAGCTTAAAAACGGCTGCGCAATGATCATCGATCCATTCGGAAACATTCTGGCTGAGTGCCGGACCCTTGGAGATGACTTCGTTACTGCTGTAATTACCCCTGATAAGCTTACCGCTGCCGGTGGCTACAGGTACACAATGGCTCGCAGACCAGTTTTATACAGAGACATTATCGGTAAAGACCATAAGCCTGAACAGAAAGTTGCCTGGTTGGGTAAACAGGATGCATAATCCAGTGTGCGAATAAAAAAACCAGACTCCCTATATTTTAAGAAATGGTCAGAATTCATTCAATGGAAACGAAGTATGAATGGAAAACAACCCTGTTTTCAACTGATTTCGAGCTTTTTATTGATGGAAACCGGTCGGGATTTTTAAACAAGGGAAACCTGCGGAGAAAAGTGAACGGCCAACTGAATAATAAGAAAGTGCTGTTCACTACAAAAGGATTCTTCGGCAATGAGACCACAATTACTGACCCGGAAACCGGCTCATTCGCAGGTAAAATCGTTTATTCATTATGGAAGTCAAAAGCAGTTGTCGAATATCAGGCTTATATATTTAACTGGCAGTATGATAATTTTTTCAGGACACGATGGAGCATTGGAAATGAAACCGGAACATTAATAAGATACAGATCTGAATGCCTTAAGGGATCAGTAAATTCATATACAGAAGATGAGATTCTTATCCTTACCGGTTTTTTTATCAGGAATTTCTTCCGACAGCGATCTGCCGGAATAGCAGGTGCCCAGATTAACATCTGAAGGATTTTGAAACTGTTGCTTCCGTTAGGATTGGTAATTATTATTCATTTGTGCGTAAATGAGAAAGATCATCCATATTGATATGGATGCATTTTTTGCTTCAATTGAGCAACTGGATAATCCGGAACTCAGGGGCAAACCCGTTGCAGTGGGCGGAAGCGGACAAAGGCATGTGGTTGCGGCAGCCAGTTATGAAGCCCGTAAATTCGGTGTACATTCGGCAATGCCTTCCGTTACAGCCAAAAGAATCTGCCCTGACCTTATTTTTGTGAGCCACAGGTTTGAAAGATATCAGCAGATGTCAGAAATTATTTTCAATATTTTCAGGGAATATACTGACCTTGTTGAACCCCTTTCAATTGATGAAGCTTTCCTTGATGTAACCGTTAATAAGCGGGGAATAAGCTCTGCAACACTGATAGCAATGGCCATTAAGGATGAAATAAAAAAAAGGACGGGCCTTACGGCTTCAGCAGGTATTTCATTCAATAAATTTCTTGCCAAGATTGCATCCGACATCAAAAAACCCAACGGTCTGTTTGTCATTTCTCCCGACGATGCAGGTAAATTTATAGATGAACTGCCGGTAGAGAAATTCTTTGGTATCGGCAGGGTGACAGCCGAAAAGATGCATAAACTGGGAATCCATAAAGGTGCGGAACTTAAGAAAATGGATTTGCTGTTTCTGGTCAGGAATTTTGGCAAGGCCGGTAAGTTCTATTATGATATGGTTAGAGGTATTGACGACCGGATTGTTGAGACATCATCAGAACGAAAATCAATTGGCACTGAAATTACTTATGAAAAAGACCTTACAAGTCAGTTTGAGATCATTGCCGAACTTTACAGGGTCGAAAAAGAACTTATGGAGCGTCTTGACCATGCCGGAACTACCGGAAGAACCATTACAGTTAAGGTAAAATTCTCTGATTTTCGCCAGATTACACGGAGCAGAACTTTACAGCACTACATCAGGGATTTTGAAACTCTCCACAAGGAAGTTACTGTGATCAGAAAATCGATGGAACTTCAGGGATGCAGGATCAGGCTTCTCGGAGTAAGTGTATCAAACCTTGAAAGCGAAGACTGCTCCGACCGCCAGCTGCTGCTTTTTGAATGATATGTTGACCTTCTATTTTCTCCTGTTCTCCTGTTCTCCTGTTCTCACCTTCACTAAATCTCTTTGTTGCCCAGGGTATTTTCTCTGTATTATCGTCTGTTCTGCGTTTCGCAGGGGCATGGAACCGCACGTATCTTTCTGTGCTTGTTGTGAGTGGCACAACTGCATATGGCCAGCATCAATATTATTGTTACAAACGCGATGTTGTTTCTGGTAAATTTGAATCTCATCTTGTATCCAACCTTTATATCTTACTCCCTACCGTTACTGTCAGATAACGCGGAAACACGGGAAAAATTTCAGAAAAGCTCCTCTACGGAAAGATATCTTTCTCCGGTATCATAGCAGAACGCCAGAATTCTTGATCCGGGTTTCATAAGGCTAATATTCTGTCCAATTGCTGCAAGAACCGCCCCGGTTGATATTCCGACAAATAATCCCTCATCCCTTGCTGCTCTTCTTGCATACCTGAACGATTCCTCCTTACCTGCTTTAATTACTTCATCAATAATTGATGTGTCGAGGATAGAAGGGACAAATCCGGCCCCGATACCCTGAATAGGATGTGGTCCGGGCGTTCCCCCGCTGAGTATAGGGGATAATTCTGGTTCAACCGCATAAACCCTGAGCCCCTGAAACCTCTTCTTCAATACCTGCGCGCATCCTGTCAGATGACCACCAGTGCCTACACCGGCAAACATATAATCAAATCCCTCGGGAAAATCATTAAGAATTTCCTGTGCTGTCGTGTTTCTATGGATCTCACTGTTTGCCTGATTGTCAAACTGCATGGGTATCCATGCTCCGGGAATTTCATCTTTAAGCTGCCTTGCCCGTTCAATCGCGCCTTTCATCCCTTTTTCCCTGGGTGTAAGCACAAACTGGGCCCCATATGCACTCATGATCTTTCTCCTTTCGGGCGACATCGATTCAGGCATTACCAGAATTATCCTGTATCCCTTAACGGCCGCCACCATTGCCAGACCAATGCCTGTGTTGCCCGAGGTAGGCTCAATTATCACACTACCTGAATCAAGTATTCCCTTTTTTTCGGCATCCTCAATCATGGCAAGTGCAATACGGTCTTTGATACTCCCTCCGGGATTTGACCTTTCAAGCTTTAACCATATTTCATATTCACTTCCAAACAGGCGGTTTATTTTCACGTGCGGAGTATTTCCAATTAGTTCAAGAACTGAATTTGCTTTCATTTGATATTGATAATGGCTGATTATATAATAAAATTGTAACCTTCCGGAGAATCATTCTTCCCTTTCACTATGATTTCACTCTTATGATATACCACCGAAAACGGGGCAATACTTTCTGTAAGCCATACGTTACCGCCAATGATACTATTATGGCCAACGACGGTATTTCCGCCCAGAATAGTACAGCCAGCATACAGAATGACGTTATCCTCGATGGTTGGATGCCTTTTTTTTGATGCTTTGCTTTTGTCAACGCTCAATGCTCCCAGGGTTACCCCCTGATATAGTTTAACATAATTGCCTATATTAGCTGTCTCTCCTATAACTATTCCGGTTCCATGATCTATCGAAAAAGGAGTCCCAATTATTGCCCCCGGATGAATGTCTATGCCTGTAATCTTGTGTGCATATTCGGTGATCATCCTGGGTAGCAGAGGTACTGACAGTTCATTAATAGCATGTGCAGTACGGTAGCAGTAAATGGCAAAAAAACCTGGATAGATGGCAATTACTTCTTCTAACCTCTTCGCCGCAGGATCCGATTCAAGGATGAATGTTGCATCTTTCAAAAGTGTGTCTTTTATTAATGGCAGCCGGCCAATAAACTGATCAGTCATCTTTTTGGGATCAGTGGTCAGACCTTTGAAGATAAGTTCCAGCATTTCTCTAACCGTATGTGAGCCTTTGTCTACAAAAGGTTCTGTAATCTCCTCATTAAACGGAAACAAGAGTTTAAAAACCTTCTTTACAGCTATTTCTACACCTTTTTTATTAGGAATGGTTACTGAATTCATCATTTCAATGCATTTTCAAGATCAACAATCAGATCATCAATATGTTCGATTCCGACTGAAAGACGAATCAGATTATCGGTAACGCCAATCTTTTTTCTGAGATCAGGAGGGAAGGAACCATGTGTCATTACTGCCGAATAATTTGCCAGCGATTCTATTCCTCCCAGACTGTCAGCAAGCTGGAAGATCCTTAATTTCCTGAAGAATAGGTTGGCTTCGTTTAATCCCCCATCAATCTTGAACGACACTACTCCTCCAAATCCCGACATTTGCTTTTTTGCGATGGCATGTCCGGGATGTTCCGCCAGTCCGGGATAGAAAACTTCGGTAACTTTGGGTACCTTCTTGAGAAACAAAGCTACCGACATTGCATTAAGCTCATGCTGCCTCATCCTTACAGCAAGGGTTTTCACGCCTCTCAAGGTAAGCCACGAATCAAAAGGAGAAGGAACGGCACCTATTGATTTCTGAATTAAATGTATCTTATCGTATAAAGCTGTATCATTCAGAATTACTGCTCCGCCGATTACATCAGAATGCCCGTTTATGTATTTGGTGGTGCTGTGAACTACAATATCCGCTCCAAGCAGCAGGGGTTTCTGAAAAAAGGGAGAGGCAAACGTGTTATCAACTACCGATAGTGCATTATGGTTCTTTGCCTTTCTTGCAAGCTCTTCAATGTCAAATATCTTTAGAAGCGGATTTGTGGGCGTTTCAATCCATACCATCCTGGTTGAGGGAATAAATGAATTGTTTACAGCTTCGGGAGTTGAATAATCGGTGAAAGTGAATCGGATCCCCGAAGGTTCAAGTATTTCCTTTATCAGGCGGTATGTGCCACCGTACATGTCTTCAGGCACAATGACATGATCGCCTGGACGCAGAAGAGAAAATACGGAATGTTCTGCAGCCATGCCTGATGAGAATGATAAGGCGTGTTTTCCCTCTTCCAGGGATGCCAGGCATTTATCAAGAGCCGAGCGCGTAGGATTACCAACACGAGAATATTCATAACCCTTGTGCTTTTCTACCTCTTCCTGGGCATAAGTGGTTGTCTGGTATATGGGTACGATTGTTGCACCGGTTGAAGGATCAGCCTCCTGTCCAACCCAGATAGCCTTCGTTTCAAATTTCATAAGTTCTGCTTAAATATGTGGTTATTACAAAATTAAACATATAATGCAGCATATTATTCCGGCCTCATAAGTTTATTACAGATAATATAACCATCTCCGGATTGGCTGCTACTACCCTCAAATCACAATTTTTTTAACTCATACTCTCCTGTTTCTCTTACTGAATAAAGAAGGTCGGTCAGGTCATCTTCTGAAGTAAGAGGGTTTATAATCGTAAGTCTGAGATACAATATTCCGTTAAGCTCTGCAGTAACTATATAAAAAGTACCATCCATTACGATCTTTTTCCTTATTACAGAGTTTATATAATTTAGTGTCTCATTATCATAACCATGGGGTGCAAATCTGAAGCAAATAATGTTCGCCTGTGGTTCTGCAGCCAATTCAAAGATTTCCGAGGATTTTATCACTGATGCAAAATCAGATGTAAGATCATATCTGCTTTCAATGTATTTTCTGTAATACTCATCTCCATAATATTTCAATGCTGTATATGCAATTATCCCAAGTGAACTTTTGGTACATTCAATTGTTCTTTTGGCACTGTCAATCCAGGCGTTTTCATCTGTTTTCCTGAACAGATATGATGCCTTCTGATCAAAAGCTTCATAAGCATTTTCACCATTTCTGTAGATAACCATGGTATTAATGGCAGGAATAAGGAACATCTTATGAAAATCAATTACGATCGAATCAGCCCGCTCAATACCTCTAAGCCTGTCACGGTATTTTTCTGAAAATAAAGCCCCCATACCGTGAGCTCCGTCAACATGCATCCAGAGATCATTATTCTTACAAAAATCCGCAATGGCACTTAGATCGTCATACGATCCTGTTGCAGTTGAACAGGCGCTTGCCACGACAGAAATGACTTTTATACCCTTGTTCTCAGCCTTTTTCTTCATCTCATCCAGCATATCCACTCTCATCCTGTAATTCTTGTCACATGGAACATGTATGGCCGATTCTGCACCAAGACCCATTATTCTGATGTTTCTTGAGATACTGTAATGCGATTGTTCCGATAGAAGAAATCCTGGTCGTTGACTATCTTTTATTCCTTCCTCCCATATATTATGATCGCTTTTAATCTGTCGGGCAGTAAGCATAGCTGTCAGATTACCCGCAGTACCTCCATGTGTAAAAATCCCGTCATAACCATGTCCATATCCTATCAGAGTGCCGAACCTGTTAATCACGTTTCTCTCCATAGCCATATTCACCGGCCCCATTTCATATACTGCAGCGCCATTGTTAAGAAGAGTGGTACAAAACTGCACAAGGGCTGTAAGGGGCAGGGGAGAGGTTACCTGGTGGCCAATATATTTTGGATGATGGAGGTGATTGGAATTGTGGATTATCCTGTCAATGAATTGATCAAAAGGTTCATCCCGGCCTGTTCCGGAATCAAAACGGAATTTTTCCACAAGTTCGTCGGGATCGTTCCACGGGTAAACCGGTATTCCTTGTCCTTTCAGCGACCGATCGAGATATTCGGCAAGAAGATCAACAAGTTTATGGCCTTCCCTGCGGAATTCTTCAGAATTAAAGGGATCTGATAACAATGATCCGGTTTGTTTCATATTTTAGTATTAATTAATTGATGGTCATAAGAAATCCGGTAAGTTCTGATTGCAGACCCCTAAGAAAAGAGTATACCGGAAAGTCACAATCCTCATTCTGGAAACATTTGAATTTTATTTCATCTATATTCCATCTTGTGCATGACATTTCTGAAACCAGTCTGATGATCTCCCCTGATACATCATTCATATTACGGCCATCAGCAATGATACCCGTATTAAGCCTCTGATCGAGGAAAAATTTGTCAAGGATCAGATATCTTTTTTTATGTTTATTATAAAAAGTATAAAAGTGCCGGTAACCGGTTTCAAAATTACTGAACCTTCCGGCAGCATTTTTCCTTATTTCATTTCCTAATACTGAAATATCAATTCCTCTTGCCAGATATATTTCAAGAAACCTGTAAATGCCTATATAGCCGAATGCATCAAGATCATCCGCAGCTGAAAGTACTTTCAGCAGCCTGTTGTCAGCATACTTATCATTTTTATATTCCTTGTTATCGTGAAATTCCAGTGCATCAAGCAGGTCATTGAATTCTGAAATGTCATGCCCACGGTCCTTCAGAAATGATATGCCCAGTTCACGGCTTATGTGCCCATGCCGCACTCCCTGGTCTTCCGACATGCCAAGATCGTGAAGAAAGCATGCTATGATGAGTTTGTCGATATCAATTTTCCCATTCCTGGTAATTTTTTCTGTTCCAGAATCTTTTGTTTCAATTACAGTTTTTCCTGCTTCAGCTTCAAGAATTTCTTTGGCATAATACCACACCCTCCTGTGATGTTCAAGGTCGTGCGACCAGAGCAAAGTATCTCCCCACTTCAGTGTGAAGAACATCTCAAGCTTTTTCCTGTATTTTTTCTCTGATTCTGAAATAAGGTCATTAAGATTCATCATAATATAATTTTGATTTTAATAGTATGATGGAACCCGCAATTATATTTATACGTGTTTGTGTAAGCAATACATGCGGGTTTCATTGGATGAAAAATAAAAAAAGCAAAAGACAATGCCTTTTGCTTTTGAACAGGCACCCTGTCATCATTCTTACTTTTCTATCATCGTTCTTGCAAGATCGAGTATAGTGGTGTCGTCAAAGCTGACTATTCCTCCTCCCGGTCCCTGTTCAAAGTGTACTCCGACAGTCTGTCCCTTTTCAAAATTTGTCCCTCCGAAGTAGTTTCTAACAGTCTCTTCATTAAGGTCAAGCTCTTCTGCAATCTTTTTCATACTTCCGGAGGGTAACTGATCTTTTATCTTCCGGAGTTCATTGAAAGTAATTGTTTTTGCCATATCGTGAAGTTTATGTTTTATAAATATGATTGTAGTAATTCATCTCAAAGTTAACGAATATAAATTTAACTTAATACCCACATGACTGACATCGCGCACAAAAATTATGTATTTTATTAACATTCAATCCTGTGGTGGTAACATACGGTTTTTAAGATCAATTCCGTATGGTAGAAATTAAAATGATCCGGGTCAGACACTGAAAAACTCATGGGGAAATTAGACACGACTTAACATTTCAAGAAAAAGGGAAATGGCCTCTCTTTTGTCGTCATTGAGGTAATAGTCCATATTCCTGGTAAGATAAGTCAGTAATTCATCTTTTTTAATGGCACTGTTTCTGCCGAACATTTCAACCACATCCTTAATGTTATCCACTCCTGTCTTCAGAGCTTCGTTGAATTCCTCGACAAAGCCATCATCCAGCTTTCTGTTCGATGTCCAGCATGCAAATGCAAAAGGAAGGCCTGTATGGTTGAACCATTCTTCTGCCAGGTCAATCCTGAGGCTGAAGAGCTTTTCATACTCAAAACACATATCGCCTATCAAGACAAGCGCTTCATCATCTGGCAGATCAATTAAATCAGATCCGGAAGTGGTATCTCTCCAGATGAATTCTTTCTTCCAGACATTTTTTGCGAGGATCCTAGCCAAACCGGCTGAGGACCTTGACCTGTAATCAAGATTGATTAATCTGATATCTTCGAGCTGACTGTTGCCAAAAAGCATTACTGTCCTTACCTTTCCATAAGCTCCCAGACAATAGTTGGTAATTATATGGTATTCCTTCAACATTGGAAGCGCTGCAACCGGAATAAGGCCGATATCTGCAGCCCCGTAGGCAAGTTTGGCCGCACATTCAGCCGGATGATCTGTTGTGAGTATTACCTTCCTGTCAAATCCACTTTTCGTAAGGCCATATATAAAGGGATAGGTATTTGCAAAGTTAACTGCCGAAATTCTGATTTTCCCTTTGTGCATACCTTAAATTGTTTTTGAAGTATTTTCGATAATAAGATTCAGTTTTTTTACACCGGCTAAAATACTACTTTTGTGTACAAGATATTTATCTGTCCTGATTCTAATCTTAATAGGATTGACTATGGAACTGAACAGCCTGACGGCAATATCGCCCCTTGACGGTAGATACCGCCATAAAATTGACGAACTTGATGTATATTTTTCCGAATATGCACTGATACGTTACAGGTTGCTTGTGGAAGTGGAATATTTCATTGCTCTTTGCGATATTCCACTGCCTCAGCTGGCCGATTTCAGGAAGGAAAACTATACCATACTTAGGGCCATTTACGAGGAATTCTCTATTAATGATGCTGTAAAGGTCAAAGAGATTGAGAAAACCACCAACCACGATGTTAAGGCTGTTGAATACTTTCTGAAAGAGAAATTATTCAAATCAGGACTTGGCAAATGGTCGGAGTTCATCCATTTTGGTCTGACCTCGCAGGATATCAATAATACTGCTATCCCCCTTTCATTGAAGGATGCCCTCAGTGATGTGTATTTCCCGCTTTTCTTCGAATTGAGAGAGACTCTTACCAGGCTGGCAGACGAATGGAAGGATGTGCCTATGCTTGCCCGGACACACGGACAGCCGGCTTCGCCCACACGTCTGGGTAAGGAACTTTCAGTATTTATCTCAAGGCTTGACGAACAGTCTAAGTATTTTGGTCAGATACCCTTCTCAGCAAAATTCGGAGGAGCTACGGGCAACTTAAATGCCCATAAGGCAGCTTACCCTGATACCGACTGGATATCCTTTGCAAACACTTTTGTAAACGAAACGCTGGGACTTCACCGGTCGAGCCCTACCACCCAGATCGAACATTACGATAACCTTGCAGCTCTTTTCGACAATCTGAGAAGAATAAACGTGATACTGATAGACCTTGCCAGGGATGTATGGACTTACATTTCAATGGATTATTTCAGGCAGAAAATCAGAAAAGGTGAAATAGGCTCTTCTGCAATGCCTCATAAGATCAATCCGATCGACTTTGAAAACTGTGAAGGGAATCTGGGGTTTGCCAATGCTGTTTTTGGCCATCTGTCTGAGAAACTACCTGTGTCACGTCTTCAACGCGATCTCACCGACTCAACTGTACTGCGCAACCTGGGTGTACCCATCGGCCATACGGTTATTGCCTTCAGCTCACTCCTCAGGGGATTGAACAAGCTGGTAATAAACCGTGAGAAAATTGAATCTGACCTGGAAAACAACTGGGTAGTGGTTGCTGAAGCCATTCAGACCATTCTCAGAAGGGAAGGTTTCAGTAAACCTTATGAAACACTCCTTGATCTTACTAGAACAAATCAAAAAATGACCAGGGAGCTCCTGGCCGCTTTTATTGATAGCCTTGAGATATCCGATTCCATTAAATCTGAGTTGAAGGCAATAACTCCTTTTAATTATACAGGATTTTAAATATGCTGGTTGATTGATGAACAAGCTGAGACTGTTATTAAAATATCTGGATCCGTATAAGTGGTCAGCATTTAAGAATATCTTTTATAATATCCTTAGTGCACTGTTTGCACTTTTTTCTTATACAATGGTAATTCCATTCCTTAAGATAATGTTCAGCCGTATGGAAACAGCACCTGATCCAGGTGAATTCAGGATGAGTGCCGAATATCTGAATGCTGCCTCAAAGTATTTCTTCTCCTCCATGATCGATAAATATGGTGAAACCGGGGCTCTGCTGATTGTATGCCTTGTGGTTGTCATTGCCAGCCTTTTTAAGAACGGATTTATTTTCCTTGCTAACAACAGTATGGCTTACATCAGGTCATGCACCGTCAGGGATCTGAGGAAAAAAATGTATGACAAGGTTCTGAGGCTTTCACTTTCATTTTTTACCGATGCAAGAAAGGGAGACATCATGACAAGGATTTCAAACGATGTTCAGGAGGTTGAGATTTCAGTTGTTTCTTCATTGACAATGCTCTTCAGAGATCCTCTTTACATACTGATTTTTGTTGTCTATCTCTTTATTACAAGTACCCGTCTTACCCTCTTTGCGCTTCTTCTCCTGCCAGTAAGCGGGTGGCTTATTGGAAGGGCAAGCCGTACTCTAAGGTCATCATCGCTTGTTGGTCAACAGTTTCTGGGCAGGCTGCTTTCAATGGTCGAAGAGACATTAAGCGGATTGCGTATTATTAAAGGATTCAACGCCGAGGAAAAAATGCGGAGTCAGTTCACACAGACAAATGTCCACTATTCAAAGGTTTTTAAAAGGATAACACGCAAAGCATACCTTGCCAGTCCTGTAAGCGAGTTCCTTTCAACAATAGTACTTATGATTATAATGTATTTTGGGAGTACGCTGGCAATGAAAGGTGTGGGAAATCTGGATCAGGAACGGCTTATTGCCTTCCTGGTCGTGTTTTCACAGATTATTCAGCCTGCAAAAAACATTACCACGGCATGGTTCAGTATCCAGAAGGGAATGGCTTCAATCGACCGGATCGATCAGATCCTTGAGGCTGAAGAGAAGATAGTTGAAAAAAGCAATGCTGTTCCGGTAAAGGAATTCAGGGAATCAATAGAGTTCAGGGGTGTATGGTTTGCCTATAACAACGAACCCGTACTTAAGGACATTAACCTTAAAATTCTTAAAGGGCAGACAATTGCAATTGTAGGCAAATCCGGAGCCGGTAAGTCAACACTTGCCGACCTTCTGCCAAGATTCATGGATGTCTCCAGTGGAATGATCCTCATTGACGGTACAGACATAAGAGACATGAAGATCAGGGACCTGAGAAATCTTATGGGAATAGTGAGCCAGCAGCCGATACTGTTCAATACATCATTCAGGGAGAATATAGCTTTCGGAGTGGATTCCCACACAATGGATCAGGTCGAATATTCAGCTCATGTGGCAAATGCTCATGAATTCATTACTCAAACCGATAAAGCCTACGATACTTTGGTGGGAGAGTCAGGCAATAAATTAAGCGGAGGGCAGCGACAGAGAATCAGCATCGCCAGGGCCATCATGGCCAATCCTCCTATACTGATTCTTGATGAAGCTACCTCTGCACTTGATACCGAATCTGAACGGCTGGTGCAGGAAGCAATAGTGAATCTTATGAAAAACAGGACGTCAATTGTCATTGCTCACAGGCTTTCAACAATCCAGCATGCCGACTTCATTGTGGTGATCGACGACGGCAGAATAGTGGAAATGGGTAATCACGAAGAACTGATTAAGAAAAAAAACGGCTACTACAACAAACTTCACAGTTTTCAGGCAATATAAATCTGCAGCCTAAACAGGGTTTGACGATAATTTTTTATGAAAATATTATCGGACTGACTGAATGAATGACCGTTTGATTTTATATTTGAAATATGAAACCCACATGTTTTGCAAACACAAACACTCATAAATATAATTTTATAAAACATGTGTGGTTCCATCATACCTTTAAAATCAAAATTATATTATGATGAAAAGTGGTTTAAAAACGTCAGAAAAACTACTGAAGCACTAAAATTCTATTGATTTATGAATAAAATATTCTGTTCAATCTTACTGGTAATTTTGTTGTTTGGTATTGATCTGGATGCTCAGAAAATCAAGGGCAGGCATACATTTTCACTGGGAACTTCCGAATTTCTTCTTGACGGCAATCCGTTCCAGATTATAAGCGGTGAATTGCATCCTGCGCGGATTCCTGCTGAATACTGGCGGCACAGGATAAAGATGGCCAAAGCGATGGGATGCAACACAATAAGCGCTTATATTTTCTGGAATTTTCATGAAACTCAGGAAGGAGTTTACGACTTTACAACAGGCAACCATAACCTGTCTGAGTTTTTTAAGATCGTTCAGGAAGAAGAAATGTGGCTTCTTGTTCGTCCCGGGCCCTATGTGTGCGCCGAATGGGAGTTGGGCGGTATTCCTCCGTATCTTCTCCGAATTCCTGATATTAAGCTTAGATGCATGGATTCACGATATATGGCTGCTGCTGAGAAATATATTGCAAGGCTTGCAGCCGAACTGAAGCCCTGGCTGATTACAAACGGCGGTCCCATCCTGATGCTTCAAATCGAAAATGAATACGGAAGCTACGGTAACGACAGGAACTATCTCATGCGGCTTAAAGAAGTATGGATGCAGAATGGAATTGATGTTCCCTTTTTTACCGGCGACGGACCAACTCCTTATATGCTTGAGGCCGGAACTATTCCGGGATGTGCCGTAGGCCTTGATCCGGGAAGTAAACCTGAAGATTTTGAACTGGCAGCTAAAATGAATCCTGGGGTCCCTGTCTTCAGCAGTGAGACCTATCCGGGTTGGCTTACTCACTGGGGTGAAAGCTGGGCCCGCCCTGATACATCAAAACTGCTCCGGGAGGTAAAATTCCTAATGGATAATAAAAAGTCGTTCAATCTTTATGTTATTCATGGAGGTACAAATTTCGGATTCACTGCCGGAGCAAATTCCGGTGGAAAAGGCTATGAACCTGATGTTACCAGCTATGATTATGATGCACCTGTCGACGAACAGGGTAGGCCCACTGCGAAATACATGGCACTGAGAAGGCTTATTGGTTCTTATCTGCCGAAAGGTAAAAAGCTTCCCGAAATTCCCGATCCTGTTAAAGCTGTGGAAATCCTGCCGACACCACTCAATATCTTTACTTCGATATGGGATAACCTTCCGCAACCTGTCAATTCCGTTCAACCCGGCTCTTTTGAGTCTTTCAACCAGGATTACGGATTCATCCTCTACAGAACTGAACTCACCGGACATAAGTCGGGTATTCTGAAAGTTACAGATTTGCATGATTATGCAACAGTCTTTGTCGATGGTACCTACATAGGATCGCTTGACAGGAGGGAGGGTATCAATTCATTGGAGATACCCGAGGGCAAAACTGCAAATCCGGTTCTAGAGATCCTTGTCGAAGGGATGGGTAGAATTAATTTTGGAGAACATCTGATCGACAGAAAGGGAATTACCGACAGAGTTACTCTTAACGGAATGACTCTTATGAACTGGAAAGTTTTTAACCTTCCCATGGATGACAAGTACATCTATAACCTCAGATCATCAGCAAGAAATCCTGGCAAACGGGGTATCTTTTTCAAGGCAAACTTCTATATCGACGATGTTGGCGATACATTCTTTGATGTATCCAATCTTAAAAAGGGAATAGTATGGGTTAATGGACATAACCTCGGCCGCTACTGGGATATTGGTCCGCAAAAAAGACTTTACTGTCCGGGGATATGGTTGCGGAAAGGCGGAAATGAGATGGTGGTATTTGACCTTTTGCAGCTAACCGCCCCGGTTGTGACCGGAAAGAAGACTATGGAATAAGAAGCTGTGGTTCAGTATCCGATGATCATACCAGGATCCTGGTTGTCAGATTTGCAATGCTTGTCCTGATATCATCAAACGGCCTGCCTTCACGACTCCTGTCCTGTTCAACGATCATATATTTCATACCTGCAATATCCTTTGCAGCCAGTATCTCTCTGAAATTGATCACTCCGGCTCCGACAGGGGCAAAATCATCCTCACCGACCGTTGTGTAATAAGGAGGTTCATTTGTGAACATGTCCTTCATGTGGAATATCTGAAATCTTCCTGGATACCTGTTGAATATTTCAACCAGATTCTGACCTGCCTTGCTGGCCCAGAATATATCAATTTCCATTGTTACCAGGTCCTTGTCAAGTTCGGCAAGCATCACATCAAAATAGGGGATCTTGCCCTCTACTGTGTCAAATTCAAAATTATGGTTGTGATATCCAAACATTATTCCGTGCTCCTTCATAATCCCACCCACAATATTCCAGTCTGCAACCATTTTTTTGTAACTGTCGATTGTTTTTCTCGCTTCTTCCACCACCCAGGGCTGAATACAGTATTTAACTCCTAACTTTGCATGATCTTCTGCCATCTTTTTCGCATTGTCGAGCGTTACACCAGCTGCTTCAACCTGAGTATGGCTGCTGAGTATCTCCATTCCGAGGTCATTAACCATTTTCAGAAACTCTGACGGCTCATAACCATAAAACTTACCATCGGCATAATTAGCCAGTTCAACATATTTATATCCGGCATCTGAAACCTGTTTTAATGAACCCGGGACATCGGTTGCCATAGCATCCCTTATGGTGTATAGCTGAAGCCCGATGCCAAACGATTTGGGATCGACTGTTGTTGTCTCAGCTGCTCGCCTTGATGCGTTTCTGCATGAGTACTGTGAAAAAGCAAGTGCTCCGAGAGCGCCGGCTGCCGATAATCTGAGGAATTCCCTCCTTGAGCGTGAGTTTTTCATTGTTATGCTGATTGGTTAAAATTTAATTTGTTTAATGATTTTCAGGTTTTAAATGTAATATTTTCTTTAAAAAAAACATATACGATGAAAATTCTGAGTAACAGTTTATTTCTCAAATAAACACAATCTTCCCATATCCCGTCGCCCGTTGCCTGTCGCCCGCTGCCTGTCGCCTGTCGCCTTTTCTATTATCTTATTCAATGCCAAACAACCGGCATAGATGACGTGAAAAAATATTCTGATACACTCCCTCTTCTACAATATGTTCATTCTCACTCAGAAGCCTGTAGAATCTGTCGGAATTTTGTGCTGCCAGCTTGTATCCTACATGAATCAGCTGCCTCATACTCTGATTATAATCAGGGTTATTCAGGTCATGTCTGAGTGATGCGGCAAACTTCCTGCTGTTCCAGCCTGAAACCTCATCTGCAGATGGAAGTTTTGATCTGTCGATATCAATTACATCTGCATAGGGGCCGCATAGTTCATCTAGCCTTTCAACCGCTTCCGCATAGATTTCCCTGGCAAGATCAAAGGCCTCATTTCCTGCTTCAGCCAGGCCGATGATTTCTTCAAGCCATGTGGTTCCGGCTGTCTTTATGTGAATTCCCTTGTTATGTTTCCTTATGATCGACCCAATCACTGGATATACTGAAAATTTATCCGAACCTGAATGAACGCTTATTTTGAGATTATCAGGAAGTCCAAATTCATTTACCGCATGGTTCAGCACAAGCAGATCCTGTTCAAATTCAGCAGCAAATTTGTCTATATCTCCAATATAATCAACACCTTTATTGAATCGCCCGGAGAATTTAGGAGCAATGGTCTGAAGTGGCACCTTCTGATCGCTCAACATTTTAAGTATGAAGAATATCTCAACAGGCGACTGTGATTGAGGAACTTCATCCATTGAGATCTCCGTGATAAAAGTGCCTGGTCCTTTTTTACTTTCTATCTTTCTGTATACCTCTCCTGCTTTTATAGCTGCAAAAAGATATTTCTCTGCAATCTCGAGAAGCATTTTTGTTGAACATTTCTGAATTTTTCTTATTCCCGGGATCTTTATACCGCTGTGGTACTTTTTCACTCCCGAGACAAAATTTTCCATTTCGTCATCTCCGGCACGCTTTCCTATGAATGCTGCCACATCAATTGTGAAATAATCAGAGCTTTCAATGAATCTGTCTACATTTTCGTGATTAATATGATCAGCATCAACAAAATATGGTTTATTGAAGCCTGCTGTTTTAGTCGCCATGTCAGCTTCCTGCCTGACATCCTCCGGTTTGGTACCTATTATAATATGTTCCCTGTTTGACTTGTTCCATACAGGCGTGATCTCATAACCCTTATTCCCGGCCTCTATGATTGCTTTCAGCTGGGCATGACCCTGGCGTCCGAACCTGTCACCGATACCAAAAGAATACTTCCCGAGTTTTTTCATATTATTAGTTTTTATTTCGGTTGTAGATTCATTATGCATTAGGCTATTTTCACTACAGAATTACTTTTTTATTCTTTGGTGCAAAGACCTGCATGATTATCCATGCAAGCAGATAGGCGCTTCCGGCAATGGCGAACATTATCACATAACCGGTTTCAACATGTCCGGCATTTTTGTAATATTCAAGAAGATTTCCTGCAAGAATTGATACAAATGCTCCTCCAAGAGCCCCGGCCATTCCTCCTATACCTGTTACTGAGCTCACTGCGGTTTTCGGGAAGGCATCTGAAACTGTGGTAAAGATGTTTGCTGACCATGCCTGGTGTGATGATGCTGCCAGGGCTATAAGCGCTACGGCTCCCCATGTCCCAAGTGATGGGGATTGTGCAAAAACGATGGGTATGACCAGCAGGGCAAAAACCAGCATAGCAATCTTCCTTGCTTTAAAGGGAGACATCCCTTTTTTTATCATGAATGACGATAGCCATCCTCCGAAGATGCTGCCTACTGTTGTTGAAGTATAAATAACCACCAGTGGAAGGCCGAATGATTTTATGTCAAGTCCTGTTCCTCTTACCGAAGCGAGCCAGCCTGGTATCCAGAATAGATAGAACCACCATATAGGATCTGTGAGCCCTTTCCCGATAAAGAACATCCATGTCTGCCTGTATTTCAACAACCTCGACCAGGGAATTTTCTCAGACGGTTCCGATTTCTCCTCGGTGTCGCTCTGGATATAATCAAGTTCGCCCTGTGAAAGCCTTCTCTGCTTCTCAGGCACTTCATAGTAGAAAAACCATAGTATGATCCACAGGAAACCTATTGCTCCCGTTATGATGAAGGCTGCCTGCCAGCCCCAGGCACTTGCTATTGCAGGTACTGCAAGCGGAGCGATTATTGCACCTACATTGGTGCCGGAATTGAAGATTCCTGTGGCAAGGGCTCTTTCCTTTTTAGGGAACCATTCGGCTACAGTTTTTATTGCTGCAGGGAAGTTACCCGATTCACTTATGCCAAGGAATGCTCTCCAGAATCCGAAACCAAAAGCCCCTTTGGCCAGAGCATGACCCATGGCTGCGATGCTCCATAGGAGAACCGATACCCCGTATCCTATTTTTGTTCCGAACTTGTCAATAAGTCGGCCGGCAATGACCATCCCAAATGCATATGCAAGCTGGAATGCAGTAACAATGTAACCGTATTCAGCTTCACCAATGTTCAGGTCTGACTCGAGCAGAGGTTTTAGAATCCCGATAACCTGCCGGTCGAGATAATTTACAGTTGTTGCGAAAAATATAAGGGCACATACAGTCCACCTGTAGTTCCCTGTCCTGATGGTTTGTGACATTATGTATTGTTTTGAGTTAATGGTTATCAGACATTATAAGTTGTGCTGGCGGTTGTACCTCCGCGCCCGGTCCAGTTGGTATGAAAGAACATGCCCCTTGGTTTGTCTGTCCTTTCATAGGTGTGTGCACCAAAATAATCACGCTGGGCCTGAAGCAGATTTGCTGGAAGTCTTTCGCATCTGTACCCGTCAAAATAACACAATGCACTGGCAATTGCAGGAACAGGAATTCCGTTTGCAGCCGCTGTCGCAACAACATTCCTCCAACCATTCTGTGCTTTTTCCATCTTCTCCCTGAAAAAAGGATCGAGCAGCAGGTTGGTTATGTCGGGATTATTATCAAAGGCTTCCTTTATTTTCCCCAGGAAGACAGATCTTATTATACATCCGCCTCTCCACATCAGGGCAATACCTCCGTAATTAAGCTTCCATCCGTATTCTTCAGCTGCCGCTTTCATGAGGGAGTATCCCTGCGCGTATGAAACAATTTTTGATGCATACAGGGCTTTGCGAAGGTCTTCTATGAATGCAGGAATGTTACCTGAAAATGCCGGACTGGGGCCTTTCAGTATTCCTGAAGCAATTACACGCTCCTCCTTGATGGCGGAAAGGCATCTTGAAAAGACTGCCTCGCCAATAAGCGTAAGAGGAATACCAAGGTCGAGTGCTGCCACTCCGGTCCATTTGCCCGTTCCTTTTTGTCCGGCAGTATCGAGGATCTTATCAACGAGAGACTCTCCGTCCTCATCTTTAAATGCTAGAATGTCCCTTGTGATCTCTATAAGGTAGCTGTTCAGCTCCCCTTCATTCCAATCTTTGAAAATACCATGCATCTCATCGGCATTCAGGTGAAGCATATCCCGCATTATCTGGTAGGCTTCGCAGATGAGCTGCATGTCACCGTACTCAATTCCGTTATGTACCATTTTTACAAAATGGCCGGCTCCGTTTTCTCCGACCCAATCGCAGCATGGCGAACCGTCATCAACCTTTGCAGCTATAGCCTGAAACAACTGCTTTACTTCAGGCCATGCAGCCGGTGATCCTCCAGGCATGATCGAAGGTCCCAGCAAAGCTCCTTCTTCGCCTCCGGAAACACCTGTTCCAATATAAAGAAGCCCCTTACTTTCCACATAGACCGTCCGCCTGTTTGTGTCAGGGAAATGAGTATTTCCCCCGTCAATGATTATATCCCCTTTTTCCATGAGAGGCAGAAGCGCCTCTATCATGTCGTCAACAGCTTTGCCGGCCTTGACCATTATCATTATCTTCCTGGGTTTCTTAAGCGAACCAACCAGATCCTCAAGATTATAAGCACCTTTAATATTTTTGCCTTTGGCCCTTCCGTTCATGAAATCATCTACCTTCTGAACAGTCCTGTTGTACACAGTTACTCTGAAACCCTTGCTTTCCATGTTCAGCACCAGGTTTTCACCCATAACTGCAAGTCCAATTAATCCAATGTCTGATAATGTATCCATGTTAATGGTTTATTATTTATGGTTTATTACTGAGTTTCTGATAACGGTTATTCTTGATTATTTTCTGTCTTAAGTTTACCGCCCATGCCTTTTAAAGGAGGTTAAGACTTTGTAATTCACTTTTATTTTTTGCTTTTTTTCATCGGTCTACGGTCATCTGTCTACCTCCTTAGCCGGAACATCGGAGGATGCATTTGAATAAAAATCCCTCACCACTTCATCCATCACCCTGCTTGTCCTTGACGCTGTGATACCGGTACTGACAACCGGCCCTCCTTCTGTTAATGAATTAACAATCTGCTCAATAAGATAATATTGAACATTTTCCGGTCTTACATTCTCAAACTCCTGCGTCCCTTTTTCATTGACCAGTACGATTGGCTTGAATGAAAAAGTGGAAGTTCTGATCATACCCTTTTCTCCGATAATTTCCAGTATATCCCTGTTGCTTTCCCTTGCTGCCGCAAAACTCCATGTTCCTGTGGCGACAATGTTTCCAGGAAAAACAAAACTGGCTGAAACAAAATCTTCTGCCCTGTAAAGTTTTGCCTGATTCAATGCCACGGCAGCGGTCTTTTGAACGGGGCCAAACAGGAAATCAAGGTAATCAAGCTGATGGGAGGCGAGATCAAAGAAATGTCCGGCTCCTGCGATCTCAGGGATCACTCGCCATGGTAACCTTCCTGCTTTTTCGTCCTCAGAAAGATAATTAAATATCTGGATCTGGACAAATCTGACTTTCCCGATCTGTCCTTCTTCAATTAGATCTTTTATTTTGAGGAATCCGGGAAGTGTTCTGCGGTAATAAGCAACGAATACCGGCAATCTGTATTTTTCTGCAGCTTCGTTTATCCTGATGCATTCTTCATAGCTTGCCGCCATGGGCTTTTCGATATAAACCGGTTTACCTGCCCGGAGAGTTTTTATTGCATATTCAGCATGACTGCCGGGAGGGGTTGCCACATAAACTGCATTTATATCGCTGTCATTAATAAGGTCATCGGCATTGCTGTAAAACCTTGGAACATTATGACGTTTGGCGTAATCTTCCGCTTTCGCGGCATCTCTTCTCATAACTGCCATTAGCCTCGAATTCCTTACCTTGTTGAATGCTGGACCGCTCTTAACTTCAGTCACATTGCCGCATCCTATAATTCCCCAGTTGATCATAGCAGCCTTTCTTTTGATGCCCAGAGACCTGTTGCAGGATTGGAAATAAAAAAGATTTCTTCACCGTCATCCATAGTGTTGAGTCCATCTCTGAGCCTCGTGGGATCATATTTTTCCATCATTTTATCCAGATCGCCAAAACCGAAACTGACCGATTCTATCTCTTCCCTGGTAAGACTGCCGGGGCAGTAGGTAACATTGAAGCGGCCTTCTGTGCTTCCATGAATAAGGTGTGCGGCAGCACTAAGGTTTTTGTTTAGATCAGCATTTTCCTTAAGCTGCCGGAGCGTGGCAGGCGTTCCCCTGTAACCATATTTCCTTATAAGCCTGTCTATCTGCATGTCCTCCCCAAACTGCCTGAGTCCTGGTGCCAGGATCATAAGTTCTCCTCCGTCAGCCATGGCCATCCTTGTTCTGTAAATGGATTTGTTGCCAAGCCATGTGCTTTTATATTCATCCGGATCGAGAAATACGACTACTTTTTCAAGAGGCTTTTCCAGTACAGTGAAGTTCACCCGTACCGATAATTCAGCTGCTTTCATGAAGACTTCCTCGTCATCACCGGCAAAAAGTCCTCTTATTACCAGGTTACCGGTATCATCACGTCCGATTACTGTGTGGATAAAAACCAACGGCAAATGAGAAATGAATTTCTCCGATGCATAATTGAGAAGTCTCCTTACCGGAGTATCGGATTTTCCCATCATACGCTCCATGCCGTACACGGCGCCAATGAAATGGCTCTTGTTTATTCCCTCATGACCTCCGGTACCGATGAAGATATTCTTGTTGTAGTTGGCCATTCCTGCAACTTCATGAGGAACCACCTGGCCAACAGATATTATCAGGTCATGTCCTCCGTCAACAAGAAGTTTGTTGACCTGTGCTGGCCATGAGTATGACAGGCGGCCTTCGGTAAGATCTGATACAAATTCGCCCGGAACCGTCCCGACAGTTTTAATATCATTCCGCCAGTCATGTATCCTGAAAAGATTCTTTGGGACCCCTTGGAACATCACCGACACTTCTTTGTCGCTCATGGGCATGTGCGTACCCAGAGCGGGAAGTATGTCGCTTATGCTTTTCCCGTAATGTTCATAAATCAGAGATGTGATGTCTCCTGCACGTGAATGGAACCTGGTAAAATCAGGCGGTATTATAAGAACCTTCTTCCTCGATCCGATCTTTTCAAGTATCTCGGTTACTGCCGTTTTTAGTTCCTCATTTCCGATTACCTTATTACCCGAACCTTCCTGGTAAAAAATCATAATAATTCAGTGTTTTAGTTATCTAATCTGTTAATTACGTAATTAACTCGTAATTAATTACGTAATTAGTTACATAATTCCTGCCTTCCTCATTTTTAAATCCATCCATCGCCGAAACTCTGGAACTCTTCTGGAACATTGAAACTCTGGAACATTTTAACATTGGAATCTGTCACATTTATCTGGTTGCCCCATCTCTCAATTGCTACCTCGCTCAGTACCTCAGTCTTTACACCCCGCTGTATGCACTGAATCCCCCGTCGACAGGGATAACAACTCCTGTGACAAATCTGGACAAATCAGATGCGAGATACAACAGTGTACCGGTAAGCTCTTCAGGTGTACCAAACCGTTCCATAGGGGTATTGTTGATAATCTTTTTTGCCCTTGCAGTCATCTCCCCATTCTCCTCATTTATAAGCAGAAATCGGTTCTGGTTGGTTAGCAGGAAACCCGGGGCAATGGCATTGACTCTGACACCTGTCTTGGCGAAATGCACGGCAAGCCACTGAGTGAAATTATTTATAGCAGCTTTTGCTGCTGAATAGGCTGCAATTTTAGTCAGGGGCCGGTATGAATTCATTGATGAAATATTTATGATTGTCCCCGACCTCCCGGTAATCATATCGGTCGAATAGACCATTGTAGGGAGCAGAGTTCCCATGAAATTAAGGTCAAAAACCTTTTCAAACCCTTCTATCTGAAGGCCAAAGAAAGTATCGCCGGGATCTTCATTGCCCTCCATCTTCTCAACTTTTGTTGTGGCGGAAGCTGAATTTCCTCCTGCGCCATTTATGAGGATATTGATTGGACCAAAGCGATCATTGATCTCAGTTTTGGATGCTTCGAGCGATGATTTGTCGAGGACACTTGCTGCCAGTCCAATGGATGGTGTCCTGAATTGCTTTTCTATTTCCCCGGCAACTTTCAATGCAGCTTCCTTATTCAGATCGACTATCACTGTCCTGACACCATGTGAGGCTAACGCCCTGGCCATCTCGGAGCATATTACTCCTGCGCCTCCGGTAATTACTGCAACTTTGTCTTTAATATTAAATTCGTTCATTTCCTGGTTTTTAGTTTCCGATTGTTTGTTATTGTTTGCCCTTTTTCGCTCCGGACTCTGCCACCGGCTAACAGTGCAGTATTAATATTAATGTCAAGAACAAGAGGGGGGGTACAGATATTTAAAATTATTCAAATCCCGAAGAATTCCTTAGCATTTCTGTAGGAGATGCCCTCTAAAAGAGGTTTCACAAGCTCATCCTCATCCGGGATAAGCCCTTTTTCGATCTCGTTACCCACGAAATTGCAGGCGATGCGTCTGAAGTATTCATGACGGGGGTATGACAGGAAGCTTCTTGAATCTGTTACCATCCCGGCGAATCTTCCAAGAAGTCCAAAAGATGAAAGATCTTTCAGGTGTTTTATCATACCTTCCTTTTGATCGAGGAACCACCAGGCGGCTCCGTACTGTACTTTTGCAGGCTGAGAGCCATCGTTGAAGTTCCCTGCCATTGTAATAATCATTTCATTGTCGGATGGATTCAGATTATAAAGAATTGTTTTTGCAAGCTGACCCGTAACGTCAAGTGTGTCGAGGAACCTAGACATTCTGACAGGATCCTGGTTCCCTCCAATAGAGTCCCAGCCGGTATCTGGCCCCATCTGTCTGAACATCCTTGTGTTGTTGTTTCGCAGTGCTCCTGTATGGAATTGCTGGGTCCATCCGCGTAAATGGTTCATTCTGCAAATTTCAAGCATTACCGCTGTCTTGTACTTTTCGTCCTCTTCATCGGTAAGTGTTTCTTCCCTCAGAAGCTTTTGCAGCGACCGGTTTATTTCACCTTCAGTGAATGTTGTGAAGTAAAACCTGTCAAGCCCGTGGTCGGAAATCCTGCATCCGTTTTCGTGAAAATGAAGGTGCCTTATGTTGAGAGCACTGATAAGGCTTTCCATATCCTTGATGATGATACCTGCCGATTCTCCAAGTCTCAGAATGTAAGCCTTAAAACTGGCCGGATCACCTGTTTTTATAACCTTGTCGGGCCGGAATGTCGGAAGAACCTTTACCTCGAATGAGTTTTTCAGCTCACGGTGATATTCAAGAGTGTCAGCCGGGTCGTCGGTGGTACACACCACCTCTACCCTCATTTTCTTTATCAATGACCTGATGCTGAATTCTTTTGACCTTAGCATTTCCGAACTCTCTTCATAAATTCTGTCGGCTGTTGACGGGGAAAGAAGGTCAAAAATATGGAAATACCTTGCAAGCTCCAGGTGAGTCCAGTGATACAGAGGATTTCCCAGCGTAAACGGAACTGTTTCTGCCCATTTTTTGAATTTTTCCCTGGCAGTGGCATCGCCTGTACAATACTTTTCATTGATACCGTTGGCCCTCATAGCCCGCCATTTATAGTGATCCCCTTCAAGCCATGCCTCCCCGATATTGTCAAATTGCCTGTCTTCGGCTATCATCTTTGGAGAGAGATGACAATGGAAGTCGATGATCGGAAGATTTGCGGAAAACTCATGATAAAGCCTTTTAGCAGTTTTACTCTCCAGCAGGAAGTCATCATTTATAAATCTTTTCATGATACTGATTCTGAAACAAATGTACGATTTAATAACATCTATGCTGCCTGATGTTTTCAGGAAATAAAAATAACAAATTAATTAACCGGCTATAGAAAATAGAACAGGTAGTGGAGATTTTTTGATGCCATTGACAAAGAACAGGATTATTACCAATGTGATTTCGTTCAAAGATTGTATTTTTGGAGATGTTACATGCAAAAGATAAAACAGTTATGAAGATAGAACTTCGATATGCAGTAAATCCGGTTGATTTTAAAGGATATGACACTGAAAGGATCAGGAAGGAATTCCTGATCGAAAAGTTGTTTGAGCCTGATGAGATACTGTTTGTTTATTCACTGTACGACCGTTATATGGTAGGAGGAGCTATGCCAGTGACCCATGGGATTATCCTTGAATCACCATCTGACCTTAAGGCTTCGTATTTTCTTGAACGCAGGGAAATGGGAATTGTAAATGTAGGAGGAGATGCCTTAATAGATACAAATGGAGCTACTTACGCTCTTGCATTCAAGGAGGCATTATATCTGGGAAAGGAAACAAAAGATGTGGTTTTCAGGTCTGTTAATCCTGCTAAACCTGCAAAACTCTACATTAATTCAGCACCTGCCCACCAAAAATATCCCTCAGTTAAAATATCACCTGATGAGGCTGAGAAATCAGTTCTGGGTTCACCGGAAACATCAAACCACCGCACCCTGAACAAACTGCTTGTCAACAGCATCCTTCCGACCTGCCAGCTGCAGATGGGAATGACAGAAATGAGAACCGGAAGCGTTTGGAATACTATGCCGGTACATACACATAACCGGAGGATGGAAGCCTATTTCTATTTTGAGGTTCCTGAAAAACAGGCTGTTTGCCATTTCATGGGCGATCCTGACGAAACCAGGCATATCTGGATGAAGAATGAACAGGCTGTCCTTTCTCCTTCATGGAGCATCCATAGCGCCGCAGGTACTTCAGGTTATACTTTTATATGGGGAATGGCAGGCGAGAACCTTGATTACGGTGACATGGATGTAAGACATCCTGATACCTTAAAGTAGGTAAAAAACTTCCCTCTCTCTGCTTATTTGAGAGAAGGATGCATGAAGGTATGCCATGCTGATTACGAATGAAATTACTATTGCAGTTAATGTTTATTGAGTTTTAATATTTGTCTGACAATTATAAAGTAATAGATATGATAAAAGATCTTTTCGACTTAACGGGTAAAGTTGCCCTTGTTACCGGAGGGACTCATGGTATAGGTCTTGCCATTGGGATTATCCTGGCCAGGGCCGGTGCCAGGATTTGTATAAATGATATTCATGATGAAAAAATAGAGGCCTGCCGGGAAGCTTTCAGCAGAGAAGGACTTGATGTTTTTACTCTTAAGTTCGATGTTACCGACCAGTATGATGTTGACAAAGGCATATCGCAAATTGAAAAGGAAGTTGGACCTGTAAATATCCTGGTGAATAATGCGGGAATCATAATGAGGATTCCCATACTGGACATGCAGGTTGCAGATTACCGGAAGGTTCTTGATGTTGATCTTGTGGCGCCGCTGGTTGTCACAAAAAGGGTTGTTCCGGGAATGATTTCCAGGAGAGAAGGCAAGATTATAAACATGTGCTCAATGATGAGCGAATACGGGCGCAACACGGTCTCCGCCTATGCATCTGCCAAAGGGGGCCTAAAGCTTCTTACCCGGGCAATGACATGCGAGTGGGCTAAGTACAATATACAGATAAACGGGATCGGGCCGGGGTACATTGCCACTTCTCAGACAGCCCCGATCCGCGAAAACGGACATCCTTTCAACGATCTGGTGATGACACGTACCCCTGCAGGTAGATGGGGAGAACCTGAAGATGTAGCCTATGCAGCCCTTTTCCTCGCATCAGAAGCGAGTAATTTTGTTAATGGACATATACTCTATGTTGATGGGGGCATTCTTGCAAATTTCGGATATGTCAAAGGAGAAAATGATATTTAAAATTACCTGAAATGCGCTATAAAAATTTCATTTCATTTGTTTTAATCTGGTTGCCGGTGTTTGTGAACAGCACCGCCCAGACCGGTTACAAGGTTGGTGTTTCACAATGCACTATTGAACCCGACAGATCACTTATTTCACTCCATCTCGGAGGTTACGGGGCTCCCAGGGATGGACGTTTTTCACTGCAATGGACTGAAGAAGAATTCCTTCCTGATGTTACTTCACTTGGAGGTAGTCCTGATAAGGTATTCATCATAAAGAAAGGAGAGCTTTTTTTTAGGGATCTTTCCAAATCAGAATCACAATGGTCAAAGGCAGGAAATGATATGGCTCTCGTGGCAGTTGCGGGAAGCGAAAGGAAGATATACGGGGTTGATGCCTCAGGAAAGTTTTATGATTCTAATTACGGGAAGATAGCAAAATGGAGAAGATCATCGATCCCTGATAAACCAACAGTATCACTGACATTTTCCCTGAATTGCCTTATTTCTCTCGATGCCGCCGGAAAAATATGGATGGTTAATCCTGAAGGCAGCAAAATGAACTGGTCGATGTTGACCTCCCCTGATGGGACAATAAGCATTGCATCCATCGGGAGAAAACTTTATGCACTAACCGGCGATGGAGTGATTTTTCAGTGTGAACCGGCATCTGATAGAATAAAATGGCTTAAAGCTGCATACCGGAACAATGCAACCATTACTGAGGATATAAGGATGATAGCTATAGCCGGAAAATGCATATACGGCATCAGCAATGAGGGGTATTTTTATTCGGGCGGACACCGGAGCGAGGGGAATTTATCAGTTCGAAGTATGGCATTAAGCAGTGGTTCAGACCAGGTGGTAATAATTACAGCTGATATCTGCGGTTTGAATGATTCATTCACAAGGCTGGTGAAAGAATCAATATCTAAGAAATACGGATTACCATCGCAGGCAGTCTTTATCAACTCGTCCCATACTCATTTTGCACCCGTTTCGCAGGAATGGCTCACGTGGCAGGAGGCAAATCAACGACCCGATAGCACATATCTTTATTCAACGATCTGGAATGCAATGATCAGATCGGTTGATGAAGCGTTTAACTCTCAGAAACCGGCAAGGCTGTTTTTTGGGCGTGGGAAGTGCGATATTGGATATAACAGAAGCCTTCCCGAGCATCCTGAGCTTTATGACAGTTCTGTTGATGTATTGAAGGTTAAATACACTGACACCGGTAAAGAGTCAATTCTGTTCCTTGCGTCATGCCATCCTGTATTCAGCACGGCAGGCAAGCTTCATTATACCATCAGCGCCAATTATCCCGGAGTTGCCAGAAAGCTGGTGGAGGAGAGGACCGGTACGGTAAACTCAATTTTTATCCAGGGCACTGCAGGAGATATCAACCCAGGGGATAACGGTGAATATATTACCGGTGAAAAACTGGCAAATGAAGTCGTGTCGGTAACAGGAAAACCAATGACTGAAATTACTGGTGAAGTGTCATATTTTCTCGATACATTAAATATACCGGTTGAGCCATGGAGCAAAAGTGAAATTCTGAGGTTCAGGGAAGAAAATCTTACCAGACCAGGTGATATATATGCTGAGAAGAATGTAAAATGGAGTGACATAATGCTTGAACGTTATGAGAAAGGCACAATGCCTTCTTCACTGCCTGTTTATGTACATACTGTAAACATTGGTAACTGGAAGCTTGTAGGATTCTCACGCGAAACCACTACAGAATATGGATTTGGTGTAAAGAAGCTTTGGCCTGATAAGCTTGTTTCGGTTGCCGGATATACCAACGACGTATCTAGTTATCTCCCTTCATCACTGCATATTGAGGCAAAGAATTATGAAGGCTATGATTCATTCTTTTGGTACGGAATGCCGGCAGTATTCCCAGTTAACGTGGATAAGATCATCCTTAATGCAATAGAATCGCTCAACCGCTAAACCTTCATTCCCATAATCCTCATTCCGCAACCAGGCTTTTAAGCAAGCCCGGCGAAGCCAATCCGAAATCCGAAATCCGAAATCCGAAATCCGAAATCCGAAATTCTCCATCCTTCATGATCAATAAACGCAGCCTCTCCCGTGCCATTTCCGATCCGATAGTCCTTATCGGGGCATTATTTTTCGTTTTTGGATTTGTTACATGGTTAAGTGCAGTATTGGTACCATATCTGAAGATCGCATGCGAGTTGAACAATTTTCAGTCCTATCTGGTAGCTTTCTCATTTTATATTGCATATTTTTTTATGTCAGTACCGTCAGGCTGGCTTCTCGGGTATACTGGCTACAAAAAGGGGATGACCCTGGGTCTGGTAATTATGGCAACAGGGTCACTGGTGTTTGTACCTGCTGCGCTGACCAGAACCTACGGACTGTTTCTGACAGGATTATTTATTCAGGGTGCGGGAATGGCACTACTCCAGACAGCCTCAAATCCATATGTAACAATCATCGGGCCAATTGAAAGCGCAGCAAAACGGATCAGTATTATGGGAATATGCAATGGGATTGCGGGAGTCATTGCCCCTGCAATACTTGGATTCGTTACTCTCAAAGGCGCGGATGAACTTGTTCGGAGGCTGGAGGGTATGACTGCTGCTCAAAAGAGCATCGAACTGGATGCACTTGCCTCCAGGGTAATAGTTCCCTACTTGCTGATAATGATCTCGTTGCTCCTGCTGGCAATAATCCTTTACTTTTCCGGTCTTCCAGACATCAATGCAGAGGAAGAGAATGCCCAGGCTGCCGAAGGAAGGGAAAAAAACATCTTTCAGTTCCCTCACCTGCTGCTTGGTGTTCTTGCCATTTTCCTCTACACCGGAGTCGAAGTCATTGCCGGGAATACGATAATAAGCTACGGTGTCTCAATCAATATTCCCATTGCTACGGCAAAGTTCTTCTCTTCCTTTACCATTTTTGCCATGCTGATCGGTTATGTTATTGGAATAATTCTAATACCTAAATATCTCAGGCAGAATAATGCACTGATAATATCAGCTGTACTTGGAATAATATTTGCTTTTCTGGCACTGATATCGGGCGGATTTTTATCAGTAATGTTCATTGCCCTTCTCGGACTTGCCAATTCCCTTATGTGGCCTTCAATATGGCCGCTGGCCATAACAGAGCTTGGCCGTTTCACCAAGATCGGCTCTTCCATGATGGTGATGGCCATATCAGGCGCAGCGGTAATACCTCTTCTTTACGGCCGGATAGCTGACCTTGTTTCCCCGAAAACAGGCTACTGGCTGGCGGTTCCAATCTATCTTTACATTCTGTTTTATGCATCCTATGGGCATAAACTGAGAGCGAAAATCAGAAAGACCGTATGAAAAAAACATTTACCCGTCGTCATTTTGTCAGGACATCGGCACTGGGTTCAATTGGGATCGGGATCACCGGGAATATTGCTCTTGCCGGACAAAATCCTATTCCAACCGGCTCATTTATAGCAAACAGTGATATGAATAAACCACTGCCGTTTATTCCCGTGCGCGCAGCCAGCTGGTGGTGTAATATTGAAGATCTCCTATGGCCACAGAAAAAGATAGTGGACAAAATAAAACGCCGGGCCTCGGCTTTTGCAGAGGCAGGAATTGACACAGCAATAAATTTCGGATTTCATATAAGGTTTGACTTTTCAAATTACTTTGGTCAGCTGCATGGTTATTATGCCAATGTTTGTGATGAGCTGCACAGTTATGGCATTAAGTTTCTTGACCACTACTCATGCAATCATGTGGAGAGGCCGAGAGGAACCGCCGAATTTGAAAAGCTGCACAGGAACCAGAGGCACCATGTTCTGCTGTTTCACGACCCCCAGGCAGCGGAATATGCACAATATGAAGGGCATTATTTCAAGGATTTATGTCAGGTCAACCTACGTGACGGTAGCAGGGGATATGCAAAGCAATATCAGATGGAGACTTTCTGCCATAATAATCCCGGATTCCTAGATATGCATGGAAAATACCTCGCCAGGCTTCTGAAAGAGGTATCTCTGGATGGCATTGAGGTCGATGATATGTGTGATTATGCCGGACTTATTGTCTGTGGATGTGACTATTGCAGAGAAAGGTTCAGACGCGATTACGGCCATGATCTTCCCGGACTCGATGATACTAAATTCTGGGGAGATACCGGTAAAAATGAATTCCTGTGGGGCAACTATGATAATCCTGTTTTCAGAGACTGGCTCAGGATGAGAGCTGATTCGGTGGCGGATCATCTGCAGATGGTTAAAAGTATTGTTGGAGAAAGGCCATTGATGACCTGTTGTTCTTCTTCAGGTCCGATTTATTTGAATGCAGTCAATCTGAATCTTGAAAGAATGTCCTCCTCGCTTGATTTCTTTATGCTTGAAAATTGCGGCATTAATGTAAACAGCGTGGATTGGGTCAGAATGGATCCGGAAGCGATGCATCAGAAAGATATAGCTTCCAAAAAGGATAATGCTCCACCTCTGGCCCTTAGCTATACAATCTATGAAAAGGGAGGTTATCTTGGATGGAGCCTCAGCCGTTTCTGGGGTGTTGCAAACTGGAGCAGCACCCTTAACCAGCGGCTTGAAGAAGATCCTCCCGACATGATGGAAGTGGAAGATATTATAAAGCCTTATAACAATTGGGAAATAAGGAACAGCAACTGGCATTACCGTGAAGGATCGGATCTTGTTGAAATAAGACTGGCAAACAGCCGTTACTGCAAAGAAAACGGATGGAGGGGTAAGGATGGCCTTGAACAGTGGGATAAATCAGCTGCATGGTCACAGCATCTGGTGAAAGCAAATATTGGGTACCGGTTTGTCCGCTGTGAAGAGCTGGCTGACCCGGATGTTTTATGCAGTGATAAAACCCCTTTGATTCTGGACAGTGTTGCATGTGTTTCTGAGGATCAGCTTAAAGCGATACAGACATACCTGAAAAACGGTGGCACGGTCTGGCTGGCATTGCCTTTCGGTACCCACGATGAAAAAGGTTTTAAAAGAAAAGTTCCGCAATCTGAACAGCTTCTTCAACCTCGATATAAAAATCTCTTTCTGATTAAAACATCAACTGAAGGCAATCCTCTTGAAGAACTTGTCAAAAAGGGCAGGTTCCGTCCTGTTCTAAGGCAGATTTCGGGCGATCCCAGATGGGCAGCACGGATAAGGTTTTATAATGGGAAACCCGTTATTCATTTCCTGAGCAGAGGCCTGACAGCGGTGCCCCATCCTTCAATAAAGGATATGGGTGGATCACCGGTTCTTAAAGATATCGGTTCGGTGATTGAAGATAACAGGCTCAGGTATGAGATCAATTCTGCAAAGCTTCCAATATCTGCCTTATCAGTCATGAGTCCTGAGCTTGGACCTGAATCAAGAAATGTAACGATACTCAATTCAAAACCCGGATATTCAATTCTGGATATAAATCTAGAAGGTGTCAAAATCTACGCTGTGGCACAAAGTTCGGAATAAGGAAATTCTTTGCTCCGCCTTATGTTTACCAAATGCCAAAACTACTTATCTTTATTGATGAATTTACCTGATAATATAACTGTTATTCAATTGCCTATTCTGTATCCGACAAATATAAAACCAGAAATACTATAACATGAAAAAAACTAAGACTTTATCACGTCGTGAATTTGTAAAGCAAAATTCACTTGCAGGAATAGGGGCTGCTGTTGCATTGGGCACCGGTCCTGTTATCTTTGCAAACTGTTCTGCCGATACCGGCACCCCTGCAATCCTTGGAGGCGCTAAGATCAGAACAAAGCCCTGGCCCTCCTGGCCTGTGTGGGATCAGGCCACCGACGAGGAACTTGTCCTGAAAACATTGCGGAGCGGAATATGGTCACGGGCTGCAACAGTCAATGAATTTGAAAAAAAATGGGCTGAGACCATTGGCTCAAAGAGATGCCTGGCTGTCGTTAACGGTACCAATGCTCTTATTACCGCACTTGTACAGGCCGGAATAGGAGGGGGTGATGAAGTAATTGTTCCACCTTATACATTTATAGCCACCGTCATAGCTGTTCTTCAGACAGGTGCCATGCCGGTATTCGTTGACACTGATCCCCAGACCTATCAGATTGATGCCGAAAAAATAGAGGCAAAAATTACGCCCCGAACCAGGGCTATACTACCTGTTCACATACTTGGTTTCCCGGCCGACATGATTAGGATAATGGCCATCGCGAAAAAACACAACCTGGTTGTGATAGAGGATGCCTGCCAGGCATGGCTTGCCGAAATTGACCACAAGAAGGCAGGAACATTTGGCCTTGCCGGATGTTTCAGCTTCCAGAATTCGAAAAACATACCGATAGGGGAGTGCGGCGCCATCGTTAGCGATGATGACGGATTCATGGACAGATGCTATTCTTACCATAACTATGGCAATCCGTATGGTACCATGGTCGGAGAAGTAGGATCCGGTACGGTAATGGCAGGTACTAAGCTGAGGATCACCGAATACCAGGCAGCCATCGGACTTGCCCAGCTGACACGCCTTGAAGAACAAACCTCGCTGCGGCATGAAAATGCAGAATATCTTAAGTCAGCATTAAGTCACATTCCCGGCATCCTGACATATAAGCTGAATAAAAAAGTGACTCGTGTGGCATACCATATTTTCCCTTTCCGATATAAAAAAGAGGAATTCAGCGGACTTACACGTGCACAGTTTATTAAGGCTCTTGATGCTGAAGGTATCCCTTCATCAGGCGGATATACGGCACTTAACAAAATGCCATATCTTAAAAATGTCCTCGAGACAAAAAACTTCAGGTTGATGTATCAGTCTGAAATGCTTGATTATGAAAAGTTTATGGAAAGGAACCAGTGTCCGCTCAATGATCAGCTTTGTGAGGAAGCAGTGTGGTTTACCCAGAATATTCTGCTTGGCAGCAAGTCGGATATGGATGATATAGTTAATGCCATTAAAAGGATCCATAGAAATGCCGGTAAAATAAAGAATGCACTGTCGTAACCAGTAATATTCAGAAAAGCAGGCTGAACATAAAACTATTCCGGCAGCAGATTTTATATAAAAGATAAAAGAAATTATCATAAAATTATATAACACTATTGTTCATGAGATTAAGAATCTATTTTGCAGCAGCATTTATTACTATGGTGCTCTTTTCAGCCTGCAGGCAGGCTGTGGTTACGGAACCTGATTTGGTTCAGACATCAACTCCCGATGCAAAGATTACAGCAACTGTATACAATTCGGGTTTTGAACATTCACACGACACCTATAACGGATTATCGTGTGCCAGCGATGGCAGGATTTATTATGTGCTGTGCTCGGAACGTATTGACATTGCAGGACAGATGTACTGTCTCGATCCTTCAACGGGTAAAATTGAACACCTTGGCGACCTTACAGAAATGTGCGGGGAAAAAGAAATGAAGGTGGTTGCTCAGGGAAAAAGTCATGTCAATTTCAGGGAAATGGACGGGAAGCTTTACTTTTCAACTCACCTGGGCTATTACAGCATCATCGACGGAATGGAAAAACCGGGTATACCAAAGGACGGATATGGTGCTTACAGAGGGGGACATCTGCTTGCCTTTGATATGAAAACACGAAAAACGGAAGACCTTGGTATAGCTCCTCATAATGAAGGCATCCTTACAATGAATATGGATACAGTCCGCGGATTGATATATGGCCTTACCTGGCCCACTGGATATCTTTTCCGGTACGATGTTGCAAAGAGGGAAATGAATGACCTGGGGCCTTTCACCGGCAAAGGAGAGGCAGGTATGGGAAAAGATTTCAGGGTAATATGCCGTTCAATAGCGGTGAATCACGATGATGGTGCCATATACCTGACAAACGCAGAGGGGCAAATCAAGAAACTACCACTGGGCAGCAATAAAGTTGAGACGGTGGAAGGGGAGAATATGGTGAAGGATTATTTCGGAACCTATGAAGTATCTACTGCAGGCAGCATGGCATATAACTGGCGGCAGGTATTCTGGTACGCTCCTGAGAAAAAGATCTACGGAGTTCATGGAAATTCAGGCTATTTGTTCAGATTTGATCCAGCCATTCCACGTATTGAAGTATTGGAAAGGCTTACTTCAATCCCTTCTAAACTGACTGGTATGGGTGATCAGTTCAGTTATGGTTATCTTGGATTCACTTTGGGACCGGATGGACACACAATCTATTATCTTACCGGAGCTCCAATCTACATTGACGGGAAGCGTGTTATGGGAGCGGCAACAACAGCAAAAGGGGAAGCTAAGGGATTGGAAGACCTCCACCTTATAACATATGATATCCTGACAGGTAAATATCTGGACCATGGCGCAATATTCTATCCTGACGGAGAACGTCCGTTGTACGTTAATTCCATAGCTGTTGGAAAAGACGGTACAGTTTACAGTATGGGTAGGATAACACGTGAAGGGAAGGTGGTTACCGACCTGTTCAGCGTTCCCGGTCCGTTTAAAAAATAAATGTGATATGATAATGACCCGATATGCCGGAATTTTCTGGCTTGGATTAATATTTATGTATTTCCTGTCAGCCGGGGAGGATGTGACGGCAGGTGAGCCTGAAAAGAAGATAAGGAAGCTGAAAGACGTTGTAATATATGAGGATCCAAAATACTATTCAGCATTCCCGTCGGTGGTAAAGCGCCCTGATGGAGAGATTATCGTGGCTTTCAGAAGAGCCCCCAACCGCCAGATATTTGGAGAAAAAGGCAATTCTCATACCGATCCCAACAGCTACCTTGTTCTGGTAAGATCTCAAGATGGTGAAACATGGACAAAGGAACCGGAACTTATATATGCTCATGCATTTGGTGGATCTCAGGATCCATGCCTTCTTCAGCTTCGTGATAAAACACTTCTTTGTACCAGTTATGGTTGGGCCCTCGTGCGACCTGAAGGCCTTCCCTGTCTTAAGAAACCATATTTCCCGGCAGGCGATTTTGTATTTCTTGGAGGTTATATTTTGCGCTCGGATAATGGAGGAAAATCATGGAAAGGACCATATTATCCTCCCAATATCCCATCCGAAACATTATTAAGTGCTCTCGGTGATCCGTTACCGGCCTACAACCGTGGAGCCCTTTTTGAGACCAAAAAAGGTAGAATCCTGTGGGTAGTTGCAGGTTCCGACTCCGGAGTGCCAGGCAAGTCTTCAGTGCATCTTATTTTTTCTGACGATAAAGGCATATCATGGCAATACTCAGCCCTGGTTGCCTCTGATCAAAAGGCTTCTTTCAATGAGGCATCGGTTTATGAGACTCCCCGGGGTGATATAGTTGCGTTCCTGCGAACCGCCAATATGGATGATCAGGCCTGTATAGCCCGCTCGAAAGACGGAGGCAGATCTTTTGAACCATATCAAAAAATGGGATTCCAGGGGCATCCTCTCAACGCACTTCAGCTTCCCGACAAAAGGGTACTGCTTACCTATGGCTACAGGCATCCGCCTTATGGCATACGTGCACGTATATTAAATTCTGAATGCAATGATTTTGAGTCTGCTCAGGAAATAATACTTCGCGACGACGGGGGAAATGGAGATCTGGGATATTCATGGCCGGTTATGATTGACAAAAGACATATCCTCGTCGTATACTATTTCAACAGAAATGATGGGACAAGACATATAGCAGGAACTATTCTGGAACTATATTGAATAATCGAATTTAAATTAAATCCTGATTATCATGCCGGAACATAGCATTTCCAGAAGGATATTATTAATCCTTATATTGAATTTTGTGCTTTTGTTATTTAGCTGCCGGTCAGCCGATGATAAAACTATTGTGATCCGGACCGGCGATTTCAGTTATGAAATAAGCCCTGGAGGAAAAAATATCTCATTCATTGACAGGTCGACCGGAATTGATTATCTGAAAAAGGATGAAGATTCATGGTGTGCGATAATAAAACATAATGGAATTTCCATGAATGTGACCAAAGTCACATTGATGGGGAAACATTTAAAAATGGAGTTCGGCACAGATGAGATAAGTGCTGACATCCTTATTGAGAAAGGTAAAAATCTGGTCAGGTTCACGGTTAATGAAGTTAAGGGTGATCCGGAATCCCTTACCTTCCTGAACATCCCGTTAAACCTTGAGGGTATGCCTTATGAGCCCTTTTCAGCATGCGCACTTTCGATGAATCTTTATACCCATGTCAGGCAGATACCTGCACTGCAGACGCATCTGTGGGCTTCCTGTTATAAACGATTCGGATTCAGTGATGCTGCAGTGTCTCTCATTGGTTTGCCAACCGGTAAGATGCTTCCAACCATCCGCGAAGTGATATCGAGGGCTAAAGATATCCCATTCTCGGATAAGGGAGGAGCCTGGGCATTAATGCAACAGGAAGGATACGGATCATACCTTATGAATTTTGGAACACTGACCGAAGAGAGTACAGAAGAATGGGTAAGAATGTGCAAAAACCTGGGCTTTAATCAGATTGACAGCCATGGGGGAGGTGATTTCTTCAGATTTGGCGACTTTGAGCTAAACAGAGAAAAATGGCCCGATGGGTGGGAGAATTTCAAACGGATCAATCAGAAGCTTCATGATGCAGGAATCTCATCAATTTTTCACACATACGCTTTTTTTATCGACAAGAATTCAAAATATGTCACTCCGATCCCGCGTGAGGATCTGGCTTTTTTCGGAACCTTCACACTTGCGTCCCCTTTAAGTGAAGGTGATACAGAAATAATTGTAAATGAGCCCACAAGCAATATATCAACCACTACGGGATTTTTTGTCAGGAACAGTCTGTCACTGAGAATTGGCAGTGAGATAATCGAATTCAAAGAGGTTACGAAAACGCCTCCATACAAATTCACAGGATGCAGGAGAGGAATGTGCGGAACTTCCAAATGCACTCATCAGGCCGGAGAAAAAGCATATCATCTGCGGGAGATGTTCGGGAGATTCGTTCCTGACCCTGAATCAGATCTTTTTAAGGAGATAGCTGCACACACGGCAGAAATTGTAAATCAGTGCGGTTTTGACGGTATTTATTTTGATGCTATCGACGGAAGCGATATCCTTGGAGGCGAAGAGAATTTCTGGTACTATGGCACCAGTTTCATTTTTGAGGTGGCAAAAAGGCTGGAAAGACCGGTAGGCATGGAAATGAGCTCGATGTCGCATCACTGGTGGCATTACAGGTCGCGCTGGCAGGCATGGGACAGGCCTGTACGAGGCTACAAGAGGTTCATCGACATTCATTCAGCTGCAATCAAGTCTACACGGCTGTTCCTTCCATCCGAGATCAGGTCAAACGAGAATGAGCATGGACTATGGAGGGGCCATACCCCATTGATCGAAAGGTATGCTCCTGCGGAGAACGGAGGACTGATGCTTCCCCTTCACCTGGGATGGTGGGGTAATCAGACTTGGAATCCGCCACAGGTCGAACCTACATTCCCTGATGATATAGAATATCTTTGCTGTAAACTAATTGGCAATAACGCCGGATTTTCAATGCTTGGCGGCGCAGATGAGAAAACCCTTGAAGAAAATCCACTATTCGGAAGGATTGTTCCTCTTATCAGGCAATATGAGGATCTACGTCACAGAAATTATTTCAGCGATTCAGCAAGGGCTCTCCTTCGCCAGCCTGGCAGGGAATTTACCCTTGTTCGCGATGATGACGATGACTGGTATCTTAAACCTATAACCTACAGCAAGCACAAGGTTGAGGGTCTCAATCATCCTTCATCGAAATGGACGATTTGCAACGAATACTCCGACCAGCCTCTGAAACTGAGGCTGGAGCCGCTGATGTCGGTGATGCCATATAATGATCCTTCGGGTATCGTTATTGCTGACTTCAGCCATCCTGAGTTATTCATTAAAGAAGGAAATGCAGATGGAGTTAATGGCAGCCTGGTGACTGCCACTGAAAGGCAGCCTTTCAGAGGAAGCTCCGCAGTATATTCGGCATCAGTTTCAGGTGTACCGGCCCGTGAAGGATTGTGGCTGAAAATGCAGAAGGAATTTGATCCCTGGTTGGATCTTTCAGGTCACCAGGGGATTGGTGTTTGGGTTTCAGGGGATGGCAATGGCGAACTCCTCAATATAAGGCTTGAAAGCCCACGTCATTTATCGCATGGAGCCAGGGGAGATCATTTCATTAAAATTAATTTTACAGGGTGGAAATATTTTGAGCTTGTTGAAATTGAATCATCCGAGTTCAGTAATTATATCTGGCCCGATTCGGGATTTTACGTTTATGACTCATTCAGGCATACAATACAATTCAATAATGTCGACAAACTTCAGTTGTGGTACAATAACCTGGCGGCCGACAAGGAAACGAGATGTGTGCTTGGAACCATAAAGGCATTACCACTTGTGTCTGTATGTACAAATAATCCTGAAATTCTTGTTAATGGTCAGAAAATTACTTTTCTGACCGACATGAAGCCAGGGATGTATCTGGAGTTCAGAGGATCTGATGATTGCAGGCTTTACGGTCCCAAAGGCGAGTTATTACGGGATGTTGAAATTGATGGTACGATACCTGTTCTGAAAGCAGGAGATAACAATATTGAATTCTCATGCGGCGTCCATTCCGGGATCAATCCCCGTTTCCAGGTAACATTAATCACAGAAGGAAACCGGTTGCTGAAATGAACAGATTAATCCGATGCTTGATCATTGTTGATTTAACATCTTATCATATTTTCATTAATTCTGGTATGTCAGGCAGATATATACTTGCATTTGCTGAAAACCGGAATTTTTCCGGACATTTTTGATAAATTTTAAATATGTTTGACTTTACAAGAGATAAACTGACAAAAGTAATCTGAGATGAAAAGACGGGAATTCCTGGAAAAATCAATGGCATGTTCGGCAGGTGTTATTGCCGGTGCGTCTGGTATACTTATTCCATCCTGCAAGAGTCCGAACGAAAGGATTGTGCTTGCTCTTGTAGGAGCAGGGGCAAGAGGTCAGCATACTATTTTAAGCTGCTGCCGAGGAAATGAAAACGTTTCGATAAAGACTATCTGCGATGTGAATGATCTCAATTCAGCAAGGGCGGCATCTGCTGTTGAAAGGGAACTTGGGTATAAGCCTGTTGTTACCCGTTATATGAAGGAGGTTTTTGACGACAGAGATATAGATGCCGTGTGGATATCAACTCCCGATCACTGGCATGCTCTGGCGTCAATATGGGCCTGCCAGGCAGGAAAAGATGTATATGTGGAGAAATGTCCGAGCCATTCAATATGGGAAGGCAGAAAAATGGTGGAAGCTGCAAAAAAATACAAGCGCATAATTCAGGTCGGATACCAAAACAGGAGTGGAGCTTATAATTTTGCAGCCAGAGACTATATAGCCAGTGGCAAGCTTGGACAGGTTGTCCATATCCGCATCTATAACCTGCTTAATGGTAAAAAGTGGATGCCTAAACCGGAGGCAGAAATTCCATCGACAATTGACTGGGATGCATGGCTGGGGCCAGCACCATACAGACCATTCAATCCCGATATACTCAACGGATGGCTGTTTTACTATGATTATTGTCCGGGCATTCTCGATGATGCCAGTCATCAGCTCGACCTGGTAAGAATGGTGATGGGCGATCCCGGTCATCCACGATCAGTTTACGGACAGGGAAGGAATCACGTATGGGAATCGGAACAGCCTACACCTGAACTCCAGTCTATAACTTACGACTATGAGATGTTCACACTTACCTGCGACAGTGGTAATGTAACAAATTATATGTCCAAAACCCCAGAGGAGATTCGAATGGATCCCACCCGTTTTCCGGAATGGAAAACCAATGCTGACAGGATTGAGATCTATGGCACCCTCGGAATGATGTTTCTTGGAAGGCAGGGTGGGGGATGGCAGGTCTACGGACCCGGTGAGAAGATTGAAGCCCAGTCTGGAGGCATTCATTCCGACAGGGAGCATCAGACAAATTTTATACAATCAATCAGGAACAGAAAGCAGCCCGGTAGTCCTATTGAGAATGCACATAAGAGTGCCGTACTTGTCCATCTTGCAAATATTGCCTGCAGAACAGGCAACCGCCAGCTTCTATTTGATGGTAAGAAGGAAAGATTTATTGATAACGATGAAGCAAATAAGCTTCTGAAGAATACATACAGGGAAAACTACACAGTACCTGATAAAGTATGAATAGTTAAGTGACTGTAATTGAAATGTAAACCATATATGGTATTTTAAATGGGTTAATTATAAAAAAAGCAGAAATGGTAAGTGCAAATGATAAAGTTATTCTGGCGTTGATCGGTGCCGGAGGAAGAGGAACCCAGGTTATTCTGAGCATGCAGAAGTGTCTCCCAGGAGTAGAGGTTAAATATGTCTGTGAAGTTGATCAGGAAAGAGGCGGCAGGGCAATCGATGAACTTGAGAAACAACAGAATATCAGGCCAAAGCGTATCGGTGATATGCGCATATCATTTGATGACAAGGACGTGGACGCAGTAGTGATCTGCACACCAGAACACTGGCATGCCCTTGCAACGATACGCGCCTGCCAGGCAGGAAAAGATGTGTATGTAGAGAAAAACATTTCACTAAACATACCTGAGGGAAGGAAAATGATCAAAGCTGCAGAAAAATACAGTCGCATTGTAGAGTGCGGCTTTCAGAACCGTAGCGCGCCATATAACATCTCGGCCAGGGATTATATTATGAGTGGTAAGCTTGGAAAAATAGCCCTTATAAAAGCTTATTGCATGCTTCCGGGAAACAAACCATGGATTTATAAAGAAGATACTCCGGTACCTGAAGGCCTCGACTGGGATCAGTGGCTCGGACCTGCACCATTGGTCCCATACAATGTAAGCCGCCATAAGGGTTACAATGAGTTCTGGGCTTATTCATGCGGACTTCCCCTCGCCGACTGCTGCCATGTCATTGACCTGGCACGCATGGTTATCGGCGATCCCGGTCATCCCGATTCAGTTTATTGCGCTGGAGGAAGGGTGCTTTATGATGACAACAGAGATATTCCTGATAACCAGACCATCACCTACGATTTTGGCGGTATACCAATGACGGTTGAAGCTTCCATCTATGGTGAATACCTGTCAAAAGCTCCACCTGAGATACGTTACGGTGACCTGTTCCCAAACTGGCCTTTCAACAGCGACAGGATGGAGATCTACGGCACTGAAGGAATGATGTATCTGGGGCGCCATGGCGCAGGCTGGCAGGTGCTTGGAAAAAACTCGGAGGTAATTGCCCAGGAATATGGATACTTCCCCGATGAAGTTCATCAACGGGATTTTATCAACTGCATCAGGACAAGAAAAAAACCCAATTCTGATATATTCCAGGGTCACATGAGTGCAACCCTTGTTCACCTGGCAAACCTCTCGTACAGGGTGGGTAAAAAGCAACTCTTTTTTGACGGGATTAATGAGAAAGTCATAAACTCAAAGGAGGCAAATCAATTATCCGAAGGTTATTACAGAACTGGTTATGAAATTCCGGAATTAAGCTGAGAGAATTATGACTATTGACAGAAGACTAATAATGAGGGCTGTTAAATTATTCACAGGTTCTCTGGTTGTCATAGCGATTGTAGCTGCAATTACTGTGGCAAGAACCTGGGGGCGAACTGAAATCCAGGTTGATATACATCAGAACAAGAACCTGATCCACCTTTCAACATTTGCAGAGCCTCCCCAATTTGCAATATGGTTCGAGGATCCCACCACCAAAGATATGAAGACTGTGTTTGTCACTCACAGGGTTGCTGCAGGCGATTGGGAAGGAAAAGCCAATGTACCAGTTGCATTACCCCAATGGTTCAGGATTTTCAGAGGAAATGAAAAAACACCTGGTCTGGCGGGAACAGTTAAATGTTCTGAAATGGCCATATCAGGTGCAACGCCAAAGGAAGACTTTTTCACGATTCGGGTCGAGGTTGAACCGGGATCAAAATGGGTATGCTGGATAGAGATGAATCTTGCCGGCGATTTCAATGAAGCCTTTCCGGAAATAGACACCCGTTCGCATATGGAGGATGAATTCAGCAACGGTCAGCCCGCACTACTGTACAGGGCCGATATCGTTGCCGTTGAAAATTCGGTGTTTCTCCCAGAACTTTTTGCCCAGTCAATATGGAACAGGGATACCGTGTCAATCGAACCTGTGAGCGAAGGGATAACAACGGCAAAATTTGTGTTCGACACGATAAGGATCTCAGTGAACAAGCCAAAACCAAAGCTGATAAATAAATACAGGGTCAGGGAATTATAACCGACCGGATATTGTCAGGAATGAACTTCAATATTTGTATTGTGAACACTGATGGAAATTACGAATTTTAAAATACATAATCATGATTAGAAAAATCAAGAACCCGACACGAAGGCAGTTCATTGTCGGTACCGGTGCCGGAACTGCCGGGCTGATGCTTGGATTGAACCGGTTGGAAGCAGTCAGTTATTCGAAGATAAAAGGATCAAACGAAAAGATCAGGGTGGGATTCATCGGGGTCGGTAACCGTGGAACACAGATGCTTCATACTTTCATGTCGATGGCTGACTGCGAAATAGCCGCATTATGTGACGTTTATGAGCCTTACATTACAAGAATATATGAAAGGGTTGACTCTCGTTACATCAGTACCCGTCCGGGGCAGATACCAAAGATGGGAGAGGTTTTCCCGGGAAAGGTTGAAAGGTATACCGATTACAGAAAGCTGCTTGAAAATAAAAGTATTGATGCTGTTGTAATTTCAACTCCTGATCACTGGCATGCACTTCAGACCATCCATTCCGTTCAGGCCGGCAAAGATGTATATGTTGAAAAACCTGTTTCAAAGACCATTGAGGAAGGCCGTGCCATGATAAAAGCAGCTGAGGCAACAAAGCAGATTGTCACAGTTGGTTTGAACCGGCGCGCCGCACCAACATTTATAAAACTGGCAGAAGAGATCCCATCAGGAAAGATCGGAAAAGTGACATTTGCCAGCGCATGTCATGTGAGCAACATGTATCCTTCGGGTATTGGCAGGCTCAGGCCAGAGGATCCCCCCCGCGACTTTAACTGGGATGCCTGGCTTGGCCCAAGAGCCTACAGACCATATCAGTATAATATCGCACCATATATGTTCAGATGGTGGGAAGATTATGCAAACCAGATATCCAATAACGGTATTCATTACCTCGACCTAATAAGATGGATGCTTGAAGAAAAGGCTCCTGTCTGGATTACCGCAGGTGGCGGCAGGTATGCAGTGGATGATGACCGTACAATACCCGACACCATGCAGGCAACTTTCGAATTTGCCTCGGGAACGATCGTATCGATAAATATAGTGGAAACAAGTTCGGGAAGTTTCATCCCTTATGGCTTCATTGAAATGCGCGGAACAAATGGAACCCTTCTGACCGGAGAGAACGATTACCGCATTATTCCAACTCGTCCGGGACAATTTCAGACATGGGAAAAACTGATGGATGCCGAGTCGGTAAATATGGAGAAGGAAAATTCCGAGTTGCTCAATGACGGAAGCTACCGTAACAGTACGGCAAACATGGTCCGTAACTTCCTTGACTGTATAAAATCACGTCAGAGGCCCTACTGCACACTTGAGGAAGGCCATCGCTCAACAAGCCTCGCCCACCTGGCAACCATTGCAATGCTTACCAATGAGAAGCTCAGATGGGATGCTGATGCCGAGAAATTCACAAACAGCGACAAAGCCAATACAATGCTGGGATATGAGTACAGGAAACCTTATAAACTGTAGGATTTGAAAAGGGCCAGGAAGCTATAATTGATGGCAGCGTCCGGATTTCTTTCAAAATGGCTTAAGGAGTAATAGATCCATTCAAAGGATCTTTCTTTAGACTTTCAGGCATACCATGGACGGTCGCGGTTGATTTTGGAGCTGAAAATATCGTAGGCAATGTTTGCATTTTCAATAACCTGAAAATCAAACATGCCAACGCAAGCAAAATCGGCTCCACTCTCAAATGCATAACGGATGCCGTCTTCAGGCTTTATGGCACCAGCTGCAAGCACCTTGTATGCGATCCATGGAGTATTGTTCTGCCTGAAAAAGTCTGCTGTTTCTTTATCTGACATGCACCATATATTGTCATGTGCCATATTATGGTCATCCCCATCAACCGGCAACTCCGGATTGGAAGGATCTATAGGCGTAGCTGACCAGTAATTATGGTGATGATATGTCTTCATAATGAAATCAGGTTTAATACCATTTTCCACACAAGCCTGGGGAACTCTGAGCGAGTGTGCTGCAGTACCGGCAATGAGCCCCAGTTCCTGAATGAATTCAATAGGTTTTCGCAGATAGTCGGTGTTTTTTTCAAAAATTACCTTGTCGGCAATTCCTCCCTGAATGAATGCCCCAATAGCACCATGATCAATAGCCTTTTTAATATTTGTAAAGTCATCCTTATCGGGGTATGTCTGTGCCAGCCATTTAACTTTGCCTCCCCTTTGCCAGTATTTCTCCATTATCCTAATAGTGTTATCGTCGCATCTGAAAATAGCGGTGTTTATACCGCATGCTTCGCACAGCCAGAGGGTCTCTATTACCTTTTCATCTGTGAAATATTTTTTCAGCCATGTCGAAACGTAAATAAGATCGCGGGAATGGGCAAAACCGCTAATCAGGTTGCCTCCTATCATTATCCTGCTGAGAGGAATTTCCCTTATTTTTCCCTGGGGAACCTGACCTTTCAGTTCTCTTACCGAATAATCCTTCCCAAGGGTAAGTGATGCACTACTCACAGCGTCACTTTTTTTTGCCAGGTTATCTTCCTCGAAGCTGAACCAGCCTCTTTTCTTTGCCATACCAAAAAAGACCGCTCCGAAAAGTGGAACAACCGCAAGGTTTTTTATGAGCTCACGCCTGGATGAATCATACGATTCCAGTATCTCATGATTATCCAGTGGGGGAAATTTCAGGTCTTTCCTCCTCGAATGGGCGTATGTGATCCATCGCTGTACTCCCCATAAGTGACCGGCTGGAAATACCGCTATGATCACAAGTGCTGTAGCCTCCATCAGATTGTAATTGATTATATAAAAATGACTTGGGGAGGGAATCGAGGACGGCATGAAGGGTGGATTTGCTACGTAGTACAGCATCAGAAGTACTACTCCTGCAATGGATGCGGCACGGGTAAATATCCCTAAAAAGAGACAGATACCTATGACCACCAGACCCCAAACGTTCATGAAATCAACAATGTCAAGGGCCGTACTGTTGCTGATGATCCAGTGGAAGAGTCCCGAAAAGAGCCATTTCGACTCCATCAGATAAGAAGCCGATGACCAACCCGGATTAAGAACTTTTACCAGTCCTTCATATAGAAAATGCCATCCGATAACTATCCTCAGGATAGTGAACAGCAACCTTGTCATTTCTTTGTAGCCCTTCATATATCAGTTCTTGGTTTTATATTCAGTGATCATTTTGTCGTCCGGTCTGACCGGATTAATATTTTATGAGTTTACGTATCGTTGTATTTTCAGGATTGCTTCGGCGAAAAGTTCCATATCCTGTTTTGTTCCGAGCATCGCGTTCTGAAAGATCCATACCGCCTCATCACTGCATGCTTTTTCCGTAACCGGGCAGTGAACTTTTGAATAATCAACCTCGTTGGGGATTGCATAGCACATGAAATTCTTTTCCTGAAAAAGAGGTTGTTTGTAAAGAGGCTGAGGGTATCCCATAAAACAGGGAACCCCTTCGGCAGCTAGCATCTGTGCAAAATCGTGTTTCGGAAGGTTGTTGAATTTGGATTTATCATATTTGAATATATAAATATGATAACTGTGCAGGGTTTCTCCGACTCCCCTGTCAAGAGGTTTGATACCGTCGATTTTTTCCAGCAGTGAATTAAGGAATGTTCCGTTCATGTGACGGATTTTTGTCTGTTCTTCAAGCCTTTTAATCTGATTCCGCAGCAGTGCCGACTGCAATTGTGTCATTCTGTAATTGCAACCCAGGTAATGATGTTCATACCATTCTCCTCCTTTAATTCGTCCTACATTCCGGAGTGAATTCATCATGTCATACAGGTTTTCGTCGTTGGTGATTATCATACCCCCTTCACCGCATGTCAGGTTTTTTGAAGACTGAAAGCTGAAGCAGCCGGCGTTGCCTATGCTGCCAAGTTTTCTGCCTTTGTATTCGGCCCCGTGTGCATGGCATGCATCCTCTATGACCGAGAGGTTATGCCTGCGGGCAATATCTGTTATACGGTCCATATCGCATGCCTGTCCTGCAAAATGGACAGGTATTATTGCTTTGGTACGTTTTGTGACTACTTTCTCAATTTCATCAGGATTGATATTATAGGTTCCCGGATCAATGTCAACAAATACCGGTACGCAATTGGCTTCGAGTACTATTGTTGCCGTTGCAATGAAGGTATAGGGTGTTATGATCACTTCATCACCAGGTTTTACGCCACATGCAATAAGGGCAAGTCTCAATGCCACAGAACCATTGACGCAGCACAGTGCGAACTTTGTGCCGCAGAACTGGGCAAACATGTCCTCGAAATCCTTAATGATGTCACCGCAGTCAGGATTTCCCCATTTACCGCTTCGGACCACTTCTGCAACGGCTTCAATGTCAGTGTCATCATAAATGGGCCATGGAAACGATTTTTCGATTGTTTTTTTTCCTCCGAAAAAGGCTAATTCATTTTCTGTGATATTCATATTTTGTGATATTCATTATTATTAATATACTTATTTTTTAATATTCATATTTTAATATATTCAATAGCTATAATATATAATTTATTTAATATAAAGTTTTAATAATATCCATTTTGCATAATATTCTGTTAAAATGATATTCATTTTATATGCTTATAGCAGAGTTTTATTGACTCTAAAGCCGATTCAGGCATGCATCTTTCAGGTAACAGATCGCTTTCCATACATTCCGAAAAATAGTCCATCTCATCAAAATAGCCTGTACCAGCATCACCCGAAGGAATCTCCCTGACCCCGCTGTCAACCGACACAATGATCCTGTCTCCATGTAAACTGTTATATTGTATACTCCCTTTTTCAAACACTGCCATAAACCCTGCCTGGAAAGGGAAACTGCTGTGAAAAATATTACCTCCCTCAATCCTGACATCAATACCATTAGCCCGGTATTTCCAATATGCTGAAATGTAATCATGGCTGCTCAGCCGGCCGGGAAGAGTAAAGGATCTTATCTCATCAGGATTACCCAAAAGGGAGCTGACATAGTCAATATCATGTATTACCAGATCAAAAAGTGCACCACCTGATGCTTCCATTACCTTCCTGTCATGCCACTGACCCCACCCCGGTACACCACAGAACCTTGAAAGATGAAGAAATTTAAGCGACCCGTACTCACTACTGTCAATCCAATTCTTAAGCATAATGTATGGCTTCATGAACCTTACAACATGCCCAACCATTAAAATCCTTCCTTTCTTCCTTGATAACTCCGTCATTTCCTGAGCTTGCCCTATATCAAGGCAAAAAGGCTTTTCAACAAACACATGCTTGCCCCTGGAAAGAGATTTCATTGTCATCTCATAGTGAAGTCCTGTATGAACACAAATGATTACAGCATCAATATCTTCAGAATCAAGGCATTTGTCAATGTCCGTATATTTTACTACCGACTCAAATTCTACAACCGGGAAATCTCCTGTTTGAATATTACCTGATTTGATAATCGAATCCCCACTGAGTAGAGAAGCATTGGAATCTACTATGGCTGATAGGTGAAGATCTTTATGCTGAATTATGTTTCTTGCATGCGTCATTCCCATAAATCCGAATCCGATAACAGCTGCTTTCTTCATTCTTCAACTTTATTAAGGATATCTTTTTTTGCCTCTTATTTCGCACGAAAAGAATTTAACCCGAATATTACATACCAAACATTTGGTGTGGAAACTCTTTGATCGTGAATAATTATTGTCATACATTTAATAAATAAAGGTGTCATGATGTAACCTTAATTTTATCGATTATAATGTATTTGTGTATATGGAAATTTATATAGGTTTCATATCTTATCCGCAGTTGCAAGATATAAAGATTTTTCTACCAGTTGTCACGGTTGCTTTTAGTTGTTTTTTTCAGGATCATCCTCAGGCAATGGTTTGGAGTAAAGATCTTCAACCTTTACTTTGTTGTCAGGTAACCTGTTTGTTTCTTCTTCTTCTGTCTGCCCTTCCCTCGCCCTGCCGTTGAAATACAGTATGGATGCAAATACAGGCAATAACGGGAAAACAAGTCCATTAACCATTGAAGTAAGAATGATATAGCCAGGATTGGATGCCAGATCAGAAATGGCCGCTGCATCATCTGGGTTCGAAAATACCTTCATAAAACTCCCTGTAAAGGGGAGCAGTACGAGTCCCGAAAAAATAACCGATATTACAAGTATTATAACCAGAAAAACTGATGTCCATCCTGTATTTGCCCAGAAATTTCTGTGCAACAGTTTTATGGTTCTGGCGATGGTATTGCCTATGTTTGGCCCTTCCACCATCATTACCGGAAGGATGAACATGTATATGGTAAGGATGTACAAAGCTGCCAGAAAAGCGCCAACAATAAGGGCTGCCAAGCCCAGAACAATGAGTATTGATCCGAAAAAAGCCAACAGAATAATGGTAATAAGATACGGAATGAAGTATCTGAGTGAACTGATGAAACACCTTATAGATGTGTTCTCCTGTGAAAGAGGATTGTAAATCACATAGTAATGGAGAGCGGTAGTGAAAAGGAGATTAAGAACCGTAATCAGAAGCATAGGAGCAACATATTCCCTCATCCTTGAAAGCAGTTCCTGCGGATCAGTAATTGATTGCAATTCTGCAAAGTCTATACGGATCGAAATATATTGTGTTAAAAGCGAAACGATCAGTGATACTATAAACAGTACTGGAAATTTTTTTTTATAGAACTCCCACAGCGAGCTCATAGCACTGTCAAGTGTATGGATCCTGTAAAGAGGATGTCGGGTTATATCTGTCATAGTTAAAAATTTTTAATGTTGCAAAAGTAAAAATAGAAACTTTCATTTCCCTTTTCGCCATTCTCTGATAATATTTGAGAATGGCAGCAACGTAGCCTGTTTTCTGGTACTGAATATTCCACCCTCATTAACTGACTTTACATCTTCGATTGTGAAAAATGCTTTTGGATTGAATTCATTTATCAGGTCCAGCACCCTTTCAAGCTCATGTCGGTGAACAATTGAATATACAAGGTGGACCTTATCCTTTGCCCCATGTGCTTCAACCGTAGTGGCACCGAATCCGTTACTGTTAAGAATCTGGACAAGGTCCCTTCCGCGTTCATTTGCAAAGACCCTGATCATCTGAATACCCAGAGCAAGCTTCTCCTCAATGATCATTCCCACAAAATTGCCGGTAGCAAAACCAGCTGCATAGGCTACATAATTAATATAATTATCGAGATTCTGCATAATCTTACTGATGGCAATTATCCAGATGAGAACCTCAAAGAATCCAAGAATGGGAGCAATGTTTTTTTTGCCTTTGGAAACAAAAATTATTCTTAAGGTTCCTATAGATACATCACATATCCTCGCAAGGAAAATAAGGATTGGCATAATGACATAACTGAATGTGTCGGAATTGAAAAATGAAGTTTCCATAACAAGTAATTTTTCATGATGATAAAGATAAGAATTGTAAAGCGCATTATTGAATCACCTTCAGTCAAAGAGATTCAGGTAAATCATATTACTTTTTCCGGAATAAGTCCTTTAATATTCCCGTAACCGGTTATGGGTTCATATTTTTATCGTGATATGTTAATTAAATAACACTACATTTACACCTGTTAAAGCATTATAAATGGGCAGATACAAATTGATCATAGAATATGATGGTACCCGCTACTCGGGGTGGCAGCTGCAGAAAGGCGGAAAATCAATTCAGGGGGAGTTGCTTGACGTCTGCAGGGATTTGTTCCAGGGTTCGGCGGTAGATCTTTTTGGTGCAGGAAGGACTGACAGCGGAGTACATGCCATCGGACAGGTTGCTCATCTTGAGGTGGTGACAGATCTGGCTCCCCTTCGAATAAAATACGGTCTCAACGACAGATTGCCTTCCGATATCTCCATTGTAACAGTAGAAGAGACGTATCCTGACTTCCATGCCAGGCATGATGCTGTAGCGCGAAGCTATATTTATCAGATAAGCCGAAGAAGGACTGCATTCGGAAAGAAATATGTATGGTGGATAAAAGATCAGCTTGATGCAGAAAAAATGAGCGAAACAGCCAGGTGTTTTATAGGTCTGAAAGATTTCAGATCTTTTACCGACGACAGCCAGGAACAGAGTTCAACAAAGATGAATCTGATGCATTCAAGTGTGAGTGAATTCGGTGATCTGATTGTATTTCATGTGATTGGGTCCCATTTTTTGTGGAAACAGGTTCGCAGGATGACAGGTGTACTGGTGGAATCAGGTCGTGGCAATCTAAGTGTTGAGGAGGTAAAGTCTTTTTTCAGGAACAGGTCAGATATCCCTGCAAAACTTACGGCCCCACCCAGCGGATTGTTTCTTGAAAAGATATACTATTGCCAAGATGATATTGTATATGATATCCGGCCAATATTCAATATCGGAAAATGATTTTATTTCTGACTGATTTTCAAGGTTATTAGCTAATTCAGTAAAAAATGTATATATTTAAAATTGTTAACTGAAAAACCAAACCAGATGAAACGACGTGATTTTATTAAAACCACTTCAATCGTAGCACCATTACTGAGCGTATTTCCGGCTGATCTTTCAGGAATCACCAGAATTTTGGTTCCGGGAAAAATCGAAAAAAGATCACTTGGAAGGACAGGAGAAATGCTTTCAGTGATTGGATTCGGAGGTATTGTCGTGATGAATGCTACACCTGAAGATGCCTCAGGTATGGTTAAACTGGCCATTGACTCAGGGATCAACTACTTTGATGTTGCGCCTTCATACGGAAATGCTGAAATAATGCTGGGACCGGCACTTGAACCCTACAGGAAAGATGTATTCCTTGCCTGCAAAACCACTGAAAGAACCAGAGCAGGAGCCCGTAAAGAACTTGAACAGTCACTTAAGAACCTGAGGACAGATCATTTTGATCTTTATCAGCATCATGCCGTAACAAAGATGGAGGATGTTGACCAGCTACTCGGACCTGACGGTGCTATGGAGACATTTATTGAAGCGCGCAGGGAAGGAAAAATTCGGTTCATTGGCTTTTCCGCCCATTCAGTTCAGGCCGCCATGGCTCTGATGGATAGGTTTGATTTTGACACAATCCTGTTTCCCTTTAACTATGCAACATGGTATGCAGGCAATTTCGGCCCCCAGGTAATGGCCAAGGCTCATGAAAAGAATATGGGAATTCTTGCACTGAAGGCGATGGCAAAAGGTCCGTGGAAGGAAGGGACGGACAAATCAAAATATCCAAAGTGCTGGTATGAACCACTCTCCACTCCAGAAGAGATAAAAATGGGCTTGCGTTTTACCCTTTCTCATCCGGTAACTGCTGCAGTTCCCCCGGGCGAAACAGAACTTTACAAGATAGCTCTGAGTTTGCGTAACGAACTAAAACCGTTGAAGAAAAAAGAAATAATTCAGATAAAGGAAAAAGGACTTGCAGGCCTTCCTCTGTTTAAAAATGAGGAAGCCGCATAACAGCCTGCAGAAGTTTCTTATTTACCGGAAATAGTGTTTTTCAGACGCAGGTCCACCACATTGTCATATACATAATAACAGGGATAATCACAAAGGTCTTCATCGTATTTAACGCGTGGAACCGTGGCATCCACAGCTATATAAACCTTGCCGGCGATATTGTAGGTGGCAGTGAAAGTGAATTTCTTGTTTAAACCTGTGGTGGCTGTGTATTCAGTTCCATATGCCTGAAAGGAATCATAGGGAACATTGTCTTCCAGTTCGCCATCATAAATATTGATTGTTACAGGTGCCTGAATATCCCTTAGTTTTATTCTGACAATCGCCTCCAGAGGTTCTTCTTTATAGCAATCCTTACAATTTATGATCCATTTTTTATCTTCACATGAAAAACAGATCACCATCAGTGTAAAAACGCAGAGTATTATTATCTGTTTCATCAGTACCATTTTATCGTTTTAACGGGTGACCTGACGTTCCTGAAATGAATATTGTAAGCCACTCCTGTTCTTAACCATAGCGGACCAACACTGTAAAAGTCGGATTTAAGGAATTCAAAACCTGCGGTCAATATAAAATGCTCTTTCTGAAACTTCAATACCACAGCAGGATTCAGTTTAAATTTGTTTTCAGGTACAATATTTGTTCCTCTGAGTTTATTACCAAATGCGTAACCGGCTGACAGAGATCCGGAAATGAACAGTTTTGTCTTTATTCCATCGCCGGCCAGTCTGAAATCCTTGAAAATGCCTCCATATACCAAAGCACTCCTGTCGCGGTATTGATAAAAGAAGTTCTCATTGTTCTTGACCAACACCCTGGTGTACCATGGCTTTATGTCGCATCCTGCTATAAACCCTGCCCCAGCAATTGGTTCTCTGAAAAACAGGGTTAATCCTGTGAAAAAATCTCCCGTGGAGAACCTCGTGGAAAGAGATATTGCCATCTCATTAATGGCAGGACTGACTTTGCCAGGGATATTCTTCCTTTCTAGCATCTCTATATACTCTTTTTTTCCGAACGATGATGCAATCTGATATGGATTTATAACTGCTTTTTCCTCAGAGTTCCACTTATCTCCCCTGGAAAGAAGCATTTCAACTGCAGGCCTGTGATTCGCTTCAATTGCAATATTGAGTGCATTGTATCTGTAGTTATTCTTTTCGTACAGGTCCACGCCATATTTCAGAAGAAGATTCATCATCAATGTGTCGCCGTTCTGAGCCGCAATAAGAAAAGGTGTGAAGCCCTGATTATCCCTTGCTTCCATGTTTGCCCCGTTCTGAATGAGCAAATCAGAAATATCAGCATAACCTGCCCATATTGCAGCCATAAGCGGTGTGGTACCATCATTTGCCTTAAGATTGCAGTCAGCCTGGTAATATAGCAAAAGATCAGTTATATAGAATCCTCCATAAATAACTGCATAATGCAGTGGTGTTGCACCGTACTGGTCAGTTTTGTTGATATCAGCACCTGCCCTGATCAAAGCTTCAGCGATATCAACGTTCTGGTTCTTTGCGGCAATAATAAGCGGCGTCTGATAATTCTGAGTTGACTTGTTCACATCAGGTCCGTACGCCAGCAGGGATCTGACTGCATCAGTGTGATTATTTGCAACAGCATAAATAAGGGGTGTTGCCCCTTCGATGGTTTCAACATCCACCCTTGCACCTTTTTTAATAAGCCTGTCGATTTCAGTATTGTATCCCTTTGAAGCTGCAATTATCAGATTATAGTCTATTGCTTCATCAAAATAATAAGGCAAATAATCAGATGTATCTATTTCAACCCTTTGTCCGTATAAAGAGCTAAAGAACAGTAAAACCAGGACTATGATAAGGGAATATTTCAAGTTCGGCTTTGTTGACAATATGTTCACAAAGTTAGTTTTTTTTAACTCTTTGTAAATTTAAATTTTGAAATTTAAATGCATATTTGTCAGTCTCAATAGGCCAAATATTAATATAAGTGTAAAATAATATCAAACTCATAAGAAAGTTTTAATTTTGCCGTGAGAAATCCTGTTTGTTTGTTCGGGTCGAAGAAAATATTGCTATTAGCTATTTTTGCTTTAGTTACGGTTTATTATCCTGCAGCAGTTGAAAACACCGGTGACGTGCGTGATAAACTAACACCGGGCAATATAAGGCTTACAAATGCCGATTCATCCGAGAGTGTATTTAATGAGAATGACTGGTTGATCAGGTCATTCATGAATAAATGGAAAATCCAGGGATTATCAATTGCGGTTGCTAAAGACGGTAAAATGGTGTTTGCACGCGGATACGGTTATGCCGATACGGCATCAGCCACAGAAGTACAGCCATTCAGCAAATTCCGAATAGCAAGTATCTCAAAACTGATAACGGCCGTTGCTATAATGAAACTCCATGAGGAAGGGAAGCTTGGCCTGAATGACAGGGTCTTCGGACCTGATGGCATCCTTAACGATTCATGTTACTGCTATCCCAGAGACAAAAGGGTGTTTGACATTACCGTTGCCCACCTTCTAAGCCATGAGGGGGGGTGGTCGCAGAGATATGGAGACCAGATGTTCATGCCTCAAGTGGTTGCTCAGCAAATGAATGCTCCCTTACCGGTTGACCTTAAAACAATCATAAGGTTTGCACTCGGAAAAAAACTTCATTTCACACCAGGCACAAGTCGCTCATATTCAAACCTTGGATATGGGATATTGGGCCTTGTTATTGAGAAAGTCTCAGGAATGAAATATGACCTTTACTGCAGGGAAAAGATACTGGAGCCCCTTGGTATCTACGACATGCTGCCGGCAAGGAACCTTGAGTCTCAGAAAGCTCCGTTCGAGGTAACATATTATGAACCTTATGGTATGCCCCTAAGACCTTCGATTTATGGTACAGGTGAAATGGTACCGGTGAGATACGGAGGAAATGATATTGAAACTCTCGGAAGTGCAGGATCATGGCTCTCAACTTCTCCCGACCTGCTGCGTCTGCTGCTTGCAGTCGACGGCTTTTCAACAAGGGAGGATATTCTGACCGAGGAAAGCATACAGTTCATGACAGACATAAAGAACACTTTTGCACCAGTAGGATGGAAAGCAACTGCCATTGACGGTAACTGGTGGAGAACCGGTACATTCTCAGGATCTGCAGGAATGCTCAAAAGACAGCCTGACGGAATATCATGGGTTGTCCTTCTTAATACCAGTACCTGGAATGGCCCGGAAATACATTTCCATATAAAAAATATGATGGAAAAGTATTTAACGAGGATACAGGAATGGCCAGTAAACGATCTGTTTGATTATTCACTTCCTGTGCCAATGAAAATCGAACTTTCCAGTTTTAGAAATCAATAATGTGCTTTACGGTTAACGTCAACCTGGTAAAGGATGAACTTGAGAACAGGTTCGGAGCTTCTTTCCCAGATCGGGACAGATACCGGCCCAGCTACTATTATCACGCCTACGGGCTCCCTGAATTGCCTGTAATCTGTTCAGGTTCTCCCGGCAAAATAGACCTTATGAAATGGGGGCTGATACCTTTCTGGACAAAAACCATTAATGACGCTAATGAAATAAGATACAAAACATTCAATGCAAGAGCGGAGAGCCTGTTTTCAAAACCTTCATTTTCAAATTCAGCTAAATCAAAAAGATGCCTGATCCCAGTAAAGGGCTTCTTTGAGTGGCAGCATACTGCTTCAGGCAAAATACCATGGTATATTTATCACTTTGATGATGAAATACTATCACTGGCAGGAATATATGACCAATGGACGGAAAACACTACCGGTGAGGTATTTAACACTTTTTCCGTGATAACCACCGATGCCAACGAAATGATGGCCGTGATACATAACTCAAAAAAGCGAATGCCGGCTATCCTTGACAGAAACAGTGAGAATTTATGGCTCAATCCCAGCCTGTCACAGGAAGAGGTAAGAAGTCTGTTGAAACCTTGCCCTTCGGAGATACTAAAAGCACATACCGTTGGCAGACTTATTAATAATATTAGAGCAGATAAAAACACACCCGAGGTTATCCGCCCATACGACTATTCAAAGAGTAACCTTCTTTTCTGAATTTCCTTCTGCATCACCACTCCTCAACCATCAAGCCATCAAGCTGTTAATCCATTAAAATATTAAACCTTCAATATTCCTTCACTGTGCAACAAAAATGTATGTAAGTGTACCCCTCTGGGTTCTGGGAGCGTTGAAATCGGCATTAAACCTTGATCTTTTTGCCGATGATACTGCAGTTTCAATCAGACATTCATCGGAAGTTGTGCTCTCTCCTGCAACAATTGATGCACTGCTTACATTCCCTTTCTGATCGACATCAATTATCAGCACTACTTTGCCCGATCCCTGGCATTTGTATATAGGAATAGGTAGGAAGGTATGGTTTCGTCCTGCCAGATCATAATAGATACGGGTGGGCCCGGCATAGTTGGCAGCCATTTTCTGTGATTCCTTGATTTCTTCTTCTTGCTTCTTTAACCTCTCAGCTTCATCGGGCTCATCGTTTAGAAGTTCATTTTCGGCCGACTGGTATCCCGATCCCGGATTGTCGATATAATTGTCAGTACCCAGTTTGCCGCTTTGGATAAGCTCTTCCTTAACTTTATTAATATAAGCGTCTCTGTCAATCTTAACATCACTTCTGTTGGCAAGATTTCTGGCTATATTGAGCATCTCAGCGTCATCACGGAAGATGTTTTCGATCGAGGTAAGCGGTATTTCCCTGGGTTCTTCCCTGGGTTTGAGCTCTTCTTCATCAACCATTTCAATCTCAAACTTCTGCACGGTTTCCTGCCTGACTTTCAGAGTATGGAGCTGAAATGACATGAAGACTATTCCTGCAATCAGGTGCAGTATCACGGTTCCAAGAATACCTACTATTTTCCCCTGATATTTACTCACTGCTTCTTTTTCTTCTTTGTTTTAACCTTTGTTGAGGCAGGCTTTTCACTTCTGTCATTCTTGAGCAAGCCTCCTTTTAACCCATTAATGAACTTCGCCCAGGCAAAAGGATTCAGTAGATTATTCACAGGATACTGGTTACGGGTAGCGGTCATATTGAAATTCTGTTGCATTGCATACCTGTAACCAGCCTCAGGAGTTATGTGAACATCCACCTGATTGGCTATTGCAGATCTGACCGACTCTATGTTCCTGTTCATGTTCTCGATCTCAGGATTAATAGGGCTTGGGGATGTAATATCTTTGATGAACTCACTGTAACTTTTCCATGGTAATACCACAACATTCTCGATCGGAATCGTATCCATACTCAATACTATGTCAGCATTATAACGCCTGCCCTCAAATGACGGGGGTATTATGATTATCTGCTTTTTAAAACCAAGAGCCTTGAATAATATTGTGTCGCCAGGAGTGCTTATGATCGAATAAATACCTGTATTCTCACTTAATACTCCCCTTTTCAGTCTTAATGAGACCACTCCCACATTACTTAGCGGCCGGTTGGCTTCATCAGTTATAATGCCGCTTACCTGAAAAAACCGCTCCTTCTGAACAGCCTGACTGTACGAGGCAAGAAAAATGATAAGAGATAAAAATATTGTATTTAAAAATCGTCTTGTCAACTCAAATTATGTAATTCACTGATGTCTTAACCTGCTTCCTGCAAAATAAGTAATATTGAGCGTAATGGTGAAACATTTAGCTTAATTTTAAATAAATTTCAAATTTAAACTTTATCTGATAATTTTACAGCTACACATTTTAATTGAAAAATAACGTTATGCAAATGCAACTGCTATTGGGTGACGAAGCTATAGCTCAGGGTGCAATTGATGCCGGACTGAGCGGCATGTATGCCTACCCCGGCACTCCTTCGACTGAAATAATGGAATTTATTCAGGCATCGGACGAAGCTACTGAGCGGGGGATCCACAGGGAATGGTCGTCGAATGAAAAAACAGCTATGGAAGCAGCACTGGGGATGTCATATGCAGGTAAACGAGCAATGGTTGCAATGAAACATGTGGGGCTTAATGTTGCAGCCGATCCATTTATAAACTCATCTGTTACGGGTGTCAACGGGGGGCTGATTGTTGTGGCCGCCGACGACCCTTCAATGCATTCTTCACAGAACGAACAGGATTCACGGTTCTACGGGAAGTTCTCGTTCGTTCCGATTTATGAACCATCAAACCAGCAGGAAGCCTACGATATGGTTTTTGATGCTTTTGAACTCTCCGAGAAATACAAAATACCGGTTCTTTTCCGGATCACAACCCGTCTTGCACACTCCCGTTCGGCAGTGGCCAGGCGTGAGCCGGAACCACAAAAAAAACTAAGTCTTCCCAAAGATCCGCGACAATTTGTTCTGCTTCCCGCTATTGCAAGAAAAAAATACAGGGCTCTATTATCTGTTTATGAGTCTTTGAAATATGACAACAGAATCTCCCGATACAACATATTCAGGGATGACAGGAAAAGGAAAATAGGAGTTCTGGCGTGCGGAATAGCATATAACTATTTTGCCGAGAATTTTCCGGGTGAAGAGCCTGATTTACCGTTTTTAAAGATCACGGCATATCCATTTCCCAAAGAGCTTATAATGGATCTTACATCACGATGCGAAGAGGTACTTGTCCTTGAAGAAGGATACCCTGTCGTTGAAGAAGCCCTTAGGGGCATCCTTGACAATAATCTCAGGATCCTTGGGCGACTGGACGGGTCGCTGCCTCGCGACGGAGAATTAAATCCTACCCTTGTTGCAAAAGCACTTGGACTGAACACTTGCAAAGGATATGAGGTACCTGATATCGTAAAGTCCAGACCGCCATCATTCTGTAAAGGATGCGGCCACTCCGACACTTTCACTGCAGTGATCGAGGCATTGAAACCTTTCAACAGTGAGGGTGTGTTTTCAGATATAGGATGCTACACTCTGGGTGCCCTGCCTCCATATAATATTATAAATTCATGTGTCGATATGGGCGCATCAGTAACAATGGCAATAGGTGCTGCCGACGCAGGACTGTTCCCTTCGGTCGCAGTTGTCGGCGACTCGACATTTACGCATTCTGGTATGACGGGACTGCTAGATGCAGTGGTGAAGAACAGCCCCGTCACAATAATCATCTCAGATAACTCAACAACGGGAATGACAGGAGGTCAGAAATCGCAGGGAACAGGACGTCTGCGGCAGATCTGTGAAGGACTGGGTGTTGAGCCCGGACATGTGCGGGAAATCATTCCACTGAAAAAGAACCATGAAGAAAACGTACGTATAATGCAGGAAGAGTTCAGCTACACAAATGTTTCCGTAATAATTTCCAGCCGGGAATGTATCCAGACTGCATCAAAGCGCAAAAAGACGGAGTCCAGGGAATCTGAAAACAAAAAAGCTCAGTAATGAAAAACGACATTATACTATGCGGGGTAGGAGGTCAGGGGATCCTGTCAATCGCTACAGCTATTGGCCTGGCCGTTGTTGAAAACAAACTTTTTATAAAACAGGCAGAGGTTCATGGCATGAGCCAGAGGGGAGGAGATGTACAATCACATCTCCGGATCTCCGATAAACCTATTCATTCTGATCTTATCCCCTACGGCGAAGCTGATATTATAATCTCTGTCGAACCTATGGAGTCGCTCAGATACCTGCCATGGCTCTCTATAGCAGGATGGCTGATTACCAATTCATCACCTTTTATTAATATCCCCGATTATCCGCCTTTGGAAGAGATACTAAGGGAAATTGAAAAATTACCTAATCATAAAATTCTGGATGCTGATGCCATCGCTAAGGAAGCCGGATCAGCGAAGGCAGGCAATATGGTCATCCTGGGAGCTGCCTCTCCGTATATTAAAATGCCTTTTGAAAGCATCGAAAATGCGGTAAGAAAACTTTTCAGCAGGAAAGGAGAGGAGATGGTTGAAATAAATCTTAAAGCTCTCAGGGCTGGCAGATTAATCTGATAAGTAATTAATTACGTAATTATTTACGTAAATATTTACGTAAATAATTTTTTACCGGACTAAAATCTGAATAATGCATTTACAAATATAGCTTTGGAAGCATCGCCGCGTGAATAATAGGGGTAGTTACCCTGGTAATTCAATGCCATCTTAATATTTTGGGTAAAGCTGTATTGAAGTCCGGTGATAAGAAACATCCCGTCCTTCATATAGTTCCATGGCATGACTTCATTAAAGGGAACCCTGGAAGTCGCATAATCGTACCTGGTAAATACTTCCGTATTTTTTGCAACCGTAAGAGCTGCAGTTGCAGAAATTCCCCAGGCATGATGACCTGCAATAGTATCAAGGTTTGATTTGTAGGTTGCTTCAGCGCCAATAGCGACAGTATTGTTTTTGTAACCCATGAACCCGATAAACATTGGCCTCCAGACTTCCTTAATTCTTTCAATATCGGCATAAAATCTTATAGCCATACCAGTGCCCGGGGTAATATTTATCCCGGTTCCTGCCCTCAGACTGTTGTCGATCTGGACGTTATGATAGCCTTCGCCGTTCATCAGGGTCAGGTCGGCTTTTATTGCTTCGCTGAACTTGTATTCTGCTGTTATTCCAAGGTCAGCAACGAATCCGTAACCGTTGATCGACTGGAATGTGTTTGCAATGTATCTTTTACCCCAGAATTTCTGTTGAAATTCAAAAATTCTGGTGCTTGTCATTCCCAAAGAGATCCTGATCTTCTCTGCAGAGTAAGAAACCGAGGCTTCCCTGAAATATGCATACCGATGGGCAGTGGATCCGTTTGCAAGGTCGTCAGGTGTACCTATGTTAAGAATAATTGTACCTGAAATAGAGCCCTGCGGTACATAATTGTAACCCAGATAAGCTCTGTTAAGCCCAAAGCCTGTAGTTTTGGTTGAATCATTCAGGTTCAGATGAAAATCGGTAAATATTTCAGCGACAGGTTTGCTTTTCAGATCATGGATCTGACCTTTCAGGCTGAGAAATGCAGGCAATAAACCCAGTATTATCAGGGATGGTTTGTTCATGAACTGCAGATGGTTTACAACCGGTTATTAACGGGCGGCTAAAATAACACATATTTGATGAAAAGTAACGGGAGAAAGGTAAAAATTCAATAACAGTGGTATCAGCCAGATCGTTGCATAAATTTATTGAAAGAGATGTCTAATTAGAAATTCCTAAAGTAATTGTGACCGGAAGAAAATGCTTTAGCATATTTCCGGTCACACAACAACTTTCTTTTGAAATGCAACGAGAGACTATTCAGGGTGTAACTTTATTCTTCCCTGCCCTGAGCCTTCTGCGATCTGAGCATCAACATTTCATTGATGACAATTTCAGTGATGTAGCGGGTGGCCCCATTTTTATCTTCATAATTTCTGTAAACAATCCTTCCTTCCACTGCAACCTGGACACCTTTCTTCAGGTACCTTCCTGCAACATCGGCAAGGCCGTTCCATGCAACAATGTTATGCCAGGTCGTTTCCTTCACTTTCTGGCCTTCTGCATTCTTGTACTCATCACTGGTGGCAAGTGTAAAGCGGGTAACTTTTTTTCCGTTTTCAAGATTCTTTGTTTCCGGATCCTGACCGAGATTACCGATCAGATTGACCCTGTTCTTTAGTGAATTCATAGCTTTTGTTTTTTTGTTGGACTTAGAAAATTACTCTGAACAAATGTAGATCAGCCGCTGAAAATGATCCGGTTTGTATACAATTGTATTCGCTTGTTATACGATTAAAACCGTTTGTAAACGGAAAGCGATGTGTGTAGGATCAAACAAATACCTGTTATAATAGCAGCACTGTAATTTTAATTATGCTGGGGAAAGCCGTAAAAGGTACAAACCGTTTGCAGTTTTTATATAGGGAAGCGGCAATGCACAATTGGCTAAAAACAGGAACAGTTGTCTTTTCCGGACTCATTTTGCTATTATCATTCACGAGCTCAGCCTGAATATCAGGTTTTGGTTCTTTGGTTATTTTCTTTTGAAGGAGCATAAGAAAGTGACAATAAGCTAAAAAGAAAGGGTGCCTCTTTTGAGACACCCTTATAATAATTCAGGTTAATCTATAATGATTTACTTAAGAGGTGGATCCCACCATAATCTGGTACTGGCTTTGTCAGGTCCGCCAAGTTTCACGATAGCGTCATCAACAGCTTTTTGGTTTGTGGCGAATTCTCCGGGAACATATCCAACTCTTCGCATTATATGGCCTACAGGAACATCAGGGTTATCGGAATTCATTATAGGATAAAGCTTTGGTAATTCAAGACGGCGGATATCTGCCCAAGCTTCCCATCCATCCGGGAACAATGCAAGCCATTTCTGGGTGATAATCTGTTCCAGCTGGTCCTCGGGGTTACTTGCCCATTTTACCGGAATATCAGTCATAGGCGGACTGTTGAAATCCTCTACAGGAGCAGGTGTAGCAGTACTCTGCGGGTAAGCAGCTATGGTTGCAGCATCAGCGCCCCAGTACTCGAGCGACATTTCAATACCCTTGTTGTAGGCAGCTTCAGCAGAAATGCCCATGTTCCAGCCTTTCAGGGCACCTTCAGCACGAAGGAAGTAAGCTTCTGAAGCCAGAATTATTTCTACGGGTGTGGTGCTTTCATTTCCAGGGGTACTCCATCTGGCTGACATTGTCGATAAATTGTCATAGTGACGTTGCGGTTCTGAAATCTGAGCAACAGTCAAACCATTTCTCATTCCTCTGTACTTGCCATCGTTTACAGCAGGTCGGAAATAAGCGGACAGCCTCGGATCATTGAATCCCTTCAATACACTCTCCATAGAGGCGCTCATGCGGAACTCATTCCATGGAAGCATAATTGGCAGAGCATTCCAGCCCGATGTGCTTACAGTTCCTGAACAATGAAATATAGCATTATCTGCATTTGTTAACATCACGCCATCTGCTACTGCTTTTTCAGCCTGGCTTCTGGCTCTTGCAGGATCAATTTTTGAGATCCTCAGAGCGATCCTTAATCGAAGAGTATTGGCAAAAATCATCCATTTGTCAATACTGCCTCCGTAGATCTGGTCGTTATTACCGTAAGCATTTTGTCCTTTATATTGATTCAGGATACCTTGCGCATCGTCTAAAAGTTTTATCAGACCAGCATAAATATCCTGTTGGCTGTCGTATGGTACCGCTTCAAGCCCGTTATTAACTTCGGAGAAAGGAACGGGGCCCCAGTAATCTGTAATCCGTTGATACATAAATGCTTTATAAATAAGAGCAACAGCGTATTGTTTCTCCAGGCCTGGATTGGTTTCGGGGTTTGTAGCTTCAAGGATCACTTCCATATTCTTTGCAGAATTCGCATAAAATCCATCCCATGCTAATCCGAGCCAGTCGCGGTTTAGTACGTTGCGGTCGGTCTGGAACTTGGTCTGCCAGTTAGAATAATACTGGGAATACAGGTCGGCGAACAGGTTCTGGGAGATCTGAAAGTTCCATCCCTGTAAAAGACCGTCATACTGAACACCGGCATAAACATTTCCGATTGTTGCCTGGTCCAGTTCCGCCAGAACCCTCTTGTTGGTATTTATTTCCTCGAAATCACTTGTGCAGCTGCTGATCAGGAATAATACCAGCAGGCCGGAGAGAAATATACCTATAAATCTGTTTGTTTTCATATATAATTTGTTAAGTATTATAAGTATTACAAATTAAAAAGTAAGCCTGAGATTCATACCTATTGACCTGGTTGAGGGAAGGCCAAATCCTTCGACACCCTGTACGTTGGTATTACCTGAGGACAAATTCGGATCAACATACTTGGCCTTGTTATAAAGGAAGAACAGGTTTCTACCTTCAATAGATAATCTAAGGCTTCTTAGCGGACCACTTTTTAGTTTATGGGTATATCCAAGGTTTGCAGATCTCAATCTTGCATTTGATGCATCATAGCAGAAGGGTTCCCCTGTAGGAGTATTTCTTCCTCCCAGATGCTGCCAGTATTCTTCTGATGTAATTTCTATGTTATTCTCAGATCCGTCTGCCTGCAAAACACCGTCAACAACAAAACCGTCCCTGCCCTCAAGAGTGTATTCGGAAAAACCATCACTGGCCAGGTTTGCTTCCGTGAATGAATAGATCACTCCACCCTGGCGAAAATCGATCATGAATTGCAAATCAAAATCTTTCCAAGTAAATGTATTAGTTAATCCTGCAATCCAGTCTGGATTATATGTACCGCCAGGTTCAGTCTGTCCATCCGAAACAAGAGGTTTGCCATCGGAAGCGATCAGAACTCTGCCGGCATCGTTTCTCAGGAACTTCTTTGTCAGAATAAGACCATATTCCTCACCTTTTTTGATTACCTGAGTTGTCATCCATTGGCGGCCGGTGAGAGGATATTGATCCATATCTTTGGTAATTTCAACAACTTTGCTATTATTCATTGCCCAGTTAAGGGAGATGTCCCATGTAAATTCTCCCTCCGCAGGTGTGGCATTTAGGATAATCTCGAAACCACTGTTTTGAATATTACCAGCGTTGATGAACTTGCTGCTGTATCCTGATGCAACAGGGAGGCTGACGTTAAGCAGCTGGTTTTTACTGTTTGATTTGTACCATGTAAAATCAATGCCGAGTCTGTTATTGAAAAATCTTATATCAGCTCCAATTTCTCTCGATGTGGTAATCTCTGGTTTCAGATCGGTTGCAGGTTTCGTTCCTCCTCTTGATGCATAGCCATTAGGGCCGCCCTGGTAGAATGAGAACTGGGGGGCGAGCTGGTATGGATCAGTGTCATTACCTACCTGTGCCCAGGAAGCTCTGAGTTTGGTGAAAGTGAGCCATACGGGAAGGTTTTTCAGCATATCACTGACAACCCAGGTCAGACCTACCGAAGGATAGAAGTATGACCAGTTTTCCGGAGGAAGGGTGGATGACCAGTCATTCCTTGCAGTAAGGTCGAGGAAAAGATAATTCTTATATCCGAGGGTTGCGAAACCGTATACTGAATTCAGCTTTTTGGTGGCGCCATCTTCACTGGCACCAAGAGCGCCGGCATTTGAGAATGTAAACAGGTTTGGTTTCAGCAGTACCCTGCCTGCCCCGATAGAATTGTTGAGATACTGCTGGGTAAGCCAGTTGGCTCCGGCTGATGCATTCACAGAGAAGCTACCAAAATTATTAGTGTAATTTAATAAGAGATCATTGTTCATTTCATAATTGAGGTATTTGTTTACCTCATAATTACCACGGTCTGCGATAGTGTAGGTGTCGTTATAGGTCTTTCGGTTGTAATTATCTGTTGCATAGTCAATTGCTGATCTAACCTGAAAAGAGAGTCCCTTCATGATTTCGTATTTCAGCAAGGCCATTCCGATCACTCTGTCGCGGAGTTCCTCAGAGAGCACCCTGTTAACCATCCACCATGGATTTTCACCGCCGTTTGAGTGAGGATTCCAATAATTCTGGAGCCTGAAACCTGCGTTATCAAAGTATTCAAAAACTTTAGCTTCCTCTGTTGAAATATTGGTAGGCTGCCTGAGTATTGCCCGCATCGGGTTGTAGAAATCATCACCGGTTGATACCCTGTTGTTGATTTTATGGTGATAGAATGTGAGTTTTGAGTCAGCGCTTAACCTGTTGGAGAGTTTGGAGGAAACCCTTATGTTCACATTGTGCCTTTGTAATTCGTTATTACGTATTATTCCCCTTGACTGGGTATTGGTATATGAAAAGTAAGTCTGCAGTTTTTCATTTCCGGATGAGAGAGCAAGAGAATTTACCATATTGGTACCTAACTGGAAATACTCTTTCAGATTGTTTGGATGGGCGACAAATGGATAGGTTGCACCATATTTTGGGGAGTTCACATCCGGAGTCCAGTGCTCAACTAATCGGCCATCCAGTTTAGGTCCCCAGTCAAACTCACTGTTTTTTGCATAAATTCCCTGGCTGCCCTGTCCGTAGACATTCTGAAACTTTGAAAGAATGACAGGAGATTCAACGCTGTAATTCAGTGCATATTCAACACCAATGCCCTGTCTGACAGCACCTTTCTTGGTAGTAATAATAACAGCTCCGTTATTAGCTCTGGTACCATACAAGGCTGTAGCTGATGCCCCTTTCAGAACAGTAACGTTTTCTATATCATCTGGGTTGATGTTTGAGATGCCATCGCTTGAGGTCAATCCACCTCCCTCACCGAAAGTAACCATTACAGTGTTGTTCTGTATAGGTACTCCATCGACAACATATAATGGCTGATTGTTTCCCGCGATTGAGCGATTGCCTCGGAGCACTACCCGGGATGCAGATCCCACACCTGCATTTGATCTGACAAGGTCGAGACCGGCAACTTTTCCTCCAAGTGCGTTGATTGCATTCAGTTCGCGGCTTTCCTGCAGAATTCCGGCATCAATATTCTGCGCAGCATACGTAAGAGCTTTTTTGTCCTTGGCTATACCAAGAGCAGTTATCACAATCTCACCAAGTTGAGTCACTTCAGGTGTCAGGGCCACATCTACAACAGTGTTGCCCCCGACAGCCACCTCTTTGGTAGTGTATCCTATAAAAGTAAAAACTAGGATAGCATTCTCCGGTACATTAATAAAGTACTCAAGTTTCGCACTTGATAATAATACACACACTATTAATCTTTTATTCCTTTCAGCT
>CAZTJT010000014.1:0-112357 GCA_964613785.1 uncultured Rikenellaceae bacterium
ATCAGGCATACACTACATGACCTGTGGCCCACCTCAACAGGTGAAATAGTTTCTTTTCGGCTTTTAATACATTCGAGCCAGTTCCCATGGTGATTGTTGCTCTTATACAGATGTATCTCATTTTCACCGATCTCCGAATCAAGTATGCTACGATCGCTTGCATCCAGTTTTATTGAATGAGCGTGGGATACAAATATCCAGCCCAGTTCTCCCTCATATTTTATTCCGGGAGGATACCCACTGCTTACAAACATTTTAATACCGTTTTTATACTCTGCCTTGACCATAAAATCACCATGGACATTCCACAGTCCTGACTGTGGAAATTCTGCCACTGCGGTTATGGAGACCGGACCGGTAAGTTCGGTATCCATTCCCCATGCCGCATAATCAAAGAGATGCGATCCCCATCCGGTAATCATACCTGCACCGAACTGTTCACATCTTAACCATCCGGGGCGAGAATAATCGTTTTGAGGATGGACCCTTTTTTCGGTATAATATACTTCAGGGGTAGATCCCAGCCACATATCATAGTTGAGATTCTTCGGGACCGGCATTTCGGGAGCCTCCGGTCCGGACGGATCACCGGGAAGTCCTATTCTTACTGTATGGATTTTACCGATACGGCCATTCCTGACAAGTTCTGCTGCGCGCCTGTACTGGGGATCTGATGATCTGCACTGAGCACCTGTCTGGAAAACAACACCCTGACTTTTAACGATATCGCTGAGAAGCCTTCCTTCTGCCACTGTAAGTGTAAGTGGTTTCTGGAGATAAATATCTTTTTTTGCTCTTGCAGCTTCAATAGCAGGCTGGGCATGCCAGTGGTCGGGAGTGCATATTATAACCGCATCTATTTCAGGATTTAATAGTAATTCATGGTAATCTTCGTACATCTTTATGCCTGCATTGTATGAATTGCCGGATTTATCCCTGTAGTAATTCTCAATCATCTGCCTGCCGTCATGCAAACGCCTGCTGTCAACGTCGCAGACGGCAATCATCCTGGCATCATCATACCTGAGAATTTCTGGCAGATTATGTTCACGTGCAATCCGTCCGCAACCTATCAGTCCGATATTGATCCGGTCTGAAGGTGCTGGTTTTTTTAATAATCCGGCCGGCAGAATTTCGGGAATAATGATTGCCCCTGAGGCACATTCCAAAGTATTTATGATAAAATCTCTTCTTCTCATTCTCTTATGAAATTAGTTATCAATCAGTTAATCCTGGCTGCAGCATAACTGTCAAGAAACAGAACAGCCTCATTATGATTGCGTAATACTGATGCCGGACAAATTGTACTTATTTCGCCCGATAAAGTATTATAAACAGCCGTTGCCTTGCGTTCGTCAGGAACGGTGCAGCTTATTACTTTCGACTCCATGATGGCTGGAATAGTAAGAGTAATAGCTTTTAATGGGACATCATCAATTGAAGGGAACCAGCCTTCACCTACCTGTTGTTTCCTGCAGGCCTGATCCATCTCAACCACCTTAAGATAATCAGGATCATTAAAATCTGCAAAAGCAGGATCATTGAAAGCTATATGACCGTTTTCACCTATTCCTATGCAGGCAACATCAGCAGGATGGCTTTTGAGAAGTCTTGAATACCTTTCGATCTCCGATCTTATGTCGAAGGCATCTCCGTTCAGGTAGAATACTTTTCCCGGATTAACAATATCGGCAACCCTGTCTTTAAGAAATTTCCTGAAACTTGCAGGATGCTGGTCAGTTAGTCCTATATATTCATCAAGGTGAAACAGATTAATGTTCTTCCAGTCAAGGTCAATTTTCAAAAGTTCATCAAGAAATGGGTATTGAGATGCACCGGTTCCGAGAATAAGATTGGCATGTCCCTTTTCCTTCAGGGCAATTCCGATCTTTATGGCAACAAAGCTGGCAGCTTCCCTGCCCATTTCTTCCTTTGAACTGTATATTTCCACCTTAAGCTTATCCCTTAAAAAAGATCTTTCGCAGCTCATAATGTATCCTCTTATCTGTCCAGATATTTTTTAAACCATTTCAGCATCTCCATTTTCATCTCATCGGTGTAAACATGCCCGGTATCCATGAGTCTTTTTCGTTGTCAATCAAGTAAGCTATATATTGTTTCACAGAATCTCATACCTGAGTTTTCGAGAAAAGCTTTGAGAGTAAGCCTGTCAACGTTTTTGTTGATGGTATCAGGAGAGGTTACACTTAATCCGGCCAGAAGAGTAGCAAACTGCTGTGCTTCGAAAAGGGGCAATCCAAGGGTTATGCCGGTCAGCAGGCCTGAAAAGAATGCATCTCCGGCGCCTGTCGTTCCCATTACCCGGGTTTTAACGGCAGGAAACCTGTGAAGCTCCCTTCCGTCCCAGCACCAGCTGCCATTAATACCTTCGGTAACAGCAATCATGATGTTATTGTTTGATCTATTAAGTAATCTGATTACCGATTTTACTATCTCTTCATGATCAATCCCTGGAATCAATGTGGCTGCTGCTGCGGCTTCATCAAGGTTTATTGAAAGAAGGTCGACATAGTTCATTATCTTTTCGTCAATGGCTTTTTTAATTTCGCCTGATGTAAAGGATGCAGCGCAAAATGATCCGTATTCTTTTCCCAGTTCAAGGAGTTTCTTTCTTCCTTCCACTGGCACTTCCGGTGCAGCCATAACAATCCCTTTACTGCCAAGTTTTTTGATTTCTTCACGGGCTCTCTCTATGAATTCTGCATTAACCCCTGAGCTTGCTGAATCGTCAGTTGTGAGATTTCCCCCGCTGCCGTCGGGGTAAATGAAACAAAAGGAGAATAAGGTAGATACTCCAGGTACTTTTTCAATATATTTCATATTGAATCCATCTTTTCTCATTTCTTCATAAAGCAAGCGTCCTGTGTCATCGTCACCAAGGCGGCCGACGGGGATTACAGAAAATGAAGGGCTCAGCAGCTTATGGAGGTAATACAGGATTATATGTTGTTTGCAGTAATCGCGTTTATCAAGGAAATGACCTTCGCGACTCTCTTCACGTCCAAGGGTATGATTCCCGTTCAGCATGAAAAATTGGCCTGAACCTATACCTCCTGTCCCTACTATACCCTTGTAGCGCAGTTTTTCAGTGCTGAAATTAAGATGGCGGTTTTCCATAATCGGGTTTTCAGAAAAGTACCCAGTCGGGGTTTAAACTTATTGGATGGGTGGCAGTTGCAATAGTAGCGGTTAGAAGTGCGTCAGGATGTTCCTGGCATAAGGTAACAGGGTATTCGGTTGTCAGAGGTCCGAAAAGGGCTATCCTCAGGGCTGTTTGTTTCCAAGCCCCGGTGTCACTGAATAATCTTACTTTTTTTGCCGAGAGGCACTCCTTCATTCCAAGGGTAACCGACATTGGAGGAACGAACTGCCATGCGGATCCGAATGTGCGTTGAGCAAGAGCGATAATCGTGTCAGAATTGTTTTCCTGGATTCTTATCGTGGAATTTCTCAGTTCATCTATGGTTGGTTTGTGGTAAATATGTCTGCGTGCCTGGTTATAGGCAACATGGCCATCCTGGCCCCATCCTCCATAAGTAATATCTATCGGAGCTTCTGATATCCTTTCACTCACTTCAGGGATATTAAATCCGTTAAGCCATATACGGTTCTTTTCCGGTACCGACAGAGACGGATTGACAGGATCATAGAAATGTTTTTCCATAAATCCCCTGAAACTGTAAGGATGACCCCTTGGCAATTCCCTTCCCTGCCAGTCGAGACATTCATCCATATGAAATACAACGAGTTTACTGAGGTCTATCCTTTCCGTATTTACAATGTCAGTGAATGGTTTGTACCAGCATGAAGGCCCGCAGGGGATAATGGCTCGTGTTGGTTTGTCCGACCGATTGTTTGATTTGATCTCTTCAACCAGTTCCCTGGCCATCAGGATGCCCATCTCATCTGAATCCCTGACCAACCTGAAAGGGATCCTGCATGCCGGATTATTTTCCAGTTTTTCATAAGGTATACTACACCATTCGTACAGATTGCGTACTGTGATTTCCTTGTTCATGCCTCAGAAGTTAAAATTCAGAAATACAATCCTGCAATAATTCCCCTGATAGTGATCATGCGTTAGCATAGGATAGGGGTTGATGACAAATATAGATTTTTATTCCTGATCTTTTAACTAAATTTGGTTTGACCAAAATTCTTTCTGTGATGAGAATCAATAAGAAGAGATTGTATGAGATTATATTCGAAGCTGATACCCGGGCAGGTAAAATATTTGATCTGTGCATTATATTTCTGATCCTTGCGAGCATCTTCATGGTATTGATCGACAGCATTGCTCCAATGCATAGGAGGTATGCTCATCCACTTCGTATCGCTGAATGGGTGATCACCCTGATCTTTACAATTGAATACATATTAAGGATATATGTAGTTAAAAATCCCTGGAAATATATTTTCAGTCTTTACGGAATAATCGACCTGCTGGCCATCCTGCCTGGTTTTGCTTTCTTTTTATTCTCTGGAGGACAAAATCTTATTGTTATAAGAGGGATAAGGATATTAAGAATTTTCAGGATCTTCAAATTAAGCAGGTATACACAGGCTGGGCGTACAATTTTAATCGCCATTTATCGCAGCAGGGAAAAGATTTTTATTTTCGTTTCTTTCATTCTGACACTTGTTACGATATTTGGCACGTTAATGTATCTTGTTGAAGGAGAGGAGAATGGTTTTACAAGCATCCCTGAAAGTATCTACTGGGCTGTTGTCACGCTTACAACCGTTGGTTATGGAGATATTTCTCCTGTTACAGGATTGGGGCGTTTTTTGGCAAGCATAATCATGATAATGGGGTATGCAATTATAGCTGTACCAACAGGTATAGTGACATCAGAAATGATGAAAATGCCTGCTCGTACCAACACCCAGGTTTGCGATCAGTGCATGTTTGACAATCACGACGACGATGCGGTATTTTGCAAGAAGTGTGGGAGCCGGCTCGGTGAGCCTGAAAATGCAAAAGAAGAGCGCTGAGTATTTTGATGCCCAGCGCCCGGTTACTAATCTATTTTTAACTGTTTTATCTGTTATCTAAGGTACTGTGTCCTTGTATTGTTATTTCTGTTTACCTTCTTGAAGTCTGGCTTCTTACAGTTTCTCCTGAGCTTGCTGATCTCTGAGTCACACCACCGTTATTATACGAGGTTGTGCTATTGCTTCTTCTGCTCACCTGGTTCTGGCTTCCGGAGTTGGTTGCCAGTTGGTTGCCAGAATAGGAAGAACCTGACCTTTGAGCTGTAGTCCTGGAAGAAGTATTTGCTGAAGAGGCTGATGCGCTTTCCCTGCGGGAGGCTGTGGAGTAGCTGTTCCGCCCTGCCGGAGTCTCGGTTGTGGTTCTTCCGGTTACTTCAGATGAACTTCTCCTTGATACTTCGCGATTCTGGACCTGAGCCTGATCTGAAGTCCTTGTGCCGGTGACAGTTGAGGTCCTTCTGCCTGCCGTTCCGTAATTCACTGGAGACCCGTCATCGGTACGGGTAATTGCATTTACTTCGCTGCCTGATCTTCTTGTGGTACCTGAATTATTGTACTCAGGAACCTGACGGCCGGCAGTCTGTGTGGAAGATGACCTTCTGTTCATATTATCAGCTGTTGAAACGGGTCTGGTCCTGCTATTCTGACCTGCAGTTACCTGAGCGTAATATGCTTCACCATCTTTTCTCGTTTCAGGCCTGCTATAGGTCGTCCTGTAGCGGCCTTCCTCAATTCTTGCGGCAACGTAGTGAGAATGATGACGGATACCGTTATGGTAAAAGTCGTTGTATCTCAGATAGCGATGATGGTCGCAGTGATGGTAATGTGCGTAGTAAACAGGGAACCAGTTATAATGGTATCCGTAGTAGCTGTGCCAGTACCAGGGAGTCCATCCGTACCACCAGGCGGGCCAGTAACCCCAGTACCAGGATGAGCGCCAAACGGAGTAGTCGGCTCTGTAAATATAGATCACTACCGGCCAGCCGGCGATATCATAGTATGTTGGGGTGACAACCCTGACAGCGGTACCGGAGTACCTGGTTCCGGTGTAGCCGGGATTGGGGGTTTCAGCGTATATGGGCTCAATTATGTAATTCCTTCCATACAGGACCTCATCACCAACAAGCTGTATCTGCACCGATCCGTCGCGCAGTTTCTGTACAGTAAATACAGCAACATCCTGTGTTTCGCTGCGGTTCAGGGCTACCCTCAACACTATGTTGTGAACATCTCCGTCGACATAGTCGGAAACAGTTATGTAGTCAACCTGGTTGTCACCGTTAAGGTCAAGGTTGTTAATCCTGCTTTTTTCATCATTCAGGCTTCTTTCGAATCCCTCGAGAGTCTCAGATTCCTGAAAGAGATTCATCACGGCGTAGAGATTGAGGTTGTCTCCGGGAAGACCTATGTATTCCTTAGGCCATTCGCCTGCCATGATTGCGCTACCTCCTGAGAGCAGGAGTGCGAGGACCGATGTGATAACTGACTTTTTCATTTTCTTAAGTGTTAGAAGAACTGTCTCTTCACAATTAGAATATTCAAAAGGCATGCCAAACTAATATTGGGGATTTTAAGTTACAGATTATGAGAGACATAGGTCTTTGTCTTTTGACCTTGTTAATTAATTGTGCCTAACATCCGTGGCACGCCAATAACAATGTAAGGCATAACATGTTATTTTTGTATTTTACGGATATATTCTTGCATGACCGACCTGGAAACTTTGAAGAACCTTGTTCTTGCTCCCTATATTCTTAAAGCCATGGTACTGATAAAGGTCAGACGACTGGTTGGAGGTAACCAGTTCCGTCACAGTTTCAGTACCCTTGGGATACTTATCGATTATAAGCTTTTCAGCGACAGTATACTGCTTAAGGCTTCACTGCTGCATGACCTGCTTGAAGATATTCCCGAAACTCAGATAGAAGAGATCAGAAACATTGACGAAGACAGCAACGAGGTGGTTGACCTGGTGCTGGAAGTGACAAAACAAAGAGACGAAACGAAGAGCGAATATCTGGAGAGGATCCTGAACTACGGATCAAGAAATGCAATGCTGCTTAAATGTGCAGACAGGATCAGCAATCTTACCGATCTGCACCGTGATACACATTCCAACCAGAATATTGCAGACTACCTTGATCAGACGGAGAAATATGTAATTCCCATGGCTGAGAAAGTCAATCCTTTCATGGTGATTGAGCTGACTGACCTTGTTGCAAGGAGGAAGGAAATCCTGAGGATTATGGAAGAGCATAAATCCTGAGAATGGATCCATGACAATATTATTTCATTTCACCAATTTCAATAATTTTATTTACACCGAGATAGAAAAAGAAATCACAGATTAACCTGGTTAGGTCCCTGTTAATCTGTGAAATCTAAATACCACTTCAAAAAGTAATTGCGCGATAAATCCGATTCTTAATTTTAAGTCGATCCCTGGTTTCCGGTTAAAACTCTATTTTGCTATTTCGACCACTGCGTATTTTGATATCTTCCAGAATTCTGAGGGATCCTTTATTTCAATATAAGCTATGGTATTTTCGTTTTCACGGACCAGCTGATATGAATTTGTAGGATGCTCGGTTATGAGTTTGGCTTTTCTTGAGTTTACAGGAATGGTCTTTGTTTCGGTTACGTCAATCATTTCGAAAAGGCTGTCGGGGAAATCTTCCTTAAGCGATTCTTTTCTTCCTATCCCAAGAAATCCTCCCTCCTTTGAGACAAGACCCCTATCACGGAGATCTTTATATGTACCTGTTGCAAGAAATGCCTGGTTCAGCTTATCAGTCTGATTGTTAATTGTTTCATCTTTGAAAATCAGGGTGTCCTTAAGCGCGAACATCCGGGTATTGAGCTGCTCGATCTCGAAATCCTTTTTGGTCAGTGTTGCCTTCAGTTCGGTTATTGCTGTTTCATATTGTTGCATTGATGCCTCAAGTTCGGTGATCCTGGCCTGCAAACCGGTAATAGTGTTACCAGATTTCTTAAGCTGCGAGTTCAGATAGGCAATTTTCTTCTTGTTTTCGTCAATAAGTGTGTTTATGTATTTAATGTCCTCAAGTACCTGCTCTTTCTTTCCCTTCGGAAATTCTGAATCGGAAGTCTGCATGTTAATTATTTTCTCTTTTTGCTTAATAGCATTCAGGTTCCTTTCGATTTCGTCGAAGGTTGTGAGCCAGTCGTTTATCATTGAGTCACGTTCGATAAGCTGTTCGGTAAACAACAGCTTTTGATTCTCCATAAGCGCCAGCTGGTTGTTATGATCACGCTTATAGACTGAATAAAGCAGCAGGCCAATTCCCAGGATTAGAATAAGGCCTATCAATCCTGATATGAGGACTCCTCTGGTGATTCCCTCTCTTCTGGCATTTCTTAGTTTATTCGTCAGTACCACGTTTTCACTGGTCTGGTTGAGATCATTCCCTGTTTTGTTTTCCTGTGTTTCCATTTTTTGTTCCTCCTTATTTTAATTGATTTGATATTAGTCACTAATAATAAAAGGTTGTATCTAAGTTTTTTAAGCTCACGGAGGTTATATGTTATTCACTTAACCATGTGAAGGATCACAAAGGCGGGTACGAAGCTCACGTATGATAAAAAAGCAATTAAAAATACATTTACCACAACCTTTTCCTTCATGTTTTTATATTCTGTTAAATGGTAACAGTCCTCTAAAAATTATTTTCATTTTTTGATTTTTGTAATCGTGATACATATGCAAATCGCAAGCCGACAGAGGCATAAAAGCGTAATAAGCACAATATAAGGAGGTTAAAGGAAGAAGCGACTTTGGTTGATTTCTCTTTCCGGGAATATAATTCTCATTTTGAGAGGATACAGTACAGATTAAATGCCGGATTCCTTTTCCTGTTTCAGCATTCTGTAGATGGTTGAAATACCTATATCAAGCTTTCTTGCAGCAAGGCTTATATCGTTATTGCATTTATGTAGGGTGGCTTTCAGGATCTTCATCTCATATTCACGGAGAGTAAGATCCAGGCCTGTAATGGTTGTAATTGATTCACCAGAATCTATATTGAAATCATCGGCTGTGATTTCTTCCTGACCAGATAGTGTGACTGCCAGTTCAACAAGTGATTTCAGTTCTCTGACATTTCCGGGGAATGAGTATGCCATTAGTTTTTTCTGTGCATTGGCCGAGAGTCTTTTTGAAGGTATATTGTTTTCATTGCAGAAGTTATCCATGAAATGCCTTGCCAGGATGAGTATATCATTACCCCGCTCGCGCAAAGGAGGTATTTCGATCGGCAGACCCAGAAGCCTGTAATAAAGATCTTCGCGGAAGTTGCCTTTTTTCACTTCTTCCTTCAGATTCTTATTTGTGGCTGCAATTATCCTGCAATCGGTCTTTACAGGCTTATTATTGCCTATTCTTACTATTTCCTTCTCCTGCAATACTCTCAAAAGTTTTGACTGCAGGTTCAGTTCCATTTCTCCGATCTCATCAAGGAATAGTGTACCCCCATCGGCTTCCTCGAACCTTCCAATTCGCCGGAAAGCAGCACCGGTGAATGCCCCTTTTTCATGCCCGAATAGTTCGCTTTCTATGAGCTCAGAGGGGATTGCAGGGACATTTACGGCTACGAATGATTTATCTTTCCTGTTGGAATTATAATGTATTGCTTTTGCGACCAGTTCTTTACCAGTTCCGGTTTCTCCTGAGATAATAACCGTGATATTGGTGCTTACAGCCTTTTCAATAAGCTCATAAACACTTTTTATGGCAGGGCTTTCCCCCAGTATACCCTGGCGGAAATCATATTTTTTCTGAACTTCCTTTCTCAAGGTGCGGATTTCTTTCTTAAGGCCAAGGTCGTTTCTTATATTCTGAACAGTATTGAGAAGGCGTTCCTTTATATCATTCGATTTGGTAATGTAATCATAGGCACCCATTTTCAGAAGGGTGACCACCATATCGATATCTTCCTGTTCCGAGATCAGGATTACCTGTATGTCATTGTTCTCCTGTCTGATCCTCTTCAGGACATCAAGGCCTGTGATATCGGGCAGCCTGTAATCGAGTGTCACTATGTCGGGAGATTCATTAAGACAGTTCAGGAAATCACGGGCATTGAAGAAACTTTTTACCTCATAATCGGGATTAAGCGATAAAGTATAAACAAGCAGTTTGTTATACCATTCATTGTCCTCGACAACAAAAATCCTGACCGGTTTTTCGTTCATAAAGCTGATGGATATAATGTGGACCTGGCAGACTGAAAAATACGAAAAAAATCGAAGGATCTCCGGAATTTCACTTCAATTTCTCTAAATGATCATTTAAAAGTTTCCTGACTACTATGAATTCTTCCGTTGCTTTTGTTACCATGGTTTCCAGGGAACCGGACGGATTATTTTTTCTTGCTGACTTTTCGATATCCGACAGGAGTTTACAAAGGTCCATGGCGCCGATATGACGGCAGGCCGGGATCATTTTGTGGGAAAAATCCGAAACGGATCCCCAATTTTTCTCCCTTACCGCATCCTGGATTTCATCCAGAAGCTTTTCAGATGATGTTATAAATGAATCAAGCATTTGATTAACAAATTGTTCATCACCTCCGGCTATGTGTATCAGATTTTTAAGGTTTATTTTTTCAGGTCCGTCAATTTTCTCCCCTGGCGTTTCATCTTCTCTGCTTAAGTTAATTCGTGCATAATTACCCATGACATTGAGGATGGTTGTAAGGAGCTTTTCTTCAGTAAAAGGTTTCTGAAGAAAAGCATTTATGCCTGCCTTCCTGTACTTCTCCCACTCATCACTCAATGGAGCTGCCGAGACAATCACTATAGGCATGTCAGATTCCTTAATATTCATTTCATCTCTTATGAAACGGGCAGTTTTGAAACCATCGATTCCCGGCATCCTCATATCCATGAAAAGCAGGTCGAATTTTTCCTCCTTAAGCAATTCAAGTGCTTCCACACCACTTATTGATTCAGTGAATCTGATCTTCCACCTGTCGAGAATTTTTTTGAAAAGGAGCCTGTTATATTCTTCATCGTCCACTATAAGGAATTTCATTCTAAGAATGGGATCAGGAAGTGAAATATCAGACTGCATTTCCATTGTCAGCTCCTTTTCATCGCTTTTCAGATAAGGCAGGCGGCAGATGATTTTTGTACCCTGATTCTTCCTGCTTCTAAAGTCTATAGTTCCCTGATGCAGTTCAACAAGTCTTTTTACTATTGACAATCCGAGTCCCGTGCCTCCGTATTTGCGGGTTGTACTCATTTCAGCCTGAGTGAAATCATCAAAGATGATATCTATCTTTGATTCATCAATTCCGATACCGGTGTCGGTAAATTCCATTATCAGATCAATTTCGTCATCCTTTTTGCTGATACTGCTGACCGAGAAATGCACAGTTCCGTTTCTTGTGAATTTGACTGAATTGCTTACGAGGTTTATCATGATCTGTTTAAGCCTGAATGGATCTCCAAGAAGAATTGGCGGGGTTTCCTGACTTAAAGAGCGGGTGAGAACGGTGTTGTTGACAAGGGCTTGTTTTTCAAAAAGGGCATAAACCTCATCAATCAACCGTCCTATGCTGAAGTGTGCTTTTTCAAGCTTAAGTTTATTGTTCTGCAATTTTGAGAAGTCGAGTATATCATCTATGATCCTCAGAAGATGGTCAGAAGATGATTTGATTATCCTTAGCGAACCAGTTATGTTTTCATTAAGCGGTTCATGGAGCAACTGCTCGGTAAATCCGGAAATAGCTGTAACCGGTGTCCTTATCTCATGGCTCATGTTAGCCATAAAAAGCTCCCTGGTTCTTGAGAGTCTTTCAGCTTCATCCTTCGACTTTTCAAGAGCGACCTGGTAAGCATAGGCATTCCTTGCATAGCGTATTATGATAAATAAAACAAGGATTGCAAGGAGTCCTCCCGATATAGACAGCATAACAAGCAGCCGGTATGTTTTTGCCGCTATCTGGTCGGCTTTATCTCCCTTTGCCCTGATCTGTTCAAAAACCTCATTTTCCATTTTGGTGATGAGGTCATAGAATTTTGCATTAAGAATGCTGCTGTTGACAGCAAGCTGCGATTCCTGCTCAATGAGCTCCTCACGGGTCGTGGTAGTCTGCCTGACAACTTCATTTATATCCTCAACTATATTTTTTTCTTCAGTGGTTTTTTGGGGATTGCGGCTGAAAACCCTTTTCAGAATTCCCCTTTTCTGCTCAGCAGCCGTTGCTGCAGTATTCAATTCATCAGAAAGCTTAGTGAGATAATCAATGACCCTGTTGTCTTTATACAGGATCAGAAGTTCATTCCAGATATAAATATTGTCTGCAATAAGCCTGCTGATCGTATCTGCCTGGATTAGGAGGGAAGAGTCATTCCTGCATTCATCCCTGAACCTGCTGACCTTTTCATCAATGTTGGAAATTATCTCATAATAAGGTTTGATATCAGCAGGATCCTTCGTGATTGTATAGATCCTTACACTGTTACCTGCTTTCCCGAGGTCCATAGATATATCGCGTATGCTCAGCAGCCTTAATTCGGGGTTGACATCGATACGGATTGATGATACTATTGAAGAAAGGTTACGGTACAGCAGAAATGAAGTTGCGAATAGGAGGATAACCGCAGTAATCATCAACAATCCGATCTTGAGCTGGATGGAATTCCTTTTCAGGTATTTCTTGAACTGTCCCGTCATGCATCCAAAGATACAGAATATTTATTTTCAAGGTATTGCTGCATGTATAGGCTGCAAAGGGCAGGTGCAAACCTGTCTTTAACAACAAAATAGTCATGTGGAACCTGTTTGATTTTCTCTCTTACCGATTTTGATTGGGAAAGAAGTACCACCATTGAATCACCGGTAAGTTCGGTCATCAGTTTTATGACATGAGAAGCATTGATCCCTTCTCCAAGATAATAGTCCATGAAAACAGCGGAGTTGTCGCATCTGAGCTCACCTGATTTGATTTTTCTTATAAATTCGGCGGTATTCGTGAAGGAGCGAAGCACCAGCTGGTATTTACCATTCATCAGAAAGGGATTGACGCTCTGCTGAATGGCGTTTGAAAGCAGGTTATTATAATATTCATCATCCTCGATGACAAGCACATTAATTTTTTGTTTCATTTTACTGCCGTTAATTAGATTATTATGCAGCTTCCAAATATGTGCCAATTTTGCAAAGAGCTACTTCATGAATTTGTAATATGCTTATAAATAGCCTGTTTTATTTTTAGGATTACCTATTTTCAGAAAAATATGACCAACTATTTTTCTCAAAATGAGAAAAACATAGATCGCCTCACTGGAATATTATAAAAATTCCTTATCCAGAAATAAATTATTAGTCCATTAGGGGGATCAGACTAACCTTTTATCTTTCGAAGAGGTTCCCGAGGATTGACCCCGCTTCCTTGCTTCTGTTCCCGCCAGAAGGGGACAGGGCTCTTATAAGCTTCCGGATGGGCATCGACTGCAGCCATACTTTCCCAGTTCCCCTTATGGTTGCAAGAAAGAGTCCTTCTCCTCCGAAAACCATAGACCTCAGGCTTCCGGTAGTTTCTATGTCAAAGTCAAGAGCAGGTTCATAGGCAACAATGCAACCTGTATCTATGCGCAAAGTCTCGTTGTTAAGCTGCTTTTCTATTACGGTACCTCCTGCATGAAGGAAAGCCTTGCCGTCGCCTTCAAGCTTTTGCAGGATAAATCCTTCGCCTCCGAGCAACCCTGATCCTATCTTCCGGTTCAGAGTGACGGAAAGCTTGGTACCCATTGCCGCACAAAGGAATCCGTCTTTTTGTACAATCAGATTATTTCTTACCTGTTTCAGATCAACGGGTATAATTGTTCCAGGATAAGGGGCTGAAAAGGCAACACGGTTTTTGCCGCTGCCCCTGTTTGTGAAATGGGTAAGGAAAAGAGATTCCCCTGTGATGAGCCTCGAACCGGCAGACAGGAGCTTTCCAATCAGGTCCTGACCCGGAGAAGAACCGTCTCCCATTTTTACTTCATACCTGATTTCCTGTTCCATATAAACCATTGCCCCGGCTTCAGCAATAACGGTTTCTCCAGGATCAAGTTCAATCTCGACGAACTGAATGTCCTCACCAAAAATCCTGTAATCTATTTCGTGTGAAACCATAATGTAATATATTGAATTGTTAGTTGCTTAAGTACTGAATTGCTGTAGTAAGAATATCTATCTGACATTCGAAGATTTAGGAATTCGGATTTCGGATTGGCTTCGCCGAGCTCGCCTAAATGCTCGGTTGTGGATTTGCAAATCCGAATTCCGAAATCCGCAATCCAAAATTGCTGCGCCTGATTATTTTTTGCTGGTCATTGCATTAATTCTGGTTATACAGTTCATAAGGGTTCGGCCTGTGTGATAGTTGCCTTTCCATATGTTCGACTTGGTTCCTTCCCTGGCATGCGGTTCCTTATCGAGAGACCCCGAATACCAGTCTCCGTATTCCCAGTCGATAAGATAGTCCTTTATGAATTTCCACTGGTCGAAGAAGCGTTTCCGGTAGTTCAGCGGATCGTTGGGATATAATTCCGACATAATCAGCAGGGTATTAAGGGTTTCCGACTGAGCCCACCAGTTCTTTGTATCTCTCAGGATTGTAACTGATTGTTCATTTTTATACCGGTAGCCGGCATCATAGACACCTGCGCTTGAGTTATCCCATCCGTTTACCATTGCATTATCAACCATTCTTTTCCCCACTTCCATTGTTTTTTTATCCTCACTCAGTCCAAGCGCTTCTGCAGCTTCCATTAGAAGATAAGCAGTTTCCACGTCATGACCGAAGGACATGTGGTCGAGGAAATAACTCTTCTGGTGAACCTCTTTTGCTGAGTCCTGATATGAAACCGGGCTAAGGTCCTCATTAACATAGAGTTGAAGATACCCTTTATCCTTTACCAGTACGTCGCGTATCAGGAGAAACATCTCATTGAGGCGTTCGCGTAACAGTTCATCGGGCCATACATGGTATAGCTCGGTCAGTGCTTCCATAAGGTGGATGGAGCTGTTCTGATCCTTGGGGGGTATTCCTCTCACACCAGATTTCACAGGTGATCCGTCCTGGTTTAGGAACTGGAAGTATCCGCCATAAACCGGATCGTGGCTTCCTTTTTCCAGCCATGCGAAGGCTTTTTTTGCCAGATCGAGTGCTTCCTCATCTTTGCTTTCCTTGTAGTATGCCGCAAGACCGTAAATGCCAAATGCATTTCCATAGGCATTCTTAGCTATCTGCCCTTCGTTTTCGCCTATGGGTCTTCCTTCACGGGTAACAAGATTGAAGAATCCTCCAAATTCCTTATCCCACATGAAATCCCTGAGGAAAAGGAAACCATGCCTGGCATACTCCAGATAGACTTGATCCTTTGTAAAGGCGCTCATCTTAGAACACATCCAGAGGTGTCTTCCCTGGGTAACTATCATTTTATTCTGATTACCTGTCATTTCCCATTTGTAGTTGAAATTGCTGAGGTACCCACCATACTCTTTGTCAATTACCCTTAGGTACCAGACAGGCATCATGTTTTTCATGAGAAGGGCCTCCATTTCCTGGGCAACTTTTTTCAAGTCAACATTTTCCCGTTTTCCGGGAGAACAGGCAAATGCAGGAATCATCAGCAAGCATAAAATAAATAATGGTTTAAACAATCTGGCCATCTTTATAAAGTTTTGATTAATTGGCTGTAAATTAAATGATTTTTAAGCGATTATTTCTAATGTTTCAAAAGATTCTGAATTAAATGAAATTTGGCAAATAAACATTATAAATCTCAATTCAGATTAAAACCCGAAATTTTGACTGAAGGTTTTTCACCCCTGGTGTCTTCATCCTTAAGCCTTATAGTGATCAATTTTTCCTCGTCAGGCATCAGGGATATGTAATTGTCACTATAAAAAACCGGAAGGATACGTTCGCCGCTACGGTTTCCAACAACTTTCAGTCTCACCATAAGTGCAGGATACGATGTCTTATTTTTAAGAGTAGTCATCAGTTTCCAGGTGTCACCTGATTTTTTTACCTGAGTTGACTTCTCCAGATCAATAATTGGTAATTTGTTGAGATCTTTGTAATTTCCTTCCTCTTTTCCGCGCCAGTAAAAATTCTCTGAGATAATACTGTCTCCTTCGGCAAGTGACAGCTTAATGAAATGAACCGGCGAAATACTCTCCGGGAATACAAGCCTGAAACATGTAACTGTTGAATCTTCACTGCAGGTTATTGTGGTTCCCTTATGCCATTGTACTGATCCGTCCATATTCATGATTATGGCTTTGGCTGTCAGACCTGTCCTGTTTCCTGCATTATAATTTACCACCTCAATGTCGTTGAAAACAGGGTTCCATTGAATATGGATGGGTTCTGAAGCTTTTTTGCATCCGAAATATGCTGCTCCTGGTTCTAGGAAATAATCATAGGTTTGCCATACCATCGAAGGCCAGGCCGGATGGCTCATCCAAAGGAGCAATCCCTGTCTGTACATGCTTCTACCCTCGAACATTCCCCTGTACCCGTCATAGTTTATCCACTGTGCAAGTTCAGTGAATTTCTTTGCGTCATTTACCTGGCCAAATCCCTTTTCAACCATCTGGTTGAATGTTGCTGCACTCTGGGCACTTTCGAGGCAGTAGTCGTGCATGCCCCACAAGCTGTTCTGAGGCCATAAAGCATTTTCAGGCAGGGTCTGCCTTAGGCTTTCCCAGGTCATCACATTGGGCATTCCTCTTTCGCTGTGGAACTTGTGGAAGCCATACAGAAGGAAATAGTCTCTTACTGGGAGTGCCCTGTACGGGCCACCTCCACTTACAACGCCCATTGCAGAGTTGGAAATGTAATGCAGTCCGGGATGGATCCTTCGGATCATGGCTCTCAGAGCAGTATCCAAAACTACAGGGGGATCGCCTTCATTGCGTCCGCAATAGAGTCCGACAGACGGATGATTCCGGATCCTTTTAACCAGATCAGTTGCATTGCTCATGAACATACCTGGATCTGACGGGTCAGGGCCGTCAGCAGGATTGGCAAGCCAGAAGTCCTGCCATACCATTATCCCATGCCTGTCGCAAGCTTCAAAGAATTTATCATCGCCCGTTTGTCCAACCCAGTTCCTGATCATAGTAAAGTTCATATCGGCATGGTAAGCAACTGCTGCGTCGTATTCCCTTTCCCGGTACCTTAAATTGGATTCGGGAAAGCCCCAGTTGCCCCCGCGCCCTATGAAACGCCTTCCGTTAATGTACAGATTGAGGATCTGATATTTCTCGGTAAAGTTCATCTCCCGGATACCTGATTTGAAACATGTACGGTCCGACAAATCACCGTCCTCCGTGGTGAAAGACAGTTCAACATCGTACAGGAATGGATTCCCGTAGCCTTTTGGCCACCACAACCTTGGATTTTCAATTCTAAGCGAGGGATGGGATGATGGATTCAGCTTTACAAGCTTTGTCTCCGATGGTCCAAGTATTACATCAGTTTCGAATGAGATCTCTCCATATTTTCCTGACAAAGTTCCTTTTGTTTCTTTTTCGCTTTGGTTCCTGAGAGTGGCTTCGATAAAGAGATCAGCTCTTGAAGTGTCGGGAAGAGGAATATCTGTAAGGATAAAGGGATCAATTATTGAAACATCTCCCGATGCCGTCAGAAAAACATCATTCCATATCCCTATATTCCTCCCTCTGATTGTTGGGATCCAATCCCATCCTATTGATGCGTGAAAGGTTGGATTGTCAGCTCCAAGTACCCCGCCATTTTTGTCGGCACTCAGAACTGTCTGTTCCTTTACAACACCAATGTTTTCATTCTTGTGAATAAGTACGGCCATGGTGTTGGTCGCATTCGGACCGATCATGCTTGTTATGTCAAACCTGCCGCGGATAAATGTTCCGTCTATTCTTCCGGCTTTGTATCCATTGACAAATACTTCGGCTTTCCAGTTTATCCCGTCGAAATTCAGAAATATCCGCTTCCCTTTGTAATCATGGGGGACATCAAATTCCTTCCTGTACCAGAAATCAGAATTAAAAAATGATTCCGAAATCAGCAGCTGGTTATTTCCAAAATCAGGATCGGGTATTGCACCTGCATTCCTGTAGCTTACCAGTACAGTTGCAGGTACTGTTGCATCGACCCAGCCTTCGCAATTGAATCCCACGGATGAAATAACATCTCCAGTTGCTGATACTTCAGAAGCTCTCTGAATTTTCCAGTTTCCACCGCTAAGGAGCAGGCGGTCTTTGTCCGGCTGCAATGGTGCTTTTGGTCGTGTAACCATTCCTCCGGTACCATATACTTCCAGTTCGCTTAAAACATAATTTTTGCCGGAAAAGGGTTTTTCCATCAGAACCCTTACATAACGCCCCTTGCCGCTTTCTACAGGTATGTCATCAATCTTACTGGCTGATCCCGGAAGGGCAGCAACATCTTTCCAGTTCTCATTATCATTTGAGACCTGGACTGATCCGCTTTCAGCCTTGTTGATCCAAAACAGTTTTATGCGGTCGAAGGAGCTGGCTGATCCCAGATCGACGCAGATCCATTCTCTTTTATTACCGGCGCTCATCCATGCACTTTTGAAGCTGTGTGAAGGAGTAACCTTCAACCTGGTTCCTCCGAGAAAGAAATCAAGATCGCTGAACGACCATTTTTCAGCGCAGTGAGATGAGAGTGAAATCCTGTAGGAATGATATACAACCGGATTCTCAGAGGTAAAGGCTGCATGAAAAATTCTCTGGTTTGCAGGTGGACTGAAGCTGAATGTGAATGAAGGCCTCGGGGCTGTGGAATCAGAACCGTAAGGACTCATTAAAAACGTGTTGAAACGCCTGCGCGTCGGGCTTCCTTTTTTCCGAGTCTGGCTCATCATTGCTGCAAAAGGATCAACTCTTTCTTCACCGGGGAGGCCATTACCCCGTAGTTCTCCTATTTCCTTCCAGTTTACACCGTCGTCAGAACCCTGACATATAAATTTCCATCCTTTGGGTTTCTTTTCGCTGTACGTCATTGATCCGTTCAATGATATCATGTCGGCTGTTATGGGTTCTGCTTCGCTGTTTGTTTGAAATTCGATCCATACCTCCGGACCTTCAAGGCTCACTTCGGTTACACTGTTATCGTCAAGAAGCCATTCCCTTTCGTTTCTGGGAGAGACCCCATTACTTGTCGATACAGAAATGTAATCGGGCATTCCATCTTCTATTATCCCATCGGTTGCAAGCTGGGCTGTAAGGTTATAATCATAACTTGACGAATTAAAAGCGGGTCGAAGCTTTGCCAAATTACGATAATTGTCCCTGTCAGGTACCAGTATAGGGGAGAAGTCTTCCTCAGGATTGCCCGGATAAATTCCTACACCGCGCGTGTATTTTTTTCCCTCGTTGCATCCAGTCAGCAAAACTAAGGCGATAAAAAATCCAAAAGAATATAAAAATGGATTGTCTGATTTCATTATGACCTGAAAATGTTATTATAAGCCTGAATGGGGATCCATGCAAAAAAGTCTATTAATATATGTAAAAGATGATCCGGTATTGCCGGAGCATACTGGATGTCAGAAAAAAGGTAAGTATTTTAATTTTTTTCGTAGACGTGTGTTTCAGCCATTTCGCCCCAGGAGGACGTTGAACTTGAATCAATCACAAGATTCTTTCCGTCCATTCTGTAAATTTCTGTTATAATTATTTCATTTCCATCGTCCATTACGATCTTGCTGGTGATTTTCAGGGATTTTTTGTCTTCAGACCATGCAGCATTCGACTTTTTCTGAGTATCCATAAACCCTGCATTAATACATTCTTTACCGTCGAGAGTAAATTTATCGGTCATGGTGACGGATTCTCCCTGGAATTCAGAATGACGCTCAACGCTTAAATCGTTGCCTTTATGTGTGATTTTAAGTTCAATGGGGGCAAAGCTGAACTCTGCATTGAGCTTGCTCTTTTCAGTGTTCAGTTTCCAGTTGCCTGAGAAGTCGGGTACCTGTGATGATGCTGTTATTATAGCAAACAGGAATGGAATTAGAAAAAAAGCTTTTTTCATAAGTGTGAGAAGTTTGATATAAAACATACTTTGATATAAAAGTAACTCTTGCAGATTATGCTGATAAATTAAAACTTTCTGCAGTCAAACAGATTAATTTATCACCCTGTCACCGGCCAAGCAGTTGTTTAACCTTGGCCGAAATTTCCCTGCCGTCAGCTCTGCCTGCCAATTCTTTTACTGCAGTGTTCATTACTTTTCCCATATCGGCAGGTGATTTTGCGCCTGTCCGGTCAATAATAGACTTTATTATCCGGCTCAATTCATCATCGCTTAATCTGGCAGGGAGGTATTTTTCAAGTACATCAGCTTCGGCAACCTCCTTATCATAAAGATCCATCCTGTTTTGCTCCTTATAGATGGAAGCAGATTCCCGTCTTTGCTTTACCAGTTTCTGTACAATTTTCAATTCATCTTCATCGGTAAGTAAAGCATCTGGTCCTTTTTCAGCCTTTGCAAGCAAAAAAGCTGTTTTTGCAGCCCTGATGGCTTCAAGAGCCACTTTATCTTTGCCTTTCATGGCATTAATCAGATCGCTGGCAATTTTTTCAGCAAGTGACATAGTCTCGAATATTTAATGAAATGAGTAGTGGTTTTAAAAACTTCAATATAAAAGTAACTTAAATAAGATAAAAGACAAAAGTAAAAAGACACAAGTATTTAAGAGTTTATTATTCTTGCTTCCTTGTGGCCCTGAAGGTTCCATTGGGCTGAATGAAAAGCAATCCGTTTATAGATCCATTGTCTGCTTTTGTAAACTGTATTTTGAAGCCCTCTACTATTATAAGTTTAAAAGTGTCGTAGCCTGCAGGAGCAAGCTCATATTCCGGTTGACCTGGGACGAACAGAAAAAGGGTCTTATCATTTTTAATGTATATTCTGGATACAATTTCACCGATAGCATATTCCCCAACATACTTGTCCAGAGTTCCTTTTTCAAATTTGAAGTCATCGTCTATGCGTTTAAATTCTATGGGCTTAATTCCAACTTCAAGGTTTGCTGAAAGACTCTCCAGTTCACCTCCGTTGTTTGTTCTGAAGTTAAAAAGTATTGTACCAGTAATAGTGCTGTCAATTCCCTCCTTTGTGATCTCATAGGGTTGAAAAACATCATAATGATAGTGCCGGAGCCAGAATTTTTTAAGTGGTACCGTGACAAACATCGAATCATCCCTGGTAGTTATCGTTATTGTTCCATAACCCGGATTTAAATATTTGCCTTCGAATTCCCTTATTTTATGAGAAGGAGCTGTCCCAGCTATTCTGGCTGAAACTGATTTAACCTCTGCTTCTTTTTGTGATTTTCTTGCTTTATCCCTTTCGCTCAGATAATGTTTGTTCCAGTCAAAATCTTTCAGCTTAAGCATCCTGTCAGCGATAATATTTCTTACTATTCCGGGAATGGTTGAACCATCCTGGTTAACGAGGATCACGAATCCAATACTATCAGTTGGAAAAAAACAGGTTAAAGCGGAGAATCCGTCAATGTTGCCGCCATGCTGAACAAGATAATGGCCCTTGTATGAAGTGAGACCCCATCCGAAGCCATAATTATCAAAATGCCTGTCAGGGAAATTTTTCTGCGGCAGCCCGGAAGAGACAACCATCTGTGAACTGATGGCTTCAGAGATATAAGCTGCTGGCAAAATATCTTTTCCTTCATATTTGCCATTGTTGATCCATGTTATGAGCCATTTTGCCATATCGCTGACACTGCTGTTGATGCTACCTGCAGGGCTCATTCCTCTTATCCTGTAGTAATCTGTTTTTTCAATAATGCCATCCTTTTTTAGTTTGTATCCCAGAGAAGCATCATTCTTAATTATTAAATCTTCGATTGAAAAACCTGAATTGGTCATACCAAGCGGTTTAAAGAACCTCTTTTCAATATTCTCTTCCCAGCTTGTACCTGTAATCTTCTCGGAAATAAGTCCCTGAAGCATAAACATGAAATTATTGTATTGATATTTTTGTCTAACATCTGTCGATGGCTCCATATAGCGGATACGTTTCATCAGTGAATCCTTTGAATCGGAGGGGAAAATATACCATGACATATCATGTCTTGGCAGACCGGTCCGGTGGCACATCATATCACGGATAGTCACCAGGTTATCAAGATCCTGGTTATAGAATTTTAGCTCCGGAAGGTACACTCGGGGACTCTTGTCAAAGTCAACAAGGTTTTCATTTCTTAACTGACCAAGCAAGGCTGAAGTGAATGCCTTGGTGCATGATCCGATTGCAAACAGTGTATTTGGCGTAACAGGGATTTTATTTTCATAGTCGCGGTAACCAAATCCCTTAACATAAATAACTTTATTCTTTTCGACCACCGCAACGGCAAATCCGGCGACATTCCAGTCAGAAAGCAGAACCTGTAACCTGTTGTCAATTCCTGCAAGCCTTTGATCAGTCTTATCCTTTCTTGTCTGGGCTGTTGATGAAATGGTCAGCAGAAATAAAATAATGGAGTAAAGCAGTCTTTTCATTTTTTTGATGATAGGATATTATTATAGGAAACTATTGTATTGACAATTTATTTCTTATTGGCACTGCGGATCGTAGGATTCGTAGAAATTAATCAAAGTTAAGGGAAGTATAGACCAAAGTCAACTTTATTCCAGCAGGCAGTGTCTTTATTTTTGTTCTTCTGTGATAATCAGAAGAGATTTGAATTATAAATTTTTGCAGGAGCTATTTTAAAACATTTTTCTGTTGTTGAAGTTTTTTCAGACAGAACTCGGTTTCATCATCAAAGCAGACAAATATGACTTTTTTGATTTTTACTGTGTTTAATAGAAATTCAGAGACAGTTTTGAAGGCAATTTTGGCTGCTTCTTTTTTAGGGAATCCGTAAGCTCCTGTACTTATGTTTGGGAAGGCGATTGTTTTACAATTATGTTCAGCAGCCACCTGCAGTGAGTTTCTGTAGCATAGAGCAAGCATTTTATGCTCATTGCTGTGTCCGCCATACCATACCGGCCCAACAGTATGTATCACATGCTTTGACTTTAGCTTTCCTGCTCCTGTTATTACTGCATGACCTGTAGGGCAACTTCCGATTTTTGCAATGATATCTTTACATTCCTCAAGAATAGAGGGTCCTCCAGCTCTGTGTATTGCTCCGTCCACGCCTCCTCCTCCCATAAGCGATGAATTTGCTGCATTTACAATAGCATCAGCTTTTATTTTGGTAATATCACCCCTGATAATCTGAATCATATATGGAAATTTATACCGAGTATTTAATTATTTAATCTATTGATATTTGCACAAAAATATTTGTTTTGTGAAATATACCAGGTTTATCCTGACTGTGTAAGATTACTATTTTTTCTAAATCCAGTAATTAAAGAAAGGATTTGTCTGGAACAATTGAATCGATAATTTTTGATTAAAGGATATGGCTATTTGATGTGCATCTATTAGAATTTTATTCTCTGTTGATTACTATTCTGCGCGTTACAGTGGTTATATTATCACCTATTCTCAGGAAATAGAGCCCATTCTTGCTGATAGTATTGGGAATTGTAAGTATTTCACCTGAGCAAAATATTTCATTGTGGGACATTTTTACACCGTTCATATTAAAGATCTCAACTTTAAGGTCTCCATTATATTTTCTTCCGAGATCGATGTAGAATTCATTGCCGCGGATCGGGACAGGATAGATTTTGATTAAACTTAACTGGGCTTTTGTTAAAGGATCATAATCAGATGTGGTTATTTTAAAGGGATCGCTGGGATCAGATGAATTTCCTGATTCATCAATTGCCACTATTCTGATTTCATATTCTACCTTGTCATCAAGATTGCTGAATGAATAATAAGACTCCTGCACTGTAGCTATTATTAATCCATTAGAATATACCTGGTAGCCTGAAACTTTGACATTATCGGAAGAGGGTGTCCATGACAAAGTAAAACTTGCTTTTGAGATGTTTTTTGCAATTAGATTTTGAGGTGTTGTGGGCGAATGCATATCAGGAGTTTTGACATTTATCTTCTGACTCATTGCGGAGCTATTACCCGCTGCATCAAATGCTCTGACAGTTATACTGTACACTGTGAATACAGTAAGTCCATTAATATCTGCCCTGGGAGTAGTTACGGTTACATGCAGGATATCATTGCAATAGACCTCATATTTCGATACTCCAACATTATCTGTTGATGGATCCCATGTAAGAGTAAAGCTTGTTTCAGTAAGATCAGAAGCTTTTAAATTGTTTGGTATTGTAGGGGCATGGGTATCGCTTGTATTTACCCTCAGCACCTCACTTAATGGTGAAAGATTACCGGATGCATCTCTTGCTCTTACTGTCATTGAATAAATAGATGCAGCAGTCAGACCGGTAATATTTGCTGAGGTGCCGGAGACAGTAGTGATTAGATTTCCATTGCGATAAACATCATATCCAGAAACACCTGCATTGTCGCTTGAGGCTGACCAGATAAGTGTGAAGCTTGTTTCGGTAATATTGGTTGCAGCAAGTCCGGTTGGAACAGACGGTGCATGCGTATCAGGTGTTCTTACCACAAGTGCTGTACTGGCATTCGAGATATTTCCAGCCGCATCTCTGGCCCGCACCGTCATACTGTAATTTGTAAGGAAGGTAAGCCCGGTAATATTTGCAGAAGTTCCTGTCAAAGAATTAATCAAGATTCCGTTACAGTAAACATCATATCCGGTAACTCCGACATTATCTGACGAAGGTGACCATAAAAGGGTAAAACTTGTTTCGGTGATGCCTGTAGCTGTTAATCCGGCTGGTACAGAAGGAGGATGTATATCAATTGTTGTAACATTCAGGGCGGTACTGGCAGGCGAAACATTACCGGCAGCGTCTGCTGCCCTGACTGTCATTGAATATGTTGTTGATGGTGAAAGGCCTGTTATGTTTGCTGAGGTACTCGAAACTGATGTTACCTGACTTCCGTTTCTAAATACTTCATAGCGGGTTACTCTCACGTTGTCAGAAGAAGCGGACCATGAAAGAGTAAAACTTGTTTCCGTGATACTGGTTGAGGTAAGATTTGAAGGCACTGTTGGTGAGTGTATATCAGCAGTTGTTACATTAAATACCGAACTGCTGCCTGATATATTGCCAGCGGCATCTTTTGCCCTGACGGTAACTGAATAATTGGTCCAGGCTGATAGTCCCGTGACATTCAATGATGTCGCTGACAATGAACTCTCAAGGGTCCCGTTAATAAAGACATCGTATCCTGTAACACCTACATTATCTGTTGAGGCTGACCAGGTAAGTGTGAAACTAGTTTCTGTTATGTTATTTGCTGATAATCCTGAAGGAACGCTTGGAGCATGAGTATCAATCGTAGTCACACTTAATGATGAACTTGGTCCGGAAATATTGTTTGCAGCGTCTTTTGCCCTTACAGTCATGGAATAAGTGGTTGACGGAGCTAAACCAGAGATGTTTGCAGAAGTACCAGTAACAGTAGTATACAAATTTCCGTTACGGTAAACATCATATCCTGTAACTGCCGCGTTATCAGTGGATGCTGCCCAGGAAAGTGTGAAGCTTGTTTCAGCAATATTGCTTGCAACCAGACCGGAAGGAACGGTAGGGGCATGCGTATCAGCAGTAAGCACATGAAGCACTACACTTGATGGAGAAATATTATCTGCTGCATCCTTCGCCCTTACTGACATAGAATAGTTGGTTCCCGGAGATAATCCAGTAATGTTTAACGAAGTTCCTGTGGTACTATTAATAAGAGTCCCTCCCCGATATACATCGTATCCCGAAACGCCAACATTATCTGTGGAAGCCGACCACGAAAGAGTGAAACTTGTTTCGGTTATATTGGTGGCTGATAGACCTGTAGGAGTTGAGGGTGAATGTAAATCAGCAGTTGTGACATTCAAAACAGAGCTTGATGATGAAATATTTCCTGCAGCATCTTTAGCCCTGACAGTCATGGCGTAAATAGTTGAGGCTGTGAGACCACTAATATTCGCTGAATTTGAAGTTACACTTGAAAAGAATGCACCATTACGGTAAACATCATAGCCTGTAACTCCTACATTATCAGTCGAAGCAGACCACGTAAGCGTAAAACTTGTTTCAGAAATATTACTTGCATAGAGACCTGTAGGAACAGACGGTGCCTGTGTATCGGGAGGATTAGCGGTTGTTACATTAAGCACATTACTTGCTGAAGATATATTGCCGGCGGCATCTTTTGCCCTGACTGTTATTGCGTATGTTGTTGAAGCTGATAAACCTGTGATGTTCACAGATGTGCCAGTTACGGAAGTGTAAAGAGAACTGTTTCGATAAATATCATAACCTGTGACTCCCACATTGTCAGTCGAGGCAGACCAGGTCAGAGTAAAGCTTGTTTGGGTAATATTACTTGCAGCTAGATTTGAAGGAACAGTAGGAGCTTGATTGTCCAGAGTAGTAACATTAATTGCAGAACTTGAAGGAGACAGGTTCCCTGCTTCATCTTTTGCCCTGACTGTCATTGAGTAAGTTATTCCACTGGTCAGGCCACTGATATTTGCCGTGGTGGAGGTTACTGAATTGACCAGAGTGCCGTTCCGGTATACATCATATCCCGTTACGCCAACATTGTCGGTGGAAGCTGTCCATGTTAAGGTAAAGCTGGTTGCTGCTATATCGATAGCTGAGAGATTTGTTGGCGCACTCGGAGGTTGTGTGTCAGGAGCAGCTGAGGTTGTGACATTCAGAGGGGTGCTTTGCCCTGAAATATTGCCTGCTGCATCTTTAGCACTGACTGTCATGGAATAGGTCGTTGAAGGAGCAAGCTCTGCAATGGTTGCAGAGGGGGATGTAACTGAACTTAAAAGTGTTCCGTTACGGTAAACATCATAACCCGTTACTGCAACGTTATCTGTGGAAGCCGACCATGTTAGTGTGAAACTTGTTGGAGAAATATTACTTGCAGACAGTCCAGTCGGAATACTGGGAGCCTGTGTGTCGGGAGCAGAAGTGGTTGTAACGTTTAATGCAATGCTTGGGTCAGAAATGTTACCGGCAGCGTCTTTTGCCCTTACTGTCATGGAATAGGTTGTCCCTGCAGTCAGCCCTGTAATGTTTGAAGAAGTTGCAGCCACCGTACTTAAAAAATTTCCATTACGGTAAACATCATACCCAGTTACAGCCACATTATCTGTAGAAGCCAACCATGTTAAAGTAAAACTTGTTTGCGTTATATTGTTTGCAGTAAGACCTGTGGGGATAGTTGGTGGCTGTGTGTCAGGAGGAACAGAAGTTGTAACGTTTAAAGCCGTACTCGGATCAGAAATATTACCGGCAGCGTCTTTTGCCCTTACTGTCATGGAATAAGTTGTTGAAGCGGCTAATCCGGTTATGTTTACTGAAGTTGTTGTTACGGTGTTTACCAGAGTCCCGTTACGGTATACATCATAGCCGGTCACACCGATATTATCTGTTGAAGCATTCCATGACAGAGTAAAGCTTGCAGGCGTGATGTTACTTGCAGACAATCCTGAGGGAACAGTTGGTGCCTGGGTGTCCTGATCATATTCTCCAATGTGCCAGGTAAGAAGGTTATCAAACACGACTAGCTTTGCTGCATTTTTTATTTTATCAGCATTATCTGAACTAAGATTATAATTATAAGTTATCAATCGTGGATCCCTTCTGAAAATAGCAGTATAGAAACAGCAGGCAGCAGCATAAAAACCAGCGTCAGAAGGATGGCTTCCGTCAGACTGATATAACTCGATTGAGGGATGATTCTGCCTTATGTAGCGCCAGACCGCACTTACCGGAGAAATAACTGCATGATTTACTTCAGCCATATACATATATCTCTCACGGGTCAGGTCGTCCATTCCGATATACGTGCATACAGGTGGGTTTACAGGACATCTGTCGGCGTCTCCGTCACGTCTTCCCCAGGTCATGTAAAACATCGTTTCAGCCCCTGGATTGTACATGTTTATTTGCTCGTCCAGATATTGGGCATATGGATAAACATACTCCTCAACAAAATTAATGGGCTCAGAAGGATACCTGCTATGATCCTGTAAAACCACCAAATCCCATCCTCCCTGCCTGATCAGTGAAAGTGTACTTGGCTGTGATGAATGCAGATATAATGAGTATCCTCCAACTGTAATTATGCTACTTCCATAATTAAGATTATCACCCATTGATGAGGCAATATTTTCAACCAGCCAAGGAACATATTCAGAATAACTGTTCCCTATGAAAAGGACGTTCTTGGATTGCCCCTGCCCCCAGATATATTGTTCAAAGGAACCAACTATTATTAATAGAATTAATGCTTTTTTCATCATTAGTTTCACTGCTGGAGTATTGTTTATTGACATTTAATCATTATTTTTTCCCTTTTTCCTGTAACTGAATCAGCATAATCACGGCAAGAATTCGATGCAAAATATAACCTTATAAGTCGAAAAGCAATATCGTTTTGACCAGCATCAGTAACAATTTGACAAGCGTCTTATTTAATATGAAAAAAACATTATCTTTTAATCTATTTGGCATAAATTATTTGTAAGATGTTGTCTTATAGGGATTCATAATATAAATTGAACCAGAAAAACTTTATGATAAATAAATTGTTATAATAATGCATATTTCTGTGAAAAGATTTACAAAGGTGTTTACGTAAACGATTTGTTATTTTTTCAGTTGGTAAAATTCTGATTCTGCTTATTATTAGAAAGTTGATTCTGCTTTTATGAGAAAGAAAGAGGCTTATCAACCAAATATTGTAAACAATACAATAGTAAAACACTATCCTGTTTCGGGGATGTCATGCGCCTCATGTTCTACCAATGTGGAATCGGTACTTAACAAGCAGCCCGGAGTCGTAAGTGCTTCAGTAAATCTGGCTTCACAGCTGGCAACCATCGAATTTGACGATACTGTGATCAATCCCCAGGATCTGAAGGAAGCGGTAATTTCAATGGGATACGATCTTATCACTGACGAATCAGCTTTTTCAGGCGAAGAGCTTGATAATTTACGCAGGAAGAGCTATATCAGGATGAGGAGAAGAACAATTATGGCAATAATATTTGCTGTCCCGCTTATTATTATAAGCATGTTTTTCATGAATTTCCCATATTCAAACTATGTCATGTGGGCTTTGGCAACACCGATTGTAATCTGGTTAGGCCGGGGATTCTATATAAATGCCCTGAAACAGACAAGACATCGAACTCCCGGTATGGATACACTTGTTTCGTTAAGCACCGGGATAGCATATTTATTAAGTGTATTTAATACACTTATTCCGGAATTCTGGGAGAACAAGGGTCTTAATGCTCATGTTTATTTTGAAGCATCAGGAGTAGTGATTGCACTAGTTTTACTGGGCAAACTTCTGGAGGAAAGGGCTAAAGCAAACACTTCATCGGCTTTAAAAAAGCTTATGGGGCTTCAGCCAAAAACAGTGTTTAAAGTTCTCCCCGACGGTGAGATAAGGGAGTTCCTGATATCGAAAATTAAGTCTGGTGATTTGCTTGTGGTAAGGCCCGGAGAAAAGATCCCGGTTGATGGAATTGTTACTGAAGGCTCGAGTTACGTTGATGAAAGCATGATAACCGGTGAGCCAGTACCTGTACATAAAGAACCTGGATTAAAGGTGTTTGCAGGCACTTTAAATCAGACTGGAAGTTTCAGGTTCATGGCAGAAAAAGTAGGTGCGGAGACACTTTTAAGCGGCATAATTAGAGTTGTTCAGGAAGCTCAGGGTAGCAAGGCTCCTGTCCAGAAACTTGCTGACAAGATAGCAGGAGTATTCGTTCCTGTAGTGGTTGTTATATCAGTAGGTACATTTCTAATCTGGTGGACCCTGGGTGGGAATAACGGATTTGTGCAGGGAGTGCTTTCTATGGTAACGGTACTTGTTATTGCATGTCCATGTGCCCTTGGGCTTGCAACACCAACCGCCATTATGGTGGGCATCGGAAAAGGTGCTGAAAACAATATTCTGATTAAAGATGCTGAATCTCTGGAATCGGCTTGCAGGATGGATTCTGTTGTTCTTGACAAAACCGGCACCATTACCGAGGGTAAACCTTCGGTGGTCGATCTGGTATGGAGATCCGGAACTGACAGTTCACAGGGATCTGAAATCTTATTCAGTCTGGAGAGACTTTCAGAACATCCGCTTGCAAATTCGGTGGCCAGTTATTTCGAGGGTAAGGTAAAAGCTGTAGACATAACAGATTTACAGAGTATTATAGGTATGGGGATAGCTGGCAGGCACAATGGTAAATTATATTTTGCTGGTGGGCGGAGACTAATTACTGAAAAGGGGATAAAAGTGGATTCGTTGCTTGAGAAAGTTATTCAGGAATGGGAAAGCAAGGCAAATAGTGTGATTTTTTTCGCTGATGAGAAGGAAGTCATTGCAATTTTATCTGTTGCCGACAAGGTCAAGAAAAACTCAGCAGAGGCGATACATAAACTCCGCGAAATGGATCTTAAGGTTTTCATGGTTACGGGAGATGATGAAAGAACAGCATTGGCTGTGGCGGACATGACCGGCATAAGGGATGTGAAAGCATCAATGCTTCCCGCAGACAAAGCTGAATTTGTGTCTTCTCTTCAGAGGGAAGGAAGAATTGTCGGAATGGCCGGTGACGGTATTAATGACAGCCATGCTCTTGCCATAGCTGATGTCAGCATAGCTATGGGAAAAGGATCGGATATTGCAATGGATGCTGCAGGAATGACAATTATAGGCAGTGACCTGATGGCTATTCCTGCCGCAATCAGGTTAAGCCGAAAAACTGTAAGGACAATAAGGCAAAACCTGTTCTGGGCTTTTATCTATAATATTATAGGAATCCCTATTGCAGCAGGAGCTCTTTATCCGCTAAATGGGTTTCTTCTGAATCCAATGATTGCAGGTGCGGCTATGGCTCTGAGCAGTATTAGTGTTGTAAGCAACAGCCTGAGGTTAAAGTATATTGATTAAAAATTTAATGGGTCTATTGTTTAATGGTTGAAAAGTTGTATGGTTGAATTGACTTTTCGGTTTAATTATTGAACAGTTTTGCGGCGTTATCGTAATAAATCTTTTTAAGAATTTCCTTTGACAATCCGAAACCGTTAAGGGCCCAGTGATAACCGAACTGGTCAATCTCATAAAAGTGTTCGTCAGATGATTCCAGAACCCTGAAGGTGATCCTGTACATAGAAGTATCGTAACCCATATCAGTACCGTATAAAAGCTTATCCTGATATTTTTCGTAGAAAGCAGCCATGTTTCTTGGGATAGTTGCAGATTCAGCAAACCGTGCTGAAATATCTGCATACAGATTTGGATATTTGTCGAGAAGATTTCCAAGTTTTTCAAGGTCATGGTTTAAATTGATGAAATGGCAGGCAACGAAAATGGTATTTGGATTATCTCTCACCGCATTCTCAAGAGTCTGTATAAGTGCATCAAATCCTATGATCCCCGGCTTTGTCATATCAATTTTCCATGTTTGTGCATTCATCAGTCCATCGTTGGTTGAGTCCAATTTCTCATACATCCAGATAGGATCTGCAACATGAATGCTGACGGGCATTTTGAGCTCCGCACATTTTTCAAACAGTGGTTTCATCCTGGGATCATCAAAATGCATTCCCCAGGCCTGTACTGGTTCATTGAAAAAGAGCCCCAGGCCTTTATCCCCCTCTTCTCCAACACCCCTGGCTCCAAGTTTGTAGCATCTTTCAAGTTCTTTGACCGCAGCAGGCCCATAACCCGGCTGGTCATAACCTGTATAGTCAAAGCCGCACCAAAGCTGAAACCTGCCACTGTGTGCCGAATAGAGATTATAAATTGAATCAAAAATCTTTCCAGAAGCCTGAGTTAGAACGACACTCTTTTCTATTCCGCAATCATCCATGTTTTTTATCCATTGTTCGAGTTCTTCCTTATTTGTTGCATAGTTGTGTGAGTGAGCATCAAATGCCGGGAAGGCAGCTTTATTTATATGGGAAACAGGAACCTTGTAAAGAGAAACCGGTCTGTAATTCTTAAGGAGTATTGCATCCGCATCCTTATCCATCTCCACAGGTATGTTTTCCGTTCCTGTGCAGGCATATATTATCATTGATAATACAGCGAATTTAAATATTTCAGTTTTCATGTGAAAGAAGTATTATATTGGTAAAAACTAAGCGGTTTATCTGGATCCCAAATGAATTCATATTTTATCATCCTTGTTTGTGATTCTTTATAATGTGGGTTTCTGGGCTATGTATTTTCAATGGTTTTCAATTTATTCATTAAAAGGTCAATGACTGCCCTTGTAGCACCAGGGAATACCTTACGCAGGTCAATTTCATTGTTATTTCCGAGTATCTCCTTAAGGGCAATCATGAAGGTGTTTTTGATTTCTGTTGCAAGGTTGATTTTGCAGATACCATTGCGTATAGCTTCACGGAGAATCTCATCAGGGATTCCTGAACTACCGTGAAGAACCAGGGGTACAGGCACCATTTCGCTGATCTTGGCAAGAAGTCCTATTTCGAGTCTGGGTGGTTTTTTATAGAAACCGTGTGCCGATCCAATTGAAACTGCGAGAGAATGGACTCCGGTATTTTTCACAAAATACAAAGCATCATCCGGACTGGTAAATCCCAGATTATCCTGACTTTGTCCGAGCTTTGCCACATAACCGAGTTCTGCCTCAACACAAGCATCGTATCCTGAAGCTATTTCCACAACATTACGGCTGATTTCTATGTTTTCCTGTAATTGTTTTTCACTTGCATCAATCATTACAGAATCAAATCCGGCATCAAGGCATTTGCGAACCACAAGTTCTGAACTTCCATGATCAAGGTGAAGCCATGCTTCTGCTCCGTATTCTTTGATTGCTGATCTGGCCATTGACACAGCAACCTTAAGTCCGAGGTACTCTATTGAGCTTTCCGATAGTTGAAGAATGACCGGTATTTCAACCTTGGCTGAGGCCTGAAGGATCCCAGACAGTGTTTCAAAGTTGTAAAAGTTGGCGGCCAGAATCGCTTTTTTATCGTTTTTGAGCTGATATAGTTTTTCCTTTAATTTCACAAGGAAATAATTTAACCAGATTGATGAATACTAAGGAGTTCTTGTGGACTCTTAGTAATTCTTTTTTTCTTATTGGAATTAGAAGGTCTCATTCTCTCACAGGGGACGGTTGAATTTTTCTAATGATCGCCTTTTTATTGTTACCGAATCCTTGAAAGCTCCTGTACCTCCTGCCATTGTTGTATTAAGGGCTCCTGCCAACGCTCCGGTTTCGAGGCATGTCAGAAAGGGCTTTCCCCTGATGAAGTCTCTGATAAATCCTGCATCAAAGCTGTCGCCAGCTCCAACAGTATCAACTACATTGTTGTTAATAAAAGCCGGCTGATAAAACCATTGTGATCCGTCCCATCCATACGCTCCGTCACTTCCGTTTTTGACCACTACGAAATGCGCCACTGGTCCTATCTTCGCTATACCCTCTTCCAGAGAATTACTGCGTGTTAAAAACCTAAATTCCTGCATGTTAGGAAGAAATATGTCGACATGGGGTAAAAGGTTGTCAAGAGGCAGCTCCCATTTTTCCTCCGGGTCCCACTGGGCATCCAGAGATGTAGTCAGTCCTGCTTCCTTTGCACACCTGAATAATTCAGGCAGGTCATCCTTGATGCCCGGTTGCATGAAGCAGGTTGCAAAATGCATGTGGCTTGCTTTAGAAAGGAATGAAAAATCGATGTCAGCCAGACGGAGATCATACATTGCTCCAGGGTAAGTTATATTGGCCCTGTCCTGATCATAAACAAGCACTACTGTAGCACCGGTGTTCAGTCTGCCTGATCTTATTATATGGGTTGTGTCAACATTCCTTGCATTAAGGGACTCGATGACTACTCTGGCAAAGTTATCCTCACCTATTTTCCCTATAAAGGCAACCTTTGCTCCCAGAGCGCTCAGGTTGCTTGCAAAAATTGCAGAAGAACTGCCCAGGGTCACTTCCATGTATTCTGCAATGATTTCTTTTCCGATCTGTGGGAGGCAGACCATATTATTAAGAATAATATCGACGTTAAGTTCGCCGATTACTATAACCTCAATTTTTTCACCCGTATCAATCATATTTAATGGTTCGCAGAAATCTAAGATAAAGTAATTATAAAAGTGAGTTCAGTCCGACAAGGTTAAATTTGTAAAAATATTTATCCATGGCACTTTCAATAGACAATTCTACTATTGTTGAAGCTTCTATTCCATTATGAGAAAGATTATCATATAGCTGTTTTCTTACCGAAACAATTGCCGGATCTTCCCAAATATATCGGCATCCTGTTTTTATCAGCCACTCCTGCCGGTGGTACGGGATGGAATAAAAGTCGTCGGGATTCTCGCCAGGCTGAATCCATTTTTTCCATCTTCCTGAATTTATTACTGCTTCCCATAGGGCGCTCCTGATCGGGATGCAGTATTTCATTTTACCCTCTTCAACCAATAGGTTTTGTATCTGATCAAGTTCCATCAAACCGTTATATTCAAGCTCGGTAAATTCAGGTCCAACATTGGCTGCTCCCATTCCCGATTCAGGATATGCTTCAGGATTAGTTACATTGTCTGAGTAATGACCTTTTATCAGACTGCCGAATTCACCTGCTATTTTCGAAAGTTTTCTGGCAACTGAAGGGTCAAAGGTGGTAGTATGGAGGTCAGTTCCGACTTTTCCAACAACGAAACAGGGCCAGATATCCTTAAATCCGTTTAGTTCAAGACCTTTCTTAAGAAGTTTCAGAAAATTCCTGAAAGCAGTTATATCGGCAAGGCCTCCATGTACCTCTTCAGTGCCGACTTCATAAGAGATGCCGGGTAATTTTTGCTTTCTTCTGAACGACTCTGTGTGAGCTATCAGTTCTATTGTCCTTTCGACCACTGTTTCTATTTTTATCTGGCTGCTTTCCTGTAGCGTTATATCTATTGTGGGATCAATATGAATGAGTTCATAACCTGCATCGATGGCAGCTTCAAAAGATGCCTTTACTGCATTCATTGTTTTTTCGTATGACCATTTTTCTGTCCTATGGATATCTTTGAGCCAGGGGCCTCCGTGATCAATTGCAATTATCACGGGCGATGTCACACTTAGGTTCCTTGCATGATTGCGGACCGTTTTAACAAATTCGTACTGGGTCAATCCTGTGTATCCTCCGTCGAGGTCGACCTGATTAAGGGTGGCAGCAAATTTAATTGGAGCATTACACCTTTTTGCAGATTTTAAAGCTGCCCTGATTACTGAGATTGAATTTGGACAGGCTGCAAAAATAGTTCTTTTTATTCCCGTTTCTGATTGAAGTGCAATTATCCTCTTAAGGATATAATCCATGAGAGGCATTCCTTGGGCAGCAGCCTTTACCCTGATCTCCCTGTTCATTGAGATTCAGAATTTGTATATATTCACGTCTTCTACAACCCTGGAAATAGCTCCGCTTTTGGATGGGTTGTCGGGCTGCAGACCCAGTGCAAGCGATTTATAGTATCCCAGAAGTTGTGCAGGAATGATATTACATACTGTAAGGAAATCCTCATCCAGCTGATTACCTGAATCAGAAAGCCTGATACTGAGGTCAAATTCGAGGCCATCGGCCGCATTCTCGAATATTCCGATCGTGCAGAGAGGCTTCCTCCCTTTTTTCATTGAAAGGACAAGATCCCTTTCGTACTGCCAGACATAAGGCTTATTTGAGAATATAAATACCACAAGGGTGTACTCATCAGTAACTGCTTTAGGCCCGTGTCTGAATCCCAGGTAAGTTTCATTCTTGCATATGATAATTCCATCGGTAAGCTCCTGAAGCTTAAGATGCGATTCGGTGGCAGTCCCGTAAAAAGGCCCTGAACCAAGAAATACTGCTCTTTTAAAATCTACTGATGCGATTTCCCTTATTTTTTCAGAGTATTTGCTGAGGATTTTTTTCCCGTAATCTTGGAGTATGCTTATCTGCTTTCCTAGGGATTCTATTTCCCACAGGTGTGCGATAAGAATACCGCACAGGAGCATTCCTGAATAACTGCCCGTCATAGCCAGTCCTTTGTCGTTTGACAAAGGAGGTAGCAGAATAACTAATTTTTTTGAATTGGTCTGATAATTTGCCAGCCGTCCGCTTTCGTCACAGGTAATAATAAGATGGATACACCTTTTGCAAAGTTTGTCGGCGAGTTCGGTGACCGCAGTACTTTCAGGGCTGTTTCCCGAACGAGCAAAAGAGACCAGAATAATTGATTCACTATCATTAAAATAATTTCCAGGGTGAGATAGCAGGTCGGTTGTTGCGACAGAATCAGTGTGGACCTTGAAATTACGGTTGAATAAAGGAGTCAGCGACAACCCAATGAATGCACTGGTACCTGCTCCGGTGAGAATTATTCTTGAAGTGCCGGGCAGTGATCCGGACAAAAATGACGAAATCCTTTCCTTGTCAGCTGATATCTGCCCATAAATTTCCATCCAAAGGTCAGGCTGTGCATTTATTTCCTTATAAGTGTGCACAGCTCCGAGCTCTTCAAGAAGAGAGGTTTCTGAGCTTAGTGAGGGCATTTTTTGATTTTTTTAAGATTTAAATAATACAAAGATAATTTGAATGAAAATATAAACAAATTTAATGAAAGATTATTATTAAAAAAAGCAAGTAAATGAAAGATTATTTAAATTATTTAAAATTTTCTTCAAGGTTTTGTAATCCGGGATCAGGATTTGATCAGGCTTGAATACATTTAACCATAATTTATATTTGGTGTATATTGTTTCTTCATTAATGTTACGTATTTTTGAATTTTCGCATGCAGAATTTCAGCCTGCAAATAAAATATTAAAACCTGAATTTTTCAACTTTAATGCTTAAATCATGATTAAAAGGAATTTACTTCTTGCACTCTTGTTCATGTCCCAGGTCCTTCCCGGACAGAAAGCTTCCATAACCTTGGAAAAAAGGGACATACTTACTTATCCTTTCAGCGACCCCAATCCTGTACCGATACTCGTAGAAAGGCGGGATGAAATATTCCCATATCATTCATTCAACGGCTACAGCCTGAAGGGTCAGATGCAGAAATGGGATGTAGTAAAAATGGAAAATGATTTCATTGAAGTATGGGTAATGCCGACCGATGGCGGCAAAGTATGGGGAGCAATCGAAAAGTCGACAGGTAAGGAGTTCGTTTATAGAAACGAAGTGATGAAATACAGGAATATTTCGATGCGCGGACCTTGGACATCAGGAGGTATCGAGTTTAATTTCGGTTATATCGGACACAATCCCTCAACATGTGTTCCGGTTGACTACAAGATGGTAGAAAATCCTGATGGTAGCGTAAGCTGTTTTGTAGGCAGCCTCGATCTTCCTTCACGTACAAAATGGTGTGTTGAGATAAGGCTACCCAAAGACAAAGCTTATTTTGAGACCAGGACATTCTGGAATAATCCGACACCTCTTCCCCAATCGTATTATAACTGGATGACCGGAGCTGCCGTAGTAACCGACGACCTTGAATTCTTTTATCCGGGAAATCAGGAGATAGGGCATGGAGGTGAGCATGGATTATGGCCTGTGGATAAAGAAGGAAGATATATAGCACTGTATCGTAACAATAATTTCGGTTCCAGCAAATCATATCATGTGGTAGGCGAATTCAATGATTTCATGGGAGGCTATTATCATAATTCAGGCTTTGGATTTGGTCACTGGGCTCTCTATGAGCAGATGCCCGGACATAAGCTGTGGCTGTGGTCACTGGCAAGAGACGGAGGTATATGGGAAGATCTTCTTACAGATACCGATGGACAGTACATGGAATTTCAGGCCGGCCGACTGCATAATCAGTATGGAGGCACATCAAATAAGACACCTATTTCCCAGGTACCTTTTATGCCCGGACTTACCGACAAATGGACAGAAATCTGGTTCCCGGTCAAGGAGATCGGTGGTATCTCAGATGTTTCTCCTTCAGGAGCGCTTCATGCAAAGCTTGAAAACGGAAAACTTCAGTTCGGTGTAAACTCTTTTGCCTTTACAGAAGGCACGATAACAATAAAGTCAGGCGGAAAAGAGATATTCAGGGAAGATGTTAATTTCAAGCCTATGGATGTGTTCAGGAATTCAGTGCCACTTGCTGCCGATGCTGATTATGAAATTTCTGTGGAGGGTATGGACCTTAAGTTCAGTCCTTCGAAAAGAAATTTTATATCTCGTCCTTTCATTTCAAACATGCCGACAGATCTGGTTACTGCATCAGCTGTCTATCAGGAGGGAATGGAACATAAGGAGAACAGAAGCTACCGGATTGCAAAGACTCTCCTTAAGAAATGCCTTCAGATGGATCCTCTTTACACTGACGCCATGGCAGCCCTCTCAGAACTTTATTACCGGAGCAACCTATACGATTCTGCCCTCTATTATGCAAATAATGCACTGCAGATGGATACCTATCATCCTGCTGCAAATTATCTTGCCGGATTGGCATACAAAGCAAAAGGTAACCTTATCGATGCTGTTGAATCGCTTGGCTGGGCGGCCAGATCGACTCAATACAGATCAGTAGCCTACTCGCAAATGGCAGCACTCTATTTTCTGCTTAATGACCTGCAACTTGCGGAACACTATGCAGATCTTTCACTCGATTTTGAACGTAATAATTTCAGCGCCCTGCAGATACTGGCGATAATTTCGAGAAGATCTGGTGAAACAAATAAAGCTGATGAATATATTAAAACTATAAGCACCCTTGATCCGCTGAGCCATTTTGCCGATTTTGAGAGATTTCTTCTCCATCCCACTGAAGAAAACAAAAAGCTTTTTAAATCAACAATAACTAACGAATTACCATATCAGACATATCTTGAGTTATGCATGGTTTATTATGGAATGGGACTCAAAGAAGATGCCCTGCAGCTTCTGGAGCAAGCTCCCTCGCATCCATTGATTACTATCTGGAAGGCATTCATTAAAGATGACACATCCATCCTTCAGGAAGCTGCCATTGCATCGCCTGCTTTTGTTTTTCCTTACAGAACTGAGACTATTTCAGCTCTCGAATGGGCAGTTTCGAAAAACAACAGCTGGAAGTTCAAATACTATCTAGCCCTTAATTACGCTGCCATTCAGCGCGATGAAGAAACAATGGGGCTTCTCCGGCAGTGCGGTACAGAGCCGGATTATGCGCCTTTCTACCTTACGCGTGCCGCCATGCTCAAACCTATAAGCAATGAACAGGTACTTACAGATCTGCTGGCTGCCCAAAAGATCTCTCCTGATGACTGGCGTACTGCTGTAAGACTTATTGACTATTATGAGAAGAACGGTGACAATAAAACTGCCCTGACGATTGCAACAAATTCTTTCAAGAAAGACAGGGAAAATTCAATTGTCGGGATACGTTATGCTCAGGCTCTAATAAACAACGGACTTTATTCAACCAGCCTTAAGGCTCTTGAAAGCATGACAATTCTCCCGAATGAAGGTGCAAGCATCGGAAAGGACGTATATGAACAGTCAGCTCTCTTCCTTGCACTTGACATGATGAAGAGGAAAAGATACAGTGAGGCATTAAAATATATTGAAAAATCAAAATCATATCCTGAAAACCTGGGTGTTGGAAAACCTTATGAATCTGATACAAGGATTCAGGATTACCTCAAGATTAAATGCCTTGAAAAGATGAACAGGAAAAATGAAATTCCCGAAATAGCCAGATCGATAGTTGACTTTACAAATAAGAGGATGAATTATCCATCCCTCAGCAACCTGCTTGCAATAAGAATTTTGAAAGATCAGGGTAATACGGCAGCTGCAAATGATCTTATTAAAAAGATCAAAAGCGCAGAAAGGGCTGATAGTCCTGTAAACCAGTATATTATTGCCGTAGCAGGAAATGATCAAACATCTATCAGTGAACTTGAAAAGAGACTGGAAGGTAATCCTGAGTTCCAGCTCTTGAAGAAAGTGGATGAGGTTACAAAATAATATTAATAAAATAGTTGCACAGAGATCCACAGGGCTTCAGTGGATCTCTTTTTTTTCAGTGTCACTCCGTGAAAAAGATTGTCTTTGGCACTTTCTTCCGGATAATATTTTTCATTTCTTTACTAAAGTCTGAAGAAAATCTTTCTTTTGTAAAGGTAATAGCAGATATACCATACCATTCCGGCCACAATAATGGTTGTTAATACATTAACAATAACTTCATCAGTCCAAAAGAACAATCTTGATGTGAACGGTTCCGCCATTCTCCGGAGAAGATGTTTTCCGCCAAGGTTGGAAAACAGGTAGATGAAAATTGCATTCATTCCGGTAATCGCGAAAAACATGGCAAACCTGTTAAATTTCATTACGTCAATAAGCCAGTAGGAAAATGCAAGTGCTATAAGGCACCATCCTCCGCTTGCAAGTATAAATGAACTTGTGCAGATTCTTTTTATAATGGGTATAAACGGGTCCATGCAGTAACCGGCGGTAACAGCAAGAATTCCGGGAATAAGCAGGGTCAGTATCTTTTTCCTGTGGGGAAGATCCTGCATCAAGAGCTTCCCTGCAAGCACTCCCCAGATAGTATGGGCAGTAGTAGGTATGGCATTAAAGGCAACCCAGCGATCGTGGCTTACATGACCTGTTAGCATCACATCAACCCATGATCCAAAGTTATGATCGGCAGTAAATGGCTGGTTAAATCCTTCCACGGGCCATGTGCGATAGATAATATCCGAGAATATTATCATGAAAAATGAGATCAACAACTGGATTTTAAAATCTTTCCGTATGATAAGGAATGCAAAAAGATAGGTGAACGCAAGCTGAGCGAGTACGTTCGTAAAGCTGAAATAATCCTTATCAGAACCGAGCATAAAACCAAGTACAAGTAACCAGAAAGATCTTGAAAAGGCATGTTTGATGGACTGGTTCCATGTATCGCCTCTTGCGAGACGCTTTGAAAGGGAGAAGGGCATTGCGACGCCAACGATAAACATAAAGAAAGGCTGGATAAGGTCCCATGCATAGAGGCCATTCCAGTCGGCATGTTCCAGCTGCTTGCTAAGCAGGGCTATTACCGCGCCTCCTCTGTTATTTTCAGCAAGTTCATGAAATACTCCGGTGATCCCGGTTACGAGCATGAACATTGTGAAACCACGAAAGAAATCTACCGATAATACGCGGTTTTGTTCCTGAACGGACTGAACGGGTGTACTCATTATGTATTGAATTTAATTTTCCTGACTACGACAACGAGAATCTTCATTAATTAACATAAGTTGCCAGGTACTGGGTGTTTGGTGCTTGGTGCTGAACATTGTAAGCTTTAAGTATTAATAGAATTTTTATTAAAAGTATTACACATTTCCTTATTTAACAGACAACCAGCAACTTACGTTAATTATTAGGTTATTTATCTTTATGTGATTCAATGAGTTCAGCCAGCTCTTTCCTGTACTCTTCAAATTTATATCCTCTGCCTGACCAGCTTACATCGTTGAGTTTCGCTGCATCCCAGACTCCTTCCGGTATACAATTATTTACAATCTTCTCAATCTCTTTTTCCAGTCCCATTTTTCTTGCAACCCACAGGTATTCATAATCCTGAGCTCCTCTTCTCCAGTTTTTAGCCCTGATTGAGGATAGAGGACCGTTGAGATTCCTGTCCTCTTCAGGGAATAGTGCATCTTTACCCGGATACAGGAAAGTTCCGTCGCCGTTGATCCTGTCTTCGTATGTAAGAGGATTTACGAAGACATTGAGATTTGTCCAGAAAGTTGTTGACCAGTAGAAGTACTGGTCGATATTGTATTTCCAGACAACCCATGGCATTACGCGAAATTCTATCGCATCAGCGTCGCTCACAACTGCTCCCATTCCTGGTCTGAATCCGTTGTAGATCCCAAATTTACGTCCGGCTGCTCTCTCTTCCGCTACCATTTCTGCTGTCAGGTTCAGAGTCCATTCCTGTGCGGAGATCGACCAGAAATCGACATGTCCTTTCAGACCAGGTATAATTTTGTTTGTTACAAGTGTCGGAATATTCCTGCCGGGGCCAGGATTGCTGTGAGTCCAGCCGGCCTGCATCCTGATGGTATCCATTGAACCGGTTCCCTTAGCTCCTGTTGGTCCCTTAAAATCAGGTTCATCAGGGAAGAGGTATTTATGACGTTCCACTGCAGGAGCATTCTTTATAAACCAGGTTTCCCAGGCGTCGGAACCTGCCCACCAGTCCTTTTTGTTCATTTTCTTAACGCTTCCTCCGTACTCCTCAGGGAAATCTCCTCCGTAACCTATTGAGAATGTGTTGTTGCCAACCCTTCTTCCAGGTCCGGAATAACCATTTGCCTCATTATAGGCTTCACCTGTAAGATACCTTTTATAATACAGATCCATTTCCTTGAGGTTGTCAACTCCGCATACAAGATCAAACCGGTGGCGGTGGGCAAGCTGGTGGTATTTCAGATCGAGGTTGTAATATTCATCGCTGTTCCTTTCAATATTATGGCGCCTGGCAATATACTCGGGATAATACCCAAACATGTTTTTAAGGTGCGAGGTGTCTGAAAGGGCGAAATCATAAACCCTTATGCTGACAGGTATGGTCTTGTATTTTTTCCCGGAGATTGTAATTGCAACATTTCCGGAATACTTCCCTGGTTTGGCATTGTCCGGGATAAGAATATCAACCCAGACACCCTGATTCATTTCAGGTTCGATACTGAAAGGAGCTCCTCCTTTTTCAGGCGGGGCAGAAAAAGGGATAAGGCAATCGGGAACCCATCCTGTATAATAAGCCGGAGGAACTGCGGTTTCAGAGAAAAACCATAGCGGGGGTGAACGTTTTACCATGTTCAGATAATGTTCGGTAAAAAGTTCAACATATCTGCCCCTGTAGTCGAAAGGATCTGCAGGGGATGATTCTGATCCCGGTATTATTTCATTACCGTTTTTTAGATCACTGACTTTTAGGCTTACCTGTTGAGCACCGGTTTTATCAGCCTGGAGGATCAGCTGAAAGGCTATAATTTCGTTTCTGGCTCCGAAGAGATTAACAGTATTATTTTTCCATACCGTATTTGCAGGGTCGGAAGCAAGAGGGTTTGAGATATCTTCTCTTTTAATCTTTTCACCATCATCGATTACCCATACCCTGCTGATTCCTGCAGGCGGTCCGCACGAAATCATAATTACAAAAACCAAAGCAAACAGTGGGAGAAATACCTTTCCCAGTTTTGTAGGATTAATTTTTTCCATTGTTATTTTTTTATTGAATTAAATGTTTAATAGGTTACTTTCAGGCTTCCGATGGAGTACCATCCATCACTGGTTTTTCCCTTGTTTGCAATAGGTATTACATGAGAGATCGAACTATGAAAGACAACTCCCATTTCAATACTGTAAATTCCGGACTCTATATCATCCGGTATCCTGTAACTGACATTAATGCATTTATCTCCCGGGAGCCAACCCATGATGGTTTCGTCTGTTATTATAACCCCGTAGTTGCTGCCTTCGCTTCCCTTTAGTCTGAATGCTATCCTGTGGTCGCGGTAGGGGGGTGCAATTCCCAGGTTTTCCCACTTCATTGAAATGATAATCTCTGATCCGGGTCCGGCATTTTCCGGATAATCAATATCTCTCAGGACAAGCCTGAATCCGAGCTTCATTACAAGTCTTTCGATCTCGGGAAGCCAGTTTGCAGGTATGTAGTGTGATTTGTTCTGAATAAAAGTAGCATGCCATGCAATTGCATCATCGACAACGCTTTTAGGGGGTGTGGGGTATCCACCGAAAGTACCGCAGGGTTCCAATGCCACAGTTCCTGTTTTCCATCCATCTGGCATCAGTTGTACCATCGGCCAATAGGAGTCTCTATGGTGGTTCCATCCGACACCAGGGCCCTCTCCGTTTCCCCAGCAGTCGCCCCTCCATGCTGACCTGCCTTTTGAATTGGCGTATAACACATTATCTTTATCATCTACCAGGGCAGTAAGAGGAGTGTTTGGAAACACTTCATAATAAAGGTCGATGATTTTTTTTCTCGTTGCATCACCCGGCATCAGCTTCGGATCGCAGTAATTATGCCACTCTCCCCACAATCCTACTGACCCTATATCAACAAGTGCCAAATCGGGATGTCCGTCATATCTGCTACCCAGTGCTCTTATAAGTTTTTCATGCAGGTCCCACACGATGGGTTCTTCCAGATCAACCTCATAGTGGGCACCTTCCTCGGGGCATTCGGAAAAAGTGTACTTTATACCTTTATCTATAAGCCACTGCGGTATTGTTCCTTCATGGCCGGGCCATGAAAGCATTACCCTGAAAGCCAACGCCTGATTTGCTTGCCGGCAGCGTTCCAGCCACTTGTCTATCATATCGAAGGCATACTGACCTTCAGCAGGTTCAAGGTCGCCCCAGGTCCATCGCATGTAAGCACATCCCGACTTAAACGGAAGCCCTGCCATTGCAGGGTCATCCTGGGCTGTTCGGAAAAAGGTCTGCCAGCCGACACCTGGTATCTGGAGGAATCCTTTATCCTCTTCAAGGATACCCTTGCCTGCATTTTCTTTCTGTGAACAGTCTGCAGAAATGATCGCAACCAGGAGGATAGCAGAAAAGCTGAATAATCCTGAAAAATTTCGGGAGGGAGCTGACCATTCCATTCTCAATAGGAATTAGTTTCAACATTGATCAGATATGCACTATTTTTTCTCATTACGGAGTCTCACTATTTCTGATGCTATCTTTTCTCTGGCTATTTGAATCTGTTTTGGATCTTCTGATGAGGCCCACCAATTCGGCGCCACCTCGGAAACCAGGGCTGTAACATTGTTTCTGTCGGAGAGATGCTCAAGTATTGCAAAATATTCCCAGTCTTCCATAGAATCCCGTACATTCTTCAGACGGATACATGGTACAGGACCTTCTATTCCACAGGGGACGCCCGGATAAAGAAGGTAGCCTCCACCGTTGAACTGGTGCTCCGATTCTGAAAATGCAGGTAACAACCAGGGGTCCATAATACCTGTCCTGGATTCACTTATCTGTACTGACGACCAGTAAAGGAGACCGTTTATCCTGTACTGCCAGTTGATCCAGGTGGGAGTGCGGTAGGAGGTAAGAAGGGCATCGATATGCCAGTATGGGGAATCATAGTCTTTCAGTTTTTCATATTCAGGATGATATGGAGGGGTTCTTTGAGAGAGAGCCGTATATGACCACACCTCATCGCCATGTGCAATCTTTTCATCGATAGATTCACGATGTATGAAAGCCCAGAGGGGGCACCAGATATCTACTGCCGGATCGATATCGGGCCAATCAGGGTCCTGTTTGTAGGTCTGTTCAACTACAAGGCATCTCAGATCAGGGGCAGCTTCATGGATCATTTGTCCGAGAGCAAGCACCTCCTCGTAGTTCTCCTTAAGGTTGGGTTCATCGAGCATATATACATAAGCTCTTTTATCCCAACCATTGTTCTTTACGTAAATATAGTAGTCACGGTAATAGCGGATGGCTTTTTCCCTGTTTACTGTTGTCATTTCAGGGAATCTTGCTCGTGGTATCTCAAAATCGGTAACGTGCAGTTCGTGTATGAACTTTGTAAGAGCTTCATGACGGACAGGATCGATCCGGAGAGATCCGTCAGCATTTACCTCAGGCAGCATACTTGAGGGAATTGGAGGATTGATCCGGTGATCGGCCATCATCCGGCAATAGCGCATTTCAATTTCCCTGCATTTTTCGGATTCCCTTTCAACCCCGAATAAGCGTGGGATCTGCCAGTAAACACTTCCAAAATGATTGCGGTGTGTTGGTCCGTCGGGAAGTGTAAAATCCCATACAGTAAGCTTAACAGGCAATGAAATCACTTTTGTGGTAATGCTGTCAATGTCAGAGCTGTGGGCTAGAGGGTAATTTTCGAGGGTAACGGTGAATTCACCGGTGTATTCTCCTGCCGGTGTTTCAGTAGGTATATAAACATCTATCCAGATTGGTTGGTTTTGTCCTTTCCAGACATCAAAGGGGAGGGCATACATTTCAAATCCGCTCGAAATGAAAGGTGTGCCCCATTTTACCCTGTACTGGTGGAATGGCTCGATGGGTTTTCCCTTTACAGGATCGATAAATGGCACAAGCGGGTCGGCATACAGTCCGGGAGGGAGCTGTGCCATTGGCGATGAACGCCTGACCCGAGCATATTCTGCCCTGTAAAGGGTAATGTTTTCCCTGCCTATTGAAGAGAAATTTCCTTTGAGATCAGTCATTTCTGCATTGATTACCCTGATATTTTTTGTAACTGCCCCAACGACCACCTGAAATGATTCCACTTCATTTCTGGCTCCTGCAATTATTGCCTGATCGTTGCCAAACAATTCCTGGCTCTGACCTATACGCTCCATAGAGGAGATTGATTTTAGACAAACTTCAGAAGTATCGTCGATGCCTGTACAGGAATTCAGCAGGATGATACATAGAAATGTCAGAATAATTGATGGTTTTGGTTCTTTGCTTTTCATTGTATGATCTTTTTCTGGTTAATCGTTTATTCTAGATTTCTTCTTGTTGTCAGCATTATCTTTCAATTACTTTTCTATATGGTTCATAATCTTAATACTAAATATTGACAAGATGTAAGCTCTGATTATAAATAGTAATTTTTTAATCAGATGTTTAATTTTTAAAATTTTAAGAAGGAAATTGTTCCTTAAATTTAAAAATAAATCAATGTCATATAGGATTTTTAACACTTTTTATAATTTTTATTGTTGCGTATACTTTCATATTATTTGTTTTTTATTATATTCGTTGGTAAAAAGTTCTGGTTTATTCAATTCGGATACTAATTTTCTGATTAACCCAAAAACTTTGGAATTTTAACTTAAACCTTAAAAGGCATGAAGAAAGAATTCAGATTGTGTTTTCTGTCTCATTTATCGGACGGGAATGGGCCGGTTATGAGATTTGTTTTTATGATCGGCCTTCTGATCGCCGTGCCACTAGTGGCGACAGCGGGTCCGGGGGATAATTCCGGGGCCAGAGACGAAAACTCTGTTGTTGCGGTTCAGCAGCAAAGGGTTACGGGGACTATTACTGATGCATCTTCGGGCGAGCCTCTTGTGGGTGTGAATATAGTTGTTGAGGGAACAACAACAGGTACCATGACCGACATTAACGGTAAATTCACCATTGAAGTTCCGAACCGTAATTCTGTGTTGGCAATATCCTATATCGGATATATAGCCCAAAGGATAAACGTTGGTGGAAGGGCAGTCATTGATGTAAGTATGGAGTCTGATCTCAAGGCCCTGGAAGAAGTTGTTGTAACAGGGTATGGAACTGTAAGGAAGAGTGATCTTACAGGTTCCGTGAGCTCGATTAAGACGGAACAGATACTTCAGCTTCCCACACAGCGTGTTGACCAGGCAATACAGGGAAGGGCCACGGGAGTATTCATTCTAAATACCGACGGTTCCCCCGGAGGAAACACAATGATACGTATCAGGGGAAGCAATTCAATCAACGGAGGAAATGATCCTCTGATAATTGTTGATGGCTTGCAGGGCGCAAATATCAATCAGTTGAATCCCAACGATATTGCGTCAATGGAGATACTTAAGGATGCTTCCGCTACTGCAATATATGGTTCCCGCGGTGCAAATGGTGTTATCCTTATAACAACAAAGCTCGGGAAACAGGGAAAACCCGTCATTGATGGAAGCTACAGTGTGGGTATACAGAATCTGGCAAAGAAACTTCCGGTAATGAATGCATATGATTTTGCAAGATACAATAATTTCCAAAACAGTTTTAATACGGCAAGCGGACAGACACCAAAACAGTATTTTACAGCTGCGGACATTGAATATTACAAAACTCACTCTACCGACTGGCAGGATGAAATATATAATACAGGAATTATGCAAAACGGGAACCTGGCCATTAGTGGAGCAACTGAAAGGCTTAAATATATGGTTTCCACCGGCTATCTTGATCATAAGGGCATCCTACTTAATTCATCGTATAACAGGCTTTCGCTGAGAGCAAACCTTGCAGCAGACATTACTGAATGGGTTGATTTTGGAATGAATTACCTCTATACATACGAAAAATATAAGTCACCTCCGTTTGAGGCAAACCTGTTTACTTCGGTTAATGACGCCCCAAGGTGGGCCCCTACTGAGCCGGTATATGATGAAAATGGAAACTACTGGAAACACAGACCCGGATATGGCGCCTATGATACATGGAACCCGGTTGCTACTGCTTTGGAGACAAAAATAGATAATCCAACCTATCAGAACAATGTGAACCTGTTTTTGAATTTCAAACCATTAAAGGGTCTAAGCCTGAAGATAATGGGAGGGGGTACTTTTACAACATCCTATAATCTAAGGTATGAAAACACCAAAACTCGTAACGGATTTGCAATGAATGGTGTTGGGAATATTACGGATAATTTCAGAAATATTTATCAGAATACGAATATTCTCACATACGACAAAACTGTTGGGGTTCATCATATTACTTTCACAGGTGTAGCCGAAGAGATCTTCAACACCTCTTCGGGCAGTTCGATGCGAGGACAGAACTTCCTTGTCGACCAGCTTGGGACTGACAATATGGATGGGGCCAAGTCGGTATCAGTCGATTCCTGGGCAAGCAAAAGAGCTCTGATTTCATTCATGGGACGTATCAATTACGGACTTATGGACAAATATTTATTAACTCTGAGCTACAGGGCTGATGGTTCATCCGTATTTGGGGCGAATAATAAATGGGGCTACTTCCCTTCAGGATCAATTGCATGGAGGATTTCCCAGGAAGGCTTTCTGAAAGACTCTGAGGTAATATCCGATCTTAAGTTGAGGGTAAGTTATGGAGTAACAGGTAATCAGGGTATCAGTCCCTATGGTTCTCTGGCCAGGTTAGCCTCGTGGTACAGGTACGGATATAACAATGGTGCAAACCTAAATATCGGATTCGGCCTTTCGGATATAGAAAACCCGAATCTGAAATGGGAGTCAACCGGGCAGACAAATATAGGAATCGACCTTTCACTGTTTGACGGCAGGCTTACATCAACTATCGATGTGTATCGGAAAGTTACAAAAGATCTGCTGATGCCCAGGCAGTTGCCTGATTATGTAGGAGTATCGAGGGTAATTGACAATATAGGATCAATTGAAAACAAAGGTATTGAAATATTGATAGGAGGCGATCCTATAGTCGGCAACTTCAGATGGAATACATCTCTGAACTTTACTATGAACAGAAATAAAGTTCTCGATCTCGGCCCGGGAGTAACCAAGATAGGATATACCCCCACATCAGGAGGATACAGTCTTGGTTCTGAGTATATGTTTCTTGAAGTAGGCCAGCCATTCGGTCAAATGAAGGGATGGAAATATCTGGGACTCTGGAGGTCGGACGAAGAAGCTGAGGCAAGGAGCTATGGACAGCTTCCGGGTTGGCCTAAATATGCAGATCTTAGTGGTCCGGACGGTGTACCTGACGGTCAGGTTGACGGATTCGACAAAACAACAATTGGCTATGGTTATCCCGACTTCACCTTTGGATGGACCAACATATTTACATATAAGAACCTAGAACTGTCATTCCTCATCACAGGTTCATACGGAAACCAGTTGTTCAACACAATTAGGATCCGCAGAGAGTCAAACTGGGAAGGGACCGATCCTAAATTGTGGAATTACTGGACTCCAGAAAACCAGGATACCGACGTTCCGGCTCTATATGACGGTCAATGGGTTCAGGATCAGCAATTGACAAATAAATACATTTTCGGTGGCGGAGGTGGAGCTACATCCAGATGGGTTGAAGATGCTTCATTTGTAAGGTTGAAAACAATAACCCTGGCTTATAATTTCGACACTAACTTCCTAAGAAAAATTAAGTTTTCGAAAGCCAGAATTTATTTTACGGGAACCAATCTAATTACTCTGACCAAATACTCAGGTTATGACCCGGAAGTTGCACAGTATGCATATAATGATGCACTTATTGGGGTTGACCAGAGTGTTTATCCTCCTGCCCGAATGTATACTTTCGGCATAGACTTTACTTTCTAAACCTAATCATCAATAAGAATATGAAAAGGAAAATTTCAAATATATTAACAATGTTGATGTTGTCAGCAACGATTCTCTTCTTTGCTGCCAGTTGTGATCAACTGATAGAGAAACCTACTGATTTTGTAGGTCCTGACAACTATTTTACAACCCCGTCGCAGATTGAGTCGGCATTTACCGCTTCAATGGACGTTCTCTTCGGAGGATGGACGTTCTATGACTGGTACAGGTATCCCGAAATATTTGACATGGATGACCAGGGCTATGAGGGAGACCTTGTTATCGGAGATGACCTTGGAAATGCTTGCTGGACAAAACACTACAAGGCAATTGCAGATATAAATCCTGCAATAAAAGCCCTGAACGAGGGTAAGGTAACCGGAATATCTCAGGATAAGTTTGATGAACTGATGGCCCAGGCCAAATTCCTGAGGGGATGGAATTATTTTATGCTTGTACGTTACTATGGTGCCGTTCCATTAATTCTTGAAACAACTGATGCAACCAGAGATGACATACCTAGAGCTCCTATTGCGGAGGTATATGACCAGATTGTAAGTGACCTTCTGTTTGCAACACAGAAACTCCCTGTGAAGTGGGGTGCAGAGAACAAAGCCCGACCAACCGCGGACGCTGCCAAAACCCTACTCGCTAAAGTTTATATAACAATGGCAGGATTCCCTCTGAATGAAACGTCCAACTATGCAAAAGCAAGGGACATGGCAAAACAGGTGATAGATGCAGGAAACTACTGGCTTGTACCAAACGTTGAAGATGTTTTCAAAATGGAAAACGAATTCGGCCCTGAATTTATGTGGAGCTTCCATAATTCGGAGGAAGAATATGTGATCGAACCTCAAATCTGGCTGCCGGGTGAAATGGCAGGTGGATGGGGTGACTGTAAAACTGAAAAAAGATGGGGAGAGGCCTTCCCAGAAGAGCCCAGAAAACATGCATATCTGCTTCTTGAAGACCACTGGTTCGGTACAGGAACAACATATCTCGATTGGTGGGGAAGCTGTCCATACGTAAGAAAATATCTGTATGATACTCCTGAAAACATGGAGAAAAACGTTTCATATCAGTGTATGCCGATAATCAGGTATGCTGACGCTCTTTTACTTTTTGCCGAAGCAGAGAATCAGGTTAACGGTCCAACACAGGCAGCCTGCGATGCAGCTAACCAAATCGTAAACAGGGCTACAGGAGGAGTCCCAAATCCCGCCGATCCCTTATTTACCACATCCATGACAAAGCAGCAATTCGATGATGCAATAATACAGCAAAGAAACTGGGAGTTATGCTTTGAATATGACAGATGGTTCGATATACAACGAAAACGGATTCTGGACAAGGTTGTAGATCCTGTTTATTTGCAGAATTTCTCTGAAAATGATTACCTTTTGCCAATTCCTCAGAAAGATCTCAGGCTCAATCTGGCCCTGACACAGAATCCAGGTTACACTGACCCGACACCATAATGGTTAATCTAATATAAATTAATTGGCAGCTACCGGATTTTTTAATCCGGTAGCTCTGTTTTTGAGTTTTATTTACTATTATTATGGCATTTGACAATTACCAAAAATATTTAAATGAATAAATCATTCAGTTTGAGCTTATTCTTTCTGGTGATCTTCTTTGCAGCAATATTTTCATCTTGTCATAATAAGGGAATTAAAAAGTATTCAGATTCGAAAACACTGTTCAGGTTACTTGAGCCAAAAGAATGTGGGATATATTTCTCGAACAAGCTTACGGAATCAGACACCGATAATGCTATATTCTACGAATATTATTATAACGGATCAGGTCTAGCTGTTGGTGATCTTGACAATGACGGGCTGAGTGATATTGTGTTTGGAGCTAATATGACTGAATGCAGGATCTACCTCAACAAAGGCAAACTTAAATTTTCAGATATAACCAGGCAGAGTGGACTCAATACCTCAGGAAAATGGATAACTGGCGTTAGCCTGGTTGACATTAACAACGACGGGTGGCTGGATATTTATCTGTGTGCGGCAGGGAACATTGATTATGATTATACCAACCTGCTTTATGTCAGCAATGGAGAAGGAGAGAATCTTTCTTTTAAGGAATGTGCCGCGGCTGTTGGGCTCGATGACCGGGGATACTCGACACAAGCAGTATTTTTTGATTATGACTGCGACGGGGACCTTGATATGTACCTTGTTACAGCATCAATGACTATTCCTAACAAAAATGCATTGCGCCAGAGAAAAAATGACGGATCAATGCCCAATACTGACAGGCTTTACAGGAATGAAGGAATTAATCCCAAAACCAATTTGCCTCTTTTCAGGAATGTATCGCGTGAAGCCGGGATATCCTGGGACGGATTCGGCCTGGGAGTGAGTGTATGCGACATAAACAGGGACGGATGGCCAGATATTTATGTGGGGAATGATTACATTTCAAATGACCTGCTCTACATAAATCAGAAAAATGGAACTTTTAGGGAAATGGTCCAGGAATATACAAAGCATGTTACTCTGAGCACAATGGGACTTGATATCGCAGATTGTAATAATGATGGTCTGGTGGATATCATTACCCTTGACATGCAACCGGAAAATTATTACAGGAAAAGGACCATGGCCCTGAATATGCGTGATTACAAGAGATATCTCAGCGAATTGAATGCCGGCTATTCACCTCAGTATATAAGGAATATGATTCAGCTGAATAATGGCAATATTGATGGAAGGATAACTCTGAGTGACATAGGACAGCTGGCAGGAATATTTGAGACTGACTGGAGCTGGGCTCCGATTTTAGCTGATTTTGATAACGACGGATTAAAAGATCTGATCATTGGAAATGGTATTCAGCATGATGTCACCAACATGGATGTTTCAGAATTGTGGATGAAAACAATAAGGGCAAACCGCGATATTGAGTTCACAGTGCTTTACAAGCTCCTTAAGGCAGAAATGGACAAGCTGGGTCATATCAAGAAGCCTAATATGATTTTCAAAAACAGCGGAAACCTTATCTTTGAAAAGAAGTCTGTGGAATGGGGCCTTGAAAGACCTTCATATTCAACCGGAACAGTCTTTGCTGATCTGGATAATGACGGTGACCTTGATCTGGTCATGAACAACATTAATGATCCGGCATTTGTCTACGAAAACAGGCTCCTTAGTACGGATTCAGTCGAATCTGGCCGTCATTTCATCTCACTTACCCTGAAAGGAGATTCAAAAAATACAGGAGGTATAGGGACAAAAATTACAATTTACCATGATGGTAGACTTCAATACTATGAACATTTCCCTGTGCGGGGATTTCAATCAATGGTCGATCCAAAGATCCATTTCGGACTCGGGGCATCTGCATCTGTTGATTCAATTATAATATGCTGGCCCGATGAGAAGATTCAAAAGTTACGCAACGTTCAGTCAGACCAGTTCATTGAAGTCAGGTACCGGGATGCCAATACGGACAAAATATTCGAAAACAGAAAAGCTAAAGAACGATTGTTCATCCCTGTATCAGCTGCTAATGGAATTAAGTATGTCCATAAGGAAAGGCAGTTCATCGATTTTGACATCCAGCCGCTTGTCCCTCATCAGTATTCTAAGGAAGGACCCGGTATTGCAGTGGGAGATATAAATTCAGATGGACTGGATGATTTTTTTGTAGGAGGATCGACCAGTTATTCCGGAATGTTTTTTGTCCAGGGCAATAATTCAACTTTCAAATCATTCCCGCTTCAGGGCGAAAACAATTATGAAGATATGGGTGCCCTTTTGTTTGATGCAGATGGTGACGGAGATAATGACCTTTATATTGTAAGTGGCGGATCAGGACTCCCTCCGGGGATAGAATTCTACAATGACAGACTTTATGTTAACAATGGCAGGGGAGGATTCACAATCGATAAAGAGGCTCTCCCTGATGCACGGGTATGCGGCTCACATGTGGCTGCTGCAGATTTTGACAGGGACGGAGATCTTGACCTTTTTGTTTGCGGAAGAGTTACCCTGGAAAACTACCCGATGCCCCCAAGAAGCTTTCTCCTCAGGAACGACAGCAAGGAATCTCATATAATATTTACTGATGTGACAGGCTTAGTTTCACCGGAGCTTGAAAAACCAGGGCTACTCGCATCTGCTCTATGGACCGACTTCAACAGGGACGGATGGCCTGATCTTATTGTTGCAGGGGAATGGATGCCGGTTATGCTGTTCAAAAATGAGCAGGGAAAGCTAAGAAACATTACGGCATCTGCAGGGCTTGATAAATATACCGGATGGTGGAACAGCATAGCAGGCGGTGATTTTGACAATGATGGTGATATGGATTATGCTGTCGGAAACCTTGGACTGAATACCCAATATAAAGTATCAGCAAATGAACCTATGAGGATCATGGCAAAGGATTTTGACCTGAATGGTACCCTTGATCCGGTATGTTCTTATTATGTTCAGGGGAAAAGTTATCCTATTTACCATAGGAATGTATTGCTGTCGCAAATCCCGTCATTGAAAAATATTTTCAACACGTATGAATCGTATGCGAGAGCTTCAATGGATGATATCTTTCCTGAAGATACACGTAAAGATGCATACATAAGAGAATGTAATTATTTCGAATCTTCATGGATAGAAAACCTTGGGAATGAAACGTTCAGGATTCATTCTCTCCCGGTGGAAGCCCAGTTTTCACCAGTGTTCGGAATAATTGCCGACGATTATAATAATGACGGCAATTGTGATCTCATTCTGACCGGAAACTCATATTCATCAAATGTTTTTACAGGACAGTATGATGCCTCGATAGGATTATTCCTTTCAGGCGACGGGGAAGGCGGATTTATCCCTGTTTTGGGGAGAAACAGCGGCTTCTTTGTCGATGGCGACGCAAAAGCTCTTGCCGAATTATCGCTTAAGGATGGAAGCTCCCTTATTCTTGCTGCACAAAACTCTGACACACTTAAGGTCTTTAAACCCGTTTCAAAATCACCAGGATCGATAAGGCTCAGAAAAGATGAAGTTTATGCAGAGGTAACCTTCAGAAATGGTAAAAAGAATTATCATGAGTTCCATTATGGCAGCGGATATATGTCGCAATCGTCACGAGTGCTTAAAATCCCTGAAAATGCAGTATCGGTAGAGATCACCACATATAAAGGTGAAAAAAGAAGTATTCAGGTCGGTAAAAAATAAATAAATAATCATAATGAAAATTATTCTTTCACTCATAATGTTGATTATGGGTGCTTCACTGGTTGCCCAGGACATGAGCTACTCCAGGCCCGGGAATATGCTGTATAATGAGTTGCCCAATCCGGCAGATACACCCCTGAAAGAATGGGCTAATTTAAAAACTGACATAAATGTCAGTTATGCAAGTGATAATATACGGTATGCGAAGGAAAGGATCCCGGATGTAAATTCATCCGAATGGAATGTCAAAGCCTGGAAAGGCGAGAAGGTGCATACTCAGATACTTATATGGACAAAGAAAACACTGCCCCGGATCAGGATTGTACCAGGTGATCTGGTTACGGAAGGGGGAAGCCGGATTAGAAACGATAAAATAAAAGCAGGTTTTGTGCGATATGTGATGACGGATGAATTTGGTGAGGGATGCGATAAAAGGACACCTGATAAATATAAGGCATCGCTGGTTGCTGATCCGATAGATATTGTTGATGTGATCGAAGTACAATCCCGTACGGTTCAGCCTGTATGGGTCTCAATCAATGTGCCTTCAGATGCTGATGCAGGAATATACAGTGGGATTTTAGAGGTTGACTGCGGTAAAAAATTCAGGCTTTGTATTAACCTCACTATTTCAGATAATATACTACCATCACCTTCAGAATGGAAATATGATCTTGATCTGTGGCAGAGTCCTGACCCGGTTGCTAAAGTCCACGATGTGAGTCTGTGGAGTGATGATCATTACAGACTTATGAGACCGTACTATGAAATGCTTGCATCGGTGGGTCAGAAAAGCATCACTGCATTTATTATTGATCAGCCCTGGGGCCCCGGTATCCGTTATTCCAGCGACCCGGCATTTATCAAATGGACCAGGATGAAAAACGGGACCTGGACCTATGACTATTCTGTTTTTGACAGGTATATAGAATTTGTCATGAGCTGCGGGATAAATCAGCGGATAAATTGCTATTCGATGATAACCTGGGATCTTAAATTCATCTACTTTGACGAAGCGAAGGGAGATACTGTGTCTGTTTATGCCAAACCGGGAACACAGGCATATAATGATTTATGGGAGCCGATGATCAGCGATTTTACAAAACATCTTAAATCTAAAGGTTGGTTCGAAAAAACAGCTATAGCAATGGACGAGAGGGATATGGAAGGCATGAAAGCTGTTATGGCCCTTTTAAAACGAATTGATCCGGGATGGAAAACGGCTCTTGCAGGTAATTATCATCGTGAAATTGCATTGGATATATATGACTATTGTGTAATCATCCATGCAAAATTTGATGAAGATGTTCTCAAGGCAAGAATTGAGGCAGGGATGCCTACTACTTATTATACTGCCTGCGGGGAGAACCGGCCCAATTCATTTACTTTTTCACCTCCTGCAGAAAATGTCTGGATAAGCTGGTATGCTGCAGCTGAAGGATTTACGGGCTACCTTCGGTGGGCATATAATAACTGGACAGAAGCCCCCCTGCAGGATTCCCGTTACAAAACATGGCCCGCCGGTGATTGCTATCAGGTCTATCCTGGCCCAAGGTCCTCAATACGATTTGAAAAATTTATTGAGGGTATTCAGGATTTCGAAAAGATCAGAATCCTTAAGGAGAAATTTATAAAATCGAATGACAAAAAGAATCTTGATGAGTTGGAAAGTATACTGGATCTTTTTACTGTGGAAAATATTCAGAAAATACCCGCTTCGGATATGGTAAAACGGGGGAAAGCTTTTATATCAATGTTTTGAAAACAAAAATAAATCAATAAAAACTATTAAAAATGAAAAGATTAATTATCCAAGTCCTGAACAGACATAGAAGTCAGAAATTAATCTATGTCACTATTCTGGCAGCGGCTTTTATTTTATCGTCCGCAATCGGATCCCGGCTGCAGGCTCAGGCTGACAATAGTACAAGCGTGAAAGTATGGGCGGTACCCGGCGAACAGAAGGTGCGTCCTGATGATAAGGCAGAGACCAGCAATCTGGTATGGTCAGCGGAAAAAAAGCAGGTTACCCTTGCCGGAGCGGGAAATGAACATGTCCCCTTCCAGGTTGTAATATCAACCCCTGTTCCTCCGGGATGGAGACCGAAGGCTCCCGACGGTTTCTTTGTAAGGGCCTCTGAGCTCAAATCACCTCAGGGGAAAGTTATCCCCCGGCAGAACGTGAAGCTGTATCTCGAACATTATATACAGATCTATGCTGTTTCAAGTCCTGTCGGAGCAACCGGATACTGGCCCGATGCCCTTGCTCCCCTAAGTGAACCATTCAGTATGCAGGCCCAGTATATAGTTGTGGGTAACAGACCTGTGTGGATAGACGTTTTCATTCCTTCCGGAACTCCAAAGGGAATATACTCCGGAACCGTAACAGTGGAGAGATTTGGAAAGGTAATAGAAACTATCGGGGTTAATCTGGAAGTATATGGTTTTTCACTGCCCGATGAAACTCACCTTATTACCTATATGAATATTTCAAAAAGTGAAGTATCCCGGTTTTACAGATCACAAGGTTCTACGCCTGCAACGGACGAACTTTTACAGAGTTACTTCGATTTTCTGTTCGATCACAGAATGGAAACATGGTTTAATGATCCCCTTGTTCCGGAAATTACTATTAGCGGAGAAAAGGTCGATCTGAAATTCAATGAGCAGAGATATGATTATTACATGAATAAGCTAAAGCTAAAAAGAGTCATTCTCGAGACTGCTCCTGGTGAAATTGTCCGGCATCTTAATGCTGAGCCTTTTTCTCCGGCCTTCAACAAGGTCATAAAGAGTTATCTTACATCTGTCGAGTCTTTCTTCAGGAAAAAAGGATGGCGCGACCGCCTTGTTTTCAACAGCCCTATAGATGAACCGAACACCAAACAAGATTACGAGGAGACCCGTCGCTGGGCGCAGCTTGTTCATGAAACTGTTCCCGGAATACCTTTCCTGGCAACAGAGTCACCTATTTCAGATAATCCTGAATGGGGGACATTACGAGGTTATGTCAACAATTTCTGTGTACACGGGAATTCTTTGAATGATCCTGAGGTAAAGCAGGCACTGCTGGAAGAGCAGGCCAAAGGAGGTGAAGCCACATGGTATATTTCATGCGATCAGGCATATCCCCAGCCAAATTATTTCATCGATGCGCCGGCACTTGACCCGTTAATGGTACCGTGGATAACTGAGAGATATAAAATGAACGGATTCCTTTACTGGGCTGCCAACTTCTGGAACCAGACACCTGATCCGTGGCTTGATCCTGTGACCTTCATCTCAGGATTTGAATGCAGCGGGGGATACGTCCTTAACGGGGAAGGTTCGCTTATATATCCGGGCAATCATACAAAGAGATATACCGGGCAGCCTGACGTTGATGGTCCTGTGTCCTCGATAAGGTTTGAACTTCTCAGAGAAGGCATTGAGGATTATGAATACATCTGGATGTTGAAGAACAAGGGGGCAGCTGATTTTGCTGATGAGATCGTGAAGAATATGGTTATCGATGTCAGCACATTCAGCCGTAACCTCGCTGAACTCTATCTGAGCCGGAAAGCGATGGCCAGGAAACTGGAACAATTATCAAAATGAGAACTAAAAGATTCTTTCTGACCGGAATAATTTTACTTCTGGCCGGACATATATATTTGCCAGCGCAGATAGTATCTAAGCCGCCACAGAAAAAACTGATTTTTTTTGGCTGGCATATGCCATATCTCCAGCAATTCATTGAAAATATGAAAATTTATGAGGAGTCTCCTTTTGATGGGGTCAGTCTACGGATCTCTAAAGAAGCAGGTAGTGGAAACATCTTTATGGTTAAAAACTGGAAGGAGGTCAGTGACGAAGCAAAGAAAGAAGAATTATCCCGGGCGGCTGTTGTTAAATCCAGTAAAATACTCACAGATAACTTCATTGTACTTTATGGAGCTTCCCAGATGGAATGGTTCAGTGATGAGGACTGGAAACTTGCTGAAGAACAGATTCGATTTAATTTAAAGATCGCAAGGACAGCAGGATGCAGGGGGATTGTCTGGGATCCGGAACCTTATAAACCAGGTAAAAATCCCTGGAGATACAATGAACAGGAAAACTCCTCACAATATTCATTTGAACAATACAGCTCGCAGGTAAGGAAACGGGGTGCTCAATTTATATCTGTCCTTCAGGATGAGTTTCCGGGAATAGTGATTTTCTCGTTGCGTGAACTGTCTGACTGGCAGAATGGATCTCCATTTTCGACTCCTCTACTGCCGATTACCGACTGTGAAAAAACAATTGATAAGATGAAAAATGCCTGGTGGGGTTTACACATTGCATTCTATGTTGGTGTGATAGAAGCAATTAAACCAGGAACCAAGTTCATTGACGGGAATGAAGAAGCTTATTACTATACTTCGCCCGGGGAATTTTATGAAGTCCGCAATACACTCACAGTTGATGCTAAAGCACTCATTCCACCTGAATTATGGGAGAAGCACTCGTGCTATAACAGGATCGGACATGCAATTGCTGCCGAGTACATAACAGGTAACTGGCTTGGCATGTCTCCATTTCCATACCGACTTACGGGACAGGGAGTTATGATGAGTACTGAGGAAAAGGCACAATGGCTGGAACATAATACATACTACGCTCTGAAGACAGCGGATGAATATGCCTGGCTCTATACTGAAGGTATGAACTGGTGGACGGGAGAAAAAGTCCCGGAAGGATTTAAGGAAGCCCTGTTTTCGGCAAAACTAAAGGTGGCAACAGGACAACCTATTGGATATGAAATCGACCAGATGATCAAAAATGCACAGAATAAGGCAGCGGAATTCTATAAAGACAAGGAGTAGATTATTTTAAACACAAAAGCAACTTTTAAACTAAACCATAATGAAAATCAGGTTGTTAATAATTGTTCTCCTTCTCCTGTCAGCCTCTTCCTGTAAGAAGAAAAGTCCGACAATTGTACGAGAGGCAGAAAAACTTATATCCAAAACAGATATTGCATTAACTCCCCCTATGGGATGGAACAGCTACAACTGCTACGGAGCTGCTGTTACAGAGAAAGAGATTATTGAGAATGCAAGGATGATGTCAATACACCTGAAGGATTACGGATGGCAATATGTGGTTGTCGATTATTGCTGGTTCTATCCCTTTCCCGGGGCAATGAATAATCCACCTCAGACAAGAGACTTTCGACCGGGTCTTACAATGGATGGTAACGGAAGATTATTACCCTCGGTTGAAAGATTCCCTGCATCTGCCGGAAACATGGGATTTAAACCTCTGGCAGATTATATCCATACTCTGGGGCTTAAATTCGGGATACATGTTATGCGAGGGGTTCCAAGGGAAGCTGTCGCAAAGAAACTCCCGGTACTTGGCACCAATGTAACCGTCGATATGATAGCCAACACTTCTGACACATGTAACTGGCTTAATTCCATGTATGGAATTGACATGACAAAGAAGGGATCACAGGAATACTATAATTCCCTGTTTGAGTTATATGCCTCATGGGGAGTGGATTATGTTAAGGTAGATGATATTGCTTCACCTTACCGTGCAGCTGAAATTGAAGCTGTCAGGAAAGCAATTGATAACTGCGGAAGGCCAATGGTACTTAGTCTCTCCCCGGGCGATGATATGCCATCCGAACAGGCTGATCATGTAAAAAAGTTTGCCAATATGTGGAGGATATCTGCTGATTTCTGGGATAACTGGGAGAGCCTGAAAAAACAGTTTGAGCTGTGCAACAAGTGGGCACATGTTTCCGGTCCCGGACATTGGCCTGATGCAGATATGCTGCCACTGGGGATATTAAATCGGAGGGGACCTCACTACGGACTTGAAAGGTTGACAAACTTCACACTGGAGGAGCAGAAGACCATGATGACTTTATGGGCAATATTCAGGTCTCCTCTTATGATGGGGGGTGACCTAATAGTTTTTGATAATTATACCCGCAGTCTGCTTACCAACCGGGAAGTCATTCAGGTTAACCAGAACAGTGAAAATAACCAGCAGTTATTCAGAGAAGGTGATATGATAGCATGGATAGCTGATGTGCCGGGGAGTCAGGAGAAATACCTTGCATTATTTTACACAGGTGATCTGCAAGCGTCAAAAATCACTGTGAAGCTCAGTGATATGGGATTTGATACTCCGTGCATTGTCAGAGACCTATGGCGACATTCCGTGACCGGCACTGTTCAAATGGTTTTACAGGTTTCCCTTCCAGCCCATGGTTCGGCCCTGTATAAGATCAGTCCGCAACAGATATAATTGTTACAAGATTTCTTCAGATACTTTTTGTATAAGCAAAATAGTGTTAAAAACTGAAAGAATTATAACTCGCACATTTTAATTCGAATAAATTCAATTAGGAGATGAAAGCAAGATTACTTTTAATCAGGAATTACATCACCATCTCAGTGTTTGTCCTTGTTTCATTACAGGCAAAACCACAGATAAACAAACCTCATTTGCAGGTACCATTATTAAAATCAGCACCAGTGATTGATGGTAAACTGTCAGATCCCTTATGGCAGCAGGCTTCTGAGTTGTCAGAATTCGTCAACTGGTCACTTGACACTTATATTAAGGACCCGGTGAGTGTATTTATATGTTATGATGAGAAGAATCTTTATGTTGCATTTCGTAATAGTGATCCGAAAGCAGTAGAGTTGAATAAGACTGTAAATCCGAAAGGACCCAGGGACACGTTTCTCTGGGGAAGAAATCATGCCATGGTCGGCATTGGTCACAATGGTACTTATTTACAGTTGATGGCAGACCCGAAGGGGACCATGACTGACTGGAAGAACAACGATTTAAGCTGGAACGGGAACTGGCAGTATGGAGCATCTATAAACGAGACTGACTGGACCGCAGAATTTTCAATCCCGTTGAGTGATCTTGGACTTGTTGAATCAGGTCCTTGGAAGGAGCTGAGTCTGTCTGTATCAAGAAGCTATCCCGGAGGGGAATCATCACGCTGGTCGGGGATCTGCACCCTTGCTAACGGGAACAGTATTAAATGTTCTTTCGGAAGGTGGCCGGTTCCGGTTCCCGGCACGAATATGATGTCATTTAAAGCTTCAAACTTTGATAATAATGCAACAGAGTTGCAGTGTGAATTGAAACTTTATGCCCTGAATGAAAAGCCGGAGTTCATTAATCAGACTGGTCAGGGGGCTTCTTCCGATCTCCAGATTGTAATAAACTCAGAACCGCTTGTTTACACTTATAAGTTTTCTCTACCTGCCGGTGGTTCCGTTGACGAGAAATTGCAGTTTGATCTTCCCCGTGAAGGTTCATATTTTGCATCAGCATCCGTTTTATCATCAAAGGGCTCCATAATCCGGCGTGGTGTTGATTTCTGGTTCACAATAGAACCTAACAGGCAAAAAATAAATTCTCTCAAAGGATTGATAGGTGAATCGATTGCCTCGCTGAAAAGGATATCGGGACCGGTGGTCGACAATATGAAAAAGGAAGCAGAAAGTTATTATTCGGAAGTGCTCAGGCTCGAATCAATGGCAGATAATGCATGGATCTCCGGCAGGTGGGATGACCTTACTGTTAAGACTGACAGGCTGGAATCAGACATTTCACGCCATCTTAATAGTTTAAGATGGAACACTCTTATGAACTGGAACAATACATGGGATTTTGGCATTTCACTTACACATTCTGTTGTAAAGCTTAAGAAAGATGAATATTTCCCTTTCCCGGTTACAGACAAGATCAATATTTCCCTGGCTGGCAATGAGTACGAATCTTTTCAGCTGGCCTTGCTTCCCTTCAGGGGTGATTTGAAGAATTTGCAGGTCAGGATAAGCGATTTGAAAGATAAAGAGGGGAACCTGATCGGAAACAAGAATATTGAGATTTCTCTTGTTGATTATAATAAGATTGACTGGCAGGCGGATTATGTTGCCGAAAAAGGATGGCACCCCGACCCGCTGATCCCTCTCAGAGACGGGCTGAAAATTGACGGAACTGATCTTTGCAGGCCAATATGGATAACTGTCTATGCCCCTGCAGGGACCAAACCCGGAGATTATAAGGGAACAATTGAGATAAGTGCTGACGGGATGCGAAAGGTTACCGCGTATGTGGAATGCCGGGTATGGGATTTTGACCTTCCCGCGACAAGCCACCTAAAAACCCATTCATGGGACCAGATCGAATACCTTGCTGATTTCTACAATCTTGATGAATATCCGGTTGAGTGGTATATGAACTTCTGCCGGCTCCTGCTTAAGAACAGGTTCAATCCGGGCTCGGCAGGAGTAAATTATGTCAGTGAAAAGCCGGTAAAGAAAGGCAGATATGATTTCAGCAGGGTTGAGAAGGTGCTTCAGTTCTGTATAGAGCGGGGACTGACCAGATTCTCAATGATCCAGATGCGAAAGGGATTATACACACCCAAAGAAGAAGCAGAGGTTTATAAATTCATCGAAGCTTACAGCAAATTCCTCAAAGAAAGGGGATGGCTCGACGAAGCGCTGGTTGAACTCTGGGATGAACCGACTGACCTTGAGTGGCCATATATTAAGGAAAGAGCTGAAAAAATAAAAAAGATCGACAAGGATATTCGTCTGCAGCTTTTTGCAGAAGGCGGACCCTATGAATTCTCAGATCCGTCTACAGATAAGTATGGACTTAATGATCTTGTTGATATATGGGCTCCGGTGAATATTATTGAATCGCCCGAAACGCAGGCCAAAGGTGGCGAGATATGGACCTACTTCTGTACACTTGCCAGGGAATCGGCTCCTAATTTCTTTATTGATTGTCCTGCGATATACCAGAGAAGTATTGCCTGGTATTGCTGGATGTACGGCGTTGACGGCTTTGAACACTGGAGTTCGAACTATTTCTGGCGAAATGTTAAAAAGGGTGAACCGATGGATAATAAGTGGCCAAATGTACCCTGGGATTCAAGGACATACTATTACTACAATGGTGAAGGCCAGCTTGTTTATCCCGGTCCGGCAGGTGCTACCTATTCATCGATCAGACTTGAGAATTTCCGCGACGGGATGGAAGACTATGAGTACCTCTTTCTTTTGAGAAACCTCCTTTCATCTGCAGGTAATAAAATTGATAACCCTGAGATCAACAGATACAGGCAGCTGCTGAAACCTGAAGATTATCTTCTTATAAAAAATCCGAGAGAAATAAAGGTTACACTCGAAAATACCATCCGTTATCCCGGGCAGCCTGAAAGATTCCTGAATGCAAGAAATGAGATTGCGGCTGCAATAGAGAGACTTCAGAAATTGAATAAGCCCTGAGGGATATATAGAAATATTTTAATCATTTGCATGTTTGGTAATTCTAACAATACAGACATCTAACTATTAACCAATAAGCTTTTGGAAATGTTGTTTAAAAATCTGTTATTCTGCCTATCGATCTGTACAATTATCATATCGGTATCCTGCACATCATCTGATAATCCAACGGTTATTAAAGCCGGCACGGCAAAAGTCAATATCACCCCTCCCTACGGCACAATTATCAATGGCGATTTTCTGCCGGGTTACGCTGCTGAGATCCACGATTCCCTCTATTCACGGGCTCTTGCTTTTAATAACGGGACTAAAAGATTCGTCTTTGTCGTTGTTGACAATATGACTATCGACGCACTTCTGGTAAAAGAAGCTAAATCGCTGATCACTAAGGAGACAGGACTATCCGGGAATGAGGTTATGATCTCCAATACTCATTCTCACTCCACCGGATCAGTAATAGAAACTGCAACTGTTCAGGCAGACCTCAGTTACAGGCTTTTTTTACCGTCAAGAATAGCGAAGTCAGCTGTACTGGCTTTACAGAATGTGCAGCCTGCAAAAATTGCCTGGGGCCATATTGATGTGCCAAAGCATGTGGCGTGCAGGAGATGGTATATGAAACCGGGTTTCCCGATGATTAATCCGTTTGGACAGGAAGAAAAAGTCTGGATGAATCCACCTTGGGGCAGCGAGTTCCTCGACAGACCTGCAGGTCCTGTAGATCCCCAGGTGAGCTTCCTTGCCGTGAAGTCAACAACCGATAAATGGATAAGCGTTCTTGCAAATTATTCGACCCATTATGTCGGAGGATTTCCCTCTAATGTTATTTCCGGAGATTATTTCGGAGAGATTGATGTACAGCTGAAATCAAAACTGCATGCAGGTGATGAATTTGTCGGAATTATGAGCAATGGTACCAGTGCCGATATCAATACATTTGATTTTAAGCTTACTAAAAACTATCCTGTAGGCGACTATCAGAAAATGAAGATGATAGCAAATGAAATCTCTGACTCCATAATTAAAGTTCTGAAGGATGTGAAATGGGAAGACAAACCGGTTTTCAAATTTGCAATAACCACGGAGGAAATAATCCGCAGGCAACCAACTCCGGAAATTCTTAAGTGGGCAATAAACAAAGTGAAGACAACTGATTATACGAAGATTGGAACGGCAGACAAAGCATCGGACGATATTAAAAGCCAGTATGCACTTGATATCGTAAAATTAAATTTTTATGAACCGCCATCATATAAGCTGTTCATCCAGGCAGTAAGGATTGGAGACGGAGCTATCGGTACACTACCGGCTGAAATATTTGCAGAAACCGGATTAAAACTAAAAAAGAGCTCTCCATTTAAGTACTATTTTACAATTTCACATGCCAATGGACAGTATGGATACATACCCCCCGCTTCCCAATTCGAACTTGGCGGCTATGAAACATGGCTGTGCTCAGGAAGTCTGCTGGAAGTTGCTGCCGAGGAGAAAATTTCTCATGCTCTGTCGGAGTTGGTTAAGTCAATATATTAGATTATACTTACTTTCTTTCTGAGCCGGATTATAATTTTGAAAATAGCCTTAAGAAGTTATACTTTACAATAAAATCATTATCAAATGAATCCTATGGCAAAAATTAATCTGAACCTGATCAGCAATTTGCTGATATACTTTGTAATTTCAATTCTCTCCGGGCAAATGTTGAATGCCCAGAATTTCAAATTATACGCTGCTCACGATCTGGACAGGATATATGAAGACGGGTACAAACTGCCAAACCTTAATAATACTGTCAATTTATTTGGTATTCGCGGTGAGGTCATTTCAGGTCAGGTTGTTATTCATGCAAGAAAAGCACTCAGCGGTGTAACAGTTGAATTAAACGGATTGACAAATCAACTTAATGGGAGGTCAATACCTGCAAACACAGTCAGATGCAATTTTGTGGGAAGCATTCCGCTTGTTAAGAATACTCCGAATCAACCTCCAAGAGAGCTTGAAAGGCTGGCCCCGGCAAGGTTTCCTGAATACCTGATGTCAGAAAAAAATATAGATATACCGGCAAAGACATACAAGTCAGTCTATCTTACCATACAAATACCTGAAGATGCTTCCGATGGAATCTACCAGGGAACAATCAAGGTTAGTAGCGCCGGGGAGGAGCAGACTCTGCCGTTAACACTGAAAGTATATCCTCTGACCCTTCCCGCTAAACGGAATCTCAAAGTTACAGAATGGTATTCGACAGCTGATTTCGAGAGGTTTCATGGGATTAAAGAGAAGTATTCACCAGAATGGTTTGAAATGCTGCGCAGGTATGCCGAAAATATGGCTGCGCACAGGCAGAATGTTTTTCAGGTCCCGATGAGTTCAATTGAGATAAGAAAAACATCAGGCGGAATTCTTAAGTTTAACTTTGACAAATTTGACCAGACAGCTCAGGTATTCTGGGATACAAAAGGAATGGATTACCTTGAAACAGGAGAGTTAGTTCGCTTTGGAAGTGATGCATGGTTCAGCACCGATCTTAAACTTCAGGATTTCAGAATTATTGATGAGTTATCCGGCAAAACTGAGACAATTCCTGGCAAAGATGTGATACCGTATCTGCTTCCTGCATTTGAAAGTCATCTGAGGGAAAAAGGCTGGCTGAATAAAACTCTTTTTCATGTCAAGGATGAACCATCAATGCATAATTCAATAGCGTGGAAAGAAATGTCAGAGTATATTCATCGGTATGCACCTGACCTGAAACGTATCGATGCCATTGAAACCACAAACCTGCTTGACCATATCGATATCGCCATCCCAAAGCTCGATGCGTTCGGGACCTGGTATGATTCATACAGAAAGGCGCAGGAAAAAGGATTGGAATTATGGTTTTATACAGTCGGAATTTATCAGGGTAGTCTGTTCCCCAACAAAACAATTGATCTGCCAATCATGAACACCAGGATAATCCACTGGCTGAATTATAAATATGATGCTACTGGTTACCTTCACTGGGGATGGAACCAGTGGGAGGAGGATCCCTTCAAGGATGTCGGCATGCATATTGGCGACGGATGGCATGTTTACCCCGCTAAAGACGGAGTCTTGAATTCCCTGAGGTGGGAGCAGATGAGGAACGGGATACAGGATTATGAATGCTTCAGGATGCTTGAGGAAAATATAAAGGCTCTCAGGGATTCACTTGGAAGCAGAGCTTCGTGGATCATACCCTCCCAGAGAGGGAAGGAGATCACCTCAAAAATCGTTATGGGCTTTGATGAACATTCCAATGACCCAGGGTCACTTTACAAGGCAAAAGAAGAACTGTTAAAGGAGCTTGTCACTTTTAACAAACCTCCCGAAATTTATATTCAGACCACACCAGCAGAAGGTTCAACCATTACATTTCATTCTTCGGTAGAGCTTTACGGATGGGCTGCCCCGGGAACGAAAATTGTTGTCAACGGGAAGGAATTACCTGTCACCGATCAGGGATACTTTTTTGAACAGTTCGGAGGAGAAGCACTTGATAATACAAAGATAGGACTTTCCGACGGATCTGTTTTTGTCCAGGCTGTGAAAGACGGGAAAACCACTGAAATTGTAAGAAAATTTATTGTAAAACGATAACGGAATACAAAATTTAAAGTAGTTTATTATCGTGAGACAGATAGAAATATTGTTTTGGATAATCCAGGCAGAGGATTATTTCTGGTAATGATAAACAAATGGCTATCGGTATATTTAGATAAAAGTATTGATTACTAATGACATATCTTATGCCAGACAGGAGAAAATTCATAACCCGGAGTATTCTTGGAACGGCGGGAGTCGCTTTAGGGGGATTGATGCCCGGGAAAATCAGTGCATTACCACTACAAATTTTTCGCAAAATTTACTAACCATATAAGACAATTGAAAAATGAAAAGTACAAAAATTTCAAGAAGGAAATTTGTCAAAGGATTGGCAGGAAGTGCAGCAGGAATTGCAGTACTGGGTGGCAATCCGGGGATGTCAGCTATGAGTTATTCGCGTATTATCGGTGCGAATGAAAGGATCAATATCGGGGTTATTGGTTGCGGTGGCATGGCAGGCAGTCATATGGAAGCTCTGTTAAATATGAAACAATCAGACAATGTTGATATTACTGCCGTATGTGATATTTATACAAAGAGGCTCGAGAAAGCTAAAGAGCTGACAAAGGCTCAGGCGTTTAAAAATTATCAGGAAATCCTGCAGAAAAAGGATATTGATTACGTACTTATCGCCACACCTGAACATTGGCATTATCAGATGACCCTGGATGCCATAAGCGCCGGAAAGCATATTTATGTTGAAAAACCAATGACACACACAATTGAACAGGCTAAAGACATTTGTAATAAAATGGCATCGTCAAAACTCAAAATGCAGGTCGGGGTGCAGGGTATGTCAGATGATTCGTATGAAACCGCGCACAAAATGATTATGGAAGGGGCGCTTGGGAAAGTTGTCATGGCTCATATTGATTATTCAAGAAATTATCCCAATGATTTCTGGGCATACGAAATCGATCCTGATGCCAAACCGGGAATAAATCTCGACTGGGAAGCCTGGCTTGGTCCCGCCATAAAACGCCCCTGGGACCCGAGAAGATATTTTCAGTGGAGAAGATACTGGGATTATTCGGGTGGAATTGCAACTGACCTGTTTATCCACCGGGTGACAAGAATCATCAGATCGTTAGGATTAAGATTCCCCGATTATGTTGTTGCCACCGGTGGCACATGGAATTTTGTAAACAGTGTGGCTGAGATACCCGATACTTTTAACATGATGCTGGACTATCCTGAAAAAACAACTGTCATGGTTGTTTCATCACTGGCAAATGATATGCCGATAAGGCATGTGATACGAGGACACAAGGCAACACTGGAATTTACAAAGGAAGGATTTACCATAACTCCTCAGGAGCAATCAGAAATGGCCAAAATAAGTGGTACCGGAGAAACTGTAAAGGGGACAAATATATTTACATATAAGAAAACAGGTGCTGAAGATGTAACTCTGCATCACAGAAACCTGCTTGACGCAATAAGGAAAAGCGAACCATTAAAATGCGACCAGAATCTTGGTTTTTATGGCGTTGTAGCCTGTATGATGGGAGTTGAATCATTCCGTAACAGAAAATATCTGAAGTGGGACCAACAGAATAAAATGATTATTGAAAGCTAATTATTCAAGAGTGATTATTATTACCCTGACTAATATTCAAACAAATATTCAGAAATAACCAGATAGCCTTTTAAAGATATGACTGCACTGGCCTGCGAGCATTTATTAATCGTATATTGCGATTTAATTCTATCAGAAGCACTGCAATAATGTATAAAAAAGGTTGAAAATGAAAAATAAAGTTGCTCAAATACAGTCTGTTATGAAACCTGTTTTTTCAATATTTATTTATTACTTACTTCTTTTTTTGGTTTCCTGCTCACCAAATAAAAAAACAGATAAACCTTCTGCAATACAGATTGGTATTGCTGAGATTAATTACACTCCTGATGTAGGCCTTGACCTGGTAGGCAACTATCGTGGTGATGATTATGCCTCGAGGGGGGTGCACGACTCATTGTATGCAAAGGCCCTGGTAGCTTCTGACAGCAAGGGAAAGAAAGTTGCAATACTTGCAATAGATATTTGCCTGCTGCCTAAGGAGCCTGTAGAATATATCCGTGAATATATTGCATCAAACAGCGACATAAAACCTGAGAACATTATGGTAATGGCCACTCATACTCACAGCGGCCCCCCGTCCAATCTTGATGCTCCCAAGGCAAAAGATTATCTTGCAAGGGCTGCAGGAGCAGTTTTGGAAGCCAACAGAAACCTTAAATCAACTGTAGTTTCCGTAGGACGAAGCAGTGAAAACAGGATATCACATAACCGCCGGCTGAAATGTATTGACGGAACGACCCACATGTGCTGGGAGAAATTTGAACCAGGCTTTGTAATAGAGCCCTGGGGATCGATTGATCCGGAGGTAATCGCTCTCACCTTTAAGCAGGAAGGAAAAGAAGTGGGATCCCTGGTAAATTTCGGATGCCATGCTACCACACTTACCGGTAATAACTGGCTCTATTCTGCAGACTATCCTGGTTATCTCGCAGAGGCAATAAAAAAGGTGAAAGGGAAAGATTTTAAATCGATGTTCTGTAACGGTTGCTGCGGAAATGTGACTCAGGTCGATTACAGGGTAGGGTTCCCCGATACTTTTCAGGAATGCCAGCGTATCGGCTATATACTGGCAGTTTCTGCCATGGAAGCTATGAAGGATGCAACAGTCGTAAAGACTGATGTGATCGCCGTGTCGCGCGAGATGGTTCCACTGAGCAGGATAGACATATCGGATGAAAGACTTGCCTGGGCCAAAGAGGTAATGAAGAAAGTGGAAAAAGAAGGTATGCCGCCGATTCAGGCTGACGGTATGCCTGACGCCTATTATGCAAAAGAATGGATAAAAATGCGGGAAGTTCAGGATATTACCGACAGTGTCGAAGTTATGGTAATAAGGATAGGAGACATAGCTTTTGCAGGCCTGCCGGGCGAAATATTCAATGAATTCGGATTGGAGATCAAGGCAAAATCACCCTGTAAAAACACGATTGTTACGGGCCTTACCAATGACAGCAGGGCCTATTTCCCAACCGCCGTCTCCTTTACCCAGGGGCCGGAGGGATTTACTCCCTATATTACCGGCTACGAGACTATACCGGGAACTACCCGTTATGAAATCGGATCAGGAGAAAAGCTGGCCGAATCGGCAATAAATCAGTTGAACAAGTTATTCAATTGAAAATGAAAGGACTTTTACTCTTGAAGTAAGCCGTTAAAAAACTATACCTATTAAGATAAACTAACCCTGAAAAAGAATAAATTCTTTTGTACAGAATTAATAATGAGGAGATGATGAATAAAATAGTAAAAATTAGTCTGTTGATTCTTTTAGGAGTTTTCTGTTCATTTTCTGAATCACCGATTACTGATGACACACAGGTTTATCATGTCGGAAAACTCAAAAAGCCGATGAAGATAGATGCCGACTGGCAAAAACCACAATGGAAAAAGGCAAAGGCTGCCATGATCAGCAATTATATGGGTGAAATTCCTGGATTCAGGCCTGAAGCAACAGTAAAGATGCTTTATGATGATAACAATATTTACGTAATTTTTTACGTAAGAGACAGGTATGTAAGATGTATAACAGATAAGATAAACGGCCCTGTTTGGCAGGACAGCGCAGTGGAATTTTTCTTTTCCCCCGATCCTGAATTACCATTGCAATATTTTAATCTTGAAACAAACTGCGGCGGAACACCTCTTTTGCATTATAATACAGTGCCCAGGAAGGAATCAAAAAGGCTTCAGGAAGATGATATAAAACAGATTGAAATAGCCAGTACTCTTCCAAAGATAATTGATCCTGAAATAAGTAATCCTGTGGAATGGACTCTGGAGTACAGAATTCCGCTGACTCTTTTAGAGAAATATGCAAAAATCACACGCCCTTCAAAAGGGATTGAATGGAAGGCAAATTTTTACAAGATAGCGGAGAACAACTCAAATCCTCATTATATTACATGGTCGAAAATTGAGAATGAAAAGCCCGATTTTCACAAGCCCCAGTTTTTCGGACGGCTTGTATTTGATTAATCAGGATACTTTCCGGTACCATGGAAGTCTTTCCAGAGGCACCTCAATGACAATCTTTACAGGCCCGGTTACCGTAGTTTCATCGTCTCCTTTCCACCGGCCTTCAGGGAATACAACTTCCCTTGATCTTTGTCCTTTTGCAGCCACTGGCGCTACCATAATGTTTCTCCCTAACAGGAACTGGTCTTTGATATTTTCATAGCCTTTGCCGGGATACTCATATTCAAGATTGCGCACCATAGGCTCTCCTGTAACGGCACACTCCTTTGCAAGTTCATATATCTCATTTCCCATCGACTGGTGCAGGATTGCCATCTCCCTGCATATCTTAAGGTTGTCCTTGCCGAGTACCCTCCATGGTGCCACTGAAAACTGCATCATCGGCATCAGTGCATGAATCTGAGACGACCTTACTATCAATTCTTCATCAAGTATGCTTGAATCCTGGAAAGATGTCCATTCTCCGCCTCCAATTAGGTCGGGGCAACCAAACTGATGACCTATTATCCCTAGTCCGATCATATCCGGTATCAGCACCTGAAGATCGCTCCATGTGTGACTTTTGTCACGCAGCCGCTGCGCCAGGGGTTGTCCGGCCATCTTCCAGCATGCTCTGTACTCATTAAACGGATATTCAAGACCTATTTTTGCATAAGACTCACAATGCTCATTTGGCCCGTAGTCCCCAAAAGAATATGTTCCGGTATAAAATTCCGGATCCCCTGCGTCTAATTTAAAACCATCAACACCATATTTTGCCACCAGGTTATCCAGCTGTTCCCTGAACCATGCTGCCCCATCCGGATTTGACAGGTCAATAATGGCACTGGCACCATTCCACCAATCCACAATTGCAGGAGTGGTTTTTTCCTCATCCCTGAAAATCATAAGCTTCTTACCCTGCAGTTCGCGGTAAACGGGGGAATCAGAACTGATGAATGGACAAACCCAAAGCATTACCCTGAATCCCAGTCTGTGAAGTTTTTCCATCATTGATGCAGGATCTGAAAATTTCTTACAGTCAAACTCCCAGGTTCCGTATCTGTCCTGCCAGTTATCGTCAATCATCAAAACCCCTGACGGAAAACCATTTTTGATAATGTCCTCAGCATATCTGATTACATCCTTTTCATTCTGGTCATACTGCAGTTCAATCCAGGTATTGTATTGCGGATTTGTGAACATCAGAGGATCGGGAGTCATCCCTGAAGGAGGGAAAAATGTTTTGCTGCAATATAGAAAAGCATCTTTCAGGGTTTCACCGGAGGTGCCGGTGATGATTTCAGCTCCATGAGACCTAACTGATATTATTTCATCTTTGATAGAAATCTCCATCGGCTTTTCACTCCATATATAACTTCCCCTGTTTGAAAGAAAAAGCGGCTGGGCCTGATTTCCCTTGCAGTCGCCGATCTGATTGTAAAAGAAATTTCCTCCAAAATATGGTGAATTTCTTCCATCGAGAACAGCTCCTCCCCACCATTTTTCATCCTGAAGTATTTTTAACTCGACTTCCTTTTGATCCTGTTTTTGTTTGCACCCCGAAAAGAAAAGCACAACCATAATAAAAGTAAAAGCCAGACGATTCATTGTTATAAATATGACGATCAGGGTTTAACCAAGTTTTATGAGAAAATCAATCAGCTTAGACATGTCATCGGGTGAATTGAATTTTGTTTTATTGGCTTTGAGAAACTGTTTAATACTGTCTTCTTTTCCTGGGAAAAAAGACAGAAGGCTTTTTCTGTTAAGCAAAATAAACTCTCCTCCCGGTTCAGCTATGTAAAACTGCCTTGTCCGGTGAAAAACCATATCCTTGTTTGCGCTGAGCTTGTAGAAATTACCGTCCATCGGCATTGAACCGTAGGAATCTGATGATGAGGCAGCACTTGCTGTCCCGTATGGATCTTTATTCTGGATCTCCTTAAGTTCGATCCTTTCCTTGAGTCCAATCACTTTTGACCATTTACTCCATTGTTTTATATACCCTTTGTCATAATAGAAAGTATCCTGATCTATTGCAACATATCTGATATCTTTTTTATTGATAATGGCCAGAGTATCTCTCGATTGAATGAATTCCATTTCACCCAGAAGAAAATTATAGTTAAGCTGCCTTTCGGAGTAAATACCGTTTTTGAAAACAACCCTGCCTTTTGTAAAAGTCGAATAGAGATACCTCTCCGAAAGCGGGAAATAATCGAGGATCCTGGTCCCTGCCTTCACCGTGATCAGTTCGTCTTTCTGCGCTGATAATGATATATATGTGAATGTCAATAGGATAATTAAGAAACAATTCTTTTTCATTTCGATAATTGTTGGGATTGATTGGTGAATATTCGACTCAAGTTGATCATTTTTATTCTTCTTTGGGTCTGTGATAATGTGATCACCGAAAATTAGTAATTCGTTCAAAATTATAAAATTTGTGATTAATACACATTTCTGTCGACCGGTTTGCTTTTTGAAAAGTCGCCACTTATTTTGCCATACTGGAGATAATACCAGTATGTATTTCGGTCTGGTCTGGTTAAAGATTCTTCAATCATTGCCTTATCTCCCTTGAATCTGTTAACTGTTTTAACATAATTCGCGAACCTTTCATTTGTTTCTGATGATAAAGACAGACCCGAAAGATCCGGGACAGTCTTTGAATAACTGGCAAATGCCACCAGGGCTTCTTCAACATGTCTCGGGATCGTAGAATATCCCATATCTTTCATTTTAACCGATTCCCCTGCAACTTCAATGATGTCTTTTTCCAGCAATAATCTTGCCATCTTGTATTCAAATGCCTTCCTGTTACGGGGATTGGAGTTAAGCAGCAGATCGATATTCGTTGCATCCTCGGTGTAGATAAAAAAATCTTTCTTAGGCATCAGTTCCATTTTCTCTCCAAATTCCCGGTCAGCTCTTAAAAGTTCCGGATTCTGAAGCAATTTCAGATACTTTTCGGCTTCATGCTTGTATCCCAACGTCCTTTTAAGCGAATTGACATATCTTTCTGCTACCCTGAAATTCCCGTTTATCAGCTCTGTCTTTATCAGCATTTTGATGTTTTCAGGAGAATAGCCATTATTCACCATCAGTTCAAAAGCCAGATGCCTGGCTTCGTTTACCAGCCCGATGGCGTAGTAATAATGCATTATTCTTGATGCCTGTTCTCTGTTACCTCCGAGAGACAGCGACATAGGTCCGGCATCCTGACAACCGAAAAACATTCTTTCGCACAGCTTCCCCTTCTCCGACAGCGATAAATTATAGTAAAACTGCTCTATTATGTTGGATGAAGGATTTCTTTCATGGTGTGAAATGATTTTATCATATGCCCCTTCAAAGAACAATTTCTCAGTTTTCATTATTCCTTGAAATACCGGATTATATTGACGGACAAGAAGAAAAATTGATATTCCAAAGATTAGCAGTGTTGAAAGGGCTGATATCAGGCCACTATGTTTTTCCGGATCCATGAGACTGGAAATTTTACAAAGTACGGGGTAAAGAATGAAAATTGCAGCTATGATATAAAGAGGCAGGTTTGCCTTACCATATTCATTGAACAGAAATGGATAGCCTGTAATTACTTTAAAGGGCCGGAGAAATACATGATTGTAAAATACATTGATGGTTAACAATGCTACAGCTATCTGTATTATTGTGAAAGTAAGGGTGTCTTTATCCCTGTATTTTAAAAAGCCGTAAACAGAATATATACCAATATATATCAGTGAATAGGATCCGTAAACGAAGTAAAAAACAGGGAACATGATTATAAGAATCAGGCGTGATGTTTTAGTGGTTGAAATCAATGATAAAAAGAAAAGAAATGCTGCAGTCAGAAAACCAAGCGAATGAAGTATATTGTAATGATAATCAGACTGACATATCATTACTCCCAGAGGTATTAAGAAAGTCAGTGGCATGCTGAAAGCCCTGCCGGCGGATATCCGTTTTACAATTGCCTCCGACACCACAGATAATAATACTATCATCACAGAGTTGATAAGAGCTCCAAAAAAAACTGACAAATATCCCTGAGTAAAAAAGGCGGCAATATATTTTAATACTCCCCCCGGCTTCAAAAGATGTTTTTGAAAATATTCAGTAGAAAAAACAAAAAGCGACTTTTGTTCCTGGTAAAAGAAAATTCCCCCTGCAAACCATTGCAGAAAAACAAATGATATAATGAAAAGGACAAGAAAGGGCAAGTATTTCCTGGTTATTTCCCTATCCATATAGCTTTCTGAGGTGTTTTTAAAGATGCTTTCATAAAATCACGTGGACCTGACTCAGGTATTGACTGTACAAATTCCGGCCTGTTGATTGTCTTCTCCATCCGCTTATAAAGTGTCGGATCTTTCTGTGGAAGCACAAATGGTTTTCCTACACTGTCGGAAGATACGAAATAAGATATGAATGGTCGTGCCGTAAGACCGTCGAGCCGTTTACTACTGAATACGATCCACCTGCCATTTGATGACCATGAATGGTAGCTTTCAGATTCGTTGCTGTTTAGCGGGAGCCACTTTACATCCATCGTTTGAAGATCAATAAGATACAGATCAGCCTCCCTGTGCCATATTGAAAATGTACCATAGTCATGAAGAGTGAAAAGCAGATATTTTCCGTCGGGTGATACAGCAGGAAAAGATACGGATCTGTCTTTATCCGATGCATTGAAAATGACTTCAACCGGGCCGAATTTTCTGGTCTCTATATCGAAATACTTTCTGACAAGATCATATTTTATCCTGCTGTAGTCAAAACCTTCATTTACCTGCACCGTCCGGCAGTAATAAAGGTGCCTGCCATCCGGAGACCAGAACGGATATGTTTCCATATACTCCGTGGTGTCACCGTCATCAATACCTGAAATGCCGTTTTTTTCATGATCATAAATCACGAGGGATGAATACAGGTCAGTAACTTCAATGTTTTTACCCGGCTTCATATGAAATGACTGAACAGTCCTGTTGGTTGAAAAAGCTACCAATCTCCCTGAAGGATGCCAGCATGGATAAACAGTATTCGCTTTCATTTCCTCAGTACGCAGAGTTCTTCTCGTAAGCTCCTTACCGTCAAATAAATATGTTCCACCCCTGGAACCTCTGACGTGAACAAGATATCTGTCGGTCTTGGTGCCGTTAAAAGAATGACAGTTAATGCAGTTTCCTTCCAGCAACTGGTTTTCAACAAAGGTTTTTTCCTTGAAGCTTTCAGTCGATCTTAGTATCAACTGCATTTCAACCCACGATTCATATCCCGGATAAAGAAGCCGGTAACAGAGCCATGGATCTATGGCATCACCTGATACCCTCATCCAGATAGGATCAAACTTTCGAAGCCCTTTTTCTTTATTTTCCCCAATAACCTCTATCTTGATAGTACCCCCTTTGTTATTTTCTGTCAGCATTCTCCAGAGAGCTGCCGGAAAGATCACATTTCCGTCGTCTGATCTGATGATTTTGCTGATCCCGGCGGTAGTAGTAATATTTATGAGGAAATTCTTTCCCTCTTCGGTGATCCGGAAATTCATTGGAGCAATGTTGTATGGAATTGTTACCCCGGAATAATCAGGGGCAATATCCGGCTCTCTTTTTACCTGTTCAATATCTGAAGTGTTAGTTTTCCGGCAGCCGGCCATATATATTACAGTTACAAATATTAACAGTTTTATGACTGTTAATTTCAGTCTGACCACTTTTGGGATACTGCAAATCATCAGATTTTCATTGTCTGTTAAACACAGGATTTACGATATCTTCAACCGCGTAGGGGTCACCTTTTGATGGTCCATGCCATACACCTCCACCAAAAGTGATAATATACACTTTATCGGGGTCACGGGGATCGGGTTCAACTCTTTTACCCCATTTGAAATTATAGCCTCTGAGTCTGTTCCAGGTTTCACCCCTGTCATCCGACCTGTATGCGGAACCATTGAATCCACAGGCATAGTAGGTGCCTGTCCTCCGGTCAAATGTAATGTCATGGATATGCTGATCTTTTAAAAGAGTCTGTTTCCAGCTGCTGCCATTATCTGTCGACAGGTAAATGCCGCCTCCCGTGTCGGGGTTGTTATTGCCCGGTGATAATTTCCCCCATGCCGACAGGATCAGTCTGTCATTTTCAGATTCATCGCAAATGATATCCATCGGCCCGTTGGTTCCTTCTGGAAGACCGATCTTCTGCCATGATTCAGCTCCGTCAGCCGATCTGTAAAGGGCCCCGTCGAACTCATTACCTATTGAACCATCGTCGCTTCTTCTGCAGACGATAAGTAATAACTCCCCGTTTTTACACCTTGAGATTCTCCAGACAAATGGTTCATTGCCCTCAATTCCTGAGTTCTTCTTTGTCCATGACCTGCCTCCGTCGACGGACTTAAAAACACCTTTCCCAAAAGCACATGCATAAATAGTCCTGGAATCCTTTTTACTTTCAGGATCAATAAGTATATGCGTGATGGCTGCTTCACCAATGTCGCTGCTTACCGGATTCCAGGTCTTGCCTCCGTCAATAGAGGCAACAATACCTCCTGTATATGTTTCCGGCCCTCTTCTTCTCCACATTTTAGGTCTGGGAAGATCATGAACAGAACTCATGGCTGCATATATTCTTCCCTTTACTTTCCTGTCAAATTCAAGCCAGTAAGTACTGTTCACCCAATTCCGGGGTATCCCGTTTTCATTTGTAGCACTTTCCCAGCTTTCTCCACCGTCATTGCTTACAAGAAGGCCGATGTCGGTCTTTGCCATGAATACGTGAGAATTGTTAAAAGGATCAAAAATTATATTGTATCCGGTAGTTACATCGAGCCCTCTGGAGATCCAGCCACCACCGGGTTTCCTGTTTGTATAAACCTGTTCCCATGTTGTGCCTCCGTCTGATGTCTTTATTGTCCGCCCAAAGTCAGTCGTAAAGCATATGTCCGGATTCACAGGCGAGACAGCAATGGAAAAAGGATTTTCACCCCAGCCCGGTCCAAACCTGTCATCAATCCATCCCTTCGCATAATTTGGTGTAAAGAAATGTCCGTTCTTTGTCTGCCCGTCTTTCCATGAAAGGATCCAGCTTTTACCGTAATCCTCACTTTTTGCTACTCCAAGGCAGATTGTATCACCTGGTAATGCCAGTTCCGAATAGGAAACATAGACAATCCGGGGATTCAGATTACTGGTGGCTATAGCTCTCCATTCAGGCAGCCTGTCCTCATCAGGTCTCCTTCTTAGAATATCATTCTGACGGTTTTCCCAATTCCTTCCGAGATCTTCAGAATAATAAATACCTGAGGGATCACCTTCGGGATTGAAATAGGATTTCCCCGAAATGGCATATAGAATGAATTTATTTGACTCTTTGTCAAAGCCGGCAGCATATTCATTGATATTTTTTACTCCGCTGACTCCCTTGTAAGTCTGCCATTGTCCTTTTTTCCTTGTAGTTACAGAATTTTTGCAGGTTATGATTACTGTCCGGTTATCAGAAGGTGAGGAAGGATCAATAAAGATATTCATCGGAACTCCCGCAATTTCCCTTACCATGGTCCAGTTTATACCCTGGTCTTCAGAAACATGATACCATGATTTCCTGTTAATTGATATTATTGCATGGAGTTTCCTGGAATTTGAAGGATCGACTGCAAGAGAAAGCACACTGTTTCTTGTACTGTCGGCGGTAACGATTACTTCATCGGCATGATCTCCTCTGGATATGATTCCCTTAATAGAGGTTGGTGAAGGGTATAATACGTTCCATGTCTTTCCCCTGTCATTGCTTTTAAACAGTGCTGTTGAATTAGCATAAACGATTTCAGGATCGGAAGGATCGAATACAAAGTACCTTACAGGACCACGAAGGTTAAACATTGTCCATGACTTTCCGCCATTATAAGTCACGTACGAACCGGTCATGTCGCAGGCTACCATGGCAAAATCGGGATCATGAGGGCTTATGGCAGGCCAGAACATAGCGCCGCCTCCACCCGGCCCAACCCTTTCCCAACCATTAACCTGCGTATGTTTTTTCTCTTGTTCCGAAGAATTACATGAAATTAACCCGAGCAATGAGAATATAAAAAGGTTGATGTATATTTTTTTAATGCTATTCATATAGGTTAGGTTTTAATATCTTACTATCTTTTCAGGGTAAAATAAAGAAAAATTCAGAAGATGAGAACAACCAGAAGGGCATTTCTTAACAGATCATTTTTCGCAGCTACGGGAATTGCTGCAGGATTAAATCAGAACATAATCACCGGTCATTTGCCGGGATCTCCGGCAAAGCCAGCAGTAATATCAGGATCCGCTGATCCTGATGCATTTAAAATCAGTATTTTCTCTAAGCATCTTCAATGGCTTGATTATGAAGGAATGGCCAAAGCCATTGCTGAAATGGGATTTGACGGCGCCGATCTTACTGTCAGGCCCGGAGGGCATGTCCTGCCTGAGAATGTAGTGTCGGATCTCCCAAAGGCCGTAGAAGCACTGGCGAAATACGGGAAGAAAGTATATATGATAACGACATCCATTATTGATGCGGATGATCCCGTATCCGAAAAAGTCATTAAAACCGCCTCTTCTCTCGGGATAAAGCATTACAGAACCGGATATTTCTATTACAAGGATAAGAACCCTGTAAGAGAAGATGTTGCACTGTTTGAGAAACAACTTGCCCGGCTTGCTGCCCTTAATGAAAAATACTCAATTTCAGGAGAATATCAAAATCATTCGGGCAATTACGGACAGGGGATTTATTTCGGTGCTCCCATCTGGGACTTGTCTGCTGCTCTTGAGAAGATAAATTCACCCTGGCTGGGATCACAATATGATGTTTATCATGCAACTGTTGAAGGTGCCAATGCATGGAGTGTTGGTCTGAGGTTGATAAGCAAATATATCAGATCGGCAGATATAAAGGATTTCAAATGGATGGAAAATGATGGTAAGGTCAGGTCTGTAACCGTCCCTCTTGGTGAAGGCATGGTTGATTTCAAAACATTTTTTGCTCTTCTGAAAGAACACAGGGTTAGCATACCTCTTTCAATACATTATGAATACCCGCTAGGAGGGGCAGAGCATGGTGACAGGAAGCTTTCGATAAGTAAGGAGGATGTCCTGGCAGCTATGAAAAAGGATCTTTTATCCCTGAAAAATTACATTAAGGAAGCACAATTATAAAATCATAAAACATGCTAAAAAACAGTCTGATATCAGCAATTCTCTTCCTGTCATTTTCAGTAATGACCATTGGTGCTGAAAAATATATTCTGGCCAATGGAAAGAAATCTGAATACAGGATTGCAATAGACAAAATGGCATCTGAATCGGAAAAATGGGCTGCAGATGAACTTCAGCGCTGGTTAAGGGAAATAACAGGAGCAGAACTGCCCGTACAGGATATTAATATAAGCCATAAAGGCCCGCAGATAGTAATAGGGCATAACAGGATAATGCAGCAAAAAACAGGTATAACTTCTCCTGAGGCAACAGATGAATCATTTCGTTACTTCACTTCCGGCCCCGACCTGTATATTTACGGAGGAAGCCGGCGCGGAACCATGTATGGCGTAATGGCATTCCTTGAGAATGAACTCGGATGCAGATGGTATACCCCTGCGGTAAGCTTAATACCAAAGCGTGATGAAGTCTCTTTTGTATCGTATGATCATTCGGAGAGTCCGGGTATCAGGGTCCGCAATAATTTCTACTTTGAGGCATTTGACCCCATATGGTGTGCAAGAAACAGAATGAATGGAGCCATGGGCTCAACCAGGGATACCCTGACGGCTGATGAGAAATGGGCGGCCCCGAGAAAACAGCCGGGCGGCATTGAAAGTTACTGGGCAGTGCATACTTTCTATCCATTGATGCCACCTGAGGAATTTTTTGATAAACATCCTGAATACTATAGCCTTATAGATAACAAACGCACCTATAAGGAAGCACAGCTGTGCCTTACAAATCCTGACGTTTTGCGGATTGTAACGGAAAGGATCAAGAGGCGGATGCGTGAGAGCCCGGAATATCTTATTTACGATGTGTCTCAGAATGATTGGGATAACCCGTGTCAGTGCGAAAAATGTCAGGCTATAGCCCGGCGTGAAGGCAGTGAATCAGGAGTAGTTTTATGGTTTGTAAATCAGGTAGCAGAAGCTGTTGAGAAGGAGTTCCCCGATAAATTCATAGGAACTCTCGCATACAAATATACGAGGAAACCCTGTAATACGATTAATGCCAGGCATAATGTTGTCGTCCGGCTTTGCAGCATCGAATGTTGTTTTTCACACGATATAAAGTCATGCCAACGAAACGAATCATTTCTGCAGGATCTTAAAGGATGGGCGGCAAAAGCTCCAAACCTTTACATATGGGATTATGTCGTATATTTTCAGCACTACCTGATGCCTTATCCCAATATCCGGGTTCTTCAGCCAAATATACAGACCTTCAGGGAGAACAATGCTATAGGCATAATGGAACAGGGAGCATATCAGAGCCGCGGAGGAGAATTTGCCGAACTCCGGTTCTATGTTATTTCCCGCCTTCTCTGGAATCCGGATTGTGACGTTGAAGATGTAATAGACGATTTTATGTATGGTTATTATGGACGGGCAGGTAAATATGTCAGGCAGTACTTTGATTTGCTTTATTCAAAAATCGATACCGGAACCCACATGCATATCGAGTCCCATAAATATGAGAGACTTACTGTCCAGGATAAAATGTTTTCAGGTGATTTTGTCGACAAGGCATGCAGGATATTTGCAGAAGCCTCAAAAGTCGCCGACAATGATGAAATCCTGCATAGGGTTGAGCTGGCATCGCTGCCGGTATTATATCTTAAATGCAAAAGGACTCCCGTTGCTGCACGGAATGACGGAACGTATGCAAAATTCAAGGCTGTGGTAAAACGGGAGGGAATTACCCGGTATGCTGAATATGGGGAAGAAACTGTAAGCGCATTTCACAGTATGGTTGAAAACGCGAAATAACTCCGGTTTATAATTGTTTTTTGCAATATTTTGAATCTATTATTTTTCTGGCTTTTATAAACAGACGAAATCTTTTTTCACCCGGAATGGAGAAAATTTCATTCTCCAGCCGGATCGATTCTTCCTTATCGTCATTAATTGATGCAATGATCCACTGAACTTTGGGCGATTGTGATCCTGCTGATATACTCCAGATTTTCAGGGAATCCTGATCATTTTTCCATTTTTCCATTGCCCTTACGGCCAAATCGTGTTTACCGGCTTTCTCGAAAATCATGTTTGATATACAGATGCTGACAGGATCCCCGCCTCCCTTCCAATTTTTCAGTGAATACTCCAGTATCCGGTTGAAATAGTCTTCTGAAATGTCATCTTTGCCGGTCATCTTATGGCAAAAAGCTGCAAGAAAGTCCTGGAAACGTATATCAGGTTCATAAGGTTTTCCGGCACCCAGGTTTTCGGGCCATTTTTTTGATGCATCGATGTATCTAATTGCCTGATTGAATTTTCCCTGTTCAATCATATCGACTGCAATTGACAGATTAGCCAGCTCATAAAGATCATGACCTTCATGTGCTCCTTCCTGAGGCAGAATGGTTATATTTTCAAGTATTTTAAGGCATTCGGCATATTTACCGTTGTTTATCAGAGCTTTTGCATAGTCAATCCCTACAACCGGGTTTGATGGAAAACGAAGATATGCCTGCCGCGTTTTTATGAGCTGATCACTGTACAGCATATCAGACTGCAGATTTTCCGCCATGAAATGCCAACTTCTCCATTCTGAAGGATCAAGCTCGAGTGCTTTTGCAAAATCATTTCCCTGAGTAAGGGAATTCCCTTTTACTGACTGTGACAACTTGCCTCTAGCAATATAGAACGGAGCATAATCCGGAGAATTCCCGCATTCCCTGAATAATTCAAGTGCTTTCTCAGGTCTATTGATATGCCAGTAGATCAGTCCGAGATAATACCTGGTTTTCCAGAAGTCATTCTTTTTAAGGGCCCACTCGAGTACCCCGATCGTCTCATGCCGGAAAGGAAAAACAAGGAAAGGAGAAAAGTCCATGGCTTTCTGGAGAAACTGTGTACATTTATCATTGTCAGTGTCTTTATTGAGCCAGGCCAGCCAGTATAATACGATCGGGTTGGAAGGCGCCTCTTCCAGTACTTTTAATGCTTCATCATACAATCCCCTGTTCACGTAATCTATGGCAAGTTCCAGATAAGTTTCATGTGGAAATTCGTTCCGGATCAGCGATTTGAAATCATTAAGTCTGGCAGGCGAAGGATTGAGTATATATTTCTCAAAGCGGGCAAAATGATTCAAAGGATCGATTTCAAGCAGCTCTTCTATGTTTTTTTCCGATTCTGTCTGTTTTTTCAGTTTTCTGCAGGTGATGATCAGAATTTCGCGGGCAGGAACAGATATCCTGTTATAATCCAGAGCCTTCCGGGCAAATTCCAAAGCGCCCGTGAAATCTCCTTTCAGAAGTCTTACTTCTGCTATCTGGATATATGAACCATTCCTGAATTCCATCGTCCTGGATGCAATGCTGAAAGCCTCTTCTGCCTGATCCACCTTTCCCAGCCTTCTGTAAATCAGGCCAAGAATGAAATTGCCTCCCGCATCGTAAGTGTTTTTTTCAAGGATCTTTTTTGCCAGGGCTTCAGCATCCTGATATCTGCACATCCGCAGTTCTGCCTCAGCCGCCTTGTACAGGGCCCGCAAATGCGAAGGTTCCTTTTCGAGGCATCTCAGATAGTAATTTAAAGCTTTGGAAAAATCCCTCATTGCATACATATCCTCAGCAAGAAGGAACAGGTGTTCAGCTGAGTCAGGATCCCCATTTACAGCAGACCTTGCCGGTCTTTGAGTCTGTATATTTTCAAATCCCGGGCTATATTCCAGAAGGTTTTTACCTAACGTAACATGTAAGTCCCTGATTTCCATTTTGTCAAGTGCGACTGATTTGCAATATAGCTGCATGGGTTTCAGATCAGGGCATGAAGTATGAATTATTTTACCGTTATTCCTTATGATAAGTGTGTCTCTCAAAAAAACATTTGGGCTTATCAGTACTTTCAGGCTGTCGTCAGTTGTTACCACATTGAGAGTGCCGTATGACGAAGCATCCGCCATTCCTCCCGTCCCGATTACCGGGAACCATGATTCTGTCTTTGTCTCAGTGTAATAGGGCCTGATTGAAAGCTGATCGAAAGGACTGTTGAATCCGCTCTCATGGCTTGCCTGGTTGAATTTGACCCCAGACTGGGCTTCAATATACTGGCCATCGTTGTCTGTCAGCAGGTTTTCCCATATCGCACCATCGCGTGCAAGTGACCAGATCCATATTTTCTTGCCGGGTGCATCAGAGTAGGGAGCCCAGTGGCCGAATCCAAAGCCGGAATTATGCCAGTATCCTCCAAACCAGTCTGTAAATAAGCCGGATACATGATATGATTTGCTGGTCCCGAAATTATTTTCCCTGTAAAATGACAGGTTTCGCCCCTCTTTATCATACGGCCAGTTGTCAACAGCCCCGTCATGTCCTATATAATAAGTGCCCGGAAAGAAGAACTGCAGGTCATCCGGAGCGCTGAATCCTGCATTCTCCCATGAGAGATACGCATCATGTAGTGGACGGGGATTATACCAGAAGCTGTTTGTCTCAAAAAAAGCTTTATCCTTCTGAAGCCTGATAGTAACACGCCATTGGGTGCGCGATGCGAGATCGAGGCCTCCGACGACGCAGCCTGCACTGCCGTCAGGATACTCCTTTATTATGTAGTCGACGGGGGAAGATGTCCATGGCGCATGCCCCAGATCAAGCCCGAAATTATGCTCGATCCCGCCGCTGGTCCAGGGGCCCCTGATCCCTATTGCCCTGAATTTCATGACCTTATTTTTGTAAACAAATTCCTTTCCGGTCGATTTTTCAACTGCACCCCATACCTTGCCGCCAACTTCCGGAAGTATCGTCACGGAAACAAAATCATTCTCTAGAGTGATTACTTTCCACTTCTTTTCTTTGGATTTTTCGGTATAACCGTCGAAAACAAAATAGGGATAGAAAGGTGAAACCATCGAGTTTAATGCCATCGCAGGTAACGGGTTTGGATCGGAAAAAGGATAAGTGACAAAAGGTCTTGATTGTTCCGAAACAACTACTTTCTGGCCTGACAGATCAGCGAAAATCAAAGATAGTGCAATCAGGAAAAGCTGGGCCAGTCTCCTTTTCATCAGGGCTGATATTTTGTGCATGAAGGCGGCGTTTTTATTCAATATTAACTGCTGGTTAAAATATTAAGAATGAAAACTTTTATTTTTCATAAACGAGCTCCCTGCAACCTGATATTTTATTTGATTCTGCAGTAATTTTTGAGCTGTTCTTTCCAACCAGTATGGCTGTGGTCTGATTGCCTTTCCCTGTCGATCTTATGATGTTATCTTTTATTACTATATCATGCGTAACACCGCCAATATAAAAGCCGCTTGCTTCACCTTTCATTCCGTTGTTCTCAATAGTATTTCCGGTGAATGTGTTGCGATGACCTGCATTCTGTTCATTTTCATTGCGGAAATATACTCCATGGTTCGCATTTTCGTACACATGGTTATTCTCAAAAATGTTGTCAGTATCCTTGTGTCCTATTGAAATTCCATTATCTCCGTTGGCAAAGAATATGTTATTTCTGAATTTTCCATTCTGTACTCTCCAGCACAGGAAGAAACCATCACCTGAATTGTGATGACCTATGCAGTTTTCCATTACAGAGCGGTCGGAACCGGTACCGGGATGAAAACCGAGCCCGTTTCCATTTGAGGCCTCACATCCCCTGAGAGTAATATTTTCAGTTATCTGCCAGCTGAACGAGTCACCATTGAATTCATTAACTCTTACATTTTCCACCATACACTCTTTTGATTTGTGGATATATACTCCACCGCCCCTGCATCCATTTATATAGTCATTCTGGCTCTTGTTTCCCTCCACAACCAGGTCTGCAATCCTGACATTTTTCACTCCCACGGCTTCAATGATTGAACAGGCATTTGACACCACACCGTTCTTTGCTGCTATATAATCATGCACGGTATTATTGTCAAAATAGATGACATTACCATCAATGTCTGTAATCAAAGCCGTTGTTACTCCCCATCCCTGATTATGATCATCATCATAAAGCTGGATTCCCATTCCTTTGCTGAATCCGGCGGCATTTTTTACCACCGCCTTCAGCATACCCCAGTCTGCATCAATAACATAACTTGTCCTGAATCCGTCACATTTCCTTAATATTGTTGTTTTTCCCGAGCCCACAAGTGAAATATTGTCAGACAGACGAACAGGTCCTATAATATCGTATGTTCCGGGATTCAGCTTTACTGTTCCTCCACCTCTGCTTTTAAGGGCGTCGAGAGCAATCTGAATTGCCTCTGAACTGAAACCCGGAATATCGGCTCCCGCTCCTCCAACTGTTATTATCTGCTCTGACCTTCTTACATCAACCAAACCTATGTTCTGACTGAAAGTGCTTGAGTTGAAAAAAATTAATGCTGAAGCAAGAATTACAGCTCCGGTTGTTCTTCTTTTCATCGTTTAAGATTTTAAATGTTATTGATTTAATTGTTTGATTTTTTACCAAGTGACTTTTCGATCATCTTCCCCATGGCAATTCTCTTTTCATCCCATTTTTCATGATCGAAACTCCAGACATCAATGTTGTTGATTGATTTTGGTCCGAAAGGCTTCTTAATGATCAGGTTGACAATAGAATCCGCCCTGGTTGTATTCCCGTCAGTTTCGGCAAGCAGCCTGAGATATTCATACTCCTGAACCCCATTGCGCATTGCTTTCAACCTTATTGAAGGACATGCACCGTTTACATTTGGAATAACCCCGGGAGCATATATCAGTAGAGCATTACCATTTATTTTCTTATAGGTGAATTCAGCTTCAGATTCCGGTCTTGCCTTTGATGCATCTTTCCACGATTCAGGATCATACCAGCCGTTGATCCAGCCAGCCCCGGCTCCCCAGCTAAGCCATGACCGTGTCCTGTATTTCCAGCAGCTCCAGCTTATAGCTCTGTCGTTAACAAGCGGCAGATCCATAAATGTCGAACTCCCGACCCAGCTGTTTACCTTGCTCTCGTAAAGCATCGGTCCGTAAAGCCATACTTTAATGCCCATATCCTGGTATTTCTTTACCGTTTCATAATCATATTCAATTGTATGCGATGCCCATGAATTAATTGAATTCTTTACGATCTCTAGTGCCTCCTCGGTGTAACCGCCATCGATGCGGAAATAAGCTTCGGGATACAATTCCCTGAACATGTCACCATAATAAACCATCCGGCTCCATGCCTCAGGGAAATATGATTCATCAAGGCCGTTAAGATACACAGTAATATCAGTCTTCGACGGATCAATCAGATCTCTGTAATGTTCACGAACTTTCCGGACACACTCGGTGTAAATAGCTCTGTTCGAGGGATTTCGCTCAACATCGGGAGTGCCGATATCAGGCCAGCCTTTTGTACCGTGTTTCCCGAAAACATCGAAAGGAAGTACAAAAGTCTCGATTGGCTCTCCATATCCCGGGCCATACGTATAACCATAATCGCTGGTAAATGCCTTACCTGTAAAATATTTTTCAAGACGCTCATCCAGATCTTTCCAGTCAAGAATTATGCTGTTTCCCTTTATTTGCAAACCCGGCTCATATGTCGGATCAAGCATCGAAACCCTGTTGCGCTTGAGAAGTTGATAAATCTCAAGTTCCATTTCTTTCGTCATTGCTCTCATAAAACCCTCATGCTGCAGACTGGCCTTGAATTTGTTCTCGTTAGGCAATGCAAAATCCCAAACGTTAAGATTAACCGGGATCTCTTTGGTGACATCTCCGATCTTAATACTCAGGACTGATGTGTAATTACCCGGTAACGCCATTTCCCTGCTGACAGGCACATACTGATCAATCCATACTATCATTGATTTCTGATTGTCGATCCGATTGTTAAAATCAGGAAGCCATAGCGGATATATCCATCTCCATCTTACAAGAGACGAATCATCCTGGATATACCTGAATGGAATCAGTGCATCGGGATACCATCCTGGACCCAAAGAAGCAACCGGATAACCTGTGCTTGGGGTCTTTACCTCTACGGCCCATTCAAGGAATAATTCGGGATTGATATCAAACCTGAGAGTCTCATTCCCGAATGGCTGTAATCCGATATGGATGTTATCGAGTGTCTTATCAGATAAATTTGTGACTACTACCTGAAATGAAATATATTCCCCTCTCGCAGCATGAAGTGTGACCTTCTGTCCGTCAAATATCAGATTCTTCTTCAAAACATCATGATTTATGTCTTTTTTACCTTTTAACAGTACAAACCGGTTGTCAATGATCTCATTATTTGTAGGATCAATCCTAACCGAGGAGGGAATGACTGCAACCGTCCAGCCTGATCCGTTTTTGATTTGTTCAGGCGCCGAGCAGCTGTATAATGCGTAAATGATCAAAGAAACAATAATCAGATTTCTCATATCGAATGTATTTTTAATTTCTAAAAAATTAATATTCAGCTTTTTGGCGAATATTCTTCCATTCCCTCTTTCCCACTTCTTCTTTTCTCCCACTCACCCATTCCTCCCTTCAGTTACCCTCCCGCCAGGGTGTCAATAACTTTCCCAATTTATAAAAATGTTTGGAACTGATTAGTACTTAAAGTGAGCTAAAGTGTGGAGTACTAAAAGTTAATAAAGCACTACTCTAAGTACTCGAAGTACTTTAGGCATTTCAGGCACTCTAGGCGCTCCAAGCTCCAGGCACTGATTATTTGCAAATGTTTAAATTATAAATGCAACAAGTGAGAATGTTGTAACAGTTTTTATTATCTTTTTACTTTTAAATCTGAGCCTTCCTGACCCCGGCTCACTTAGTTACGCAGTTATTTTTTTGTTTCAATTAATCAGGATAAAAATGAAGAATTTATCATTATTGGTTTTATTGGCAATCCTTTTTTCATGCAGCAGAAATGAAAAGGTAATGTATTCAGATCTTACACCCGCCGAATTCAAAGACAGGATTGAGAAATGTCCGGTTGCATATATTCCTCTTGGAACCCTGGAGTGGCATGGTGACCACCTGCCTCTTGGTTCAGATGGTCTTCAATCGGAGGGATTCTTTAAACTTCTTGCAAAAGAATTTGGAGGGATAGTATTGCCAAAGCTTTTTATGGGCCCTGATGGTTACGACACTATCATAGCCGGAAGGGAATATTATGGTATGGATTGCGGAAAAGTTTTCAGTGATCAGTGCAGTTATGAGATCCAACAGTTAACCGGTAGCGCCTACTGGATTCCTGATTCAACATTCGATATTATGATGGACGGAATAATGAAGCAGTTAAGCCGCGCCGGATTCAAAATAGTGGTTGCTCACGGACATGGTCCTTCAACACAGTATATCGGATCGCATGCTCAGGAATTTAAGGACAAATACAAACTTGTAGTAATGAATTGCTGGGGGAATGACAGAGATGACCTTTGCCTGATGTGTGATCATGCCGGCGCCAATGAAACATCCCTAATGATGTACCTGTATCCTGATCTTGTTCAAATGAAAAACCTGCCTGCAGACCCTGATATATGGCCTCTCGGAATGCTTGGCAAAGACCCCAGAACTGATGCAAGCAGCTCCAAAGGAAGGGAAATTGTAAAGTTTGAGATAGAAAAAATGAAATCAATACTTCAGGAGGAACTGCAAAAACTCTGATAACTAATGATCTTCCAGTGTCTGCCAGTTACAAATTGATTCTGTTCCGAAAAAAATCGCATTGATTAATACGAGAAAGTTCGCATTGATTAATGAAATTGTATAAACCAATAAATCCTCAATAGAATGCGTATCATAATCTTATTATTTGCATTCACGATATCTTTAAATGGCCAGAAAGCAGTTATCCGTGAAATTGTGCGGCCAATTACAACATACCCATACTCAGATCCCGACCCTGTGCCAAAGCCTGGGAGGACATACCCTTATTTCAGATTTGATGGCTATTCAAACAAATCGACTCTGGTCAATTGGAATTTGATTGAGCTTGAAAACGATTATATAGACCTTGCTGTTATGCCAGAAATAGGTGGTAAAGTATGGGAAGCCTATGAGAAATCGAGTGATTATCCGTTTGTATTTACAACAAAGGCTGTTAAATTCCGTGATATTTCCTTACGCGGCCCATGGACCACGGGAGGACTTGAGTTCAATTTCGGCGATATAGGGCATGCTACAACCTGTTCAACACCGGTGGATTACTTCCTCAGAAACAATTCCGACGGAAGTGTAAGCTGTTTCATCGGTGCCACTGAATGGGCATCCCGAACTACCTGGAGGGTTGAGATCAGGCTTGAACCCGACAAGGCATATTTTACAACCCGTTCGTGGTACTATAACGGTACCCCCGTTGAGCAGGAACTATATCATTGGATCAATGCCGGGTTTAAAGCTTCAGGCAATCTTGAATTCGTTTTTCCGGGTACACATCATGCAGGTCATGGAGGTGAGTACGGTTACTGGCCATTGGATACTCTTGGCAGAGATATTTCATTTTATGAGAATAATGATTTTGGCAGCTACAAATCATACCATATTATTGGTCGCCCATCCGATTTCTATGGTGGGTTCTGGCATGACGACAACATGGGATTTGGCCGTTATTCACCCTATTATGAAAAGCTCGGTAAAAAAATATGGATTCTGGGATTGTCGCAGGAAGGAACAAGATGGGAAAATCTTCTGGGAGACAACGACGGACTCAATGTTGAACTTCAGTCCGGCAGGTTATTTACTCAGGCTTCAGAATCAAGCATGTTTACTCCTTTCAAACATGTCGGATTCTCACCTTATGCAACTGACACATGGTCGGAAATATGGTTCCCAATAAAGCATACCCGTGGTATGACACACGCCTGCTCCAAAGGAGCTCTCAATCTCCGACAGGAAAACGGATGGCTTAAAATAGACTGGATGTCAATTGAAAACCAGCAGGATTCCCTGATCATACTTGACGGCAGGAAACCATTGGTCTCCCGGTACCTGAACCTTCATCCGCTCGGTTTGTTCCGCGATTCGATAATGTGGAACGGCAACACTGAAAGGTTAATAATAAAAATAGGTGGAGACCTGATATCCGATGGTTCGATTCAGGTAATAAACCGTCCTTTGAAAAGCCCTTCCACCTTCGGATGGGATTCTGAATATGGATTGTTCCTGAGAGGTTCTGATCTGAGCAAACAGAAGAACTACCAGGAGGCTGAAATTTATTTCCTGAAGGCTCTCGACAAGAATCCCGGACTTGTTCCGGCCCTGACCGGGATGTCCCAGATCAGGTTCAGGCAGGGATTGTATGCGGAAGCAAGAGATTACGCAGGGAAAGCTTTGGCAATTAATACCTATGACCCATGGGCTAATTATTTCTGGGGCCTGGCGAGTGACAAAGCAGGATTTTCTGCAGATGCAACAGATGGTTTTTCAGTTGCTACAATTGATCCTTCAACCAGGTCGGCTGCATTGCTGAACCTGACCCGTCTGGCAATCGGGCAGAAAAACTTCAATAAGGCAAAAAGCCTTGCTGACAAATGTATTGCCACAAATCCGGAAAATGAAGAAGCTCATATCCTTAAAGCTTTGATAGAAAGAATTTCAGGAGAAAAGGAAACTGCTCTGAATTATCTGAATGGAATTCTTGAAAAGAACCCTCTGAGCCATCATGCCAGATTTGAGAAATATCTAAGTACTGATGAAATAACTGACAGGAATGACTTTGTAAACACGATCAGGCAGGAAATGCCGCACGAGACTTTCATTGAGCTGGCTATGAATTATTATAACCTTAAACTTAACCCGGAAGCCCTGAAAATTCTTGAGCTTGCGCCCCGTAATCCAATGGTGGAATTGTGGCAGGCATTTCTAATGAACTGTGAAGGCCAAAAAGATGAGACTCAAAGACTTCTTATCTCAGCTTCTCAGGCATCACCTGAACTTGTTTTTCCATTCCGGACTGAGATGATACCTCTTTTCTCATGGGCAGACAGTTTAAGGCCCTCATGGAAGTGGCGGTATTATGAGGCACTTATACACTGGCAGAACCATCTCAATGACAGAGCAGGTAACCTTTTCATAGCATGCGGAGAGGAGCCTGATTTTGTACCATTTTATATTGCAAAGGCCAGGCTTTTCAATAAGCATCCTGGAGTGGTAAAAGCTTCACTTGAAAAGGCATGGGAAATGGATCCCGGTTGCTGGAGGACAGGAATTGATCTGGCAAGATTTTATGCGGCATCAGAAGAGCCTTTAAAAGCTCTTTCTATTGCAGGAAAAAATTATAAGACTCACCCGGAGTGTTTCGTAATAGGACTTCAATATGCACAGATGCAGACACTCAATCACAGATATGCTGAAGCACTTGCTACGCTAAAAGGTCTGGAAATGCTCCCGGCGGAAGGTGATGTCAATGCACATACATTGTTCCGACAGACAAATATTCTATTTGCATTGGATTTTATTAAGGAAGAAAAATGGCGCAAAGCCGTTTATTATCTGAATGAGGCTGAAAAATGGCCTGAAAATTTGTTTTCAGGTGAACCGTACCTGGCTGATAATCGGGTAACGCACTTTATTACGGCATATTGTCTGGAAAAGCTAAACAAGAGGAAAGAAGCAGAAGCTGAATTAAATTATATAAGGGATTACAGGAATCCTGATGGCAGAACCTACAGGTCGGGGGATATACTGACTCAGTTACTAAACACAGGTAACCGTGGGTTTAAGAACACTTTAAAGCTGGTGCTTGAAAATCTTGGCAATGACAGGGATAAGGAAGTGCTTATTAAGTTTTTCGAATTGTTGTGAAATTGGATGGGAAGATAAAATGGCATCAATTACATCCCGATTGCTCTCGGGATGGCGCCAGCACAACGTAATGCTGGCGCGGATCTGCGATCTGCTCAAGATTGTTATGCTACACCAAATCTGTCAAGTTTGTAAAACCTGAATGCGTTATCCCAGTAGATTTTCTTCAATACTTCATCATCAAGTCCTATACCGTCTATTTTCCAGTTTCCCTGGATGGGAGTAGGATGATCAAATTGTTTATCATTGGTCTGGAAATAACGCCAGTGGACATCATAAAAATGACGGTGTTCCTCCATTGTGAAATCCTTGCAGGGGCCTGCACCCTGAACCTCGCATTCCTCCCATAATGCCAGATCTGTTCCGAACATAATCCTGTCCTGATACTTAGTAAAAAAGTCATGACCTTCCCTGGAGTCATGTTTACCCAGTTCTCCGATTCGTGCGGCGGTATCGATGCTGAGGTTCGGGAGCTGATCAAGCCATGAGCTAACCGCCTTAAGGTTTTCCGAATATCCGGCTACATGAACTGCAACGAATTTTACATTCGTGAAAGTCCTGTAAACATTGTTGACCTGTTCAAAAAGGGTTTCGAGTGCAGGGTATTTATTGCGGTCGGCAAACGACCACTCGGGATGCAGTTCAAGTTCTTCCCAGCGCTCATTCTGGGGATTCCATGGCTGAAAAAAAGCCACCGGATCTCCGGTGTGAAATGCTACCGGAATACCAAGTTTCTCAGCCCTTTCCCATATAGGGAACAATCTTGGATCGTCGATGGCTATAAGCTTACCCTCCATATCCCTTGCTGTCAGCCCCAGGTCTTTAAGATTCTTCAGTGCAACAGCTCCTGCATCAACAGCTTTCTCAAGCATATCAGGGGCTTTAATAAAAAACTCAGGATCGGTTTTAGCCAGATCCCAGTCAAAAGTATAATGAAGGCCAAATCTGTTTCTGTATGGTTTTATGGCATCATTGATCTCATAAAATGCCCGATCACCTACATACATGTTTGGATCCGAACCGGAAATGGAAGCTATCAGTACCGCGTAATTTATAAGATTATCATCCATCACTTTGAGAGCTTTTTCAATTTTTCCAGGTGTTGCATGCATGTGAGCGTCAATAAGACGGCCACCGGCCGGTTTTAGTTTTCCCTGTTGTCGGGTATTACTGCATTGATTCAATCCTCCTGCCGATATTATTGCTGCTCCCATAGATGAAAGTTTTATAAATTCTCTTCTGGTTATCATTTTATTCCTGATTTATTTTGTCAAATCACTAAAAACATCTGACCGGCGATCCTTGCGCCATACTGTTTTCCACACTCCCAGGCCTGCATTTCCGAGCCAGTACCACTGTGGATTGTAATTCAGATCTATTTCAGCCACAAGTAAACTGCCCTGGGTTCCGCTTTCCTGAAGCACTTCGCCTGCGGGATTTACAATTGCACTGTGACCGTCGAAAATGTTCGTTACAAAGTAGACTCCATTGTCGACAGCCCTTGCTCTGGCAATAAGCTTCCACATATCATGATCCCTGACGTCTCCCCAGACCGGGCAGAATAATATTTCAGCTCCGTTTATTGCAAGAATCCGGGAAATTTCAGGGAAAGCACTGTCCCAGCAGATCAGAATGCCAATCTTTCCGAAATCTGTAGTGAAAACAGGAAATTTATTTCCAGGTACTGCTCCGCCCTCGGTTTCCGAATCAGGTAACTGCACTTTTTCATAAATACCCTCTATCTTTCCCGTTCTTCCGTAAAGCACTGCCACATTTTTCAGTGTATCTCCTTCCCAGTTGTAAAGCCCTGATACTATGTACATACCGTATTCCTTTGCTTTACGTGACATCATAATCGAGGCACTTCCTTCCAGTGTGTTGGCTTCCGTTTTCTGCATTCCAAGTCCGGTATCGCAGGTTGGCCAGCCCTCAGGGAGGCAGACAATATCGCAGCCGGCTTTGCCTGCTTTGTCAAGCATCCCGCTCATCAGTGCAACGTTAGTTTCTACAGTTGGTCCGGGTGGACGAAAGTACATAGTCCCCACAACTATTTTTCTGGGATGAGGAGCTTCACATTCTGTCATCGATATGTCATCCCACCAGAGGGTTCCTGTTCCCCATCTGAATACGAGGGAGATCTCGGCCGACTCCGATCCTTCAACAGCTTTTATTTTACCCGAAGCAAGCAGCCATCCTTCCCTGTTATCAGTTATATCACAGACATAGCTGTAACCAGTTTGTTCACTGCCTTTATACCACTTGATCCTTATCAGAACACTCTTATCGACAGAAGCAATTCTCTCAGCTCTGAATCTGGCTGTAAAATCGTAAGTTTGTCCACCCTTTATCTTTACAACCTGAACAACTTTCCCGTGTACATTGGGATTCCTGCTGTCCATTTTGAGACTCTGGTTACCAGAGAATCTCATTTTGCTGTCAATGGTTACATCGGGCAGCATCGTCCCAATCGGACCTGTAACCGTCCATCCTTCCGGCATACCTTTTGAAGACTCGAAGCCGGGATTCTTTATGAGGTTCTCTGCTTTCAATTCGTATTTACCTGAAATGAAAGGAGCGATAGAAAGCATAATGAAGATGAAAAGATGATTTTTGGGCATAGTCAGTTTTTCGAAATTTTATTTGTATTGGCAAATCCTATTAAAAAGGAATTTGTTGTATCTCAGCCGGTAAGATCTGGCTCGCAGTCTATACCGGATTTTATGCTCCCATTCCATTGAAAGTCATTTTTATGCGGTTATCCAGTCGTATGTACAACCCTGGTTGAAATGAATTACTTCAAAGGAAGGATACCTGTCTTTTATAATCCTGTTCAACGACCTTATCCCCATCTCTTCACTTACGCCATGGTTAATTACAATAAGCGGATGTCCGGTATCCTCAGCATAAACAGTCTGGATATGGGTCCGGATTACGTCATCAATAGCAACAAAAACATCGGGTTTCAGATCTGCATAATCCATCGGATCACAAATCCAGCCGGTACCCAAGCCCACACTAGACACCTTTCTTTCAGGATCTCCGTAGAATGCTATCCCCGGCTGCCCCAGCTGCTTTAGTTTACCTGCAAGGATTCCGGCAAAACTTGCTGCAGTCATAGTATTGAATCTATAAACATTATAATATGTACGAGAGGCAATTATATCATTTTTGGCGAATCCCAGGAATTCACCGAATGCAAATGGAATACCTTTTTCCCGGAGTGCATCAATTGTATCGTGGTTTCTGATAATCACAAGCTGATTTTCAATGATCCACTTCTTTTTCTTATCAATCTGAAGCATGTATTGTTGCCTGGTGTAATCGGATGATCTTTCAAGAAATCCGGGAACATCATCCAGGTCCCAGTGTGTATAGAATGTAGGCTCATGTGTTACAAGTACATTGACGCCCGAATCCACAGCTTTTTTACATGTCTCCCAGGTAGACATCCAGCATGTACCAATTTTTCTGATTGTTGTTTCTGGATTTCCGATTATTATCCTGTCAACAGTTTTCTCAGGGAGTTTTGTCAGTGTGACCAGATATTCCTGAAGCTCCTTAGCTTTCACTTCAGGGCCGGAATTTCCGGGAATAAGGACTTTATCTGATGATAATCCGGATATTCCAATGTAACTACCTGATAATATTGAAGCTTTTATGAAGTCTTTTCTTTTCATTGGCAACAGAATTGAGTCATACAGTGCCCTAAGTTATAAAATGAATTGATCATTTCCGAGGAGGAGAAGCAAAGATATTATAAGGCAATTTCACAGAACTTCTTGGAAGACATGGGTTATATACCTGAGAACAGACTAATACCAGTCATAATGACTTCAGCTTGGTTCTATATGAATTGTTACATTCAGCTTTTCAAACTTTGATGAGAGTATCTCTTCGATATGGTCACAATAACTATGAGCGTTACCAACTGACTGATCAGTAGGAATTTCAACATGGAAATCAACAAATTTGTAATTTCCTGAGACTCTTGTTCTGAGGCCATGATAGTTAACCTCCATCTCATTCAGCATCTTTTCAAGTTTTTCAACCTCCTCATCTGACCAGGATTCGTCGAGCAAGGGACTGAAAGCCTTTCTGATCAAATCCCATGCTTCTTTTATTATCAGTCCGGCAACACAAATAGCTACCGCAGGATCAAGCCAGTAAATATCTGTAAGAAGAATTAAAACCAAACCGGCTGCTACTCCGAGAGAGGTGTAAACATCAGTTTTAAGGTGAAGGGCATCTGCTTCAAGAGCAACTGAACCGGTCTGTTTTGCAACTTTGTACAATGCGCGGGAAACAAGAGTGTTGACAATTGCAGAAATGACCATTACAAGAGATCCCAGTCCGAGTGATTCAATAATAAAATGTCCTCCGGCCAACTTTTTTATCGCCTCTATAATTATCCAGACTGCCGCAACAAATATCAGAAGGGCTTCAATGACTCCGGATATGTTTTCAACCTTACCATGACCATAAGGGTGACGGCTGTCGGGAGGATTATCCGATACTTTAACGGAAAAGAAAGCGATTACAGACGCTATCAGGTCCATTGAGGAGTGGATAGCCTCAGATAAGATACTTACCGAACCACTTATCAGACCGACAGTCAGTTTAATGGCAATCAGACAGCTATTCGAAATTACAGATATTCTGGCAACCCTTATCTTGGGATTCATTGGCATCTTGAAAAGATCAAAACTATTAAAAACTGAAGAAATACTTTATTAATTTTTTATATTCCTGAAACAAAGTTGCGGACCTGCTCAATCAGCCATTTTGGTGTGGAAGTAGCACCGCATACCCCGGCAAACTTCTTGTTACGGAACCATGACTGGTCTATTTCATCAACTGAAGATACAAAATATGTGTCTGGATTTACTGATTTGCAAACTGAGAATAACATTTTTCCGTTTGAACTCTCGCGACCGCTTACAAAAATCACTATGTCATGCTTTGCTGCAAATTCTTTAAGATGAGGTTCTCTGTTTGAGACCTGTCCGCATACTGTATTGAATGCTTTAAAATTGATTTCCTGGCCATTGTATGATGTCTTCTTTAGGTTTTCAGAGATGAGCTCTTTGATCTTCCTGTATTCCTTGGCGTCCATTGTCGTTTGCGAAAAGAGAATTACAGGCCTGGTAAAATCGATTTTATTTATGTCGGCAGTTGAAGAAATCAGGATACCCTCATCGTTTGTCTGACCAAGCAGGCCGATAACTTCTGCATGTCCCGCCTTCCCGAAAATTACTATCTGTCCGTTATTTTTTCCGGATGCAAGCCATAATTCCCTGATCCTGGATTGCAGCTTTTTCACTATAGGACAGGTTGCCTCAATTATTTCGATATTGTTTTTTCGGGCTTTTTCATATGTTTCCGGGGGTTCTCCATGAGCTCTAATTAAAACCTTGGAGTTCCTGAGCCTGTTGAACTGGTCGTGATCTATTGATATTAGCCCCAGATCCGATAACCTTTCAACCTCCTTATCGTTATGAACTATTGGTCCCAGTGAAAATACTCTTTCACCATTCAGTAATGCATTTTCTGCAATTCTGACTGCATTCTGAACTCCAAAACAAAAGCCCGATTTGGTATCAATTTCAACCCTCATTCAGTTTACATCTGATAATATCCCTTATCCATACCATTTGTTCTTTTACAGTCATCCGGGTGTTGTCCAGAACAATGGCATCCTCTGCCCTCCTGAGCGGACTGATGTCGCGGTTCTCATCTGCTATGTCGCGGGCAATAATGTTGCTTTTTACTGTTTCAAAATCAACATCCATGTTTTTGTTTCTGAGTTCGTCGTACCTTCTTTTTGCCCGTATATCAACCGATGCAGTCATGAAAATCTTAAGGTCTGCGTCTGGAAAAACCACAGTCCCTATATCCCTTCCGTCCATAACTATTCCCTTGAAAACGCCGATTTCCCTCTGAAGCTCGACCATCCTCGATCTTACTTCAGGGATCTGGCTGATCCTGCTAACATACGAAGATACATTCACTCCCCGTATCTCGGCCTCCACATTTTCAGAGTTTAGGAAAGTTTCATATTCTGAGATATCCGGATTATAAACAAATCCTATATGTATATCCCTGAGATCCGAAATGATTTTCCCGGTTTTAATGAATCCCTCCCCCACATAGCCCTTTCTGAGGCAATAGAGGGTGACAGCTCGGTACATAGCTCCGCTGTCGATATAAATATAATTAAGTTCCTTTGCGATTGCCCTGGCAAAAGTACTTTTTCCACATGAGGAGTAGCCGTCAACTGCAATTATGAGCTTTTTTCCCATATTAGCATCATCTCACATGCAAATATGGAAAAATTAAAGTGCATAATCAATTTTAATTTTGGCGTCTTGTTTTCTTATAAAATAGTTCGGGTCTGGTAATCAATGAAATATGATTCGAGAACCCCGCAAGATGATAGGAAGCACGTCCAAACTGAAAGGTCAGAAATGATGTATTTATTCCAAATCCCCATGAGAATCCGACACCAGCTGTTTTGGCTTCTGTCATCAGCTCTTTTCTTCTCTGGTAATTATAGCCTGCACTCAGATAGAAATTTTTGTGAGGTATCAGTTCTGCTCCCGCTATCAGATGCCTCATAATGTTCTCTAAGAACTGACCTGAAGGATTTTTATCTTCATAATAATCCGCAGCGATGTATTCATGGGTAAGATCGAATTTTTCAAGATGCCTTATGGTAAGGGAAAATCTGAGAGGGGCATGGGCCAGTCTTGCTGATGCTCCAGCCTGTATCTCGAATGGTGTAAGGCGATTTGCTTCTCCTGTATAGGTTGTTATCTGACCACCCGCATTTCTTAGAACAATTCCGGCTGAGTAAAGATCGTTGTCCGATTTCCATACAGCCCCTATGTCGGCCGCAATCCCGAATGAGGTATACCTTTCAAGATGCGACAATACCGGCTTAAGAGCAGCTCCGACTGAAAATGAGGAGTCAATGCTGAATGAATAAATCAGAGAAAAGGAATATTCCGATGCTCTGAAAGTACCAGTAATATTGCCAGAGGGATCTGCTTCAGTGAAAGCCCCGTAATTCAGATATGTAATACCGCCTGCAAAATTTCCTTTGTCTACGGTTGATCTGGAAAAAAGAGCCATGCCATAATTTATTCCTGCAAGGTAATTGACATAACTGAGCGACAGGTTTTTGTCCATCACTGGTGAAAGAAGTGCGGGATTGTGATGAGCAAGATTAATATCTCCGGCAGGTAATGAAACATTTGACCCTCCGAGTGATGCAACCAGCCCTGAATATGTGAGATTAAGAAATTCAAAGATCCGGTTGCCTCCGGTTTGTGGAGATAATTTCAACATTGAAATGCTCAGAGCTGTTATGATCAGAGTCTTTTTCAAAAGAATGCTGTTTAAGTAAAGATAAAATTTTGTCGGAAACAAAACCAGAGGTAATGCAGCATGAAATGCAACTGTAACACTCAGGCTGTTTTACCAGTAAGTATCAGTGCATCATCGTGCTTCTTTTTCCGGCCGTTTATCTGCGACATCATGAGGCCGGTGATAACAATCACCATACCTGCAATATTCTGGATTGTAAGCATGTCTCCAAGGATTATGAATGAAAAGACTGCCGTAAAGACCGGAATGAAGTTGGTAAAAACATTAGCCCTGGTTACTCCCATGTGCCTTACTGAAAATGCAAACAGAATAAATGCAAAACACGATGCAAAAATTGCCAGGGCAATTACCGGCATGAGTGTAGCGACTGAAAAGGAAGAGCCGTTAATATGCCTGATCTCAAATCCGATAAACAGTGGTAGAAAAAGAATGGTTCCCAGACAGTTCTGAAAATTTACAATGAAAACCGGACTGTAACTGCCTACAAGCCTGCTTAATGTAAGATTGTAGCCGGCTGCTGAAACAACTGCCAATAATAAAAGGCTAACACCCTTATAATCAAAAGAGAGAGTGCCATCCCTATTTATTATAAAAATCAGAACACCTATGAATGACAGAATGATTCCGGCGTAATTAATTACCCTTAGCCTTTCCCTGAATAAAATCCAGGCTCCAATGGCAGCCACTACTGGTATAGTGGAGATAAGTACAGAGCCGACAGTTGCCGATACAAATGTCAAACCATAACTCTCACCAAGAAAATAGAGAAACGGTTCAAAAACTGCCAGCATCACAAATAGTTTCATATCCTCCTTTTTTATTCTTACGAATTTCTTTTTTATGTAGAGATACGATGAAAGAAGGATCACTGACATGACTAGCCTGAAAAAAACAATAGTAACAGGCCTGAAAGTCTCATTAGCCATTTTGAACCAGATAAATGAGAACGACCAGAATATCATTGAGAGAATTACCGAGCCATATATCCTGATCCTGCTATTCATGTTTTAAATGGAAAAATTTCACGGCGTGCGAAGTTAATCTTTAAAATTATAAATGTTTAGCCATTCTGATATTTTTATTGCAGCCTTTCTTATTCATGTTTCGAACGAAGTAGAATACCGCGACGCCGATTTTGCTTATTTGTCAGATATATAAGATTTTGAACAACAATGATATTTCGAACAGATGGAAAATAGGATGCCCGGAGATTTGGTATTGAAGGTTAAATTATTATATTTGCCGCCGCGAACACTAAACTTTAACAGGCCTTTATGGCCAATAATATCTAAAAACCTGTAAGCAATGAAAATCCTGGTTTGTATAAGCAATGTGCCCGATACAACTACCAAAGTAAAATTCACAGCAGATAACAAATCTCTTGATCCGACTGGCATTCAATGGGTAATAAATCCATGGGACGAGTTGTCGCTTACACGTGCTCTCGAACTTAAAGATGATCCTGGCACAGGGGTGAAATCAGTTACCGTGATCCATGTCGGGCTGGCAGGATCAGAGCCTACTATCAGAAAAGCTCTTGCAATAGGTGCTGATGAGGCTGTAAGGGTTAATGCAGAACCTTCAGATGCATTTTTTGTGGCTGGCCAGATTGCCGATGTGGTAAACCGGGAAAGATACGACATAATCATGTGTGGAATTGAATCCAGCGACTTTAACGGATCATCTGTCGGTGGAATGATAGCTGAATTTCTGGAGATACCTTCGGTCTCCTCAGTTTCATCAATCACTGTTTCAAATGGTGCAGCTATCCTTACAAGGGAAATTGATGGAGGAAGGGAAATAATTCATTCAGAATGTCCTTTTGTTGCAATAGTCCAGAAAGGGATTGCAAAAGAACCAAGGATAGCCTCAATGAGAGGGATCATGACTGCCCGAACAAAACAGATAAGAGTCTATGAACCTGCTCCTGTTGAAACATTAACCGGAATTGCCTTTTTTGAACAACCACAACATCGTGCTGCCTGTAAATTTGTTGACCCGGAAAATCCGGATCAGCTTATCGACCTTCTTCAGAATGAAGCCAAAGTGATCTGAATAATAAAACCGAAAGAATATGTCAGTATTAGTATATACAGAAAACTGGGACGGAAAATTCAAAAAGCTTTCATTTGAACTTGTCTCGTATGCCTCTTCTTTGGCAGATCTTTTAAAAACTACAGTGACCGCCGTTTCAATCGGAAAAGCTGATGAAGACGAATTGAAGAAACTGGGTGACTTCGGGGCGGTAAAAATATTAAATATCACCTGTCCTCAATTGACATATCTTGACAATCAGGTATATGCGAAAATAATTGCTGAAACCGCCCATAAAGAGAACTCAGAAATCATAATCTTTGCAAACAACAATACTGGAAAAGCTCTTGCACCTAGGGTATCAGTAAGGCTTAAGGCAGGGCTGGCATCGGGAGTCAACAGGCTACCCTCAGGAATTGAACCTTTTGTGATAAGCAAAAGGTCTTATTCAGGAAATGCCTATGCACATATTATTATTAATACTTCAATAAAGGTCATTACGCTCTCTCAGAATTCTTTCGATCTTATCACAAGGCCAACAGGAGCTTTGCCTATAACAGTCGAAGCTATAATTGACGGATCAGTCGTAAAAACAAAAGTTACAGAAACCCATAGGCAAACGGGAAAAATTGTGCTGACCGATGCTGATATCGTTGTTTCAGGAGGCAGGGGCATGAAATCACCCGATAACTGGGGTCCTTTGGTTGAACTTGCCGATCTTCTCGGAGGAGCGACAGCCTGTTCACGCCCTGTTTCGGATGAAGGATGGCGACCCCACGAGGAACACACCGGCCAGACAGGTAAGATCATTGCACCCAATCTTTATATTGCGGTTGGCATCTCTGGCGCAACCCAGCATCTTGCGGGAGTCAGCTCCTCCAAGTATATTGTGGCAATTAATTCTGATAAGGATGCACCTATCTTCGAAGCCGCACAGTATGGAATAGTAGGCGATGCATTAAAGGTACTCCCGAGGCTGGTTGAAAAGGTGAGGAGTATCCGGAAGTAGTGGAAATACCTTCTTATGGAACATATTCTGACATGCAACGGGAATACACTGAACCCCATAGAGTTAATGTATTCATCCTTCGTGTAACTCTGAGCTGCTCCATGAGACCCCGTGTTAGAATTAAATTATCTGATCTGAAGTTCCTGAGGTTCTCCCCGGGCGTTGGAGCCTGGATTAATCTAATTCCATCATCTATTGCCCTGATTTGAATTAATAACTTCAAAACATAACTGCTCAGACCAGCAAAATATAATATACCTGACAAATGACCCGACAAATACTTTTCGCAGCAGCACTTCTTATAACATTTGGAGTTTTCTTTTATACTGTAAGAAGAATATTACGGTTTTTCAGCTTCACAAGGCCCGCATTTCCAGTGCGTGATCTCTGGAAAAGATTCAGTATCATGATGAAAGTGGCACTCGGGCAGTCAAAGATCTTCAGGAAACCGGTTCTGGGATTCTTTCATGCTCTTGTTTTCTGGGGGTTCTGCATAATCCTATTTGGGAGCATTGAAATGGTAATTGACGGTATTGCAGGGACAGAACGGTCTCTTTCTTTTATGGGTCCTGTTTATGATTTCATAATTGCTTCAGGCGATATTTTTGCCCTGCTTGTTGCGGTCTCAATAATCATTTTTCTGAGCAGGCGCTTATTTTTCAATATCAGGCGATTCAGGGGTGAAGAGATGAAGAAGAAGTCGCATATTGATGCAAATGTCGCCCTTACCCTGATTCTGCTGCTTATGATCTCATTAATTTCAATGAACGCAGGATATATTGGATATAATCTCTCAGAAGGAAAGGAAACTCACGGAGTTTTTCCGGTAAGCCGGGTTATTGCAGTATTGATGGATGGACTATCATCATCTGATTTCTGGCTTATGCATGAGATTTCCTGGTGGACACACATTCTTCTTATTTTCTTTTTTGCCAATTATCTGCCATATTCAAAACATTTCCACGTCTTTATGTCAGTTCCCAATGTCTTCCTTTCCCGGCTTGGGCCTCTTGGAAATCTTGACAACATGGAAAGCATCACAAAGGAGGTCAGACTCTTAATGAATCCTGAACCGGCTCCTGCTCTGCCAACAGATACCACGCCGGCGAGATTTGGAGTCAAAGATGCTGATGATGTTACATGGAAAAACTACCTTGACTCATTATCATGCACCGAGTGCGGAAGATGCACCGAAGCATGTCCGGCAAATATAACAGGGAAAAGACTATCACCCCGCAAAGTAATGATGGACCTTCGTGCACGAATGAAGGAAAAAGGGTCTGAAATGATCAGGAAAGGCAGAGAATTCGACGACGGCAGGTCTCTTATCAGAGATTATATCTCGGAAGAGGAATTATGGGCATGCACAACCTGCAATGCCTGCGCCGGAGAATGCCCGATCAATATAAACCATCCTTCATTGATAATTGATATGAGGCGTTACCTGGTTCTTGAGGAAGCCTCAGCTCCAGGAGAAATAAAAAGCATGTTCAGCTATATTGAGAATAACGGAGCACCGTGGCAGTACCCTGCAGATGACAGGTTGAACTGGACAAAGGATCTTAAATTCAATGTGCCTGTATTGTCTGAAATTGCAGATAAAGGGAAAAGCCCAGAATATCTTTTCTGGGTTGGGTGCGCAGGAGCATTCGACGACAGATACAGGAAAGTTGTCAGGGCTTTTGCTGAAATCCTTAACCGACTGGGAGTAAGCTATGCTATACTGGGCAAAGAGGAAACCTGCACAGGTGATCCCGCAAAAAGAGCAGGGAATGAACTGCTTTTCCAGATGCAGGCATTTCAGGTTATTGATATCCTTAATAAATATGAGGTTAAAAAAATTATAACAACCTGTCCTCATTGCTTCAATATATTCAGGAATGAATATCCCGGGCTGGGAGGAAACTTCGAAGTAATAAACTATATTCAGTTTCTCAATGACAGGCTCAGTGACGGGTCTCTTAAACTATCACAAGGAGCATTTGATAATGTTATGATTACCTATCATGATCCATGTTATCTCGGACGAGGAAATGGTATTTATTCCGAACCGCGTAATCTCCTTAAAGCCGTTACCGGTAACCTGGCTGAAATGAAAAGACATGGAAGCTTTGCCCTATGTTGTGGTGCCGGAGGTGCCCAGATGTTCAAGGAGTCAGAGAAAGGCGACCAGGAGATATTTCTAAAACGAACTGAAGATGCCCTTGAAACTCATGCGAAGATAATTGCAACCGCCTGCCCCTTTTGTATGACAATGTTGACAGACGGACTCAAATATAAGAACCAGGAGGAGAATATTAAAAATATGGATATTGCTGAACTGATTGCCAGGTCGCTACGATAACCCCGATGAATAAATAAAAAAAGATACAATAATGGAAACCAGAGAAATTTTAAAGAGCGGAGAATTCCTTGTAAAAGAAATTGACTGCAAAAATGTCTTTATACCTGAAGAGTTCGATGAAGAACAGAAAATGATTGCCCAGACATGCAGGGATTTTCTTGAATCTGAAGTTTATCCAAACCTGCAGGCTGTTGAGAAGGGCGACAGGGAGCTTATGAAAGCCATCCTCAAGAAATCCGGTGATCTGGGATTGATGGGAATTTCAATACCTGAGGAATATGGCGGATTTGGTCAGTCATTCGTTACACAGATGCTTGTGGCTGAAACCACAGGCGCCGGTTATTCTTTCTCTGTGGCCTATATGGCTCATTGCGGAATAGGTACATTACCTATAATGTATTACGGCAATGAGGACCAGCGACGGCGCTATGTCACCAAACTTGCAACAGGAGAGCTCCTCGGCGCCTATTGCCTCACTGAGCCTGGTGCAGGAAGCGACGCAAATTCGGGGAAAACCAACGCAAGGCTTTCAGACGACGGCAGGCATTATATTATAAACGGTCAGAAAATGTGGATCACAAATGCAGGATTTGCAGACACTCTTGTGGTATTTGCAAAGATAGACAACGACCGGGTATTAAGTGCATTCATCATAGAATCAAAGTATCCGGGAGTGGTCATAGGCCCGGATGAGCATAAAATGGGGATAAAGGGATCATCCACTGCACAGATTTATTTTAACGATGTCAAAGTGCCGGTCGAAAACCTTCTGGGTAAAAGGGGAGAAGGTTTCAGGATTGCACTTAGCATTCTTCACATGGGTAGAATCAAGCTCGGAGCAAACGTTCTTGGGGCAGCCAAGAAAGCCATTACCGATTCTGTAAAATATGCAAACGAGCGCAAGCAGTTCGGGGTCCATATCTCAACCTTCGGGGCAATAAAGCACAAGCTTGCCGAACAGGTAATACGCCTTTTCGCTTCTGAATCGGCTGTTTACAGGGTCAGCAGGGATATCGACGATCTGATGGAAAAACTGAAATCGGAGTGTGGTGACAAGGGAAGAGCTTCTATAGAAGCCATCAGCCACTATGCTGTCGAAGCTGCAATATTAAAAGTTGTGGGTTCGGAAATGCTCGATTTTGTTGCAGATGAGGCAGTCCAGATTCATGGGGGAATGGGATATTCTCAGGAAATGGATGTTGAAAGAGGTTACCGCGATTCACGGATAAACAGGATTTTTGAAGGGACAAATGAAATAAACAGACTTCTGGTATCTGATACTGCAATGAAAAGAGCCATGAAAGGCGACTTCGACCTTTTTGGTGAAGCAGAGAGATTGTTTGCAGGCCTTGAAAATATAAATGACGGAAAGACAGGAGACGAAGATTATTTCTCTGAAAAATACAGGTATCTTAGAAATTTCAAGAAAATAATACTGCTGTGTATGCATGCCGCAATGAAACAGTTTGGCAGAAATCTTCTAAATGAACAGGAGGTGATGATCAACATCACCGACATGATCATGGAAACTTATCTTTCCGAATCGCTTGCACTGCGAATCGAAAAACTTGAAATTCAAAGGGGTGTAAAAATAGAATACAGAGACATTCTTGATGTGAATATTTATGATACTGCTGGAAAAGTAAGAAAGTCAGCAGCCGATGCTGTTTATTCAGTTGACATGAACGATTCAGTAGCGGGATTGATAAACGCAATCGAGTTGCTGTCAAAAGTAAATGGGGTTAATGTAAAAGAGTCAAGAAGGAGAATTGCAGACAAGCTTATCGCTGATAATATGTACAAGTTCTAAACTATTATGATCCGGTTTAAAATTCTGCTTTGAATCTCTGTTTATTTAAGGGTACATATTATTTTGTCAAATCCCTTCAGTACTGATATTTTCATAAATTATCAGAGAAGTTGATATATATCACACATTATAGTGATATATATCAATTATCTATGTGACAAAGAACATTCTGCAAAGCTTAAAATTACATCATGCTGGTTTCGATTAGTTCATATTCTGAAATATATTTGTGAAATCATTAACAAAAACGAAAAATGAAATTAAAAGCTCCAATATCATTGCCCGCCCTGGTAAAGGTGTTGTTTTTTGCAGGAGCGGCTTTAATTGCTTCATGTGAGAAGTATGCCTATGAAGTTGAAACGATAGATCCCGAAGAACCAGTTCTGTTTCAGACCCAGATACAGCCCATCTTCACAAGCAATTGCGTGGTATGCCATAAAGCATCACGTGATCCTGATCTGAGGGAAGGCAACTCATTTACTGCTCTTACAGAGGGTGGATATGTTACATTACCTGCTGAATCGAGCATCTTATATACCAAGTTGCTCGAAGGGAGCCATAAAGCGTTCACCCTTGATATAGAGAAGCAACTGATACTAACCTGGATAAGACAGGGTGCCCAGAATAATTGAAACCTTAAAAACAATAAAAACCTGATAAGATGAAAAAGACTTTCCTATTGTTGCTTTTATTTGCTTCCATAATTTCTGTTTCAGCGCAGGAAGGAGATAAGGCAAAAGAAAAATCCAAACCTGTAAGATTTACATTCGGAACTGGTCTGCTTATAGATAATCAGACTGTTGAAACAAATTTCAAAGGAAGCCTCGAGTTTCAGATCCACCACAGGTTCAGCCTTATTGAGAATTACCACAATCTGTATGGGATTTACGGTGCAGCCAATACAAGGCTGGGGCTTAACTACGGAGTAACGGAGCGGCTGATGGTAGGGCTTGGAACTACCAAGGACTATAAATTGCAGGATATTCAATGGAAATATCTAATCTTTCAGCAGACCGAAGACAACAGCATGCCTGTTTCAATGTCTTACTACGGAAATTTTGTGATAGACCTTCAGAAAAAGGAGGCTTTCGGACCTGTCGACCGTTACAGGGATATTCACAGGCTCTCCTATTTTACCCAGCTTATTGTTGCAAGGAAATTCAATGATATTTTTTCATTCCAGGTTGCCCCTTCGGTGATTTATTTCAACGCTGTTCCGCAGTATACAAATGAGTTGAAATATAAAAATCTGAATTTCGGCCTTTCAGCCGGAGGAAAAGTAACCGTCAAGGGAGCACATTCGATTATTTTTGAATATGATCAGCTTCTTAACAAGCAAAAGCTTGATGAGCAGCCAAAACCAAATCTTTCTCTCGGATGGGAGATCGGTACGGCAACCCATAATTTCCAGCTGTTCGTTGCCAATTATTCACAGATAATCAGTCAGCGTAACCTTGTCTTCAATACTAATGATTTCAGGGATGGTGATTATCTGGTCGGATTCAATATTATTGTAAGATTCTGAAAAACTATCAGAAAGTGATGCGACCTGGCAGATTCCGGATCCTTATAACCGTACTGCTTTTATTCCAGGCAAAGAACTCTGCCGCTATGTTTCCACAGGATGCTGAAAAGACTTTTGGGGAAGCAGCAGACACTTCTGAATTCGTTTCAGTCTATTTTGAAGACAATGAGCGATGCTTCGTCTGTCATGGCCAGGGCCGGTATGAATATGAAAATCCGAATCTTGGAAGGAAAGTAAGAGCATTAATGTCGAATGAGAGAATAATTAACAGGAAGGAGTTTTACGCTTCAAACCACAGAAGTTTCAGCTGTACCGACTGCCATTCGGAGTTGTATACAGAGTTCCCTCATCCGGGAGAACTTCGGATGGAGCAGAATTTCAACTGTATTGATTGCCATGGAGGTGATGAGAATTGGGCAAACTTCCATTTTGATGAGATCGAAATTGAATATCAGAAAAGTGTCCATTTTAAGCTTGAAGAGGAAGGGTTCACCTGCTGGAAATGCCATGGACCTCATGATTATAAAATTTCAATCAGAAATAGTGAGAATTTTAAAGAGACAATACTTTATGATAATAATATTTGTCTGAACTGCCATTCCAATTTTACACGCTTCCAGATACTTTCTGACAGGGAGGAAATAAATATTCTAAACAGTCATGACTGGCTTCCCAGTCAGGCAACTCACTTTAAAAATGTAAGATGCATTGAATGTCATACACAAATCAATGACACGATACTTGTGGCCCACCAGATCAACCCTAAGGAATTGGCTGTTAAGAAATGTGCCGAATGCCATTCGCGTAATTCACTGCTTATGTCGTCTCTTTATAAGTTCCAGTCCAGGGAACAGAGGAAAGGCGGCTTCCTTAACGGTGTAATTCTCAATGAATCGTATGTAATAGGAGCCAACAGGAACACATATCTTAACCGTTTAAGTTTATTAATATTCTTACTGACCTTTGGTGTAGTTGCAGTTCATATAGCATTCAGAATCATTAAAAAGAAGAAAACCAATGAGTCATAAACTTTACCTTTATCCCAAATGGATAAGGGCATGGCACTCCCTCAATGCAGTACTGTTTCTTGTACTTATATTAACAGGGCTTAGCATGCAGTATTCTGATAAGGACAGAAATGTCATCATTGAATTTTCAAGTGCCGTGAAGTGGCATAATATAGCTGCTATAATATTGACATTTAATTATATAATTTTTGTTGCAGGGAACATTCTGACAAAGAACGGAAGATACTACATTATCTCGAAGCAAAACTTCTGGTCAGATCTGATGACCCAGTTGAAGTATTATTCAATCGGAATGTTCAAAGGTGAGAAGCATCCCTTTCCCGTAACAGAATACCGCAAATTCAATCCGCTTCAGAAGTTCACGTATGTACTGGCCATGTACGTGGCTATGCCTATGCTTATTATTTCAGGTCTGGGATTATTCTTTCCTGAAATCACAGTAAAGAGATTTCTTGGTGTAAGCGGCCTTATTTACACCGATATTCTGCATATCACAATGGGTTTCTTTCTTTCAATATTCATGATTATCCATATCTACACATGTACTCTCGGAAGCAGGCCTTCTTCCCTTTTCAGGGGAATGATTACAGGTTATCATGAGTCGGAGGATCATTAAGATATTTCTGTTATTTATTCTAAATTTGCATGATTATTGTAATTACTATCAGAACTTAAAATAAATTGAATATGAAAAACGCAAAGAAGATTATTTTGGGATACATTATTGGAGTTGCTGCTTTTACTTTCGTTTCTACAGGTCTTCTGGCTCAGGAGAAACAGCCTAAACCATGGGAAGTTCCCGCTGAATATAAAAATATGGAAAATCCTGTACCAAAAACTGAGGAAAGCATTAAGGCCGGACAGGGACTTTATGTCAAATACTGTGCATCATGTCATGGTAAGACAGGGCTTGG
>CAZTJT010000015.1:0-112233 GCA_964613785.1 uncultured Rikenellaceae bacterium
ATTATACCTGTTGTCCCGGAGCATGGAGGTGTGGGCGCCAGTGGCGACCTGGTGCAGCTTGCTCATATTGCTCTGGCATTAATTGGTGAAGGTGATGTATATGCTGATGGAACAGTTATTCCAGCAAGAAAGGCCTTTGAAAATTACAAACTTGAACCCATTAAGGTTCACATAAGGGAAGGGCTTTCACTCATCAACGGCACATGTTTCATGACCGGTACAGGAATGGTTAATATCATTCATGCCCAAAATATTATTTCATGGGCACTTGTGGCTAGCACTATGATAAATGAAATAGTGCATTCGTGTGATGACAGCTTTTCAAAGGAATTGAATGAGGTTAAAAGACATCCCGGTCAGCGTGAAGTCGCAAAGATCCTAAGAGAAATACTTTCAGACAGTCAGCTTATACGGAAACGTGAGAATGAATTTTACAATCATAACCATAATCACCAGAAAAAGATTATTGACGATAAGGTCCAGGAATATTATTCAATCAGGTGTGTTCCCCAGATTATAGGGCCGGTTCTTGATACAATCAGGGAATCAGAAAGGGTTCTATTGAATGAAGCTAATTCATCGTGCGACAATCCGATGATAGATGATGAAAACCAGAATATCTTTCATGGCGGCAACTTCCATGGTGATTACATATCCTTTGAAATGGACAAGGTCAAAATTGCAATAGCAAAACTTTCCCTCCTGCTCGACAGGCAGATAAACTATCTGATGAATGATAAGCTGAATAATAAATTGCCTCCGTTCGTGAACCTTGGTAAACTGGGCGTTAACTTTGGCATGCAGGGAGCCCAGTTTACATCCACATCAACGGTTGCCGAAAACCAGTCAATCGCTTTTCCCAACTACCTGCACAGTATTCCCAACAATAATGACAATCAGGATGTTGTTAGCATGGGAACAAATTCGGCTCTTCTGGCAAAAAGAGTAATAGACAATACTTATCAGGTGCTTGCCATCCAGATGCTGAGCCTCGTGCAGGCAATAGATTATCTCCGTATCGAAAACAGTCTTTCTTCAAAGACTAAACAAGCTTACCGCCAGATCCGTGATCTGGTCCCTGTTTTTGCTGAAGACACCATTAAATACATAGAAATAAAAAGGATTAAAGAATATATTTGTAGCAGGTTCGTTAATTTTTTTTAAAACAACTATCTGAATAAAGATGAGGTACGCACTCGTTACAGGCGGATCGAGAGGAATAGGAAGAGCTGTTTGTGTCGGGCTTGTCTCGCTTGGATATCATGTTCTTGTCAACTACCTTTCAAATGATGATGAGGCAGAAAAGACCCTGGCCATGATAAAGAACTCAGGCGGCACAGGGGAACTTATGAAATTTGACGTTTCAGATCCCCAAATGGTTGATGAAACCCTGAATAAATGGCATGAGCAGCATAATGATGAGTATATAGAAGTTCTGGTCAACAATGCTGGCATCAGAAAAGATATGTTAATGATGTGGATGGAAAATGATAGCTGGAGAAATGTCCTTTCAACAAACCTTGACGGATTTTTTTATGTTACCCGTGGATTGCTTAAAAACATGCTTATTAGAAAATACGGACGGATAGTTAACATTGTTTCGTTGTCGGGAATTAAAGGGATGCCCGGCCAGGTGAACTATTCCGCTGCAAAGGCGGGGATAATAGGAGCTACCAAGGCTCTTGCCCAGGAAATAGGTAAAAAGAATGTGACGGTTAATGCTGTTGCCCCAGGTTTCATAAAAACCGAAATGACAAAGGATCTTAATGAGAACGAGCTTAAAGGTTTAATTCCTTTGAACAGGTTCGGCAAGCCTGAAGAAGTTGCTGAAGTGGTTTGCTTCCTTGCATCTGAAAAATCATCCTACATTACAGGTGAAGTCATTTCCGTAAACGGAGGCCTTTATACATAGTAAAACTGATCTTCCATTGTTCGGTATATGAACAGAGTAGTTATAACAGGCATGGGGATTTATTCCTCAATTGGAAAAAACCTCAAAGAGGTAAATGAATCGCTGTATCAGGGAAGATCAGGCATCATTTTTGACCCGGCCAGAAAAGCTTTTGGTTATCAGTCGGCTTTAACCGGTAAGCTCGAAAAACCAGTTCTGAAGGGACTGGTAGACCGGCGCTCGCGTGTCTGCATGCCCGAACATGCCGAATATGCCTTTATTTCAACCTCTGAAGCTCTTTTATCAGCAGGGCTGAACAAAGAATACCTCGAACAGAATGAAGTAGGCATCCTATTCGGAAACGACAGTTCAATGTATCCTGTAGTTGAGAGTATTGATATTATCCGTGAGAAAAAAGATTCCTCTCTTGTCGGTTCAGGCTCTGTCTTCCAGTCGATGAATTCAACAGTTACCATGAACCTTTCAGTCATTTTCAGGCTCAGGGGAATTAATTTTACCCTCAGTGGTGCATGTGCCAGCGGTTCACACTCAATTGGAATGGGATACTTCCTTATAAAACATGGCTATCAGGATGTCATAATATGTGGTGGAGCACAGGAAACAAATCTTTATTGCGTAGTCAGTTTCGACGGACTGGGAGCCTTCTCAAAGAGGGAATCTGAACCAGAAAAAGCTTCCAGACCTTTTGACAAAAACAGGGACGGACTGGTGCCAAGCGGAGGATCTGCAACACTGATCCTTGAAAACCTCGAACATGCTCTGAAAAGAGGCGCACCTATTCTGGGTGAAGTGATAGGGTATGGATTCTCATCCGACGGGGTACACATCTCCGTGCCTGATGTTGACGGTCCTGTCAGAGCTATCATGATGGCCCTCAATGATGCAGGAATTAAACCGGGTGAGGTTGATTATATTAATGCACATGCTACTTCCACCCCTCTTGGCGACCAGAATGAAGCCAAAGCTATCAATAAGGTCTTTGGAAAAAACAAAACTCCGGTATCATCTACAAAATCCATGACCGGACATGAAATGTGGATGGCGGGCGCAAGCGAAATAGTCTATTCTCTGATCATGATGAAAAACTCCTATATCGCACCGAATATCAATATGGAAGAACCCGATGAATATTCTGAAGCCCTCAATATAATTCGTAAAACGACACCAATGGAAATAAATATTTTTCTTTCCAATTCATTTGGCTTCGGAGGTACAAATTCGTGTTTGATAATAAGGAAATATATTTAACTTTGCCCCAGTTTTTTATAAGTATGAACAGAGAAGAAATTATAAGTATAATAAATAATCTGCTTATCGAGGAATTTGAGATTTCTGAAAAACAACTTGTACCGGAAGCCCGCCTGAAAGATGATCTTGGCCTTGAGAGCCTAGATTTCGTTGATATAGCAGTAATAGTGCAGAAAGAATTCGGGCTTACCCTGAAGGGTGAAGAAATGACCACAATCAGAACCCTTCAGAATCTTTACGACTATATCCTAAAACGTTATAATAAGAACTGATTAAATGTGACTGACTGGAAAGGGAAGACCCGCGGTGGTTTAACAGGTTACAAAATATTCGTCACAGTTTTAAGATATTCCGGACTTTCGCTAGCTTATTTCATACTTTACTTCGTCGCCCTTTACTTCCTGTTTGCTTCGCCCTCCTCATCCATTAATACCTACAATTTTTACCGTAAAAAACTTGGCTTCGGGATCATAAAGTCATTGACCTATATCTATAGAAATTACTTTTCTTTTGGACAGGTTCTGCTCGATAAAACAGCCGTACTTGCTGGTTTTAAAAACAAATTCACCTTCACCTTCGATGGCGAGGATTATCTGAAGAAAATGGTGGAGGCAGGAACCGGTGGACTGCTTATTAGTGCCCATATAGGAAATTTTGAAATGGCCGGCAACATGCTTGAAAGACTAAGAACAAAAGTGAGCATAGTAATGGTCGACGCTGAGCATGAGAAAATAAAAGATTATCTCTCTTCAGTGATCAAAAAGAACTATAATATCATTGTCATAAAAGAAGATAATTCGCACATCTATGAATTAAGCAGGGCATTCGAGGAAAAGCAAATCATTTGTATCCATGGTGACAGGTATGTTGGGGGAAGTAAAATAATTAAAGCCAATTTCCTGGGTGAAATAGCTCAATTTCCTGCCGGTCCGTTTTACCTCGCCATGAAATTCAATGTCCCGGTATCATTTGTTTTTGCCATGAAGGAATCAGGACAAAACTATCATTTCTATGCCACCCGACCGGAAACCTATCAACTGCCCGGAAATCAGCAAAAAAGAGATCAGTTGATTCTGCATATATTAAAAGAGTATATTTATCAGCTTGAAAAGATGATAAGGAAATACCCTACCCAATGGTTCAACTATTATAACTTCTGGTCTGATGAACAATAGGAGATTATTATTGGTGTCAGCCAACAGGTTCGCTGTTCCTTATCCGGTATATCCGCTAGGAATTTCCTACATAAAGGCATACCTTAACGAAACTATGCCCTCCCTTGAGATTGATGTTTTCGATTTTATGACAGGATCTTTTAATGATTATATTAAACTGCTTACCGAAATAAAACCTGACTATACTGGGATATCGCTTCGAAATATCGATGACGTCAACATTTACAGGCAGGAGAGTTTTATTTCACACTACAGGCAAATAATAAAAACCACGAAGGATTATAGCAGTTCGACTGTGATTATTGGCGGAGCAGGATTTTCAATCTATCCGCGGTTGCTTTTTAAAACTCTCAAACCCGACTTTGGCATTCATGGTGAAGGTGAGGTGAGCCTACAGAAGCTGCTGACAGCACTGGAGAATAATCTCGACTATTCGACAATTGAAGGTCTTCTGTACCAGAATAAAGACACAATCGTATTCAATGAACGAAAGAATTACTTCAATACTCCGGTGCTTAAATTTGACAAAGCCATGCTTGATTATTACTGGCTGAACAGCGGAATGCTCAACATTCAGACAAAAAGAGGTTGTCCATATAATTGCATTTATTGCACATATCCCCTTATCGAAGGCAGCAGGGTAAGAACTATAGATCCTGACCGTATTGTGAAAACATTAACAGAACTTAAGAATAATTCAAACATAAGTTATGTATTCTTCACCGATTCAGTGTTCAACATTAACAACAATTTCAATTATAAACTTGCCGAGAAACTAATTGAAGCAGAACTTGATATCAACTGGGGAGGCTATTTCAACTTTGCAAATATCGACATAAAACTCCTTGAAAAACTTAAACAGGCCGGATTAAAACATATTGAATTTGGTACAGAATCGCTGTCGGATCAGATGCTTCTGAATTACAGGAAACCTTTTACCGTAGCTGATATCATTAATATTTCGGCAGCCTGCAATGATCTGGGAATCGATTTCGCCCACTTCCTGATCCTTGGCGGCTACGGAGAAACCGAATTGACCCTGAATGAAACTTTTGAAAATTGTAAAAAGATCGACAGAACAGTTTTTTTCCCCTTCATCGGGATGAGGATCTATCCTGGCACGAGGCTCGAAGAAATAGCCATCCGGGAAAAAAGAATTGAGCCCGGAGATCCTTTGCTTGAGCCTGTATATTATGTCTCTCAAGATATAGACATTAAATCACTCAAGGGGAAAGCCATGCAAACAGGGAAACAGTGGATATTCCCCGATGAAGATTTGTCTCCTGCTATGATGCGTATGAGAAAAAGGAACAGAAAAGGCCCACTGTGGGAATACCTAATAAAATGAATGAAATTGATGAAGCCATCTGATTATGAAATAAATGATCTAATTCCCCAACGGCCCCCGATGGTAATGATCGATAAGTTATCAAATACCTGGAAGAAAAAGGGGGAGGGTATTTTCATGGTCAGAGAATCAAATCCACTATGCCTGGGAAAACATCTGACCGAGGCGGGAATTATCGAATGCATTGCCCAGACTGCAGCCGCTTACACGGGTTATTTAAGAGTATCAGAAAAAAAAGATATTGTTAGGGGTTATATAGGATCTGTAAAGAACCTCAGAATATTTTCATTGCCTAAAGCAGGTGATGAGATACGTACCGAAATAATTTTGGAGAATGAGTTGCTTGGATTCATGATCATAACCGGAAGAATCATATGCAAAGAAATGCTGATGGCAGAGTGTGAAATGAGGATCCTTCTTGAACAGGACAGCCAAACATAGATGACCTGAAAAATAAGGTTTTAAAATTACTACCTGGTATTCTTTATATTTGCATGATTAATTAAATCCACCCGATGAAGATAAATGAAGTTCCTCAGGATAAGGGTTACCTGATAGAAGGCAGGATTAGCGATCTGAATTATGCTGTTGACGTGGATGGACATTATACAAGCAGAAAAAGCCGTGGCTGGGCGCCTAAGAATGAAGCTCTTAAGCTTGCCTGGGATCGGGTTTACGAGAATGCAGAAGAGATACGACAACAGATACTTGAAGGAATCCTAAGCCCCATAGCTCTCTATATGGAGCTGAATGTAATGGATGTATCAATCCTTGCCGCCTATACCGGGATACCGAAAAGGAAAGTTAAGAAGCATCTCAGGATGAGTGAGTTTATTAAGCTTCCCAGGAATATACTCGACCGTTATGCTGAAGCATTGAATATAACTACTGAAGATCTTGTCAACATCGAAAAAATCCGCGAACTGAAATATGAAGATTGATTTTAAACACAAGCAGGCGGCTCATTGTGAAAACGGAGTAACAGCAAATCTGCTGAGGTTTTATGGCATTGAACTGAGTGAGCCAATGGTTTTTGGTATAGGATCAGGCTTCTTCTTCTCCCACATGCTTTTCCTAAAAGTCAACGGAATGGCAGTCACCTCGTTTCGTGTATGGCCCGGAGTCATTTTCAAAAGGGTTACAAAAAGACTTGGTATTCGTATAAAATACCGGAAATTCAGGGATCCCGATAAAGCAATGCAAGCCCTCGACGATCTGCTTGAGAAAGGTATACCTGTCGGAATGCTTGTGGGTGTGTTTCATCTTCCTTACTTCCCCAGGGAATACCGGTTCCATTTCAATGCGCATAATATCACGGTTTTTGGCAAAGAGGGAGATAAATACTATGTAAGCGATCCTGTAATGGAAACCATTGAAACCCTTACAGGAGCAGAGCTTAGAAAAGTGAGGTTCGCCAAAGGGACGGTGCCTCCCAGGGGTAAAATGTATTATATAACTTCTGTACCGGATAAATTTGACCTTAAGCTTGCAATAATAAAAGGAATCCGTAAAACCGCCGATGACATGATCAACATTCCGCTGCCTATGTTCGGTGTCAAGGGGATCAGATACCTTGCAGGAAAGATGAGAAAATGGCCCTCCAAACTGGGGATAAAATCTGCAGTGATGAACCTGGGACAGGTAATAAGAATGCTTGAAGAGATTGGCACAGGAGGCGCAGGATTCAGGTTCATATATGCAGCTTTTCTTCAGGAAAGTGCCGCCATACTGCAGATTCCCTTGCTTGATAAACTAAGCACTGAAATGACTGAGGCAGGTGATAGATGGAGAGAGTTTGCCTGGCAGGCTTCACGCTGCTTCAAAAACCGCGATAACGGAGAAGTTACCTATGACATGCTGGCTGATATCCTGATGGACATCGCTGCACGGGAAGAGAAGATCTTCAGACAGCTCAGTAAATTGAGATTCAAATGAAAAGCCCGGTTGCAATCAGAATACAAGAATTAACAAAAAAATACAGGGGAAGCCATGTACCAGCTCTCGACAGTGTAAATCTTGAAATTGATGAAGGGCATTTTTTCGGACTTTTAGGACCAAACGGAGCGGGAAAGACTACCATGATAAAGATTATGTGCGGCCTGCTTTCTCCTTCAGGCGGCGAAGTAAATATCAGGGGCTTCTCACTCAAAAATCAGCTGCCCGAAATAAAAAAAATAATAGGTGTCGTGCCCCAGGATATAGCCTTATACCCTACCCTGACAGCTACTGAAAATCTTAGTATTTATGGGGGATTGTATGGGATACCAACCAGAGAGATGAAAGACAGTATTGAAAAATGGCTCAGCATCTTTGGGCTTGAAAAAAATAAGAAACAACAGGTTATGTACTACTCAGGCGGAATGAAACGACGCCTTAATCTTATAGCAGGCATTCTTCATGATCCCAGGATACTCTTCCTCGATGAACCTACTGTCGGGATCGACGTCCAGTCAAAAAACGTGATAAAAGAAAACCTCATGGAGATTAACAAATCAGGCACCACAATTGTCTACACATCCCATTATCTTGAGGAAGCGGAAAACCTCTGCAATTTTCTTGCTATCATCGATCAGGGTGTTATAATAACAAAAGGTACAATGGAAGATATACGAACAAAAACTAACAATATGTCAAAACTTGAGGATATCTTTCTTCAACTTACAGGTAAAGAATTAAGGGACTGACATGAAAGAATTCCTTATATTGGCTTATAAAGACTTCCTTATTCTGATACGCGACAAATGGGGACTGGGTCTATTGTTCGCAATGCCTATGGCTCTGGTTCTTATTATGACCGCCATGCAGGATACTACATTCCGGTCACTTCACGAAAGCGGAATAAGGCTGGTACTTCTGAATAATGATAACGACTCACTTGGCAATTCCATCGAGAAAGAAATCTGCAATTCCGACTATTTTAATTGCCACACCAGATTAGATGGGCGTAAACCGACAGCATCTGAAATAAGAGATGCTGTGGCAGCAGGTAAATACCAGATAGGCATAATCATACCGGAAAACACTACAGGCAGAATAAGGGATCGTGTCAAAACTACCATGGAAAACCTCTTCTCGGGAAGCAACCTGAATCCTTCATCCACTGACTCCATTTACATAACCCTATACATTGATCCTGCCATCAGATCATCTCTTCGCACTTCTCTTCAGGGAAAGATAAGTGAATATGCTTCAAAAATTGAAACAAGAATATTCCTTAATGAACTTACAGTGGAAATTAACAGGCAAACCATCATTTCAGTGGCCAATCTTAATCTGTTACAGCCACAAACAGTTGCCTGCAGAGAAGAATATGTTGCCTTCGGTAACAGTACAGTAATTCCCAATTCTGTACAGCACAATATTCCTTCCTGGACTTTGTTTGCTATGTTCTTTATTGTAATTCCGTTTGCGGGGGCAATGATAAAAGAACGTGAGGATGGAACACTGGGAAGACTTCTTACAATGCCTATTTCCTACAGCACTATCATGCTGGCAAGGGTTCTTGTATACCTTTTAGTTTGCTTCCTTCAGTTCGTACTGATAATGCTTATGGGAGTTTTTTTATTCCCCCTTCTTAACCTTCCATCCCTTGAAATCACCGGAAAGATAATGAGCCTCTCGGTAATGGCTGTTTTTGGATCACTTGCTGCAGTGAGTTATGGTATAGCTATAGGAACCATCGCACAGACACATCAGCAGGCTTCTATTTTCGGATCTGTTTCCGTTATGATACTTGCTGCTCTCGGAGGGGTATGGGTACCTGTCTTCATAATGCCTCCGTTCCTTAAAAGTCTGAGTATTATCTCTCCCCTGAACTGGGCACTTAATAGTTTTTATGATATCCTCATTCGTAACGCATCCCTTTCAGATGTTCTGCACTATGGCGTCAGACTCGTTCTTTTTTCGGCAATGGCTCTTCTTACAGCAACATATTTCAACAGGATCAGGAAAGAACTAACGTGAAAAATCCCGACAATCTTCTGAAATCCGGCTGATCTCAAATAATTATACCTTTTAAAATAGATTTTATAAATTTGCAACCTGATTCTTTGACCTTTTTTGTTCTTTACAATGCATTTAATTAACGAACGTTATCTGAAGTCAGATCCATATGGAAGATCTTATTGCCCAGTTAAAACAGGATATAATTACATCATTATCTCTTGAAGATGTCAAAATTGATGACTTCAACGCAGACACTGACCTGTTTGTGACAGGTCTAGGACTAGATTCTATTGACGCCATCGAACTGATCCTTCTTATGGAAAAGAAATATGGGGTCAAGATCGAAGATCCCAAAGAAAGGCGTACGGTTCTGAGAAATGTAAGGACAATGGCAGAATGCATACATAATCACAGAAATTCAGTAAACTGATGCAACCAGGGGTTGTTGTCACTGGTATAGGAATTATTTCCGCAATAGGCAACGGTACAGAAGAGACTCTCACTTCACTTTTCAATAAGAAAACAGGGATCGGCCAAATAAGATGGCTTGAAACTTCTATTTCCGGTATTCCACTGGCTGAGGTTAATCATTCTACAGATGAACTGGCTGAAATTGCAGGCATAGCTTTACCGCCAGGTATATTTACCCGAAATACCCTTCTTGCACTGATAGCTGCACAACAGTCAGTTGATATGTCAGAATGTACTGAGTCAGAAATCTGGCAGACCGGTCTTGTGATGGCTACAACTGTGGGTGGAATGGATTATAACGAGAAGCATTACCGGTCATTTCTTGCTGGTCCGGAGGCCGGGAAAGAGGTTTCAGTTCTCGACAGCTCCGACACGACTGAGAAGCTTGCAGCCAGATTTGGAATGCGACATAACATTACCACAATATCGACAGCATGTTCTTCTTCTGCAAATGCAATAATGCTTGCCTCACGGCTTATCAGAAACGGAAAAATGATAAGGGTACTTGCAGGAGGCTCTGATGCACTGACCAGATTTACCCTGAACGGATTCAGGGGTCTCGAGTTGCTCTCACCAAAAGGATGTAGTCCTTTCGATGCCGGCCGCGATGGACTCACTATAGGGGAAGGGGCAGCAATGCTTATGCTCGAATCGGATCAGACGGCAGATATGTCGAAGGCCTTGTGCAGGATAACAGGTTATGCAAATGTAAACGAGGCCTATCACCAGACCTCTTCATCACCCGATGGTGCAGGAGCTTTTATGGCAATGTCGGAATGCCTGAGATCAGCAGGCCTGAAACCCGAAGAAATAGGATACATAAATGCCCACGGTACTGGGACCGAAATAAACGATCTTGCCGAGGGGATAGCAATAGACCGCCTTTTTAACAAAAAAGCTCCTTCTGTAAGCTCTACCAAATCATTTACAGGACACACTCTTGGGGCAGCAGGAGCTGTGGAAGCAGTTCTTTCGGTCCTGGCTCTTAAGGAACAGAAAGTATGGCCTTCTCTAAATATTAAAGAACCAATGCCTGAAATTTCCTTTCTGCCTCCGGCAGATGTTCTGTCAGTCCCTCTGAACCACGTAATGTCAAACTCATTCGGCTTTGGAGGCAATAACACCTCCCTGATATTCTCGAAAATATGAAGGCCCATATCAGATCAGCAGGAACCATTTCTCCCCAGCATACATATAACTGTGAAGGATTCCCTGATTCTTTCAGGGGGGATTTCTCCAACAGGCTTTTGTGCCTCGAACCTGATTATCAGTCGGTAATTAACCCTGTGCAGCTTCGCCGGATGCCCAGGATACTAAAAATGGGGCTGGCTGCCTCCAGGATCTGCATATCACAATCGGGAAATACCAATCCTGATGGTATAATAATAGGAACAGGCCTCGGCTGCCTGAAAAGCCTTGAAAAGTTCCTGGATGAAATTTATGATACCAAAGAACAGATAACAAGCGTCCTTCCTTTCATAAACTCCACACACAATGCAGTTGCAGCCCAGATTGCCATGCTGCTTAAAAACAACAGTTACAATGTTACATACTGCCACCGCAGTTTTTCTTTTGAAAGTGCACTGGCAGACACCCTTTTGCATATCAGTGAGAAGAGAGACTCAAACATCCTTGTCGGTGGGATTGATGAACTCACTGATGACTTCATTAAACTGCACGGATACAAAGGATTCTGGAAAGAGCCATTGAATACGCTCAATCTCTTCTCCTCATCCGGAAAAGGAACGATTGCCGGTGAGGGTGCAGCCTTTTTCCTGATTTCAGGTCACAGGGAAAACGGTACTTCCATAAGCATTGATGGTGTACATACATTTCTGACTCCCGAAGGATCGGAACCGGAGATGATTTATTCGGAAACCGGTAAGTTCCTTGAGTCGGCCGGGATTAGCATTAAAAATATCGACCTGGCGATTCTTGGGATGAACGGAGATTCGGATTTTGATGACATCTATCACAGCATTGCAAAAGATCTTTTTGATAAATCAGCAGGCATTGCCTGTTATAAGCATTTGTGCGGGGAGTATTACACCTCTACGGGTTTTGCCCTTTGGGCTGCAAAAACCATTCTTGAAACACAGACTATCCCCCCCGTTATGATCTTTAAGGAGACAGGCAGAAAACCATTGAACAAAATACTCATTTACAATCATTTCCGAAACAAGGAACATTCTTTCATTCTTGTGGGAAGAGATTAAATTAACCTCATACAGATTCTGCCTCGTCCAGGAGGAGTATTGTTGTATCTGGTCATCTTCAACACCACTGGTGTTGAAAGTCCCGGCAAGCGATTTACCATCGATGTGACTATGGATCCCGAGGTTATCGTTATGGACTTGCAGACCTCCGGTCTGTTTAAAAATGATTGCTAATTGACATAAATAAAAAAAGGGGCCATTTCAAGCCCCCTAGAAGTTTTAAGAAAAAAATAAACTAGAATTTCAGAGCAACGCCTATTGTAAGATAAGCAATTCCATAACCAAGTTCCGCCATAGCAGCCAGGTTATCCTGGAAATAATACCTTGCCCCTACAAATCCTGACCATACCAGACCTCCACTCGGAGTATAATCATAATAGCCAGAATAAGTTCCAAACTCTTTGTAACGTACAATTCTATATCCTGTCAATACTCCTGCATAGGTATCAAGTTTATCAACCAGAGGATAATGAAAGCTTCCTCTTGCGCCTATAATGAAATTTGAAATCTTATATCCCCAATCATGATTGGCATAATCCCATTTATATGATGCATATCCAAGATATCCTCCAACACCTATAACTCCCTTTTCAATAATATTATCGACAATTCCGACCTCAAATGATGCACTCAGAGGTGGCACCTGGTTTTTATAATACGACCCGGTATAGAGTGTACTACCTAGTCCAAGACCTATATTAATGACCTTATCTCCCTTTTCAAAAGTTGGCTCCTGTGCAACAAGCTGACCCAGAGATAAACTTACAACAACAAACATCAGAATGAGTTTTTTCATAGCTTTAGAATTTTATACGTTAATTGGTTACTGATTATAACAATCTTATTTATGATTTGTTTGAATTAACTGAAAAACTCTTCACAAAATAAGATAAAACAATCCCTAAATATTTAATTATGTAAATGTCTTATTTACAACATTTATGTATCATGTAAAATTACTAATTTAAATCTTACCCCGCTAAGGGCGACTCAGGATTTTTATTAAAAGACCTGATCAGGTGACGAACATGCCCGAAATATATGATCAGGATGCCCGGGATTATTATGAACCTCATTTGTCAGGATCCTTTGAAGATGAGAAACATAATTGCAGCACAGACAGCTCCCGTAACCGGACCCAGGAGAGGCACCCATGAATATCCCCAATCGCTGTTTCTCTTTCCTGGAATTGGCAGCAGGAAATGCATTATCCTTGGCCCCAGGTCGCGTGCAGGGTTTATGGCATATCCTGTCGGTCCGCCAAGCGAAAGGCCTATGCCCAGCACCACCAGTGCAACAGGCAATGCATTGAGGGCGCCAAGTCCTACCTCTGGTTCAGCCATATAAAGAACTGCAAGGGAAAGAACATAAGTCCCTATTATCTCTGTCACAACATTATACCAGTAACTTCTTATATTGGGGATAGTACAGAAAACCCCAAGTTTTGCATCAGCATCATCGGTTGAGTCAAAATGTTTCTTGTAAGTCAGCCATGCCAGTGAAGATCCGAACATTGCACCAAGTATCTGGGCCAGGATATAGACCGGGACCATGCTCCAGGAGAATTTATGAGCAATGGCCAGAGCAATGGTTATTGCCGGATTGAGATGTGCTCCGCTGAACGGAGCAGAAATAAGAACACCCGTAAACACTCCGATCGCCCATCCGAAGGTGATGACTATCCAGCCACTGTTAAAACCTTTTGTCTTGTTTAAAACGACATTGGCAACAACTCCGCTTCCAAAAACAAGGATTATCGCCGTACCAAAAAATTCTGCAAAAAATGCGTTCATGGGAAACTTTTGTTTATTCAGATCGATAAGGGAATTGATGCTGTATCAAAAGTCCTTAGGTTACCTTTGTGCTACCCTTTGAGTGCCTTGGTGGTTAAACATATGTCATTGAACCACAAAGGATCACAAAGGCAGGTACTAAGGCATCCAAGGATAAAACGGCAATTAAAAACACTTTTGATACAGCCTCCTACTTTTTACTTTTTACTTTCTACTTTTACCTTCTTACTTTTTACTTTTTACTTTTGTCTTTTGTCTTTTGTCTTTTATCTTCAGATTATGACCCTTCCGCCCAGGCTTCAGCCGCTTTGACAGCCCTTCTCCATCCGTTTACAAGCGAGGCAATCTCTTTTCCCGGCATCCCGGGTGTAAATTCCCTGTCGAGCTGCCACTGGCTTTTAATATCTCCCGTGCTCCTCCAGTATTTTACAGCAAGCCCTGAAAGGTAAGCAGCTCCCAGGGCAGTTGTTTCCGTTATTTTCGGACGGACCACCTTTGCATGAAGTAGATCGGCCTGGAACTGCATAAGTGTATTATTCACAGTGGCTCCCCCGTCGACCCGCAATTCCCGGATATTGATCCCCGAATCATTCTGCATAGCCAGAAGAACATCAAGCGTCTGATAGGCAATGCTTTCCAGGGCGGCCCTTGCCAGGTGTGCTGATTCTGTACCTCTGGTGATGCCAACTACTGTTCCCCTGGCATGCTGGTTCCAGTATGGAGCTCCCAGTCCGGCAAATGCCGGGACAAAATAAACACCACCGTTGTTTTCAACAGAAGAGGCAAGCTTTTCCACTTCCCCCGAACCTGAAATGATCTTTAGTCCGTCACGCAGCCACTGGATCACCGCCCCGGCAATAAAAATGCTTCCCTCAAGTGCATAAACAGTGTCGTTCCCAATCCTCCATCCCACGGTTGTAAGCAGTCTGCTTTTTGATTCCAGCGGCTCACTGCCAATATTCATCATCATAAAGCAACCGGTACCATATGTATTCTTAACCATTCCGGGATCCGTGCACATCTGCCCGAAAAGGGCCGCCTGCTGATCACCGGCAATTCCTGATACCGGAATTGCTGATTTGAACAATCCTGAAGTTTCGCCGTATATTTCGCTCGACGACCTTACTTCGGGTAGCATGCTTTCAGGAATTCCGAAAATCCCCAGCAACTCCGGATCCCATTTAAGGGTGTGGATATTAAACAGCATGGTGCGCGAGGCATTCGAAACGTCAGTAATATGCAGTCCCCCTCTTGTAAGATTCCAAACAAGCCAGCTATCTACGGTTCCGAAAGCAAGCTCTCCCCTTTCTGCCATCGATCGCGCTCCTTCAACATTGTCGAGAATCCACTTTACTTTTGTGGCTGAAAAATAAGCGTCAATTATCAGTCCGGTCTTCTCAAGAATAGTCTTCCCCAATCCTTCATTCTTAAGCCTGTCGCAATATCCGGCAGTTCTGCGGTCCTGCCATACTATTGCATTATATACAGGTCTGCCGGTCAACCTGTTCCAGACCACAGTCGTCTCCCGCTGGTTTGTAATCCCTATTGCGGCAATATTGGTGCTCTCAAGTCCGGCTTTTTCAAGAGCTTCAGCGGCAACTCCGGCCTGAGTCGACCAAATCTCACCAGGATCATGTTCAACCCATCCCGGTTTCGGAAAGATCTGATTGAATTCCTTTTGTGCCGAAGCTGCAGGAAGACCGTTGCTATCAAAAACGATAGCCCTGGAGCTTGTTGTTCCCTGATCAAGAGATAGTATGAAATCATTCATTCAGACAGGTATTTATTATAGAAACTTTTATAAATAACTCATAACAAGTTCATTGTAAGCTTTTAGCTGTCCTTCCATCCAGTTATTGTCAAAACCCAGCTCTTCTGCCATCAGCCTGGCTGTTTCCTGAGCCATATCAAGACTGGCCCTGGCATCCAGAACAAGAGCCCTGGTTCGTCTGGCAAGCATGTCTTCTAAAGTGTAAGGCATTTCATTCCTGCAAATCCATATTATTTCAGCCCGAGTATAAGGAAGCCCTGGAACTATCTTATCACCCAGATCAGGATTTTCATCAATCAATTTTTCAATTTCATTTGCCCTGTTTCCATAAATCTTCAGGCGTTCCTCCCTTAATGTCTGACCATTTTCATATAGCCTGAGATTTTGTGTAATGCACCTGCGAAACGGGAGAATACCGGCCTTAATGCCCCTGTCAATAGTCTCCTCTGCCATACGCCTATAGGATGTCCACTTACCTCCGACTATTGATAAAAGCCCTGAATCTGAAATGGTTATCTTATGACGGCGTGAAATTTCCTTTGTCGACTTCGGATTTCCAGCATCTGCGGCAAGTGGACGTAGTCCTGCATAAATACAAAGTATATCATCCCGTCTGGGAGGACTGACCAGATATCTTCCTGCAGTTTTCAGTATAAAATCTATTTCAGATTCAAGCGCCCTGGGCTCTTCTGATATCTTTTCAAGAGGTGTATCGGTGGTTCCTGTAACAACTTTGCCAAACCATGGAATGGCAAACAATACCCTTCCATCATCAGTTTTCGGGATCATTAATGCCGATCTGCTCTGAAGGAATTTTCCATCAAGCACAATATGAACACCCTGACTAGGACGTATTGTCGGTTTTGAATGAGGATCATCTATCTTGTGAATCTCATCTGCAAAAACACCGGTGGCATTTATCACCAACCTGCCCTGAATAATATGCTCTTTCCCCGTATCTGAGTCGGAAGCCTTTACTCCGGCAATCTTTTTTTTCTCATCTTTCAACAGTCCTGTTACCCTGAAATAGTTCAGGGCAACACCTCCGTGGTTTACAAAAGCATCGGCAAGAGCTATTGCCATCCTTGAGTCGTCAAACTGGCCGTCATGATATACAATCCCCCCCTTAAGCCCTTTAGGATTGATCACAGGCAGACGGTTTCTGACCTCCTGGGATGAAATAAAATATGATCTGCCCATACTTAATCCACCGGCAAGAAGATCATAGAATTTAAGGCCCGCAGTATAGAGAAAACAATCCCACCAGCTATAAGATGGAATTATAAACTCCTGGTTTGCAGTAATATGAGGCGCATTAACAAGCATCAATCCCCTTTCATGCAAAGCCTCCCTCACCAGCAGTATGTCACCCTGTGCCAGATAACGCACACCCCCATGTACGAGTTTAGTGCTTCTGGATGAGGTACCTTTGGAAAAATCAGATTGTTCAAGAAGTATTGTCCTGAAACCCCTTGTAACAGCATCAAGGGCAATACCCAGGCCGGTGGCTCCTCCTCCTATCACAATGACATCCCATTGCTGGCCATTATTGTCCAACATGTTCTTAATTAGTGCATTACGATTCAGCATCATTTACTCTTATTCGGATACTAATTTTACAAAGAATTATTAAGAGTACACCCCTAAAGCAGATCCAAATTATTAAAGATTGAAAAGAATTATATTAGGTGTATCCGGGAGCAGGCTCAGTAACTTTTAGGGGAAATAAATAACTTACAAAGATGCCGTTAACAGTTTTGTTGGAACCAATCTGCTTAAATATCTTACATTGAAGAATATTAAATCACTGATCATCTGCGGCATGCAGACACATATGTGCGTCGAGGCAGCTGTCAGGGCGGCGAGTGACCTGGGGTTCTGCTGCACTCTTATTCATGACGCCTGTGCAACAAAAGATCTCGACTTTCAGGGCATCAAAATCAAGGCATTTGATGTACATTATTCAACCCTTGCTTCACTGAAGAATTACTCCAGGATAGTCAGTACAACCGAATACCTTTATCCGAAACAGGAATAATTCCCTATTCCATAAACTTTAGGCATGAGGGACCTTTAATGGAAAGCCTGAACAGCGGCTCACCGGGCATACCTGTTTTGGGATCGAGTTCAAAAACAGCAACATCGTTGGAATTCTGATTTCCCGACAGCAGGTATTTGCCTGATGGATCAATAACGAAGTTCCTTGGCCATTCACCTCCGCATGAACTATGGCCTGCCAGGGTCAATTTACCATCACGTCCGATTTTAAATGTCACTATCGAATTATGGCCTCTGTTTGACCCATATACATATTTTCCGTCTTTTGATAAATGAATATCGGCGCAGTAATTTTTGCCTTCGAAACCTTCGGGTAAAGTGGAAACTGTCTGGATCTCTTTCAGGTCACCTGATTTTGTAACATCGAAAACTGTCAATGTTGAACCGAGCTCATTGATGACATACATTTTCGATCCGTCTTTACCAAATGCAAAATGGCGCGGACCAGAACCTTTAGCCAAACTTGCATATCCGGTATTTTTCAATTTTCCTGTATTACTGTCGAGATCATAAATTGCAACCCTGTCGAGGCCCAAGTCTGTTAGATAAATTTTCCCGGTCGGTCCGGGAGCAGCCATGTGAGCTCGCGAGCGTGTTCCTTCCGATCCCCTGAAAACAATAGTATCGCTTACTTCTGCAGGCAAACCATCTGAATCAAGTTTCACAACGGCAATTGATCCTCCTCCATAATTGGCGACAAGAAGAAACTTCTCATCAGGTGACAGGGAGATATAGCATGGGCCACCGTTTGGAACAGCCAGATCTTTAAGTTTATTCGCAGTACCTTTATTATTGTCAAGTTTAAGCGCAGTAACGCCACCTGCTCTTTCACCATTCATCCTTCCAACTTCATTTATGGCATAAATAATACCTCGTTTTTTGGATATGCAGAAATATGAGGGATTGCTGCCGGCATCATTTTCTGAAATAGTGGTAAAGGTCTTTTTTGAAAAGTCAACATCAACAATGTGAAGTCCCTTTTCTCCCTGACCTGTATATTTCCCGATATATAGTCGTGAAGTTTGCGCCATGGCTCTGAAACCGATGTAAAGAGTCAGTGTAATAAAAAATATGGTGTAAAAAATTTTCTTCATATTCCGAGATCTTTTTAAATAATCTTATATTTCGAAGCTGTCAGCCTCCCTGTAAGCTTCAATTACTTTCATTTCTCCTTCTTTTGTACGGTTGCTTATTCCGTGTTCCATACAAATAACTCCTTCGTAATGTTTCATGTAGATGTACCTGAACACATTTTTGAAATTGATTTCGCCTGTTCCGGGTTCGAACCTTCCTGGATTATCACCGCAATGAAAGGCGCCTATTTCATCCCAGGCAGCTTCAATATTGGGGATTATATTCCCTTCAGTTATCTGTTGATGGTAGATGTCATTTATTATCTTGCACGATTTTCTGTTAACAGCTCTGCAGATTGAATAAGCCTGTGGTATACCTGTAAGGAACAATCCAGGGTGATCATGGATTACGTTAAGAGGTTCGAGGACAATTGTCAGTCCTGCCGGTTCAACGATATCGCAGCAGTATCGGAGGTTATCAATAACATTTGCGGTCTGGAAATCACGGTGTAATTTTTCGTCATAACGGCCGGGAACGACAAGAGCCAGTTTTGCTCCGGTCCGTTTTGCCACTTCTACTCCTTCCTTCATTCTTTTTGCAAGCATTTCCCTTACATCCGGACTGTTCAGTACAAAAGAGGTAACTGAAAAATCAGCATAAAGGACAAATGGGCCAAAATCCATTCCAAGTCTGTTAAGCTCTGCCATATATTTATTCTGATCTTCAATGGGTCGTCCCATCAGTCCGTTGTCGAACATTGCCCTGAAGCCCATATCATGACAAAACTTTATATTGTCGATGATATCGGTTCCTGCATGTTCACGGAACATTCCGACGGATGGAGCATACTTTAGCCTGAAAGGGACAATGGCCTCGGGGGCCTGTTTCCTGGACTTGTTTTTCTGGCTACCTGAAAGAACAGGAGCAGCCATAATGGCAGCTCCTGTTACAGTTGCTTTTTTTATGAAGTCTCTTCTCGAACTATTCATAAATGATGCATTTAATTTATTCTATGTCTGAGGAACATAAGGAAGGCCTGCGACCGGAACTTCCTTAGGAATATCTACCGGACCAAAAACAAATACTTTTGGTCCGAGCTTAAGATCGGAGTTCATCATTTCCTCGTATGTTGTCTCTTTGCCTGTATAAGCAGAGATCCGGCCCATGATGGCAACCATTGTTGATATTGCTGTATTCTCGAGTTCATTAAACGGTTTTCCTGTACGGATTGCGGTCACAAGGTCGATATGTTCCTGAACATAGGGGTCAACGCTTACTGTGTTTGTAGGTTTTCCGTCCTTGTCGAGCGGGTATTCATATTTCCATATTTCATTTCCGGCCAGATCAAGTATGGAATTCTGACAGTTTGTGGAACCTTTTGTTCCCTGCAGACGTTCTGAAACATTGTTTGCGCAGCCGTTTATCTGGCGGCACATACTGTGAATATGTATTCCGTTTTCAAATGTGAAGTCAACACTGAAATTGTCATACTGGTCGCCCGTTACGCGTCTGAGCCTTGAGCCCATTCCAACAGCTTTTACAGGGTGTTTGCCTGTAAACCAGTTTGCCACATCCAGGTTATGTACATGTTGTTCAACAATATGGTCCCCTGAAAGCCATGTCCAGTTAACCCAGTCGCGGATCATCCATTCCATTTCAGTCCAGTCGGGATTCTTATCCCTGTGCCAGAGTTTTCCACCGTTCCACCATACATTTCCCCCTACAAGTTCGCCGACAAGCCCCTGCTGCACCTGCTGCCAGTTGGCTACATAATCGCGCTGATGACGTCGCTGCGTACCGGTAACAATGCTTATTTCCATGCCTTCAGCCTTTTTTGCCGTGGCCATAACCGATCGTGCGCCTACCGGGTCGACACAAACAGGCTTCTCGGAAAATATATGCTTCTTTGCCTGAACGGCTGCTGCAAGATGTTCGGGACGGAAAAATGGTGGAGTAGCCAGAATGACTATATCAACGCCTGCATCTATAACCTTCTGATAAGCATCAAATCCTACAAAGCAGTTTTCGGCAGGTACTTCCTGTCCTTTTTCCTTGAGAATTCTTTCTCTGCAGTTGTCCACGCGGTCCTTAAAGGTATCTGCTAGTGCAACTACCTGTAGATTGGGGCCTGCGCTCAGGAAATTGATAGCAGCTCCGGTCCCGCGTCCGCCACAACCGATAACACCGGCTTTGAGCACCGGTCCGTCAGGAGCCTGATCGAGAAAATTTGGGATTGCAACAACTTTTTTGGGTTCGCTGCTGCAGCCAGTAATAATTGTTGGCAACACTACTCCTGCAACTCCTGCGGTTGCAGCTTTGCCAAGAAAATTACGTCTTGAGATGCTGGTTTTTTTCATCATAATATAATTTTGATTTTAATGGTATGATGGAACCCGCAATTATATTTATACGTGTTTGTGTAAGCAATACATGCGGGTTTCATATCGGAAAAGATTAATGGATTTACTTAAATATACTGGTTATCAAGGCTACAGAAAGTAATCAAATGTAAATATAGTTTTTTTTCAAAACCATGGCTTCAGTCTGTTTTAAGGATTTTTAACTTCATTTCCTGTCTTCTCATCAAACTCACATACAACCCTTAATCCTACACTGAAACAATCAGAATACCACCAAATGCTTTTGGGCATCTGCGGATCTGTCTTCAGCCAGGCCTCAGTCTTTGTGTAATCACGTGCAGCACTGCGGAGAGAACCTGCAGAGTTCATGAAAGCACCTCCCCTTACCACGTGCTCTTCACCCGTATCAGGTCCTTTGGGATCCCTGACGATGCCATCAGGATACCTTGAATAAGCATCGGGCTGATACCAGTCAGAACAAAACTCAGCTACATTCCCAGGCATATTCTTAAGCCCGAAAGGATTGGGTTTTACAAAGTCAGGCGGTTGTGTTTTGGTCGGACTGTTTCCGGCATATACCACATACCTGTTTATGACTGTCGTATCATTTTTCGATATCTTTGCCCTGAACCCCGATTTTTCAAATTTTCTGGGATCACCTTCAAAAAAGTAAGGTCCTGAGGTCCCTGCTCTGCATGCATATTCCCATTCTGCTTCCGTTGGAAGCCTGTAGTTTTTACCGGTCACCTGCGACAACCATTTGCAATAAGTCTCCGCAGCATGATAAGAAAAAGAGATTGCCGGACGTTGTCCCATACCCCATCCCTGATCAGGCTGACCGTAAGGCGGTGTGGCACCTGAAATGGCATCAGCCTTGCCGCCTGAGGATATTTCGCTTCTCAATCCTTCAGTGTCGGTTGAACGACCTTCTACCGATGTCTGAACATAAAATGCCAAATATTCGTCCCATGTCACCTCTGTCTCCGCCATAAAGAAAGGACTTATTTCAACTTCCCTCACAGGCCCTTCATCGGCTTTCCTGAAAGGCTCATCTTCCGGACTGCCCATTTTGAATGTACCTCCCGGAATAGCTATCATTTTAAATGAAACCGGGGAGGAAGGAATCTTTTCAGTGAAATTCCTGAATTCCTTTACCACAGCTGGCTCAGTATAGATCTCCCTTGGAGCGGAAGATACGCTCCCAAAAGTTTTATTGCTTCCATGAGTATAGCCTTCAATAAAATGACCTGCATTCAAATGACAGTTGATGCAGTGAAGATCAGGTGTCTTTTTCTGTTGGGTATAATAAAGATGCGCATCCTCACCCTCCTTGGTCAGCTTTGCAGGGAACAGGTTCTCATGGCATTTTATACAGGAACTTTCATAAACATGTTTTCTGGCATTCTCAAGCCGGCCCTTGGCTTCCCAGTCAAAGGAAGCAGAATCTTTAGTAAGGTACCCCCACAGATCGCGCAGTCCTGTCTTAGTTTTCTCCCACAGATACCCCTGTCCCTTTGGTGGCAGATGACATTCGGCACACCCTACGCGAAAGCCTGATCTTGTATCGTAATGAACCGATCTTTTCCATTCAGCATCTGCAATGGGATGAATATGACAAGACATACAAAATTTATTTGTCGATGTCACATTTACAGCCTTGCCGGCTCCAAGAATTAACAGTATCCCAAGTGTCAGACCCGGAATGAACCATTTTACAAACTTCTTCATAAATTTTAAAATGAGAGCGTCAAGTTAAAAAATTATCTTACATTCAAAACCAGAGCGTCAAAAGGATTTGAAAAGAAAAAGCGATTTTTGCAAAATTTAACTTTCATCATAAAAAAAGTGGGTACGAGATAAAGATGTTTAAGATACCACTGAGTATAACTATTATTGAAAATAGGAGATTCTGCATACTGACGATCCTTCGCAGGATAAGGTCGACCTTAAGTTGCAGGATATCTTTGCTCGCTGCCTTATGAATGGAAGATCCATCATTTTATAGATCCTCCCCAGGCTCCGGATCGTTTTATTCGGGATGACAGGTTAAACGCTTTGAATGGGAACCGAGGCGGGTTACCCAATTTTTCCAGTCATCCCGATCTCACGCTGGCGTGAAAGGGATTTCCATATGCAGATCGGAATTACTAAAACTTTTTCCATTTATATAGAACTCATATCAAATACCTTTTCCTATTTTTACAGGATAATACGAATTTATGAAAAAGTATTATCTTTTTCTCACCATACTTCTTTTAAATATCTCTATATCAGCTCATCCCTGGAAACCATCAAATTATGTAATAGTAGATACCGACGGGGGAATAGATGATATGAGAGCTATAACCATGCTTCTCGCCTCGCCTGATGTCAGGGTGTTAGCTGTTATTGCTTCCTCTGGTGTACTTTCGGCTGAAAACTCATACCTGAAGGTTAAGAGTCTTCTAAACTCATATTATCATGAAGGGATACCCGTGGGGATTAACAGGAAAAGCAGCGCAAAACTGCCGGAGTTTAAAATGGCATTAGATACAAAGTGGGGAGATGAGACCACAATAACTCCTCAAAACGTAAATGATGCTCTCGGCCTTATAAGCTGGGTCATTTCAGCAGAAAAAACCCAAATAACCTTTATTTCACTTGGCGGACTCACTACAGCCTGGAGAGCATATAATGAGATACCTTTATTTAACAAACAGGTGAAGGAGATTCTATGGAGCGCGGAAGGAATATCAGACAAAAAGGGATTTAATTACACTATTGATAAAAAGGCTGCGGAAGATATGCTGAAAGGGAAAATCCCTGTGAGAATCATCAAACCTGCCGGGGATAAAGAGTTTTTTGACAAAACAATTATTGAGGGTATATCAAAGATCAATAATGTTTATGCAAAAAAGATATCTGATTTTTTCAGGTCAGGCGTTGCTGACGGTCATGAATTTATTTTTGCCGCTACTGACGAGACAATACCTCTTTTCATTCATTATCCAACGCTTTTCAGTACTATTTCTTCAGGAAAGAATTCAGAATCACAAGCTGAGGAAATTAATCTTCTTAGAGATAAGGCAATAACGATTCTGAAAGGAGAAACTGTAACGCGCAATCAGGTTGTCAAGGAATTTCCCGATGATCCTTCATTCTATTTCGATGATCTTCAGGAAAATGTAACCGAGATCATAATAAAATATGGCCGCGATGAATGGACTTCAGGAATACTGGCCAACGAACTGCACCGACACCTTGGGGTGTTTGCCATAATAGGTGTTAAAATGGGTATACGGGCAAGAGAATATTTCAACACAGGTGTCGATGAATTCATGGTAACATCATATGCCGGATCAACTCCTCCGGTCAGTTGTTTCAACGATGGCCTTCAGGTAAGTACAGGAGCCACACCCGGACATGGCTTACTTAAAGTGATCAATGAAACTCCTCCAAAACCGATGGCAGAGTTTGTTTATTTGAACAGGAAAATAAGGCTCACACTAAAGCCGGTAATAGCTGAAAAGGTAGTTGCCGAACTAAAGGAGATCAACTTTATCCATGGTCTCGATAGTAATATTTACTGGGAACTGGTTAGAAAAAATTCCATCAGGTATTGGCTCAGCCTCGACAGACATGAGATATTTGACATTGAAGAGATCGAGTAGGATTACATTTTATTGTACTCATCAAAAAAGTCATTGCCTTTGTCGTCGGTTATAATGAATGCTGCCATATTCTCAACCCTTATTTTCCTTACAGCTTCCATCCCCAGGTCTTCAAAATCGACAAGCTCTACTGATTTTATATTCTCTTCAGCCAATATTGCAGCAGGTCCGCCAATTGATCCAAGGTAAAATCCTCCATATTTCCTGCATGCATCAATAACTTGTCTGCTCCGGTTGCCTTTGGCGACCATTATCATCGATCCGCCACGGCTCATGAAGAATTCAACATAACTGTCCATTCTTCCGGCTGTTGTAGGACCGAAGCTTCCCGATGGCTTTCCGGTTGGTGTTTTGGCAGGGCCAGCGTAATAAACCGGATGATTCCTGAAATAGTCAGGCATCGGCCTCCCCTCATCGATCATTTTCTTTATGCGTGCATGTGCAATATCCCTTGCAACTATCAGCGTGCCTCGCAGACTCAGTCGTGTCTTTACAGGATATTTTGTCAGTTCTGCAAGAATCTCCTTCATCGGACGATCCAGATCTATTTCAACCGGTCGTTCAAGTTCAGGTGCTTTCTCAGGAAGAAAGCGGGCAGGATTCTTCTCAAGCTCTTCCAGGAAAATACCGTTCTCGTCAATCCTTGCCTTTATGTTCCTGTCAGCGCTGCAGCTTACTCCAAGTCCGACAGGACATGAAGCCGCGTGCCTGGGAAGTCTTATAACTCTTACATCATGAACAAAATATTTCCCACCGAACTGAGCCCCCACACCATAATCATGACAGATCTTCTCAATCCTTTGTTCCCATTCAACATCCCTGAATGCCCGGCCGGCTTCATTTCCTGTTAAGGGGATATTATCAAGATATCCCGCCGAAGCTTCCTTTACCGCTTTCATTGTTGCTTCTGCGGAAGTACCACCTATCACCAATGCCAGATGATAAGGCGGACAGGCAGACGTTCCGAGATCCATGATTTTTTCCCTTACAAATTTTTCGAGCGATTCTTCATTAAGAAGCGACTTGCTTTGCTGGTAAAGGAATGTCTTGTTTGCTGATCCTCCGCCCTTTGTGATAAACAGAAACTCGTAGGTATTTCCTTCAGTTGAGTAAATATCAATCTGCGCAGGAAGATTAGTACCGGTATTCTTCTCATCAAACATACTGTAAGGCACAATCTGTGAATATCGAAGATTCTTGTCATGGAATGTCTGATAGATGCCCTTCGAAATATATAATGCATCATTTACCCCGGTATAAACATTCTCTCCCTTTTTCCCTATAACTATTGCCGTACCGGTATCCTGGCACCATGGGAGTTCCTCACCTGAAGAGATTACCGAATTGCGGATCATCACATAAGCCACGAACCTGTCATTATCTGTGGCTTCAGGATCATCAATTATTTTTCTCAGCTTCTCGAGATGTGATGTCCTTAAATAAAACGACAGATCCGAAACAGCAGTGGCCGCAAGAATTTCAAGTCCCTGAGGTTCTATCTTCAGTATTTTCCTTCCTTCCGAGTGAACAATACTCACAAAATCGCCAGTCAGTTTACGATATTGTGTCGGATCCTTTTCAATCTGAAATGGTTTTTCATAAATAAAATTGGCCATCTCTTTGTTATTTTATTAACAATGAATTTATTACAGGTAACTGTTGATTCTTTCTCAAATATAACAACAATACGGGAATATTTCTTCATAAAGCTCCAACAATCAACAGCCAGCGGAAAATAAATTTAAATACTGAGAACAGGTTAGCCCAGATTAATTCTGCACTATCTCATTGAAACCAAACTTTCTCCCGGCTCTGATACCTTTTGGGGTCATTTCAACAGTACAGCATTCGATATGTTCATCGTGCTGGAAGACAATTATATAGTTTTTCTCAAGAGCTTCATTCAAAATCCTGCTCTTTTCATCTATGGTTTTAAGCGATTCAATATCATAGCTCATATTCCACAAAAGCGGGATATGAGCTGCCGTTGGTATCAGGTCGCCGGCAAAAACAATGATTTTGTTATTATAATCCAACACTACATACATCAATCCGGGGGTGTGTCCATAACAGATCCTTACAAAGAATCCACTGAATAACTCATTCTCCTCATCAATAAGGTTGAGCCGTCTGCTATTAAGCAAGGGGTGTATGTTTTCTGCAAGAAAAGAGTCCTCCTCCCGTTGATTGTTTTTCAATGCCCATTCCCACTGTACACGGCTCACATGACATACAGCATTGGGGAAAACCATTTCGATCGCGGTGCCATCATATTTTCTTACTGTTGCACCTCCACAATGGTCGGCATGCAGATGAGTGAAAAATACATCGGTAATGTCTTCTTTAGAATAACCCAGTCGTGCCAGACCTTCAATTAATCCCTCCCCACCGTTAAGATTCAGATGTCTGAAAAATTTCGCATCCTGCTTATCTCCCCATCCGGTGTCTATTAAAATTACGTGGTTATCAATTTCTGCAACAAGAGACCTGAGCGATAGATTAATAAGATTATTTTCATCAGGACTATATACCCTCGACCATAAAACCCTGGGAATAACACCGAACATGGCGCCTCCGTCAACCTTGAAATTAGTTATATTAAAAAGATTAAGCTTCATATTAATACCCTGCAGTGCAATTATAATCAAATCTTTATTTATTTGCATCAGAAGTTAGGTAAAAGACGGATTACCGAAGAGTGCAGCAAAACCGGGGAGATCTTTGCGGAAATCTGTGCGATCTGCCGGAAGCCTTGAAACTTTATGGTTTCTTCTGTGTCTGCTCTGTGAAACTTAGTGTAAGTTTCTTAAACAGATACATGACCGATATTTTAATGTTTTTATGACGTAATAATTATTCAATTTTTTAATATCTTTCTCCATCATAATTTAAAATTCCTTATTCTTATACAGAACCCATGAAAAAAATACTTTTCACACTTATAGTTATTCAGATTGCTTTTATGCTCTCGGCTCAGACGGGGAAAGTTATGGACAACCTTTCGATGCCTAGCAAGATCCTGAAGATGGACAGGAAGTTTGCAGTATATCTGCCTCCTGATTATGAGACTTCTCAGAGGAGCTACCCGGTTTTGTATCTTCTGCATGGTTATGGCGACGATCAGACCGGATGGGTACAGTTCGGGGAAGTGCAGTTTATTGCTGACAAGGCTATTAATGAAGGTAAAGCAACTCCTATGGTAATAATAATGCCTGATGCCAACGCTGGCAAGGTTGGTTATGTGAATGATTTCAAGGGCGAATGGAGATATGAAGATTTCTTTTTCAAAGAGCTGATGCCTTTTGTTGAAAAGACCTTTCGTATAAAGGGAGAAAAGGATTATCGTGCAATTGCAGGATTGTCGATGGGTGGAGAAGGTACTTTTATTTATGCACTCCATCATCCGGAGCTGTTTTCATCTGCATGCCCGCTAAGTGCTGCAACTGGTCCGGCGAACGTTGATGAGATGGAGAAATATATCCTGTGGCAGGCCGCCAAAGGAATATCAGGTTCAGACAAAGAACAATACTACAACAATTACAGTGTTGTGAATCTGATCAATAATATCTCTGAGAAGGACAAGAAAGCGGTAAGGTGGTATATAGACTGCGGAGATGATGATTTCCTCTTTGAAGGCAATTCACTTGTGCACATCGCAATGAGAAAAAAGGAGATACCTCATGAGTTCAGGATCCGTGATGGAGGACACACCTGGTCATACTGGAGGAGCGCATTACCAAATGTTCTTGAATTTATATCAATGAGTTTTCACCAGTATTAACAACCCTTTGCTTTTCGGTAAATCTCAGGCTGACTTCCTTTTCTTTGATGTCATCTGGGCCATTATACGCATGAAAAGTCTTATCATCTGGTATGACATCCATCCGGTAAACTGGGATACCCATGTTTTACGCTTCAGGTACTCTTCAAATGTAACCTGACGGCAATCATCCCTGATGATTTTGAGCAGGATTTTTTCAAACCTATCTGTAAAATCCGCGTCAAGAACATCCACGTTCATTTCAATGCTTCCGTAGTCGCTTATGTGATTAAGGTTATAACTGCCAATAGTACACCATTTTCCATCAACTGTCGCCACTTTTGCATGAAGATTGGCCGGCAGATATTCGTAGATCTTGATATTGTTCCTGAGAATATATTCATAAAGGAATCGTGTAGCCCTCTTGAAAATAGGGGCATCGGATTCAGCAGCCAGCACTATCTTGATATCAACCCCCCTTGAGCTTGCGAGCCTCAGAAGTTTCCTTTCCAGGCGTCCGGGAAGGAAATAGCTTGCAAAGATTATCATCCTGGAATGAGAATGCTTGAAGGCATGCCGGTAGCTTCTTAATATCTCGATCTTATTCCTGTACCAGTTGTTCTCCAGAACCCTCAGCTTAATATTTTCCTCATAGGTTTTAATTTGCGTCACCACTTCATGCGACCGCTCATTTCTCGATAGAAAGGTTTTGTTCCATAACCTCTTCAGTATACTGTTAATATGTGAACATTCAGGCCCTCTTAAAAGAACTGCAAAATCCAACCATTCTTTTTTCCCGGATGTTCCATGATAACGGTCTGCATAGTTCATCCCCCCTACAATTGCCGCTTCTCCATCAACAAGCAGCACCTTATGATGGAGACGGAGACTTAGCTGGAACCCTTTTTTTATAAAAGCAGGTGAGAAAAACCTGAAAAGGATCCCTGAGCTTTCAATCTTTTTTATCAGGTCGGCTGAAAGATATTTCGTGCCAAAAGAGTCAAGAAGCAGATAGGTGCGGACACCTCTTTTTGCAGCACGTATCAGAGCATCGATGACTCTCATTCCGGTCTCGTCCTCGTCAACAATATAGGCTTGAAAATGGATATAACTTTTCGCCTGATTTATCAGTCTGATATTCGCTGCAAAAAACTGCTCGCCACTTCTTAAAAGTTCAAGTGAGTGACCCCCTGTGTAATCATGCTTATGAGTTGTAGCCATAAAATATATGATTTTCATGGTACATTATGCAAATATAGCATATTAAGAGGTAGGCTCAGGTTTATTTGTAACTGAACTTTTTAAGCTGCGGGCCGACAAGGCGTGAAAAAAATGATTATATTTAAAAATAAAAGACATTAAAAGATGACAAGAAGACACATGATAGGAGCTCTGACAGGAGTATCTGTTGCAGTTGCAGGAAACTCAATTGTTACCGCCGGAGCATCACTGAGCGGAGAAATGAAGCTAAAGGGCAATATTCACCACTCAGTAAGCAGATGGTGTTACGGCGACATTCCAATGGACGAATTTATTACTGCCTGCAGGGAAATCGGAATCGAATCAATTGAATTGCTGGGCGAGAAAGAATGGGCTGTTGTATCAAATGGCGGCCTTAAATGCGCCGTCGGATATGCTACTGACTGGGGTATTCCTAAGGGATTCAATCGAAGTGAACATCATGAAAAACTGATCAGCGATTTTGAAAAAATGATCCCAAAGGCTGCAAATGCAGGTATCCCCAATCTTATATGTTTCTCTGGAAACCGTGAGGGACAAAACGACAACGAAGGACTTATAAACTGTGCAACCGGACTTCGCAAACTGATGCCCACTGCAGAAAAATACGGGGTCACAATCCTTATGGAACTGCTTAACAGCTTCGGACACAAGGATTACCAGTGCGATAAGACTTCATGGGGTTCGGCACTTTGTGAAATGGTCGGATCAGAAAGGTTCAAGCTGCTTTATGATATTTACCATATGCAGATAATGGAGGGTAACATTATTGAAAATATCACTAAGTACAGCAGATATATAGGACATATACATACCGGCGGAGTCCCCGGGAGAAATGAACTCGATGAAACACAGGAACTCTATTACCCTGCAATCATGAAGGCCCTTCTAAAGACCGGCTACAATGGCTATGTAGGACATGAGTTTGTACCTTCGGTGAAAGACAAAATTGCTTCACTTAAAAAATGTGTACTCATATGTGATGTTTAATCTTATCTGCACCTCAGAATCAGAACCAGGTAAAATGCTGATGTTTAACGGAACATTAAAAATCAGTCTAAGTAACAATAACGCTTTATATTCGTTTTATTTCTTTCATTGAGTATCTCTTCGGTTTGTTGGCCATTATCAAACTGCAGCGGGATTAATTATCATACTTAGATTGTTTGAAACATAAATGAATTGACACCACGAACAAGCATAAAACCTAAATGTTACAAAAATATAAACGATCAGCTTTTATAATAATCTTCAACCTTATTCTGACATTATCTATTCACGCCCAGGAATACAAAACAAGTATGGGTTTAAGAGCCGGATTGCCGGTGGGAATTACAATCAAACATTTCATGAACAGGGAATATGCGGTGGAAGGCATTCTTGCCACCCGGTGGGGAGGTTTTATTCTTTCAGGATTGTTTGAAAGGGAATACTGGACGGGGGAATATCCGGGTTTCAATTGGTACTGGGGTGGCGGAATTCATTTGGGCATCTGGGAAGCAGGATATAACCCCAGACTTAAACCCAAATATGCAGACCCGGTTTTTGGTATTGACGGAATAATAGGACTTGAATACACCTTTGAATACCTGCCACTAAACCTTTCGGTCGACCTCCTTCCTTCCATCAATCTTGTGGGGACAACCGGGTGGGGAGGAATAAATGGAGCATTGTCAGTGAGATATGTTTTTTAATAAAAAATTTTGCAGATCAAAAAAAACATCGTTTCTTTGCATCCGCATTTTACGGTTCTTTTATAATGGTCCATTCGTCTAGTGGTTAGGACGTCAGGTTTTCATCCTGGTAACAGGGGTTCGATTCCCCTATGGACTACGAAAAATTAAGAAGAGGAAAAACAATAAAAATGGCAAATCACAAGTCATCTGAAAAAAGGATAAGGCAGACAAAAACCAGGAACGATAATAACAAGTACTACGCCAAGACAATGCGTAATGCACTTAAGAAAATCCGTTCCACTTCAAATAAAGAAGAAGCTGCAACAATGCTTCCGAAGCTGAATTCAATGCTTGACAAGCTGGCCAAGAAAAATGTGATCCACAAGAAGAAAGCATCAAATCTTAAATCCTCGCTCGCAAAGCACGTAACAACGCTTAAATAAGCTGTTAAAGATACTTATTATAAAAGGCGTGATTTGAAGTCACGCCTTTTTTGTTCGTCAAAGTCGAATAAATTCCGATTGCAGGCTAACAGCATACAGAGATAATTTACTATCTTCATGCAATAATTGTTTCGCTGCATGTCTCTTAAAATTACCGACTGGGCCGTAGAGGACAGACCCAGGGAAAAGTTAATCAGAAAGGGTATTTCCAGCCTGAGTGACGCTGAACTTCTGGCAATTCTGATAAGTTCAGGGACCAGGAACAAATCAGCTGTCGACCTTGGAAGGGAATTACTCGGATTGGTGAATAACAATCTTAATTCACTTGGAAAGCTATCGGTGTCCGATCTCAGAAAATTGCATGGCATCGGACCTGCAAGGGCAGTTACCATTGCTGCCGCACTCGAGCTTGGAAGAAGAAGAAAAATGGCCGAAATGCCTGATAACTGCCAGATAAAAAGCTCACATGATGTCGCAGGTATCTTTCAGCCCCTCCTTTCAGATCTTTCACATGAGGAATTCTGGGTATTGTTCCTCAACCGCTCAAACAAAGTCATTGACAGGATGAAAATAAGCCAGGGAGGAATAAGCGGCACCGTCACCGACATCAGGATCATAATGAAGAAAGCAGTTGAAAACCTTGCTTCAGGTATAATCGTCTGCCACAACCACCCCTCCGGAAATCTGACTCCCAGCGACTCCGATACAAACATCACACGCAAAATAAAAGATGCGGGAAACCTCATGGATATCCAGCTGCTCGACCATCTCATAATATCCGACCGCGATTATTACAGCTTTGCAGATAACGGACTGATTTAGCCCGGGTAAGATTTTGGGATCATTAACGAACAGCATTTTCAGTTTCGACCTCTCCTGACTGCCTGTTCCACCCTTTAATTTCACCAATTTCATATTTCCTGACACATCCTGAATCGGCACATTCTATCAGCAATTCTGAAAATGTTTTTCTCAGAACAGGATGTACTCCTTCTGGCGCTATATCACAAAGGGGAACAAGAACAAACTTTCTATCGGTGATAAGTGGATGCGGCACAGTGAGCATCCTTTCTCTGATTATCCTGCTGCCGTAAAAAAGTATGTCTATGTCTATTGACCTTGAAGTGTAACGAGTGAGGCTCCTGGTCCTTCCGAGCCTGATCTCAATAGCTTGCAGCTTTTTCATAAGGACAAACGGGCTAAGGTATGTATTCACCTTTGCCACCATATTCAGGAATTTGTTGTTGCTTTCAAAGCCCCATGGTTCAGTCTCATAAACATAAGATATTGAAAGGATTTCGCCGACATTAGAATTAATAAGGCTAAGAGCATTCTCTAAATTTTTTACACGGTCACCTTTGTTTGAACCAATGCCAAGGAAGATGATTGTCCCTATTTTGCCATTAACCTTCAATCCTTAACCAGTTAAATTTTTCGGCTTCTCCTGCCAATAAACAGTATATCGCTACTCCTTGTTCACATAATCATGCTATTCGCCTTTCCTTGGCCACCGATTCTGCAAGTCCACGTATATACCCGATGGCATAAAGGTTGCCAAGAGTCATGTATCCTGGCCTCTCATTTGTCTCGCCATGCATAGTGGGTACGTGATCAGGTCTCAGAGGACCTGTAAAACCAATGTCATAATATGCCTTCATTGCTTCATACATATCTATCTGTCCCTCATCATGAAAACACTCGGTGAATTTAGTGCTGGGGACAACACCGCTAAGATCCTGTACACTCCTGAAATGAACGAAATTTATCACCCCCCGTTTACCCCATCTTCTTACCAGTGTTGGGATATCAACACCCATCAGCGCAAAATTACCCTGACACATTGTTATGCCATTGAATTTACTTGGATAAATATCAAGCATCCTGTCAAAATTTTCCACTGAATTCATTATACGTGAGATACCCTGTATACTGTCAACCTGGGGATCATCAGGATGAAGTGAAAGGTTCATTTCTATTTTTTCCGCTTCAGGCACAACTGCCTTAAGAAAATACTCCAGGTTTTTCCATAAAGTGTCTTTGGAAACCTCCCCATATTGAGTCAATGGTTTGTTTTTAATATCGTCATAATCAAATGCCGTCATCAATGCCCCACCTCTACCGGGCCGGTCAAACTGCGTACGTGCCCAGCTGATAACCGGCATCCAGTTATAACAGATTACATCAACCTCACCATATTTCTTAAGATTTTTCATGAAGGTTATGAAATTATCTATCTCCTCATCTCTGCCGGGCAGGCCAAGTTTGGTAAGCGTGCCGAGTGATGGAGGACCTTCAACAACTACCCATTTTATTCCCTCCCTGGCCCATATCTCTTTTGTAGCTTTAATAGCTTCCGGTTCCCAGGGCTTGGTATTTGGGATGCGTTCAACTCCTGAAACTGCATGTAAAACACCCATTTGCCTGGCAAACGGTAGTTTTGGCGAGCTCGGACTCATCATAAATGAGAACTTGATACCTGCATCTTTTACGTAGGGCTTACTCGACGAATTCTTGCCCTTCTTAACCTTATCAGCTGCCATTGCAGAAACTATTGAACCGGCCGAAATTGTTGCTGCCACAGCGGCACTCTTCCTGATAAATTCTCTTCGATTTTCTCTCATGATTGTTATATTGTTAAAAAGGAATTTTTTCTCTGGCATTAAAATTAACTTTTCATTTAATAATTTTATAATAATCACGTCAAAATGATTGATTTTAAGAGCTATTAATCACGTTTTTTATATCTTTGACATTCATTTCTTTAACAATTAACTAAATATGAAAGATTTTCTTAAATATACACTTGCGACAATTACAGGGATTTTTCTTGCTTCAATTCTGTTCTTCATTATTATGCTTGCAAGCATCAGTGCCATGGTTTCTGCAGGGAATAAACAAGCTTCAATATCAGACAATTCCATTTTGGTTCTTAAAGCTGGGGTTGCCATACCCGACAGGGGAGATCCAAATCCCCTGGCTGGTTTTGACATAGTCAACATGACTGTAACTCAGGCACCGGGATTGAATGATATCCTGAGAAACATTAAAAAGGCTTCAGCCGATGTAAAGATAAAAGGCATCCTGATTGAGAACGGTGTTGCTTCTTCAGGCTGGGCGACAGTTGAGGAGATAAGACATGCTCTTGAAGAATTCAGGGCAGGCGGGAAATTTGTGATCGCCTATTCAGATTATCTCCTGACGCAGGAAGGTTATTATCTATCCACTGCTGCCGATAAAATATTCATAAATCCTATATCTTCTCTCGATTTCAAAGGACTGAGCGGGGAGGTAATGTTTTATAAGGAAGCGCTTGAAAAACTTGGTGTTGATGTTCAGGTTACCCGTCATGGGAAATTCAAAGGTGCAGTCGAACCATTTATGCTTGACAGACTCAGCAAGGAAAATGAAGAACAGATAAGGATTTATGTGGGGTCAATTTGGAACCATGTCGTTAAAAATATATCAAAAGCAAGAGGACTGACTCCACAGAAGATAAACGATCTGGCTGATAATCTTGCAGGTTATCTTCCGACATCGGCTCAGGAAAGTGGTCTTATTGACGGGCTTATCTATCGTGATGCACTTATCGATACCTTGAAGATCCGCTCGGGTCTTACCACCGATGATAAAATCATGATGGTCCCGATGACAAAATATACAAGAGTACCCGAACCGAAAAAAATGGTATCTGCAAGAAACAAGATATCAGTAATATATGCATCGGGGAATATTGTGATGGGCAAAGGCAACCCTGACAACATAGGCGGGAACGCATATGGTGATCTAATAAGAAAAGAGAGAAAGGATTCATCTGTCAAAGCCATAGTTTTGAGGGTTAATTCGCCCGGGGGAAATGCAATTGCTTCCGAAATAATATGGAAAGAAATTGAGCTTGCAGCAAAGGTGAAGCCGGTTATAATCTCAATGGGCAATTATGCGGCATCCGGAGGATACTATATTTCAGCATCCGGAACAAAGATCTTTGCCAACCCTACAACAATCACCGGATCAATAGGTGTGTTCGGACTTCTGCCTGATGCAGGAAAACTCATGGATCAGAAACTGGGTATCTCCACCCAAACCGTCAATACAAATAAAAATTCTGATTTTCCATCGATCTTCCGCCCAATGAAGCCTTACGAAAAAGAAATCATGCAAGCCAGTGTCGACCAAATATACTCTGATTTCGTCGAAAGGGTTTCCTCAGGCAGAAAAATGAGATACGAGGATGTCGATAGTGTCGGGCAGGGACGGGTTTGGAGCGGAAACGATGCCATAGGCATAGGACTTGTTGATGCCCTGGCAGGACTTTCAGCATCTATCGACAGTGCTGCAGCGCTTGCAGGAGTAGATAAGTATTCCATTAAGGAGCTGCCTGTTCAGGAAGAACCATACGCCCGCCTGATCTCACAGCTAAGCGGTGATACCAAAATGCGCCTGCTTAAAAAGGAACTTGGAGAATCGTTCAGATTCATTAATGAATTAAGAGCAATCAAGGATCTGTCAGGAGTCCAGGCCAGACTGCCATATTTTATTGATATCCATTAATGTATGGGTAAAAGAAGAAGCCTTTTCCTGTATCCTCCCGCACTCATTTACAGTTTGATCACTGCATTCAGGAATTATCTGTACAATTCCGGCCTTCTGGATTCAACTGAATTCAGAGTCCCGGTTATCTGTGTTGGTAACATCACCGTTGGAGGAACAGGAAAAACTCCTCATGTTGAGTATCTTGTTGAATTACTGAGAAAAGATTACAGGATAGCAGTCCTGAGCAGGGGATACAGAAGAAGATCTTCAGGCTTTCAGATCGCTTCTCCCAACTCACATACAAGTGACATTGGAGATGAACCGCTTCAGATCGCGTTGAAATTTCCTGATATAGTAGTTGCCGTAGACAACAACCGTGTTAACGGTATTAAAAATCTTCTTGATCATAATCCGGATATTGATGTGGTAATCCTCGATGACGGATTTCAGCACAGGAAAATAAAACCTGGCATTTCAATACTGCTTTCAGACTTCAATCAGCCAATGCATGATGATTTTATTCTTCCATACGGGAATCTCAGGGAAAGTATTGAAAACACTCAAAGGGCAGATATAGTGATAATCACAAAAGTTCCTCATGATATAAGAAGTGAGGAAATGCAGAAAATAGCAGGCAACCTGAATAAAATCTTCCGGAAGAAAGTTTTTTTTACTTCCCTTTCATATGAGATTCCAGTGAAACTGTTTGAGAGTTCAATAGTAAGGAAATCTGAAACTGATACCGACAATTCAGATGAAACAGGGGCAGTTGTGATTACAGGCATCGCATCACCTGAAACCTTTATCAGATTTGTACAAAACAGATACAACAAAACGATACATCTTAATTTCCCTGACCATCATTATTTCACAGTAAAAGATGTCCGGAAAATAATTTCAGCATATGAGAGTCTTAAAACATCACATCGAATTGTGGTCACCACCGAAAAGGACAGCGTAAGATTAAAAGAACTCACTGATATACCTGATCATATTAAAAAAGCAATATATTATATCCCTGTCAGAATAGATTTTCTGGCCGGAGAGAAAAATAAATTTGACAATATCATAATCGAATATGTTAGAAAAAATAAACCAGACAACGGCATTTCTCAGGTCGAAAGGAATTGACAGGCCACAGGCAGGTATTATACTGGGGACCGGACTTGGAGGTCTTACAACAAAAATTGAAAATCAGATTGAGATTGACTACAAGGATATCCCGAATTTCCCGGTCTCAACTGTTGAAGGACATGCCGGTAAGCTTATTTATGGGGATTTCGGCGGGAAAAAGATAGTTGCCATGAAGGGTCGTTTTCATTTATACGAAGGATATGCTCCTGATCAGGTTGTCCTTCCAATAAGGGTAATGAAGTATCTCGGAATAAGATGTCTGTTCCTCTCCAATGCCGCGGGAGGAGTGAATCCGTTGTTTCAGATTGGTGATATTATGATAATAACCGACCACATCAACCTGATGCCAAATCCACTTATTGGCAGAAATGACAACAGGATTGGCCCCAGGTTCCCCGACATGAGTGAAGCCTACGACAGGGGGCTCATCGAAAGGGCTGCAGCTATAGCAATTAAAAACAATATAAGAATTCAGAAAGGTGTTTACCTTGCAACAACCGGCCCTACTTTTGAGACGCCTGCCGAATATAAATACTTCCGTACCATTGGAGCTGATTCAGTAGGAATGTCGACCACACCCGAGGTAATTGTTGCGAGGCACATGGGGCTGCCATGCTTTGCCGTCAGTATAATATCCGACCTTGGGGTCGAAGGCAAAATCGAATACATAACCCATGAAATGGTCCAAAAGGAAGCCGAAAAAGCTGAAGCCCGAATGACGATGATAATGACGGAACTGATATCATCACTTTAAGCAATTTCGGATTGCGGATTGCGGATTTTAGACCTCGATCCGAAATCCGCAATATTTAATTACCTGACGACAGTACAGACTTTTTTCCATTTTTGAGTTCTACCTTTGTCATCAAAAGCCGTTATTAGTAAAATATAGATCCCGGAACGGACTAATTTTTCATCAGCAGCAGTGCAATCCCAGATCACTGATGCTTCCGTTCCTGCCAGCATGTTATCTGTTATTTTCTTAACAAAACCACCGTTTTCATCAAAGACAGTAGTAGTAACTATATTCCCGTTCCCTCTGAATATCATGCTGATAATAAGTAAATCCTGATTCCCGTCATTGTCGGGAGTAATCCTTGTAGATGAAAGCACGATCTGATCTTCGCTGATCGCAGGATCAGAAACAATTGAGTTTGGAGCCCCGGGCGTTCCCCAGCCTGATGATTCTGAAGCTGAATGCCACAGGGAACGGTCAGACGACAACCCGGCCGATAAAATCCTTTCAAGGGCAATTCCTTCATTGCTTCCAAGAAGTGAAAAGTGCATATCTTCATCAAAATACACCTCATCAATAAGATCCAGTTCACGGTTGAACAGAATAAGGTGACCTCCCTTGTCAGGCATTGAAGGCATTGAAGATACTTCAAAAATCCGTCCGGGGTCAGAGGATATGAATCCATCGCATATTGCTTCCCTGTTGAGCGTTATCGCATAATAATCACCCGGAAGCAGGCACCTGTTCTCCTGCGACAAATAAAATAGACTCGAGGTATCGGAATTTTCAACACTGACTGCCGCAACTGCAAGCCTCGAAACATCAATTATTTTGTCTGAGCAGTTGTAAAACTCGATGTAATCTGCACCTCCCGGCAACGGATTGAAAAGAAGTTCGCTGAAAATGATATCTCCTTTCAAAACGGGTTCTGGAATCCCAAATCTAAAATCTTTCATTTCCATCCTGTTACCTGCAAAATCTGTTATAGACTCATCAGCAATAATTGAATATGTTTTTCCCTTTTCCAGAGGTTTGGCCGGAATCACTGCAAATTTCTTCAAAAGCTTGTCTGTTGGGGCCAGGCCAATTATGGCAGAATCCTCTATTCTTATTTTATCTCTTGCATTGAGAAGCCATGGAACACTCTCTGAAAATGTAATGTTAACATTCATGCTGTCAACGGGATAAACATTGACAATGCCTGCAAAATATGTGTCAGGATTATTTTTCCTGACAGAGTTTTCTCTACCCGGAGTCCCTCCTTTTTTTGAAACTGATGCTTTCCAGTTATCGTCACCAGAAAATGGATAGCTGTTGTCAATGATCTCGAGCGACCAGCCACCTTCTGATTTTAAAACATCATCGTACCAATCTGAAGAATATTCGAGGCCATCAATCAGATTTCCTGAAGCGTCGGTCAGGGCCAGTAACTTTCCGCCATCAGTAAGCAGGGGAAAGCTCTGTAATCCTATTACCTTACCATAATCGCTGAAAAGAGGTAATTCCAATGACTGGCAAACCGTAATATACTCATTTGGACCAATAATAATTGAAGGGAAAGAATAATTCTGAGTTCCCGCCGATAAGGTCCAGTTGTTCAGACTAATAGCATTTTGGCTGTTGTTATAGATCTCAAGATACTCGGATGCGGGAAGCGATACCACAGGAAAAGGATCAGCCATAATTTCGGAGAAAATTATATCGCCGGCACCCGGAGGTAGATATCTGAAGTCAGCATCAATATTCAAGGTACAATTATCCGATACGTCGCATAAAGTTTTTATCATTAGTGTATAGGCTATCCCTTTTATAAAATCGTTCTCAAATTCAAGCAATACCGATCGTGAACCTGATTTAATGACATTCTTAACGGGGTTTATAGCATTCATTATGCTGTAATTTCCCGGTTGCAAAGCCGATCCTGCAGGTTCTTCGCTGAAGTTCAATATCAGTGAATTTGTTCCAGATACCTTACAACCTGTAAGTGAGGGAGGAGATGTGTCATTAAGAAACACCCCGTCGACAATAATATCATCGATCCATAACAAGCGATCGCGGGAGGAAGTGTACATGTAGTACACAGCAAACCAGTCGCCGGAAGCAGATCCGGGATCATTTCCTGAGCAGGAATCCGCCATTTGTCCATTCTGCCGGAAAACCTTCATTTCCCAATGGCCGGCCGGAAAACGTTCAACATCGAGCCTTACATACTCCGCTGTACCAACAGATAATTGCCAGTTGATGTTGCTCCTGATAACAGAAGAAAAGATACCATCGGTTACTTTCCATAATTGCAGGAGGTCGTCATTTCCTGTCTGATTTACACCAACTGCCCATCCATTGATATGTTTATCATTGATTATACCGGCAGGATCAGAATCTGTGAGCAGGAAAACCGCCCAGTTATTAGACGATGATGGTTCGGCTCCGTAACGGATTTTAAAACTCCATCTTACAGGTCCTTCTTCAGGATGAAGGTTTTTCAACGGCAATCCTGCACAGTCGATGCCTGAATAAGAATTGTCGAAGGTGTGATGAAATGAGCGGGTACCTGAAATTGCACTGATATTGTCGCAGCTCCAGCGTCCTTCTGGATTCTGAATCCAGTGGGAAATATCCCCTGATTCAAATGACTCCATAATCTGGCCCAATGCCGAAACGGGCATTAGCAGAACCAGTAAAATAACTTTATACATGCAGCGGGACTAATTAAAAAAAAAGTTATTTTTGACAACTTTTTCTTAACAGTAAATATAAAAAATTGCTTTATTCTTAACAAATAAAAAAGATTAAATCCACATGATTGATTTCATGGACGAACACCTAATGAAGATACTCTGCAACGGAGCCTTTAAGCCTGGTGAAATCGATCACGTGCGTTTCCTTAGTACGTTTAATATCAAAATTGTATTATGATGAAAGTAGCAGTTGTTGGAGCAACTGGAATGGTTGGCCGGACAATGATCAGAGTTCTTGAAGAAAGAAATTTCCCCGTATCGCAGCTTATACCTGCTGCATCGGAAAAATCGGTTGGGAAAGAGATAATGTTCAGGGGAGAGCCTGTAAAGGTTGTGAGTGTTAGCGATGCCGTAAAAGCAAAACCTGTCTTTGCAATATTTTCTGCAGGCGCCTCCACATCAAAGGAATGGGCACCGGTTTTTGCAGAAAACGGAATTATCGTTATCGACAATTCATCTGCATGGAGGATGGATGCCAATGTTCCCCTTGTTGTACCCGAAATTAACAGTCATGCAATAAAAAAAGGAGACAGGATAATTGCAAATCCCAACTGTTCAACCATCCAGATGGTGATGGCACTGGCACCACTCCACAGGAAATACAAAGTTAAAAGGCTCGTGGTTGCCACATATCAGTCAGTTACCGGAACAGGTGTGAAAGCTGTAAAGCAGATGGAAAATGAGCGTCAGGGGATTAAGGGCGAAATGGCATATCACTATCAAATCGATATGAACTGTTTTCCTCACGGCGGATCATTCCAGAGCGACGGTTATACAACAGAAGAGCAGAAACTGATAGACGAAACTCGTAAAATACTTGAAGATCAGTCTATAATGGTTACTGCCACAGTGGTAAGGATTCCGGTAGTCGGAGGGCATTCCGAAGCTGTGAATGTGGAATTTGAAAATGAATACGACATCGAAGATGTCAGAAAGCTGATAAGCGATTTCCCGGGCGTGGTCATTTATGATGAACCTGCAGAAGCAAAATATCCGATGCCGATACTTTCACACAACAGGGATGAGGTGTTTGTTGGCAGGATAAGAAGGGATCTTTCAAAGGAAAAATGCCTTAACCTATGGATCGTCTCGGATAATATCCGTAAAGGAGCAGCAACCAATGCGATTCAGATAGCAGAATACATGGCTGAGAAGAAACTCTATTAAAGAATTTCCCTGATTGTATTTAAACTTAACAGCAACTTTCCGGACATATTTAATCCCTGTTTGTTTCACCCCCTGCGCTCCCCTTCAGGGCGGTTGGGGGTAATATAAAACCAGGGAGCTTGACGCGTTAATAAATCCTGAAAAGGAAGAGATAAAAATACTCAGATTGTTAGAGCCTCGGCTTCAAACAGGAAATCATTGTAAGGATATCTTGTAACATGTATCCTGCGAACTTCATCGTAAAGAATTTTTCTTAGTTCTTCGACATTTTCTTTTGTCTTTGCGGAGATGAATATCGTATTGGTGTTAGCGTCAGAAGCCATCCATGTCTTTTTGAGATCATCGAGTGAGAAATTTTCCTTACCGGCCGGAGTAAGATCATCTTCCTCCTTGACCGTATATGAAAAACTGTCTATCTTGTTGAATACCATTATCACAGGTTTGTTTGTTGAATTTAGTTCTCTTAATGTCTGATTGACTACATTAATTTGCTCCTCAAAACCGGGATGTGAAATATCGACAACATGCAGCAGGAGATCCGACTCTCTAACCTCATCGAGGGTAGACTTAAACGATTCAACAAGATCATGAGGAAGTTTGCGTATGAAGCCAACAGTATCCGATAAAAGGAAAGGGAGGTTGCCTATTATAACTTTTCTCACCGTGGTGTCGAGTGTGGCAAACAGTTTGTTCTCGGCAAATATTTCCGATTTGCTGAGCATATTCATGATTGTCGACTTGCCTGCATTTGTATAACCCACCAGAGCTACTCTGACCATTTTCCCGCGGTTTTTTCGCTGGGTGGCCATCTGCTTGTCGATTTTTTTTAGCTGTGTCTTGAGAACGGCTATTTTATCCCGGATGATCCTCCTGTCAGTTTCGATTTCGGTTTCGCCAGGCCCCCTTAATCCTATACCTCCCCTCTGCCTTTCAAGGTGCGTCCACATACCTGCAAGGCGGGGAAGAAGATACTGGTACTGTGCAAGCTCAACCTGTGTTTTTGCATGCGAAGTTCGTGCTCTCCGGGCAAAAATATCGAGGATAAGATTAGTTCTGTCGAGGATCCGGCAGCCAAGAATGCTCTCAATATTCCTGATCTGACTTGGTGAAAGCTCATCGTCGAAGACTGCAATGTCGATGCTATTTTCCGAAATAAAAGCGGCAATCTCTTCAATCTTGCCTGAGCCTACAAAGGTTCGGGGATCAGGTACAGCCATCCTTTGAAGGAAACAGCTGACAGGTATTGCTCCAGCAGTTTCAGTAAGAAATGATAGTTCTGCAAGATAATCACGGGCCTGGCTTTCTTCCTGCCCCGGATAGATCAATCCGATTAGTATGGCTCTCTCTTCTCGCTTTTCCGTTAATATCATCTAATTTATAAGCCTCCTGTTACTTTGTACTGCCCCATTGATTGCCTGTTTCAGTGATTCAGAACATCGTAGTATCATTTCCATATCGTCGGGAAACGGAACAGGTCTGGATTTGGTTTTTTCAAGCTGAAAACTGTTCAAAGCTCCTATATCTCCAACTGCACGTGCAGAGACATTCTCAAAATGCGACTGGGCCCCAAGGGGCTCTTTCTTCAGAAGTTTGTTCTGACCCGCCTGAATGATCTCAATATCCCCTTCGATTACACATGTTTTAGATTGAACTGTTTCTATGAGTGCACATTGCAGAGATTTATACCTTTTTGTCTTTATATCGTTGCCGAGCGAATCCTTCATTACATTCCCCTTGCTGTCAAGCTGATAATTGAAACCGTCTTCAACCTGCCTTTTTATTACCGAGTCGCGCTGCATCGTCTGATCAGGGCTTACTGCAATGTTTTTAATATTTATGTTTATGAAATAGTCAAATTGCTGATCGTTGTGATAGTTTGCGGTATGGTATTCAACCCATTCGCTGTTAAGCCTTGGAAGATCGAGAGCAAGAAGGTCCTCTTCAAAATCAGGAGTGAATTTAATTATGGATTTATTCAGCAATGTTATCAGTACCCTGCTCATCCCCAAATATTTTGATTCCTCGATCTTGTTGTCGATGTTTTCATAATCACCCACATATTCCTTGGCCCTGACGAACTCATAATATGCCTGTCTGTACGATTCTTTCAGCTTGTTCTTCATAAGCTCATTCCCATGTGCATAATAATAATCTGCCGATTTTCTTTTAGCTGCAATCATCTCGGGCATATAATCGACATAATCATAGCTGATTGTTTTTCCGTTAAGGTCGAGTGGAGTTACTGACCTCACAAGTGTTTGTCGGTCGCTTAATCGTTTATTTATCAAGTAAATCTCATCCCAGTTTGCCGGCTTTGACTCCATCTTCAGGAAACGGATCCTTTCGTTATCCTGCTCATTTGCAATCCTGTACGATCTGTCGAGTATGGCAATCTGTTTGGCATCTTCAGGGTTTTTGCGTAGTTGTTTAACTGCTGCGTTTAATGCAGCATCATAATTCCCTTTTTCAAGCTGCTTTTTAGATGAGCCGCATCCTGAAAGGGAGATTATCAAAATCAGGAGGATGGGAGCTATTCTTTTCATTGTTCTGTTTGTTTATTTCTAAATCATTTATCATTCATTTTCTTTGTGATCCTTTGTGTAATACTTTGATTACTTTGTGGTTAATTCCTTTACCACAAAGTTACACAAGGGTTATCACCAAGGAACACAAAGAATTACAACATATTAATAATACAACATATTAAATGTTTATGATTTAAACAGAATAAATCTATTTATCAAGTACTTCAGAATACAGATATTTATAACTCTCAAAACTGTTACTTATTACATTTCAGTAGATAAAACTTAATGGTATCTGGAAACGGACCCTGACTGGCTGGCCCCGCTGAAGTCCGGGGCTCCATTTCGGGGATTCTGAAATGACTTTTATCGCTTCGTTATCGAGCAGTGGATGGACTCCTTTGATAATGGTAACATTGCTTACCGAACCATCCTTCTCAACAATAAAAGTCAGATATACTGTACCCCTGATCTTGTTCTCGATGGCTGCCTGAGGGTAGTTGGTTCTTTTGCCAACCCACTCCCTGAATTTTGAGAGGTCACCCCCTCTGAACGATGGCATAACCTCTACCTGGAAAAGCGGCTCCTCAAGGTCGCCTCCCCCTGGGCCGTCAATAAGACCACTTCCGAATCCCGACCCTGTCACTTCATTTATTTCTCCTTCAACTGAAGAAAGGATCTCCTCGGTAGTCAACTGGGTGATCTCTGATGGCAATAAAGAATCCACAACAACAGGTGGAACATATTTGACAATCTCACGCTCTGCCTCAGACTGTGGCGGAGGCGGAGCAGCAGGCGGGATGAATATCTGCTCTTCAGGAGGTGTAAGGTTTTCCATTCTTAACATGACACTTCCCCTGCCTCCTGCTATAACCTTTTCAGGCTTTGGCCTGAGAAGAAAGGGTACCAGCACTGCTGTTGTCCCAATAAATGTGGAAATGAGTATACCAGCAAACAACACCCTGTGATACCGTTTCCGAAGCTGGTAAGCACCATACTCTTTATTACGGTTTTCAAAAACAATATCGTCAAAATCAGCCATTGATCTGTCCTGAACAAAAGTCGTACCGCGATCATTCTTATCTGATTCTTTCAGCTTCACTCTTTAAGGTCCTTAATCTTTTTCTCAATCAGAATCCAGAGCGCCGGTTTTTCATGAGGCAGGGTTTCTGATATTTCAATCCTTTTTTAAAATCTCACAAAAATAGCAATTAGCGGAGTTACTGCAAAGTATTTAATATATTGAAAAATTCAATGCTCTACTTAATATGATGATTTTTATGACATAAATCTTTTTTCTGGAAAGTCAGGTCAGCCGGCAATCATAACCCGTTGTAAGATGTTACTTATGCATAACAGTATGGTATATTTGTGAAATGATTCTTAATTTTCTTCGGCCATAATCAGGCAGACTGTACCAGGTAGCCCTTTCTCCTCGTTCCAGAATTATCAAATGATGCAAATCAATGCAGGGCCGGGCATATTATTTAATTACGTAATTAATTACATAATTAATTACGTAATTATTAAAACGGAGTAATAATTAATTGCAGCAGCGAATTAAAAGCGTCAATAGTGATTATGAATAATGAATAATAATATTATTTTTGTGGAGACAAAAAAGTACCATCATATTATGAAGAATATGTCTTCTCAGTTGGATACTCAAGTTCTTTAGATCAAGATATTCGGGGGTTTAGCTCAGTTGGCTAGAGCGTGTGACTGGCAGTCACAAGGTCAGGGGTTCGATTCCCCTAATCTCCACAGAAAGCTCACAATCAAAGAATTGCGAGAAATAAACTTGAGGGTAAATTTAATGCACGTCCGGAGGAATTTAACCGATAAAATGATCTTAAAACCTGTCTGAATTACGTGAGTCAGTAATATCAGAATGTCAGACTCATCCTCAGATAAATGTTGCGGCCGGGTTCTACGCTGATGCTTCCCCTGTTTGTTGAAAGATGACTCGTATAACTTCGGTCGGTAATGTTGTCAATTCCGGCAAACAGCTGCAAAGTTGCAGGACCCATGCTTATCCGGGTTGAACTCAATGACAGGTCAAGCCGTGTATAACCCCCTGTTTCTTTTTCTCCCTCGGCAACCTTATCCTGTCCGGCAGCGCCGACAACGGTCATTTCAGCTGAACCTATCCTGTTATAGGTGTAACGTATCCCCAACCTCCCGCTGAGCGGGGGTATCTGCGGAAGGTCTGTACCGGCTTCAGTGTCTCTGCCACGGACGTAAGACCCTGTGCCAACTAAAACGAAGCCAGAATAGAAATTATACTGAAATCCAAAATCAAATCCATAAAGAAAGGCTTTACTGACATTGGTATTTACAAGTGCCGGAAGAGTATCTGTCAACCCCTCCGAAGCTCCGGTGTTCCATGTATATATAAACTCTCCCGGGGTTTCGACTATCAGATTCAGGATCCTGTTTGCAAATAGATTAGCCTGAAAGTTTAATTTTTTCTTCCATATCCTCAACCCCAGATCAGCGGAATAACCACTCTCAGGCTTAAGATCCGGGTTTCCCAGCCGGACATAATTCCCAAGGTCAATATATTTGAATAACTCTTCGAGCGACGGGGCCCTGAATGATCGTGCAATATTAAAAGACAGGTCTGTATCTTTATACAGTTTGTACAGCATCCCTGCATTTGCACTCCACGAGATGTTTATGTTATTGCCTTTTTCGAATGTTATCTTTTGATTCGGGGGAGTATCATTTCTTACTCCGTTGGTTATAAGATAATCGATATCAACACCCTGTTCGTTCTTAACCCTTATCTGATCCATTCTCCCGCCAACGATTAGCGTCATCCTGTCATCAAACAGGCGTGTTTCGTCCTGTAAAAAAATGCCTGCACTGGTAAAGGAAGATGCAGGAATGGGAGTTTCTCCCCGTACTAGGGAATTGGTCTTTACAACATCACCTGTTGCATTTAATATTTCAACCTTGATAATTTTCTGCCGTTCCGTATAGAGGTCGCGTGACCATACATCCAGACCGGCAATCAGTGTATTTTTCCCAGACAGGTTCCACGTACTATTGAGCTTCCCACCCTGGGTGAAGTGATTGCCTACCGGGGAAACAAGATCCGGTGTAATACGCTGAAATCCGGTGGAAGTAGGGATTAAAGTCACCGTATTGGGTATCATGGCTACCTCACGCTGAATGTACTGAAGAAAATAGCTTAGTTTTAGGGAAGTTATTCTGTTGCTGATGTCTTTTATCTCATAACTGGCCGCCAGCAACTGCCTTCCGATATCGGTATATGTTGCCTCAGCGGGCCCAGGGAAAGCATCTCCTCCCGGAATGCCGACATTTGTCGACCAGTTGCGCTGGTACTGAAGTTTGAATATATGATTGGATGCGGGCTTTATCCCGATTTTTGCCGTCATGTTACTGGTAGTATACTGGCTGTTGGGCAGGATACCTTCAGGTGTCCTTATATCGTCGGCTTTGCCGTAAGCGCCGCTAACTCTTAGATACCACCTGTCAGAGCCTGTATTGAAATCTGCATGATTCATGAACAGTTTATTGGCTGAGGCAAAACCCGAAATTACATTTCCTGATAAATATGGCTTTTCAGAAAAGTGCCCGTCTCTGGTGATTATGTTAACTATCCCGCCCATGGCACCAGTACCATAAAGCGACGACTGGGCTCCCTTGACAACCTCCACTTTTTCGATATCATTAATGTCGATCATGCTGAGAGATGCTGTCAGATCAGTTGCTGTTTCCACTCGATTTCCGTCAATCAATGTTACAAGGCGGCTTTCATTGAAACCGCGGATATTGATATTTGTAGCCCATACACCATCATTACCCATTGCTATTCCTGGTTCAGCCGCAAGAACATTGGACAGAGTAAGGGCTGACAGCTTTTTATATTTAAATGATTCCACAACGGCAATAGGAATCGGCAGCTCCTTTACCTGCCGATTGACTATCAGACTTGCAACCTCCACCTCGCCGAGACTGACAGGCTGTGGCGATATAAGAAATTCCTGCTGCTGATCACCGCTGATAGTTAATTCACGTAATATTTTAGAATAACCCAGTATTTTCAGTGTCAGAAAGTAATTACCTGCAGGTAATGAAAATTCAAACCGGCCTCTGACATCAGAGACTCCGATACGAGTAATTTTATCCTTCCCTCCGGTAGTAATCACCTCAGCAACAACATCCTCCAATACTTTGTTGGTTGTTGAATCACGGACTATCCCCTGAAATGTGAATTCTTGCCCCTGTAAGATCAGCGAAATAAACAGTGTATAAAAAGCAGTAAGAAACCAGAATTTATTCATAATTAATGTTCTTTAAAAGTACCGATTTTACCTGAATTCCTCTTAAACGGCCCAGCTGGCCTGTAAGAGAACCTATCTGATCGGTGGTACCTTCAAGAACAAGAGAAATGATACTTTGGCCGTTGCTTCGCGGCAACCCCAGACGTCCGATTATTATTTGCGAATGTTTTGAAAGAATATCGTTCAGCTGCTGAACATCTTCGCGGGTCTGAATCAGAATTATTGCGGATCCTGCTCTCTTTTCCATCAGAATACCTCCGGATTGGATTTATTATTAACCTGCCTGTCCTTGATTCCTCAGATGGCCACATGATGGGGTCCGTAGTTCTTCTCAGACAAAAACAGGTTTACTGTTAATTATTTCACAAAGGTCGTAAATTTATTTTAGTTTCCAAATAGAAATGAATTTTTAAGAATAAGAATCGTTCCTGACACCTAAGGTGTCGACTTCCATCTCAATGGCTATCGGGAGCCCTGGTCTCACAACGTGGAGAGATCACCACACATCATTTGCAACCCTGGAAGGGTTGACTTCCAACCATTACATTCGCTAATCTGGCCAGGGTGATTAATAAACCATCAATTAAAGGTTGGGGAGCGAAAATACTCATTGGAAATTATCTGAGTATGATGAGTGAATATCTATCAGAGAAGGGTGCTAAGGGAGATCAGAACGTGGAATTTTCAAAGAAAACAGCATAAAGATTAGTCCCGAATTCTCTTTATAGATAGTTTTGTATCAATTACTGATTTCATGCTGAAGAAACTATCATATTTATTGCTGGCTTTTTTACTCCTTTCCGGATGCGGAAACGAGGCAGGGAATGAATCAGGCAGATCAGTCTATACAATTGCTGCACTGAAAGGTCCTTCAGCCATGGGTATGATTCGGATGATCGATAGTCTGAATCAAGGAACCAGGCATTCATTGAAAATAAAAATCCTGAATGAACCCATGCAGGTACGGAAAATGATGTTGGACGGAACTGCCGATTTTGCCATTCTACCCACCACGATGGCAGCTATAATGTATAACAAAGGTTTGAAATACCAGATAATAGGAGTTCCCGTCTGGGGAACACTTTATCTTGCCGGAAATAACACTGATGTCAACAGGTGGGAAGATCTGAAAGCCAAGCGGATCTATGTCATGGCCAGGGGAATGACACCGGATGTGATGTTCCGTTATCTGCTCAGGAAAAACGGTATAGACCCCGACAAGGATGTGACCCTTGATTACAGTTTCCCCACCCATATCGATCTGGCCAATGCATTAGTTTCCGGTCAGGCAGGGATTGGTATTATTTCCGAACCCCTAGCCAGTCTTGTGATCAGGAGAAACAAAAACATCAGGATAATATTCAGTCTGGATAAAGAATGGAAAAGGTTTGATAATGTCCCGATAGCAGAAACAGCGTTTCTTGGGAAAGAAACTGTAATTCATAACGACCGGGAGTTAGTAACACAAATCATCTCATCATATTCTTTTTCAACCAGATGGGTGAATCAGCATCCTGACAGTGCAGCTGTCCTTATTGTTAAATATGGAATTCTGCCTGACAATGAAGCTGCATTTAGTGCTATTCCGGGATCAAATCTGAAGTTCGTAAAAGCTGATGATGTCAGAAAAGAGATAGGCGATTATCTGAATGTTTTTTATAAATTGAATCCGGATATTGTCGGAGGAAAAATGCCTGATGAAAATTTCATTTACCGGTAAACAGTTAATAAGTATTGCTTCGGTGATCTGTATGCTTATCATATGGAAAATACTGTCGTTGCATTTAAAATCCGATTTTGTTCTTCCTTCTCCCGAGAAAACACTGTTAACCACCCTGAACCTTTTTGGTGACAGCAGGTTTCTTGCGACAGCAGGCACAACCATACTAAGAGGACTCATTGCCTTCATCATTTCAGGTATCCTTGGTATAGCAACAGGCATTATAACCGGAATCAATCCATATGTTAATTCATTTCTGCGACCCATACTTGTCACTATACGTTCAACGCCGGTGATTGCCATCATTCTTCTGGCACTGATATGGCTCCATCCCGGATCGGTACCTGTTTTCATAGGAATGCTTACAATGTTTCCTTTCATCAGTACCAATGTCAGTGACGGGATCAGAAGCATCGATCCTGAACTTACCGTTATGGCATCATTCTATAAGGTGAGCCGCAAAAGAATAATTCGCGAGGTATATATCCCTGCGATAATGCCATTTATTATCAGCGGCGCTTCCAGCGCTTTAGGGATAGGCTGGAGGGCAATCATAATAGGTGAAGTACTCAGTCAGCCCGTTTATGGGATCGGTACGATGATGCAGAATGCACAGACATTCCTAAATGTTGATAAAGTAATAGCCTGGACGATTGTAGCCGTACTAATAAGTTACGGCTTTGAGAAAACAATCAGATTGATTGAAAGTAAATTCTTAATATGGAGAACCTGATTATGAGGCTGGAAATCAGAGACCTGTATAAGATGTTTGGTAATGTCTCGCTGTTCAGTGACTTCAATATCGCCTTTCAGGAAGGTACAATAACCTGTATCCTTGGGCCGTCAGGTTGTGGCAAAACCACATTGCTGAATATTATCGGTGGCATAATTAAACCCGACAGTGGCCATCTGTCAGGCTTCGGGGAAAAGAAGATCTCCTATATCTTCCAGGATCCAAGACTTCTGCCGTGGAAAACAGTTGAGGATAATATCGGATTTGTTCTGGGAAGGGATATGACTGCAGAACAGCGAAAAAAGATAACAGGGCAGCTCGTCAGGCTGATGGAGCTTGAGGATTTTGCAGGTTATTATCCTGCCAGGCTTAGCGGGGGAATGCGTCAGAGGGTTTCCATTGCCAGGGCTTTTGCATACCCCTCCGATATTATATTAATGGACGAACCGCTTAAAGGACTGGATATTGCACTGAAATTGACCCTTATAAGGATCTTCTCGCGAATGTGGCAGGCCGACAGGAGAACTGTCATCTTTGTTACTCATGATGTTGATGAAGCGCTTCTTCTGGGTAGAGATATAATAGTCCTGAGTCGTCCTCCGGCACAGATAAAACTAAATAAGCAGGTTGACCTGCCTGTTGAAAAGCGTTCACTTGAATCCGAATATTTCAGGGCGCTGAAACAAAGCCTGCTGACTGCCCTTGGAAATTAGAAGTATCCGTACACTCTATAACCAAATGCCATTGAACGCCTTCTCTTGTAAAAAAGGGCATATCTGTTAAATAGAATGCACAGTTTATTAGTTCTTAAAAAATTCTCCAAGAAATAGTGCAACATTAATCAATTATGATATAATAACCCTCACTTTAATCTGTTGGATGGGAATTTTTAACGGTTAATTTTTTATTCTGATGCAAAGCATTAATTATAAATTTATTCTGCTTCTCATTTGTTTAGTCTGCCTTTCAAGCTGCAAGAAAAAAGAACTACCAGCAGTTACCACAACAGATGTAACTCAAATTACAACCAACTCAGCAGAGGGTGGTGGAGAAATCAGCGATGATGGTAATGCTGCAGTTACAAGCCGTGGGCTCGTATGGTCAAGAGCCAATGATCCTACATTGTTATCAAACGATGGATCTGTCACTTCCGGATCAGGTACAGGATCCTTCAGTGTCAGTTTAACTGGATTGTTGTCTGGTACAAAATACTTCGCAAAGGCCTTTGCAACCAACAGTGAGGGGACAGCATATGGAAATGAGGTTACTTTTATAACAGATCAGATAATTCTTGCTTCTGTTACAACTACCGCCATATCATCAGTAACCTCCAGTTCAGCTGTCACCGGAGGAAATATTATAAGTGATGGTGGAGGCCCTGTCATAGCCAGGGGTGTATGCTGGTCAAGATCTTCGAACCCTTCAGTGAGCGATAATAAGACAACTGATGGTACCGGCACAGGAAGTTTTTCCAGCAATATTATAGGACTGACTCCCAACACAACATATTATGTTAAAGCATACGTTACTAACGTAGCAGGTACTGCTTATGGCGAAGAATTGACTTTTACCACTAAGTATGAAAGCTGCATTCCTGTTTTAATTTCTCCTCAAAATGATGTAGTTATGGACAATGGATGTAATTTGGGAATTACTGAAAATGCCCACTGGTCATTTTACTGGAATACATGTGCCGGGGCAACAAAATACAATCTTTATGTGAAAAACTCTGCTGCACCATATCCTTTTATTGATATTGAAACTACCAAATCTGAATACCTGAATTACAATGCTGGGATCATACTTGACGGAAATACTACAGGCTGGACATGGAAAATAAGATCATATATTGATGGTGAATGGGGAGATTGGTCAGATTTAAGAACTTTTATGGTTGAACCAGTTAATGTGGATTGCCCTCCCTCAACAGGTAAAGTTCTGATCAATCCTTTTATCTCAATTGATAATAACGGAACAGAATATAACCTACTGGGAACAAAAACTGAAAGAATTGCTTTCATCCAGGCTAAACTGTACGATGACTGGGTAAACACAATTCCATATACAATTGATCCACTATGGGTCTGCGGACATTATGCCGATCAGCTGACTTTCAACTGCCATGATTGGGGTGAAGAAATTAGATTGAGGGACTTATACCTTAATTATTATGATGACCGCTTATTTAATTGGTACAGAGGAAGAAATGTTGATTCCATAAAAATCAACAGCGGAACTTTGGTTGATATGGGCAAATATGGGATTCCTATGGGTACTGTTACACTGGTTGATACTTCACATTTTAAAAAGGGACAAGAATATGATGAATGGTATTGGAAGGGGATCAAGTCAGGTAAAGGATATTTTGGCCATGCAATGACATGGGTAGTAACCGGTAATGACCTTACAAAATGGAGTGATATAACCTTCATAGAGCCTCAGACCGACGAGGTGGAAGTGGCAATTGGACACTGGGATATTCCAATCAATTGCGATGAAGTTGCAATAAATTATTATTACACTCATATCGAAAATGGCAGAAAATATCTGAGATGGGCCAACCTTGTGAAATTCACGATCAAAAATGGAGTCCCGGTCTTGATTTCTGTAAATACCGATCCGGGTTATTCGATCATTATGCATAGATAAAGATAATATACAGATTCCTGAAGAATAGTCTGTCTGCCTGCCAAAGTGGTATAGAGCCCGTTAAGTCGGGTTATTGATGCGATTCATCTCATTATCATGGAGATAAATCTACATGCCTCTTTGTCTTCCTGTTATGAAAGTAATCATTGCCGATCGGTATTCAGCATAATCATCGGAGGGTTTTCGGTTCTTTCTTATAAGATACCATTTTATAAACTGAGGATGAGCTATCTCGTCGGGATTACCTTCGAAAATGTTCTGAAGGAATATGCCGGTAGTACCTCTTAAATAATGTGGCACATTAGGATCAATATGGCCGTTTAACGGCTTAAGCTTCAGAAAATGATTTATCATTATTGCTACGTCGGGGATTTCAGCATAGGGAATGGTTGTTCCTTTTTTGATGCCCGGACCATAAAAGCATATCAGGGGCGACCAGGAGGAAATAACAGAGGGTGGGTGGTCGCTCTCGCTGGTAACACCCATCCCATGATCTCCTGCAATAATGATATAGGCGTCATTCCATACATTTGACTCCTTCAATACCTTTATGAGTTCCCCTAAAAGTGCATCAGCTTTCAGGATAGCCTTCTGGTATTTAGAACCAGGATTAAGCTTATCTTCAGGACCTGACCAGCTTTCTCTTATCTGTTGAAGATGCAGACGTAACAGCCTGACTCTGTCATTATTGAAATGCTTTATTCCATACTTTACCACTGCTGAATCGGTAAGTGAACCTGCATAACAGAAATCAGGCGTGGTAAACTCCTCATAATTGGCAGCTCCTCCTGCAAAAACCGATTTAATACCGCCCCTCCTTGCAGAAAGGAAAATATCATCCATCTTCCTCGACTCAAATATATGTGTTCCGGTATGCATAGCTACATTCGGAGAAGAAGAAGTACCCCAGGGCAAAGAACCGTCAGGCAGACACATCCTTGGTGCCGGACTTGTACAATAGGTTTCCCTGGCATAAACTCCATTATCCATTATAAATTTTATGTTTGACGCCCCGTTTGCAGCTGCTGTGGTTGCAGCATCGAGCTGAAGGCCGTCAATAACATAAACAACCACTACCGGTTCTCCTGCGGAAGCCATTAATGAATGCAAGGTCATAATCATTATTCCAAATATCTTAAAAGGAATTAATTTCATACCATGAAGCTTGCTTATTAAACTTAACGCTGTTATAGGCATTATCAAAGTTAATTGATAATGTTATCTGAGCAAAATCTAAAACTTCAGAAAGCAATTAAAAAAATGCCAGATAATGGAAATTCAACATGACAGATACTTTTAAAAGCATTTAATTAATGACAGAAAATGCTCTTATTTTTTAATTGCACGGAAATAGATGGTGTTTTTTATCTGAGTCATGTCAGCAACCTGAAACCCATGTGACTCTAATAGACCAGCCACACTCTGACTGTCAAATTCCTTTTGGATCCTTATATCAAGAAAATCAAATATCCTGCTGTAAATATTTGTTAATGCGTCAGTTTTACCACGTCTGCTGTGACTACCCTGAAAGTGTCCCATCAAGCTGGACCCGGGGATGATAGCTCTTGAGATATCCCTGAGCAGTCCTTCAGGATCCTCCAAAAGATTAAGTTTCTTTAAGAGTATCAGCATAGTTGAGTATTTCAGCTCCGATTGATCAAAGAAGTAATGGCGCTTCGGGGATAATATTATTATGTTTTCCTGGTTCAGCAAATCAAGCCAGCCTAGATACCTTACAAAATTTGAGCCACCTTCTGAAATAAGATTTTCTATTGCCCTGCAGTTCAGTACTTCTCCTTCTGGTTTTGAAGCATTTTTTCTATGAGTCCTGGTTATCTTTTCAGAAAAAGTCCTGACTTCCATTTTTGCAGTATATCTAACTATTTAAATAAATCAAGAATAAGCTGTTTCCAATTAGTGACAGCGTAAATGGTTAACAATTATTATCCTGAAATGTTCGACGATAATACTTCAGCCTGGCGAAGTAATACAAATATGGATAAATGGAAGTGTGTACTCCATTCAGGTTAACGGTGCATAATTTATCTGAACATGGGTTTTATACCGTCATCTACAATAACGTTAACCAGGCCTCTTTTAACGTTCAGGTCCCAGGTGGGAGATACATAGAATTGGTTTGTTGACCTGATAATCTTCCCGTTGCGGGGATTTATGAAATCTGCTGTTCCATAAGCTTCGGCGCCTGAAAAATTTATGTTGAAACTCAAAATAAAATCCGCATTGTACTTTCTTTCAGTTACCTCCCAGTAACCCCATCTGTTGATCGCCTTTGCTGCGTGAACCACGGCATTGTCATTATTGCTGACAATATATACCCTGTTGTTCCTCCTTGTCATCGCATTGAACATTTCAACAATGAGAGGATCAACAGCATGCCGGTCATTTTTTATGCTGCTCTCTGAGGCTTTGCCGGAACTAAATACCTCTCTTTCTCCATTCTGATAGGTGATCTCGCTTATTTCATTCTTTCCAAGTACATACACGGGGCCATCAGGATTGCTGTATCGCTTGTATCTTACTTCATCAGCGCTGACTTCAAGGACTTTAGCCTGAATAATATCGCCATTTACCTTTTTTATCCTGTCCTGAGAAAAAACACAAACAGGCATAATAATCAAAGCTGCCGAAAGAAAATATCTCATAAAGTATTTATTTATAGATCACTTATTTATGTTTATCTATACCATAATTCATGCCAAAGATAAAAATATTTGATTTTTATGAAGCACTTTTAATGTAGGTACCGGAATTTGTACCTTATCATTTGTTACACCACAGATATCGCTGACAATATTATTCAGGCAGGAAACAGACAGGACCTGACTTTTACTGTCGATTCAGGTTTTCTTCCGGCAAGCTTTACTTCACAGAAAATCTACTATTTCCTCAAGGGGCTTGCGCTTTTTTACAGCCTTCCTCTCATATCCTGGTTTCGGATAACCAAGCGGTGTAATACCAAATATCTGGTATTTCTCCCCCAGGTTTAGCGCTTCTTTAATGGCAAAAGGATCGTAAGCCATTATCCAGCATGTACCGACTCCCTCATTTGCAGCAGCCAGAATAATATGCATCATGGCAATTGCAGTATCTGTTTCAACAGAATTATAGCTGTCATATTCACGTGTCCATGCTTCATCGCGTATTCCTGTCACAATAAGGATATGTGGGGCATCCTTTATCCATTCCCTGTGATAACACATTTTGACCTTTTCCAGTAATACCGGAGAAGAAACAAGTATGAATTTCCATGGCTGGTTATTGTGAGCCGAAGGCGCAATTCTTCCTGCATCGAGAATTCTCCGGATTACCGACTCCGGAACCGGACGATCAGGATCATAGTTTCTAAGGCTCTCGCGCCTGCTTATAAGTTCTGTATATTCCATTTCATTTCAGATTCGTCATTAACAATTAAATCTAGCAAGAAATCCTGAACCATCATAATCAATACTTCTGTTTTTAATCACACTCTGACCACTAATCCTTTGTTTCACTTATTAATAAGCAAATAATTCAAAACTTAATCTTATATTCGATTTTTTTTCGGACAATAGTAATAATTCGGGCTTAATCAAGTTATAAAAAACAGATTCAATGTTAAAAAATCTTTAAAACTCAACCTGATGAAAAAGACGTTTTTCCTACTTGCCATGATCCTTCTGACAGGGACATCTGCTGTTACATTCGCACAAAAAGACAGGGCCCTGAAAAATGGCTTCAGTATTAATCTTGTCGCAGGCCTGCCTGCAAGTACATATGGACTCGAAAGTGATGTCGAACTTGACGATGAATTTAAACTAGGGCCAATCATGGGACTACAGATTGGAAGCCGTTGGTATTTTGGTCCGGGTAAAAGATTCGGAGGAGGGCTGATGGTTAACTGGTTTGATTTTACCGGGGCTTTTAAATCTAACTCAACCGGGTCTCTGGAATGGAATAGGTTGGTTGCAGATATAACGGTCCTGGAAGTAGGACCAGTGTTCACTTTCAGATTCATGGATAATCTTGCTTTAGACGGTTACTATAATTTGCGGCCCACCGGATTAGCAACAATTATTACCAGTAAATTTGGTGATGAAAGCGATGAAGAAGCATTTGCCGGAATTGGTGTTTCGCACGCTATAGGCGCAGCTTTCAGATGGAATGTTCTGAGCATTGGTGCTGAATACGTCCTTGGAGGAATTAAATGTTCCAATATGGATTCTGAATCATTTGATCCGACAGAAAAACTTATGGTCAACAGTATAAGGTTCATGCTGGGAGTAAAGTTTTGATCCTGCAGGTTCTTTTTTAAAGTTATCGGAAGGGTGTCTTAAGCGGCACCCTTTGTTATTTCAGGAAATTTTTTCAGTACTTTGTTAAAGCAAAAAATGCACCTAAGGCGAGTCGGTGTAACTGTAGAAGAAAGAAGTTCAATTGGTTTTGTTCATATTAGTATCAATCGTGCCAACATTTGTGATCCTTTGTGGTTCACTGATTTATCTTTAACCGCGAAGGTATTCTTAGGGATCGATAGCTATTGGGAGTACCAAGGTAATTAAAGTACTTTTAATTTAACATCTCATCTGACAACAAAAAAATCAATTAAACATGATAAAGCAACTTATTCTTGTTCAGATATTTTTAGCATTTGGCGTATGTATTACCGGATCTGAATTTGCTGTTTATAGCCAGGGTAACAGTCAGAAAAGCGGGAAACTACGAATTGCTTCATGCCAGTTCCCGGTTTCAGCCTCAATTGCTGAAAACTTTGGATGGATTAAAAATCAGATGATAGAGGCCAAACTTAAAAAGGCAGATATAGTTCATTTCCCCGAATGTTCACTGTCAGGTTACCCCGGATCCGACATGAAATCACTTGAAGGTTTTAACTGGAATAACCTGTACCTCTGGAGCGACTCTGTATTAGCGCTGGCTAAAGAGCTGAAATTATGGGTGATTCTTGGATCCATGCATAAACTTTCAGAAAATAATAAACCGCATAACAGTCTGTACCTAATAAGTCCCGATGGCAAAGTTAAAGACAGATATGATAAACGATTCTGTACCGATGGGGATCTGGATTTTTTTTCTCCTGGTAATCATTTTGTGACATTTGAAATAAATGGTGTAATATGCAGTCTGCTGATATGCTACGATATAAGGTTCCCTGAGCTTTACAGGGAGCTCCGCAAATTAAATGTTGATATAATCTTCCAGTCATTTTACAATGCAAGGCAGAAGGCGGGCAGTATTCATCCGTTAATAATGCACATTACTGCCCAGGCCATGGCAGCCTCAAATTACTTCTATATGTCGCTTACCAATTCATCAGCGCCTGAAAGCTGGCCATGCTACTTTATAACACCTGACGGGCTTGTCAAGAACAAACTTTCGGACAATATACCGGGGGTGCTGATATCCGATATAGACATCACAGATGAATACTATGATGCGAGTAAACCTTTCAGAGCTGATGCAATAAAAGGCAAACTCAACAGCGGTCAGATTCCCGACGATCCCAAATCTACTGACAGGAAAAGCATTTATTGATTTTTTAATTATCTTGCAAATAAAAGCCTGATGAATTTTCTCAGAAAGCTGATCCCCCCCGACAGGTGGAAGTTTCCTGTGTTGATGGCAGCAGCGGTTTTTACGGGATTGAGTGTTTTTACATTCTATATTTCAAATGCCCATTCATATCTTGGAGACGAGCCAAAAACCTGTGTTAATTGCCACATAATGGCACCGCAGTACACTACATGGTTTCACAGTTCTCATCGCGAAGTAACAAATTGCAACGATTGTCATGTCCCGCATAACAATATTTTTAATAAGTATTTCTTTAAGGCAAAGGACGGGTTGCGCCATGCAACAATGTTCACGCTGCGACTAGAACCTCAGGTGATCTTCATTAAAGATGCCGGAAGGGAGGTTGTGCATAAAAACTGTATCAGGTGTCATTCAACACTTCTGACCGACAGCAGGCTTATGGCTTACAATATGGAGACTCACAATTTCAGGATGGAGCGTAAATGCTGGGATTGTCACAGGGAATCTCCGCATGGGAGAGTCAACAGCCTTTCCAGCGTTCCCTATGCAAGAGTACCATTACCCTCTTCTGTGGTACCTGAATGGATGAAAACCGGCATTAGACCAAAAGGGAAATGACTCACAGGAATAATTGTTTCAGCGATGGTAATCAGATTTTAATTTTCATCCCTTTAAAAGTTAACATATACCTCAACCTAAAACTATGAGACCAATTAATGAGATTATCAAAGAGAATAAATGGCTTGGCTGGTTGATCTTCCTGCTCACTGTGGCTGTGGTGTTCCTGCTTGGAATGCTTGCCTCTTCAATTGTTGAAAGAAGGGCCGAAGCGATTTTTGCATATACTCCCCAGGTTACCTTTTCCGAATTTGAGCCAAGGAATTCCAAATGGGGAGAGTTTTTTCCAAGGGAATACGGCACCTATCTCAAAACATCAGATACCACTTTCAGGAGTAAATATAACGGTAGCAAACCAGTGGATATGCTTGAAGAATCTCCGGGGATGGTTGTGTTGTGGGCAGGGTACCTGTTCTCAAGGGAATACAATCAGGGAAGGGGTCATTTTTATGCGGTGGAAGATATTCAGAGAATCCTGAGGACAGGCGCCCCCTCGGAATCCGTACCGAGTCCTCAGCCGAATACTTGCTGGACATGCAAGAGTCCTGATGTCCCCCGGTTGATGAATCAGACCGGAGCAGCTGAATTTTACCGCGGGACCTGGGATACAAAGGGTGCTGAGATTATTAATCCTATTGGCTGCGCTGATTGCCATGAATCCAAAACAATGAATCTCAGGATCTCCAGGCCTGCCCTGCTGGAAGCCTTTGAGGCAATGGGGAAGGACATCAGCAAAGCATCGCATCAGGAGATGAGAAGCCTGGTTTGCGCGCAATGTCATGTCGAGTATTATTTTAACAAGAAGATCACCGAAGGTGTACAGTATCTGGTATTCCCATGGAAAAACGGTCAGTCACTTGAAGAGATTGAAAAATACTATGACAATATTGAGTTTTCCGACTGGATTCACAGCATGAGCCGCGCCCCAATGCTTAAGGCCCAACACCCCGATTATGAAGTCTACCTTACCGGGGTTCATGCATCAAGGGGTGTCTCATGTGCTGATTGTCATATGCCTTTTATCAGTGAAGGCGGACAGAAATTCACCGACCACCACATCCAAAGCCCGTTGAACAACGTAGCTAATTCCTGCCAGGTTTGTCACCGTGAAGAAACCAATAAGCTGATAAATGATGTCTACGCAAGGCAGGATAAAATAATAGAAAACCGAAATATCCTGGAAACCCTCCTTGTAAGATGCCATGTTGAAGCAAAAACAGCATGGGATAAAGGTGCAACCGAGATCCAGATGAAGGAAATATTAAATGATATAAGGCGGGCTCAGTGGAGATGGGACTTTGCTGCCGCAGGACATGGAAATTCATTTCATTCACCCGTCGAAACCGGAAGGATAATTTCAGGAGGAATATCCTTTGCACAGGAAGCCAGGGTGAAGCTTGCAAGGCTTCTTGCTTCTCTTGGATATAACCGGGAGGTTGCCTATCCAGATATTTCCACAAAAGCCAAGGCCCAGGAATTCATAGGCCTCGATATGAAAAAACTAATTGCTGAAAAAAAGGTATTTATTGAAACGGTCCTCCCTGAATGGATAAGAGCCGGAAAAGAGAGGGAAAAAACCTATGATGATAAATAACTCCATTACAGGATAAATCGTAATAAACGTCTTTACCTAATAAAAATCCATTCCAAATGCCAGGACACAGCAGTAGGATCTTTCTAACTGTTTAACTTTCCCCGATAGTTTCTGATTTTTGCTGACAGACAGTAAAAAATGACGTTCATGTCCTTAAAACCATGCTAAAATCAGAGCGTTTTTACCGAAAAACAATTAATCCTTAAAATTTTAATCCTGATTTTGTTTGCATTGGTCAAAACCATAAATTCTGGGTTTATTGACCATACTACATCCTAATACACTGATTGTGTTTTATTTATCCATTACACTATTTACTTGTTGCCTGTAAAGCAGCATTTTTTAATAAATTCAGGATGATTTTTGACGAAAGTCTTAAAATTTTACCTGAGCAGCCTTCTCCGGTAAATTATCGATGCCGTTTTGTTGACAAGATCGTTGCAGATCATCTCCATTTTACCATTTAATGGGCATCTGCGATTTGCAGGACATTATCTGTGTTGTTATTTTTATCTTATGACTAAAAGCAAAATGAGATGAAAGCACAGTTTAAAATCACATCAGAGGAAACCGGAACAGTTCTTCTTAAAAGGAGAAAAATCGCCAAGGCGTTGCGATGGTGGCTCAGGCAAAATGGAATATCCTACATTCAGTATTTCTACTGCATTTAACAGAAAAATCCTGAAGCATTTAATGAAAATGGAACTAGATTAATTGATTTAAAACAAAAATATGGAAGATTTATATTTAATTCTTATAGCATTTGTGGCGATAGGTTTATTCAGTTTGTTCAGGGCATTTATTCAGATGATCAAAAGGATCTGATAATCCCAACATGGGTTTTGACAGAAAGGAATATTTTAAGATATCCTCTTTTGACTACGGTTTTATGATCAGTTCTTCCCCTGGCCGGGTCATGACCGAAACTGAGTCTGACTTCACCCTGACTATTCCATCACTGGTTCTTAACCTCGCTCCTCCCTGCCAGGGAAGGATTAAATTCAGTCTATTCCCGGATTCACTTATTACTTTTATGTATTTCACCTTCCTGTCTTTAAGCACTGCACTGACAAGAAAAGCACCTGCAGTACGAAGGTTATGGAATTCTGCATCTTTTTCTGCCGGCCAGTTAGGAAAGAACATCAATGTGCCGTTATATCCCTGCAAAAGACATTCATTAATAACCGCAGGCAGAGCAAAATTCTCGAACCATACTCCCATATTATCCATAAATCCATAATTCGTGAAATCATTATATCGTCCATGAACCTGAATTGCACGATCTGATGCCGTACCGTTCGGCAAAAGACAGTAATTTATCTGCCTTTTAAATTTCTCAAGATCAAGCATTCCTATCCGTGCCGCCTGTAAATTTTTGAAAACAAGATCATTCCCTCCCTCATTCTGTTGGTTTCTGTAAGTGTTCCTAAGAATTTCAAGTGTTTGCGGATCTGAGTGCAATCCATGTTCCTCCCCGGGAAAAACTGTAATAAGGGGAAGAGGAACATTATAAACCACCTGGCTGTGTTCACCGGGCACCGAAACAAATATCTTTCCGAATTTTTCAGATTCAGCAATGGGGTAATCAGGGTAGTTTTGAAGAATATCCCTGACATCAGTCAGCAGACTTTTTTCTTCTTCCTCAAGGTCAAGAACTTTCACAGCTTCTTCGAAAGCTCTGAAAATAAATTTAACAAGTGTGAGGTCGACTGTGCAGTCATAATTAAACTTGAAACCTGGTCTTAATGCATATAACTCAGGAGGTATTGTAGGAAAGATATGGTATTTATCATCATTCCACTGAGGTCCTTTTGCGTCCGGGCGTTTCATATATGCTGCCAGAAATTCTGTGGCTGCTTTAATCGGCTCATAACCCCGTGACCTTAAAAAAGCAGTATCTGCCGAATATAGATAATGCCACCACAGACCCTGAACAGCCCAGGGAGTTTCGCATATTTCCCATCCCCAGTGAGGAACAGGATAAGGATTCATTGTCATATTTACAGGATAAGCGCTGTGAGGGAAATATGCTCCCGGCAGATCATAATATTCTTTTGCCCATTTCCTGCTTACATTCATGAGAAATTCAATCAGGCTGACATAAGAGAGGTTTTTCTCGAGATGGTTCGAGGAGAATGTAACCCAGAAAGGCTGCTGTGTGTTGTAATTCATGTGGTAATCACCATGCCATGCTGTACCAATATTGTTATAACTCCAGTTTGCAAACAGACCCGGGGTATTAATCCCCTCTTTTACAGCACAATTCAGAAAATAAAGATTCCTGTACCAGATGCTTTCGAGAAATTTATCGTCCAGTAATACTCCCGACTTATTCCAATATTCTTCCCAGCTCTTATTACTTTCCGCCAATGAAGTCGTAAAATGAATTTCATCAGGAGGATCAGTTTCAGGAATACCTTTATCCAGGTCTGCATTCAAACCTTCCTTAAGGGTGATGCAGCCTGTGAAAAGAGCATCATGAGAAAGGCTGCCTTCAAGAGGCCCCATTATTTCCTCATTTCCGTCCCAGTTAATCCTTTTTGTCTTGCACAGGGGAGAGCTGACACTTACGGTAAGGCTGAATGCCTTGTCGCCTGGGTGTCCTTTTGAAATGTCATAAGTCCCTGGCTCCTGGTAAGGCAGGATCTGTCTGAAATGAAGAATGCCTGCCTCAAGATTTTCTTTTGGCTCAGGAGACGGGAAGGCTGCCGGAGTTGAGGGATCGGGCATCAACCGGATCCTGTCGAAAATATTCTTTACCGGCTCGCCATTTTTGCCAATAAGCCTCATCCACAGCCTGTCTTCATTCATCGCATTGAAAATCTGCAGCTTGATTTCCTTCTTATCTGATGTAAGAAGAAAAACTTCACATAACCCATTGGAAATATCGAGACTATGGCCGATCATTTCAGCGTTCCTGAGATCGAAACCCAGCAATACCGATCCGCAGGGGAACGGTCTCGGATATGGCTTCCTGTAGTTTTCAGCTGCCATTTCACTGTACTTCCTGTACCAGGGATCCTGAGTAAGGAGGGCAAGTGTATCAGGTATAGCTCTGACCTTATTGAAAACATAACTGAAATTCCCGATTTCCTTCCTGTTATTTTCGGCTATCCTTATGTCCCACACATTGTTATGCCCAAAATATATCACCACGGCATCAGGGCGGGTTGTAACAACCGCCCCCATTGCACCGTTACCGAGAAGAGCGCCCTCAAAAAATCCGATGGCCGGCCGGTCAAGTGAAATGGGATGCAGTCTGGCCCTTTCGTATGATGAAAATTCTCTATTGATTTCTTTGTGATGACTACAAGAATATAGAATAAGTATCAAAAACCAAATGTGATTCAATTTCTTCATATAAACATTCTCATTATTTAGACTTTGTTAACTTCCTCTATCATGATCTTATAATTACGGAAAGTGTTTTCAGAAATATCCCTCCCGTATGGTGATGCGGTTGGCATCAGGACAAATCCCCTGCCCTCCCCTGCAGTTCCTTCCGATAATGATTTTCGCACATTCTTTCTGAATATATCATTTGGCATATTTTCAATATCCGTTATTTCAATATTTCCAAATAATACCAGATGTCTTCCATATTTTTCCCTCAGATACTTCAATTCTACATCACCGTGCGGAGGTGGTTCAATCGGATCTATGGCATCAGCCCCCATTTGTACAACATAATCAAGAATATTCCTTACACAACCATGGGCATGAATCCTTACAGATCCGCCATACTTTTTTATAGTCTGAATCAGCGGACCTGTGTATTTCACAACATATTCTTCAAACAATGCCGGAGGCAGGAAGGGCTCTGTAATAAATTCGGGACCATAAATACGCCATAACCTCCCCGGAAATTCCTTTGCTGCCTTTTCAATTCTTTTATTGATATATACAGAGTGTTTTTCAAGAAGGGCGTGACAAAGTTTTTTTTCAGTTAATGCAAAAAGCGTAAAATCCTCTAGTTTGAACATCGATGCAACCGCACATACAGGATCTTCTGTATCGACCATTATTATGCCTTTATCGTTCAGTTTTTTCTCTTCCTCTTCCATATGTCTGATATCAACATTCTCCTCAAATATTTCATCCGGAAGCTCCAGGAACAGTTTCACATCATCAATTGATTTAACAAGCGGTTCAATTGTCCAGACAGTATCGACTTCCTTATCGCGGCGTGAAACAGTTGTTAGGTTCTTTCCCTTGATGGTGTAAGTAACACTTGTAAACCTGCTTTTATCGTCTTCCCATTTATCCTCCTTTACAAAAAGCTTTCTTTTTTCAGTATTGGAACTCCCGTCCCATGAAAGATGTGACTGAGTTCTAACCGGGCTTACCATGCGTATCAGATCAGTATGTTCTTCAGCCAGCTCCAGTAATGGCCGCCAGGACGGAGAATTGTAAATATTGTATTCATCAGGGTCATCAGGATTTATAAGAAATCCTCCGATCTCATAGAAGCTTACTGCCGGACGGTCAACATTTAATCCCTTCAAAGTGGCGGTCAGACGTTCCCGTCGTGTCATTTTACCCATCTCTGCATTTAAAGTTTATGTAGTAAATTTAACCATTAAACAGACAAAAGGCCATATAAAAAAGGGATAGGATAGCATCTTTGTCAATCCCGTAAACTAAAATTAATTAAATTTGAATTAAGCAAAGCCTTAATCTGATTTCATACTGAACCTCCTTACAAATAACAGACATGAAGACTTTTAATTTTTTAATTCCGGTTTTAATTCTGACACTCTCCTGCGAAATTTCAACTGCTCAGGCATATCTTACAGACCAAAACCGGGAAAGATCTGATTTTCAGTGGCCTGAAGGAAAAAAGATGGCCTTAAGCCTGACTTTTGACGACGCCCGGCTCTCCCAGATAGACAATGGCATTCCTTTGTTCGATAAATTTAATGTTAAAGCTACTTTTTATGTTTCGAGAAACAATATGCTCCAGAGGCTTGAAGGATGGAAGAAGGCTGTAAGGAACGGACACGACATAGGCAATCATGCCCTGCTCCATCCCTGTACAATTAATTACGGCTGGCCCCAGGAAGCAGCACTTGAAAACTATGATCTGCACAGAATGCTTGCAGAACTTGATTCAGCCACTCTTGTAATAAATGATCTTCTTGGAATAAAGCCTTATTCTTTTGCATATCCATGCGGGCAGACATTCGTAGGAAAAGGCGTTAACCTTAAAAGTTATATACCAATTGTTGCATCAATGTTCGAATCGGGAAGGCTCTGGCTCAGCGAAGGCCCCAACGATCCTGTATTTTGTGATATGGCACAGCTTACAGGGATGGAACTTGACGGGAAATCATTTGATCAGATCAGAACACTGATCGAAACAGCCGCTAAAAAGGGAAGCTGGCTTATTCTTGCCGGTCATGAGATTAACAATGGAGGCTACCAGACATCCTTGCTTTCAACCATTGAGGCAATCTGCCGTTATGCTGCTGATCCCGCCAATGGAATCTGGCTGGACAATGTCCATAATATCGCTTCCTATGTCAGGTCAAAGAGGGGAAAGGCAGAATTTTCAGAACTGCCACTGTATAAAAATCCATTATTCCCTGTTGAGCAGAGAGTCAATGATCTCATCTCGAAAATGACACTGAAGGAGAAGGTGGGACAGATCAATATTCCGACATGTTATACAATGGATCTTGGTTACGGTCTTAGTGAAAAGAAAAGATATCTGTGGGAAGATCCCAGTGGTGAAGCAAGAAAAAAACAGCTTGAGGGTGTCAGGAAATGGACAGAAGGAGTTCATAACGACATTCTGGGGCCAGGCGGTGGATTCTTCACTCTCTCCGACAGGCTTATACATGAGGGGACAAAAAGACAGGCAGAGGTAATGAATGAACTTCAGAAAATTGCTGTTGAGAAGACACGCCTTGGAATCCCTTTGCTTCAGATCGAGGAAGGAACTCATGGACTAATGTGCCCCGGTGGTACTGTGTTCCCTGAAGGCCTTGCGATAGGGGCCTCATGGAACAGGGATCTGGTAAGAAAAATTTATTCGGCTGCGGCCAGGGAAGGAAGATCAATAGGGGTACACGGCTTATGCACTCTCGTGATCGAACCCAACAGGGATCCAAGAATGGGAAGGAATGAGGAAGGATACAGTGAGGATCCTTATATGTGCGCACAGATTGCTTCAACCATCGTTGAAGCTCTGCAGGGAAATGATATCTCAAATCCAGGTAATCTTATAGCCTTCCTCTGTCATTATCCGGGTCAGAGTCAGCCGGCAGGAGGACTTGAACGCGGTGCAATGGAAATTTCTGACAGGAAATTAAGGGAGGTTTTTCTTCCTCCGTGGGTCGCAGGAATAAAAAAATCGGGAGCTCTTGGTGTGATGGCAACATATCCGGCAATAGACGGTGTGGCTGTCCACAGTTCCGAAAAAATGCTGACAAAAATCCTTCGCGAAGAACTGGGCTTCAAGGGAATTGTATTGGGTGAAGGTGGCGGACTCAGTACAATCGTGACGGAAAGGCATGCCGTAAACCAGAAAGATGCCGGCATCCTGGCAATAAAAGCCGGACTTGATATCGGGATATCAATTGAGGATGCCTATATGGGAGCGCTTATTGAAAATGTAAACGAGGGTAAGATTTCAGAAAAAGATGTTGATCAAGCTGTGGCAAGACTTCTAAGACTGAAATTCCAGCTCGGTCTGTTTGAAAATCCCTATGTGAATGTAGACAATGCCTTAAGGATTGTTAATTCGGAAGAACACAGAGCTCTGGCCCTGCAGGCTGCAAGGGAAGGTATCGTGCTTCTGAAAAATGAAAAGAACATACTCCCCCTTAAAAAGAACATCAGATCAGTTGCGGTCATTGGCCCGGTCGCTGATGCCCCGATTGACCAGCTTGGCGACTACCACCCGCAGACAGTTCCACAGGAAGTGGTCACCGTTCTCAAGGGTATCAGAAATAAATTATCCCCCGCAGTTAAAATAACCTATGTAAAAGGATGTGAAGTTATAGGCGATAAGGTCAATGAAATAGAAAAAGCAAGAAAGACGGCCAAAAGTGCTGATGTTGCCGTAGTAGTTATCGGCGAGGCAGGCTATATAACCAACGGTGAGGGAAGGGACGTTGCAAACCTCGACCTGACAGGTCTTCAGGAGGATCTTTTAAAAGCAGTTTATTCAACAGGCACCCCGACTGTGGCAGTGATGATAAACGGAAGACCGCTTTCCATCAGATGGGCATCTGAAAACATTCCGGGTATTGTTGAAGCCTGGATGTGTGGTGAACAGGGAGGGAACGCGGTTGCTGATGTTCTTTTCGGCGATTATAATCCCTCCGGGAAGCTTCCTATAACCGTTCCACGTCATTCAGGGCAATACCCTTTCTATTACAATCATTCGGCCACAAGAGAAAATACAAAATATGTCGACATGCCGGGTACGCCTCTTTATCCTTTCGGATTCGGGCTGAGCTACACTTCGTTTGAATACAGCAACCTGCAGATCACCCCAAAGGAGATCAATAACAGGGGTGATGTGGAAATAACTGCGGATATTAAAAACACAGGAAAAGTCAAAGGGGAAGAAGTTGTCCAGCTTTATTTAAACGACGTAATTTCTTCAACTTCGAAACCCGTTAAAGAGCTGAAAGGCTATGAAAAAATATTACTGGAACCCGGAGAACTGAAAACCGTAAGATTCAGACTTACCCATGAGGACCTTTCGTTGTTCGACAGGAATATGAACTTTGTTGTGGAGCCAGGGACTTTCAAAATAATGGTAGGGAGTTCCTCAAATGACATAAGGCTTCAGGGAGAGTTTTTGGTAACGGAATGATTTATACCAACAAATCTGTGTAAATCTGCTAAATCTGAGTGAAACATAAAGAAATATTTCCCGCTGATCTTGCAGATTAACTCTGATTGACACATAAATTGTTTCAATAAACAGTTAAAGTTTGATTTTTTTTATCAAAATCTATTCTTAATGTCAAAACATATCGGAATAATAGCCTGTAGCTATGAAGGCGCTGCACTCTGCTACAAGACGATCTGCAATGAAGGTTCTAATTACCTTGGACAGCATTCTCACCCTGAAACCAGCTTGCATACCCACCCTCTGAGTGAATACATGAAATTCATTGAAACAGGCGACTGGGAAGGTGTTGCCTCTCTTATGATTTCATCGGCAAACAAGCTTGTTCAGATAGGGGCGGAAATACTGATATGCCCAGATAATACCATCCACGAAGCTTATGAAATTGTCAGGCGAAAAATATCCGTTCCCTTCCTTCACATTGCTGAAGAGGTTGCAGATGTGGCTTACAGTAATTTCTTTGCCAAAGCAGGCCTTCTTGGAACAAAATTCCTGATGGAAGGACCTGTATATCCGGGAAAACTTTCTGAAAGAAACATAAAATACGAGATCCCTCCCGCTGAGGCCCGGGTGAGAATAAACAACATAATATTTGATGAGCTTGTATACGGAATAATTAAGCCTGAATCAAAGAAGTTTTTCTTGAGTGTGGTAAATGAACTTAAGTCAATGGGTTGTGATTCCGTAATCCTTGGCTGCACTGAGATTCCCCTCATAGTGCTGCCTGAGGAGTCTCCCCTTCCGGTTCTCGACTCGACCAGAATTCTTGCAAGAGCAGCACTAAAAAGATCAATTGAATAACCCTTTTAGCTTAAACCAAATGAACAGAAAATCATTTCTACAAAAATCAGTTCTGGGAGGGATGGCAGTCGGATATTCCGGCCTGGTTGGCGGAAGCACGATTGCTAATCCCAAAGATGCACCCTCAAGGCCCTCCGACCTGAAAATAACCGACATACGGGGAGCTACGCTTGCAGCGATTTATGATTTCCCAATTATCAAGATCTATACGAACCAGGATATTATCGGACTAGGCGAAGTAAGGGACGCAGGCTGGATAGCCCAGGCTCTAATGCTGAAACCTTACCTGATAGGTAAAGACCCTCTTGATATAGAACCAATCCTCAAAAGCATAAGGCATCTGACAGGTCCTGGCAGATACGCAGGAGGGTATTGTGCAGTGGATATCGCCCTGATGGATATTGCAGGCAAAGCACTTGGAGTGCCTTGCTGGAAACTGCTTGGTGAAAAGGTCCGCGACAAGGTTGAAATATATGCCGATTGCCCGACCGTGATGAAGGAGGAGAACCTGAAAATGATGATGAAAAGGAGACTCGATCTTGGGTTGAAGCATTACAAGATAGACCTTACGCCTCCTCTTATCAGGAACATACCGGGTGCTTATGAAAATAATCTTCCCACAAGGAAAGGGCTTGAAATATGGGGAAATCACGTGTTGACGGCCAGAAGCATCATTGGCTATGATAAAGTACTGGGTGCAGACCATTTCGGGAATATGACTGTGGAAAGCGGGATTGAGCTTGGAAATTTCATGGCTGATCCAAAATTTAACCTGGCTTATATCGAAGATGTTATTCATTTCACAAAGTTCAACGCAGTAAACCTGAACAGGCAGATTACAGCCGGATCCAAAACACCAACACTAAACGGGGAAGATATTTTCAGCCTTGAGAACTTCAAGCCATGGATAGAACAAAACACTGTCAGTATAATTCATCCCGACCTGCTTACCTCAGGAGGAATGATTGAAACAAAAAAGATAGCCGATTACGCATATCAGTTCGGAATAAAGACAATGATGCACTGTGCCTGCTCACCGGTAGGGGTTATGGCCAATGTTCATACCGCTGCAACCATTAAGGAATTTATTTCTCTAGAAAATCATACGATCGAGATGCCCTGGGTTGATGATCTGGTAACCGGAATTCCAAAACCTATTATCAGGGACGGTGTAATCCCGGTACCCGATACTCCGGGGCTCGGGATTGAATTTGTTGACGAAGTGGCTGAAAAATATCTCAGAGAACCCAAATACCTGGCTTATAAATCGGGATTATTCAATCCTACACCCGAATTTGACAAGCCAATGACGATGATGGAAGCTAAACAAAAGGGTCTTATCGGCGATTATCACCAGACCGGAGGGCCATGGTGGCACATAAATGATGATGGAGTGTATGCAAATCAGACAGGATCAAATTGATGCAATTGCGGATTTCTGAAGGCGGATTTCGGATTTGTAAATCCGCAATCCGCAATCCGCAACCGAGCCGTTAGGCGAGCTCGGCGAAGCCAATCCGAAATACTTTAAAGCCATGAGCCCAAAACAAATTTCTCAAACCAAATGGTTAAAGAATTCTGAAATCATCAGACATCTTAAATGTTTTGTGCTGCTCCTGATATTGTTTATAGCAATCAATCCCGTTGCCTGGTCCCAGTACCTCCACCGGTCATTGGCATCAGTCAGGGAATCGTACAATGAGTTTACAACGACAGGGGCATATTATAAGCCTGTGTTTGGAGCCGGCGATGATTCATCTTCCATTATCAGGGGGGCAAGCCGGTATGGTTATCTTGTTGTTGAACCAGGGGGCCGAAGCAATACTGTTAAGTATGAGGGAGAAGAGACCGTATTATTTTTGCATGAAGGTACCGGATTGCTGAATTACGGGAACGAGATGGTGCCTGTAAGTAAAAATGATTTTATTTATATCCCTGAAGGAACTAAGTTCGGATTCTCGAATCCGAGGGAACAGTCGTTGTCAGTGATTGTGATGGCATTCAGGCTGAAAGACATGGAATGTACTAAAATTAAAAGAGCATTAAAGATTGCAAATACCGATGAGGTTAAATTCCAGGTCCTTCCGGGTCATGGACCAACAACTCAGTTTCAGCTTCTTATGGGCACAGTAGAAAGCACAAGGGACAGGCTTGCAGCAGCATGCCAGGTCACAAGCCTTTTTATTATGGATTTTGCCTCAGGAGGCACCAATAATCCACACAGGCACAAGGATGAGGAGGAAATTTACCTTATTCTCAAGGGTAGGGGGGATATTGTTGCAGGTGAAACATCAGATGGAAAAGAGCTGAGGCATCCTTCAGAGGAAGGTGATATCTATTTTTTCTCGCCAAATACCCTGATTGGTTTCTACAGCGGTAACCAGCCGGAGGAGGAACATGCACAGATATTGGCAGTCCGTTTTAAATATCCGGGCAAATAGCTAGATAATCCGGGTTATCTGAAGGAATAAAAAATGGCACGGATCACAAATCCGCGCCAGCTTGTGAATATCATCGGGATCTGCTGGAAAATTCTTCTTACCTGATTTCCATTTTCTCCCCTGGTTTCAGGATATGATATCTGTCGCGGAGTGGCTTGGAAAGCCTTATCTTGACCTCATCAGGATAGCCCTTCGACCAGAAGCGTGTTCCTTCATTTACAACCATGGTGCTGTGGTGCTGGGGGAAAATATATTCAGGCTCGAGAGCATTGATGAGGATTACAGATGGATCGATATACATGTTATGCTCGGTCGGTGAAAAGAAAAGCACATCCACCTTTTTCAGGAACAGATGATCTTCCAGAAGGTAAGTATCTCCGGGCTGAAGTATCTGCTTTCCGTTGATTGTGAACAGGTATCCGCAATCCTGCATGTTTGCATCATAATATATTGCAAAATTCTCATTACCATGAATTGCTCTCAGCGGCACAACCTTTATACCCTTTATTTCAAAAGGCTCCCGTGGTTTTGCAATTACGAGCCTGGCATCGGGTATCTTCAGTTTTCTTGCTGTCTCCAGGCAACTTTCAGGAATAACGAACATGCATTTCGATTTTTCAACAAGGACCTTTGTTGTATAAGGATCGAAGTGATCGCCGTGACCGTGCGTAACAAAAGAAATATCCAGGATCGGTGCGATCTCTTCGGGCGTTACCGGAGCAGGGTCAATCCTGCCGCCGGGATCGAGGAAAAGGTCGGTTGAAATTACCAGGTCACCCGATTTTATTATCCAGCTGGCCTGGCCCACCCACCAGACGGCGGTGCCTGATCTGTGATCCATAATTTCATTTATCATTTTGTCGTGCTGTCCCGACACAATATTTGAAATAAATATAAGGCTGAAAATTGACAGCTTTCTCATAATTATCTTTTCCCTCCATTTTTTACCATTGTCTCAGGGATCGAAACCAGTGTTATTCCCCCTGATTTCCCCAGATTACCTGAATACTGCTTATCTACAGCATTATTCCAGTGCTCATGTACGCCGAGGCTTGCCAGCGGCTTGCCGCTATTGTCAGGATCATATATTATTCCCTCGGGCCAGTTTTTGGAATCTGCAGCCTGATGCAGATAGTCATCAACTCCATACATGCTTGGTCCGTTTTCGAAGACACTGTTTGAAGGATCGTGCTTATGAACACCATCCCATTCGGTACGCAGGAAATCATAACATACCGACTCAAGAGCCACCTGGTCCTGCGAAATAAATATCGAACTGCTCCAGTCTCCATTAAATGGCGGCATAAAATACCTTACCGGACCTTTTGTTTCATCTGCCCCGCCACCGAAAAGACCATCAACTATGTAAAGCATCGTATTCCGGCCCAGGTAACGGCTTCCCATAATGTCTACCATAACACGGTATTTCCTGTATCCTCCATTGGAAGGATTTCCTGCTTCCCGCGGAAAAGTTTCCCATGTGGGAGCAATCAGCGAATAATGCAAATGTGCAGCGTTCGATCGCGTCTGGGAACCAAAATGGTTTTTGGCTGTCAGACTTATCCCTGCTGATCCATGTGGCTTCAGACTGGCAACATTTATCATATAATCAGCCCTTTCAACAACATCGTACAGCCTGTCACTTTGTTTCTTGTCAGAATAAAATATCAGCTCTTTTTCAGACGGCTTGATCATTGTGCGCCCAAACTTTTCGGAAAATCGGTCTATATATACAACATCAGGGAATTCAGCATGCCAAACAGAATAGTTGTGCCCGAAAATATGAGCCATGGGATCTCCCACAGTAATATCCGACTGTTTGACACCTGCAACATTTACAAGTTCTCTTAACAACTCCAGGACAATGTAGGGCGATGTCTCAGTGGCTCCACGGTTCTTAAACCGTCTCATCTGTGCACCTTTTGTTGTGGTCGAAAAAACGTATCCGCTGTCCTTTTCCTGCTGACTGAAGATCCACGAAGAGGTTCCCTGATTTATTTTAATGAAGATCTTCTCTCCGGGAGAATAACCTTTCTCTTTACCATTCTTGTTAAAATTATGATACCGGAAAAGTTCATTCCAGGCCTTTTTAAGGTCTGGTTTTCCTGCAACCTTTCTCACTGATTCCGCAACCATGCCGCTTATGATATTCTGATCGGCATTCTTAGGATTGAAATACCAGTCACTGTTCTCCATAACATTTTTACAGTTCTCATTCGTCGCATCAGGATTCCACGCCCATACAACAAGTCCGGGGTTAATACCAAATCCTTTACCAACAGGAGCATTCGGGCCATCATCCGGACCGGTTTTATTAACGGGCTGCGCAGATGAATTTGCGACATCACTCGTCAGGCTGATTCCGAAAAACAGTATTGCTCCGGCAAAAAGTGAGATTGCAGACCGGAATCTTGCATTTTCAAGGCTTTTAAGAGCTTTCCTCAGAAAAAGAGTAATGCCGCCCAGGGAAATCAGATAGATTATAAATCCCGACATAAAAGGAGCTGCAACCCTCATGCATGGATATGCAGCACGCGAAGGTTTCGGGATAACCCTGACAAAAAACCAGATTGTTGATAATATTCCCATTATAAAAAACAGAAGCCTGGGGGGAATATGCTTGTCTTCAAACCATCTTTGCATTCCGGCAAGTTTTCCTTTCAATTTCGATGGATCAAATTTTCGTGTTGACATTATTAACGGTTTTTTGTTTCTATCAGATCTTAGCAGCAGTCTCGACTACAGCATCTCCATTTTTAAACAGTTCCTCTTTTATTTCAACTCCAAGACCGGGAGCTTCCGGTGCAGTAACATATCCGTCAACCGGTACCGGAATATTTTTAACAAAATACGGGTACTGATGAGTATATTTCCAGTAATTGCTCTCCATATAGCAAAAATTAGGAATGGCAGTACATAAGTGCGCTGAAGCTACATATAAAAGAGGGCCGCCGCATGTATGTGGCGATCCGGGAATATGATAGGCATCTGCCATATCGCACATTTTTTTGGCCTCAGTTATTCCCCCGCACCAACATATATCGAACATAAGGATATCCATGGCTTTGGCTTCGAGAAAGTCCTTCAGGTTATATCGTGTTGCCATCGTTTCGCTGTGGGCGATGGGAATTGATGTTTCGGCAGCAAGCTTGGCATACGACTGAAATGAGTCAGGAATGATCATGTCCTCTGCATGGATCACATTGTAAGGCTCGCATGCCTTTAATACACGTTGTGCACCGGGAAGGTCGCAACCACCCCATCCGTCAATAAGAATTTCCATTTTTCTTCCTGCAGTGGCATCAATCTGCTTTAGCCAGCCGACACCTTTTTCAATCTCATCTGTCGGGATAAAACCTCCGCCTGTCCTGAACGGATATATTTTCATGGCTGTAATGCCCCTGTCAAGTAAAAATTCCACAATCTTTTCTGTATCAGGGCCCATCTTCATATTATTTATGGCCCAGTAGTCGGTAACTGTATTGTAAATTTTTACCTTCGCCCTTGTTTTACCACCCAAAAGCATATAAAGCGGTAATCCTGCTGATTTGCCCATAATATCAAGCAGTGCCATATCGATTGCACTCAGGATATGCATCTCAGATCCTCCTGCATTTCTCATACTCTGATACTTATATATTGCTTTCCAGATGGATTCCCTGTTCCGCGGATCTTTGCCAATCAGGTAATCTGATGCAATATCCTTAAGACTACCCAGTTCACCATTCACTGAAGGATATGTCTCGCCGTAACCAGTAATGCCTGCATCAGTATGAATACGTATCCAGCAGAATTCTGTACTTCCGTCTCCTCCTGAGCCCCCTCCTATCCTGATCTTATCGCTGAACCTGATACCCTCAACTTTAACTATCTTCAATTGACCCGGAATATTGTTAACAGTTCCTTTATCCGATACGGATCGGTCTTCTGCATAATTTTTGGCTGATGCAAATCCTGATCCTGAAAGCAGGATTGCTCCACCTGCGGTACCCAGACCAAGGTTCCTGAGCATCAGCCTTCTGCTGATCTGGTTCTTCCTGAACTGATATTTCATCATCTTATTAGCTTTTAGTAGATCCGGTTTATTTCTTCAGATTGAGAAGGCCGACAAATTCGTTCAGGAAAAAAGTATTATCGTGGATGCCCGAAAATCGTTCTGCATTTGGTCCGTATGAAAATATCGGAACCATTACTCCTGTATGACTGCCTGATTCAATGAAATTTGGCACCACTTTCTTTTCATTGATGCTTCCGTCGATGAGCGTCAGCCCTCCGGTTTCATGATCGGCTGTCACGACTATCAGGGTTTGTCCGTCCTTATCTGCAAATTCTCTTGCAACCCTTATTGCATCATCCATGTCAATTACTTCCTCCACTGCATAGTCAAGGTTTTTTTCGTGGGCGCCCCAATCGATCATTGATCCTTCAACCATCATAAAGAATCCGTCTTTATCTCTGCTCAGGGTTTCAATGGCTTTTTTCACCATTTCAGGAAGCATTCCTGTTCTTCCATCGCTTGCTTTCGACATCTGTCCCGGAGCAAGAAGGCCGGCAATTTTCCGTGATCCGGTCTTTTTCAAATCCTCCAGGTTGTATACTACATCATATCCCTGCTGTTTCAGTTTTACAGTCAGATCATCCTTGTCAGCCCGTTTTCGGAAATGATCTTCCCCTCCTCCGATAAATACATCCACCGTACCTCTCAGAAAATCCTTTGCAATATCTTCATAGTTACCTCTTCCGGCATTATGGGCCACGAACGAGGCAGGAGTCGCATGTGTAACTGATGACGTGCTTACCACACCTGTTGCCAGCCCGTTCTTGTATGCGATTTCGGTTATTGAAGTTACAGCTGCAGAATCGGGACCAACTCCAATCATTCCGTTTCTTGTTTTGACACCACAGGCTATGGCTGTTCCACCAGCACCTGAATCAGTAACATAACTGTCTGATGAATATGTTATTGAGAACCCCGAATAAGGAAATGACTCCAGAATGAGAGGTTTTTCAGCAGTTGTCATGGCGGCATAAACATGAGCTGTCCCCATTCCGTCACCGATAAAAAGAATAATATTTTTTACCTTCTTTTCAGAAGTTGGGGTTTTAGAAACGTTCTGGACCGAACAGTCCGTTATCAATAACAATATTGACAACAATGCAGCTAGCGATAGTTTTCCTTTCATCATAATATAATTTTGATTTTAATGGTATGATGGAACCCGCAATTATATTTATACGTGTTTGTGTAAGCAATACATGCGGGTTTCATAAATATTAATTTAATTTTCGTTAAATATAATGCCTTTGTACAAATAACAAAAGATTATCAATTCCTGCAGCCTGCCAGCTCCACGTTAACCTTGTAGTTCCTGCTTGCAGGTAAAATAACTGCCTGATCAGCAGTATTCAGTGGCGCATCTCCCTTATCGAGACTGGTGGCTTTTACAATTCTGATATTTCTGTCTTCTATTGGTACCGGATAAAGGTTTTCTCCATCATTTGAAGAAGATATCCTGAAATGTAATATGACAGGTTCGCAGTTTACCCAAAGGTTAAGGTACAGATAATTCAGCAGGCAATGCTCCATGTTGTGATAGGAGGATTTAAAGCGTCCTGCCTTGGTACGGTCGAGTACATTCCCGGCCGAATCTATCCTGAAAAATGTATCTCCATTCCTCCTGTCGACAAATGCTGAATCCCATAACCGGGCACCCCTCGTGAAATAATCAAGGTATATTTCATCACCGGTTGCTTTGTAAAGGCAAAGGCTGATCATGTTTCCATAAGCCTGGATCCACCAGTAAGTATCTGATCCCGGCATTGAAGGTTCCGTTCTTCCGGCTGTAGCAAGCCAGACATTATTTTTATTGAATGCTCCCGATCTGATGATTTTATCCGAAATCTTGAGACCGGCTGTTTTGTTGCCCTCCTCAGAAGTAAGGAACCAATACCTTAACATCATCCAGGCAGTTTCAATGTTATGTCCTATGTTTACTTCCGAATTATCATTGCGTGAACGGAGATATTTCCATTCTCTGTCAAAATCTTCCAGCACCCAGCCGTATTCGCTGTCAACCATCCGGTTTGAGACAATATCCAGAATTTTATAGGTCTGGTCAAGATATTTCTGATCCCTTGTTGCCAGGTACAGATAAAAAAGATAGCCCGAAACCGGAGTTATCTGGGAACTGAATGATTTGTTGCTGTCTCTGATGCTCCAGTCGCGGTTCATGGTGTTGAAATATCCGCCGCTGCCGCCCGTGTCCCATATTTTCGCTTCGAGAAGGTCATTGGACTTGTCAATATACTCCAGAACCATACTGTCGCGGGTAACGAAATAATAAAGTGCCAGGCCAGTATTTACATAAACCTGAACAAAAGTGGTCTTAGTCGTTTCAAAAGGATTTCCTTCTTCATCAAGTGCATCATACCAGCCGCCCATTTCTCTGTCCCATGCTTTATCAATAAGCCAGGATGCTGTTTTTTCTGCAATTTCCAAATCCTCCTCCCTGCCTGAAAGAAGATAAGCGGCGGAATAACTGAAAAGATGCCTTGAGATCATGCTTGGATATATATCCGTTGACCCGAACGGCTTCCATACTGAATCAAGATTGGTATAAAAGCTCCCGGATCTTTCATTCTGAGAATACCTTGTCCAGGCAGATATTATGTCGCGCATAGCCTGTGTTTTCCAGTATTCGCCGGAAAGGACGTCAGCATTTTCCGGCTTTTTATCGTTGCATGATAAAATAAGAAACGAAAAGCAGATGCCATAGAGAAAAATCCTGTAATTCATATAAACTCCTTTCAGAATTATTGCTAAGTTGAGTTAATTGATATCAAAGAAATATTAGATGTTGCATATTCCCTTATAATAGATCAATCCAATCCAAAACCGAACCACCAGGCTAGTCAGGCGTACGAAGTCAATCCGAAATCCAAAATCCGAAATCCGCAATCCGAAATCCGCAATCTACTATCTCCATTCCGAATTTTTTCAGAATACAGCAGCATCCAGTGCATCCCTCATTTCCTTATTGAAAGAATACCCCGAGAAGAAGACCATTCCGTTTGTTTTTTCCGCTCTTGTTATTTTCACCTGCTCAACGATAAGGTCAGTAGTAATATCATTATGTGCTGTATGCACTCCTATGCCCGGGTAAACATAGCAATTGCCGCGGGCTACTGATAGGGCATTCCGGAGATATTCCTGAAAAAGGCCGGAATTATTTGTATAAAGCATCGGACATATAAAGTCCACAAGTCCTTTCGACGCCCATTCCTCCCAGTTCTGTGCAATAAGTACATCAGCGGTTTCCATATCAGGAAACACGTCAGCACCCAATACTACCTTCCGGTCCAATTCACGAATTGCTTTATTGATATCTGTTACAAGCTGAGTCACCTGTCGTGCATTCCATTTAATCCACTCGCACCAGATCATGCTTCCGCAGTCATGTGAAACTTCAAGAGGTGTATATCCGTACTCTTTTTTGAACGCCTCGCAGGTTAGGGTGTCGTAACTGTACATCTGGGTAACCGGGAACCGGATGTAATCAAGATGTATACCATCAACTTCATATTTAAGCACTGATACGATCTTATCAACCCAATATTTTCTTACTTCCGGATTTGCCAGGTTGAAATGTGGCTGGAATTTGCCGTCCATGTCGCGGATAAGCCATGAGGGGTTTCTGTTCATCTCAGCTTCGAGATTTACTGTATACCCGAGATAAAAAATAGGATGGATCTTTATTCCCTTTTCATGTCCCTTTGTTATCAGAGCTTCGAGATAATCCCATCCGAAGTTGTTTTCACCGGGAGCAGCATTATAGCAAAATAGGTTATTGATCCCTATTTCGCTGTAAAGAGTGAAAAGGCTGTCCATCTGAATTATCGCCTTATCCCTGTTTAAACTAAAGAGACCCGGATGAAGCCATACACCCCTCAGTTCCGGTAAGGATTCCGTTTTTTCCTTGCATCCTGGAAGTACGAAAATGATCAAAAATGTGAATGCAAGTAATCTGTTTCTGAAATTCTGGTTCCTCATAATTGTATGCATTTTTATGGTTCGTGATTCTTCTTCCTGATCCTTGTTTAGATCAATTTCACGGTAGCTACCTCACATAAGCGGACATAAGAAGTCGGATTCATAAGTTACTGTTAAAACTTCATTATATAAAAATAGCAATCTTTACTAAGCGATCCGCAATAGCCGTGTTTAAACTTTAAAATTGATACATATTCTTATTCAGATTCTTATTTTACTCAGCGGCTGACTGATATTGTTATTAAAGAAATTTATTTAATCTTTAGCAGTTAAATCACTTCACACTCACTTTAAATGACTCACGACAGACATTATGATCTTGTAAAGCAGCTCAAACCTGCTAAGATCATTTTACCAATCGTAATAGGTATTGCTGTCGTTGGATGGCTGATGATTAAGGAGATAAATACGGAAGCACTTTCCGACCTGAACTTCACCTGGAAATCGGTATTCTGGCTTGCAATAGCATGGTGCTGCATGATTGGCAGAGATCTTGGATATATAATCAGAATAAGAATTCTGGCTGAAAATGATATCAACTGGCTTCAGGCTTTCAGGATAATAATGCTTTGGGAATTTACTTCAGCCATATCTCCTTCAACGGTTGGTGGAACAGCCCTGGCTGTGGTATTTGTCCACAAAGAAGGTATATCGGTTGGGAGAAGCACTTCTATTGTACTGGCGACATCTTTCCTGGATGAACTCTATTTTGTGATAATGTTCCCCCTGATTTTGCTGATAGTGGGAGGTGACATTCTTTTCACCACTTCGCTTCAGGGCACAGGTTTAGCATTGTTAAATAATCTTGTAATAGTGGCGGTTATTGGTTATGCTATAATTCTGGCATGGGTGATTTTTGTCGGATATGGCCTGTTCATTGATCCTGTAAAGATAAAAAAAACCATCGTTTATCTTTTCAGGATGCCTTTGCTTAAAAGGTGGAGAGTTTCAGCTGAAAAAGCCGGTGATGACATAATTTCGAGTTCGCATGAATTGAGTAAAAAACCTTTCAGCTTTTGGATAAAAGCTTTCACCGCAACCTTCCTGTCATGGACATCAAGATACTGGGTGGTTAACGCCATTCTGGTCGCATTCTTTTCGATAAGTGATCATTTCCTGATTTTTGCCCGTCAGCTGGTCACGTGGATTATGATGATCGTGAGTCCGACGCCAGGTGGCAGCGGTTTTGCAGAAATAATCCTTGGCCGCTATATTTCCGATGCGATACCATCTGATCCCGAGCACGCCGGGAGTCTTGCACTTGCAATAGCAATAATCTGGAGAATAATCAGTTATTACCCTTATTTTATACTAGGGACATCAATATTACCATCATGGATACAGAAGAAATTTGTGAAATCAGCATCTAAAACCAGATAGATCTCGATTGTTAAGACATATTAATGTTTTGTTGAAAAGTGACCTCTGAATACTAATGTTTTTCACCTAAATTATACCATTTTAAATATCTTTGTACTAACCAATAGTTAATCCTTAATGAAAGGTAGAGCTTTACTGATTTTGCTTGTAATTGCCCTGCTGGAATATTCATGCAGGAGCAATCCACAAAAAGCAGCTGATCTTTCTTCAGCTTCTGTCGAAACCCTTAATACCGGTGAATCCGGATACTCATCATCAGAAATGAAGGATGAGCTTCCAGTCAATTACTTTTCTCCTGTGGAAATAGCCGATCTTTTTCAAAAGGCCGGAGTCCCTTTTTCTAAAGAATATCTTGCATCACCGGTTAACCCAAAGGTACTGACCACCTCATTTGACAGGGCAGTCAACCTCGGTATCCTATGTGCCGATCTCGGTTATATGAATATGTATGAAATGACAGGCTCATCGCCCGACATTATTTCATCTATTAAAAAGCTGGCCGAAGATTTAAGGGTAGATCAGTTTTTTGATTTTGATGCGATTATGAGGCTTTCACTCAACAAGTCAAATCTTGACTCATTGCTTTTTCTCTCGCTCAGCTCTTATTCTCAGGCAGATAAATATATGAGGGAAAATGGACTTGGGCATTTGTCGGTATTAATGATGACCGGGGTGTGGCTTGAAGGTCAGTATCTTACCACAAGGGTCGTCGAGAATTACCCCGATCAAAGACTTAAGGACAGGATAGGTGAGCAAAAGATGTTCCTGGATCACCTGATTGAAACAACCAGGCCATATTGCGGCAATGACAGCCAGTTTACAAGGCTATGCAACGATCTGAGTGAACTGAGCAAAAAGTATAAGGATGTTAAAATCTTATATACCCGGGGTGAACCTGTTACCATAAAGGATGGAAAAGGACTGACAATAAAACAAACTGAAACCAGCAATGTTGAAATATCGCAGGAACAGCTTGCACAGATCATCGAAGCCTCAGCTAACCTAAGAAATAATCTGATTAAAAAAAATTAGTATGAAATCCACATGAAATTCAGAATCAGGTTCATAAATCAAGAAGATCTTATCATGTGGGTCACATACGATAATAAAATGAAAAATATTTAGGTATGAAAAAGTATATTATCGGATTATTACTGGCATTGGCCTCTGTCGTTTGCTCGTTTGGTCAGGCAAATCCCGACAGGTTTATAAGCAATTGTATTTCCAACACCGGGCCGGATGCCAAATACCTTAAGGATTTCAGGATCCAGCTCGGCCAGAGTTCTGCAACAAATGATTTCAGGTTCAAGGCAAAAATATACCTTTGGAAAGATACCAGGTACAGGTTTACCATGTGTACAGCTGAAAATTCAAAAGGTCAGCTTGTAATGAATATAAGGGATGAGGAAAACAAGCTGGTACTTGAATCTTCAGATCCTGAAACAGGAACTATCTATCCGTTTATCGACTTCAACTGCAGCAGGAGCGGACTCTACCAGATATGCTACGATTTCAGCGAAAGGCTTCCCGGATCAGGTGCCGGAATTATTTCAATCCTGAAATAAGCTATTGCAAGTAATGCAGAACCTGTATTAAAGCAGTTTCAAGAAAAAGGACTATAAAATAGATCTCAGGAATAATTCTTCTTCTTCCTGCAAAAACGAAATAATGCGAGATAATATAACAGGCCGGGACAGCAGTCAGCCAGAATATTTCAACTGAAACACTCCGTGCAAAGATAACTGTGCCGATTGCTGTAAGAAAAACCCAGATAAGCAGAACAAAGGTTTTTCTAGATCTTATTTTCTTTTTGTTAATCACAGAAATAAGATTTGCAAAACTGATCAAAAGGATAATAGTGTTAATGACCAGCACCGAAATGGTGACCCGTGATAATGCATATCCGGGTTCTTTACCGGACAGATTATATCTGATCAGTTCACTTAATTCATTCAGGTCTTTTCCCAGAACATAATAAAATCCGAATACCAGGAACCATGGGGTTGCCAGGCCAAGCAGAGAAATGAGGATCTCCCTCATGTTTCCCGTGCGGAGCAGGGCAATGCCTGCGATCAGAAGTATGCCAAACCAGATGAAATTTGCATAAAACAAGCTTCCGACACTTAGAAGGAATCCTGCATCATAGAGGGAGAAAGCAGTCCCCTGCGCTTTGTAGGCATCAATGATCCTGCGTAACGCAAGAATCAGAAATATGGAAGCCGGTAAAACCGGATTCATTATTTGTTGCCCGGGGAAAAGCCCGGTAAACAGAACAAAAATCAATGCGGGAAGAAATGTGCGTTCTCCGATAAAGAATACCGATGTGTTAAAATTAACCAGAAGGAAAGCGGTAAAAAGCACAAGAAAGAAAGCAGCAATTACACTTGCCAGGGCATTAAAACCAGTGACGGAAAGCAGCAGGCTGAAAAGAGGCATTGGCCTGTTGTCAAAATCCAGGGATGACGGGGGATGCGGGTCAAGAAAAGCACCTGTCCATACCAATATTGAGATAAGCACAATAAGTATTACCACATCCGGTGTAACTCCCCTGAATTTATTAAGCATGATGATCCAGATCAAATCCTATATCGTTCCTGCAGTATTTATTACTGAATGATATCCGGGCAGCGTTCCTGTAAGAACCGTCTAATGCTTCCTTCATTGTTTTCCCCCAGGCACTGACTGACAGTACCCTTCCTCCAGAAGTAACTAATTTATTGTCAACAAGCCTGGTGCCCGCATGAAAAACAACACAATCTTTTGTTTCACTAAGGCCCGATATCTCATAACCCTTGACAAAACTGCCCGGATATCCACCCGATACCAGCATTACTGTAGCTACAAACCTTTCATCAATAACGAGATCCCTTTCCGCAAGATTGCCCTCAGCCACTCCTTCAAGTAACTCATAAAGGTCAGATCTGATTCTCGGTATCACTACTTCAGACTCGGGATCACCAAGCCTGGCATTATACTCAATTAAGTATGGATCTCCACCAACATTCATCAGTCCGAAGAAAATGAACCCTTTGTATTCGATTCCCTCTTCAATCAAACCTTTAACTGTCGGATCAATAATTCTGGTTTTGACCTTTTCCATGAATTCGTTTTTGGCAAATGGAACAGGAGAAACAGCACCCATCCCTCCTGTGTTGAGTCCTTTGTCCCCCTCTCCAATCCTTTTGTAATCCTTTGCCTCAGGGAGAATCTTATAGGACTTCCCGTCAGTAACTATAAATGCTGAAAGTTCTATGCCTTTAAGGAATTGTTCAATAACCACCTTGTTTCCGGCACTGCCGAATTTCCCCTCGAGGATCGCCCTGATCTCATTTTCCGCTTCAGAAAGATCATCAAGTATTATGACTCCCTTTCCTGCGGCCAGACCGTCAGCCTTGATAACATAGGGAGGATCCATGGTCGTCAGAAAACTCATCGCATCATTCAGTGACGATTTTTCAAAACTGCCATATCGTGCAGTCGGGATATTGTGCCTGAGGAGAAATGCCTTTGCAAAATCTTTACTGCCCTCAAGCATGGCCGCTTTTTTTATCGGACCTATAACTGGAATTGACCGTAATACTTCATCCTGAAGAAAAAAATCATGAATACCTGAAACAAGTGGAACTTCCGGACCTACGACAACCATCCCGATCCCGTTTTCAATTACCGCCCTCTTCACTTCATCGAAATTTTCAAGGTTGATTTCAATATTTGTTCCGCAGGCTGCAGTACCTGCATTACCAGGTGCTATGAAGATCCTATTGACCTTCCTGCTTTCTGCAAGCTTCCAGGCCAGGGCATGTTCCCTGCCTCCCGATCCTAGTATCAATAAATTCATAAAACTTGAATAAACAATAAAATTTTCCAATGATGATCTGCTGTCCCCGATCCTGAATTTAATTTACCTTCCGAAAACCGAAATCCACAAACCGAAATCCGAAATTTTTTAACATCCTTACCATACAATAACCAGTCTCTGCGTTCAAATAACTCATACCTGTTAATTCATGATTTATCCGTCATCCTGCTGAACTTTGAGAAAGTCTGCATAACATTGTCAACATAAGTTTTTGAAACAGGAATATCGGGAATTGAAGGAATATCCTGTTCCAGCTCAAGTTTCAAACCGTCCTTTTCTTTCCTGATAACCTTGACCTTCTCAAAATTAACAATATATGATCTGTGACATCTTACAATTTCAGTACCTGAGAACTTCTCCTCCATCCTTTTTAAAGTATCACGCAGGAGATATCGTGCTATCTTTCCTTTATTGATATAACATACGCTGACATAATTCTCTGCTGACTCAATGAACAGAAGATTCTCTTTTTTCACTGAAAACTTAAGTATGGATTTATCATCGTAAAAGGGTATCATATCCCTTGTATTATCTGCAAGTGATTGTATTTCTGACATTCTTTCAAGCTGCCGCTTTTTATCGCACCAGGAGAAATAAAGCCACATTACAGAATAGGGCAACAACAGTACCAGAGCAGTATTCCTCGCTGACAGCTTAACCAGATTGGTGAAATCCCGGAAGTCTTCAAGTATAAATTTCTCAAATAATGCATAGAACAATGCCATCAGCATTATCTCCCCTGCTATCCATACAAGATATTGCCACAGGTAAACAATGTTCTTCTTCCCCCAATGATACATGATGATTCGGCTTATTACCACTATCAGTACTCCGGTAAGGATAACCAGGCTGGAATAGGTAAAAAACTCAAATTTGGTCAGATCAAACCATCTGTCGGCTCCGAAAGGAAAATAAATATTAATAAATACCAGCGCAAATAATGAAGTGAACAGGATGAGCCTTACAATATTCGACTTTTCATTCAGGTAAGATGGTATTGGTTTCTGCAGATCAATCATTGATTTTGAAATAGCATTCACAAATTTAACTTTTTTATCAGATCAAGATTAACCTTTGAATCATGGTTGAAAGCCATCCCTGCATTTTTATCCCTGATTTTGAATTTATGTCACTTAACTGGCATTTTTATCCCGGCCGAATGCCAGCCGTACCATTTTTTTGTACTTCATCCCGCCCTGTCTTTCCTTTGCTTCAAATAAAAGCGAAAGGGAAAAATATGAATTACAATAGTAAATTCCATGAGCTGAAATCGCTATACGACAGTAATTTAAGCGAGATTTCCATCCCTGGTTCAGATATTGTGATATCAAATATTGAATTTATATCTGAGACCAATCCGGAAGGTCTAGTAAACAACGAAGATCTCTTAATATCTGAAAACAAAAAATTTACCTACCCAGTGTTTATCCCGCCTTACAGGGAATCTGATAAGGTGGTGCTTCTTCTTCACGGATTAAATGAAAGAAGCTGGGTAAAATATCTGACATGGGCGTATTTTATCTCAATTAATACAGGAAGTTTTGTCATACTGTTCCCAATCTCATTTCATATAAATCGTTCTCCTTCGTCATGGATTGACCCGAGAACAATGACAGGATCGGTGAAGGAACGAATAAGCAAATGGAATAACGTTCAGATGTCGAGCTATGCGAACATAGCTCTTAGCAGCAGGCTTTCACAGGATCCGATGAGGTTTTTTCACTCAGGGTATCAGACAGCTGTTGATATTATTAAGCTGATGGAACAAATAAAAGGCGGAAACCATTTAGTTATTCCGGCGGGGTCGGCCGTTAATATATTTGCATACTCTATAGGTGCTTTCCTTGCACAAATACTGATCATGGGAAATCCCGGAAACCTCTTTAGTGATTCAAAACTTTTTATGTTTTGCGGCGGATCGGTTTTCAGTTCAATGAAAGGAACTTCAAAACTAATAATGGACAGCGTGGCATTTAACAAGATCTATAATTTCTATCTTGAGGATTTTGAAAGAGTGATAAGCACTAAAAAGTCGCAATATGGGCGTATAAGTGAAAGTCAGCTTGGCATGGCATTCCGGGCAATGATTGATTTTGGAAGGTTCAGATCATTCAGGAACAATCTTCTTGAAAAACTTAAGGATCAGATAAGATCCATAGCCTTGGCAAGGGATACCGTAATACCGGCTGATGGGATTGTCAATACACTGGTCAGGAGCCGAAAGCCTGATCGGAATGTTATGGTCTGGGATTTCCCATATGAGTATTCCCACGAAAATCCATTTCCGGTTTCAGGTAAGGCCTGCAGAGATACCATAAATACCTGGTTTAACAGATTGTTTACCGAAGCTTGTTTTTTTCTGGCTTAGCAAAAACAGGAACAACAAATTTGTATCCCTCTCCGGTTGCAGATTCTATGAATTCAGCAAGAAATTCTGTTACGATTGAGGAAGGGTTGTCATGTAGGACTATTATTGAACCCGGCCTTATCTTTTCTTTCAAAATTCTTAGACATCTACCGGCTGAATGTGACCTGGAAAAATCATATGGCATCAGATCCCAGAAAATCAATGTGTAATATTTCAGAATATTATGGTACTGCTTTGGGGTTAGGCTGCCATAAGGAGGACGATAATAATCAGAAGGAATTAATCTTGCGGCCATTGAAATATTTTTGGCATAGTTCTCAGATGATGTAGTGCACCCTTTTTTATGTAAGTAGCCATGATTTCCAAGCTGATGCCCTTTCGCCACTATTAATTCTTTTATTCCGGGATATTTCTCGACATTAAGACCTGTAAGGAAAAATATAGCTTTAACCTGATAATTATCAAGGATATTCAGGATTCTATAAGTTGAACCAGGGTTGGGACCGTCATCAAATGTAAGACAGAGGATCTTTTCATCCGTTTTGATCCGAAAAACAGCCTTCGCGAAAATCTTTCGAATAAGGAAAAAAGGCCTGTAATGCCTCATCGGTTTTATTTGTTCGAATAAAGCAGGCTGTAGAAACTGCTTACTTCAGGTTCAATCTTTTTTGTAAGTGACTCGATGTTAAGCTTAACCGACATATTGTATAAGTCGAGGTATGACTGCATGTTAATGCCTGTCGCGTAATCCATACCGAATCTCCGTTCCGGTTTAAGGCTAACAGTATATTCAAGATATTCCCTGGAATAATTGAGGATGTCGTCAATAATTTTTTCAGCCTCCGTTATTTCCCCGGCTTTTAAAAGCACCTCGGCAAGGCTCATTGAAAAATAGTCGTTTGGCATTTTTGACGCAGGAACAATCTCAAGTCCCCTCCTTGCTACTTCAATAGCCCTGATGGTATCTCCTGCCGCAAGCAGGGCGTTACCAAGGTTTCCGAAAATACGTCTGAAATTGCTTAGCATCCGTCTGTTATTCTCATCAAGATATACATCGGGATCTGCAGCATTGCCCCACTCGAACTTGTTCATCACATTATCATACATCACTTCCGGATCGATCATCCCAAAGTCGCCCTGCTCAGGTTTGGTTGTCTTGATCGGAACGATTCTGTATGCCATTCCTTCCTGCACAAAAAACTTTTCAAGCCCTTTATACTGGCTTGAAGGCACAGTAGTTGACATATAGACAGGCCTTTTCCAGTTATTTGTTGCTAGCAGGTCCATAATTGCAAGGTCGCCTTTAAAAGCATCATCCTCAGTGTATTCCCAAATCATCGGAGATACTATCCTGTCTCTGAAATACTCCTTAACAGTACCGTTTGACAATACAGTTTCAGGATCAACATCAATAATGAATTTGTTTGCCGGCAGGTAATTAAGGTAATCACCGCGTCCGTTTATATCTATCATATATTTTCTGTCATCCTGCGATGCAAACTCAACAACCTGACGAATATCAACCGGCTTATCCAGTCTGCTGTTGACCGGAAGCTGGTTCCTGGCACCTTCCAAATACTTCTCTCTGGGGAGGGAAAGTGGCATTGGATCAGAATCAAAGGCTTTTTGCCTCATCATGTCTATATACCAACCAGCCTGAAGATAACTGAGATTTGCCACCCGTACATCTGTCCTCACTCCTTCAACATCCTGTACATACCATACAGGGAATGAATCATTGTCGCCATATGTAAACAAAATGCTGTTCGGAGCACATGATTTAAGATAATTCGCTCCGATATCCCTAGCAGTATAGCGTCCGGAACGGTCGTGATCATCCCAGTTTTGAACTGCCATTAGAACAGGTACCCCAATCAGAAGTATAATGAAGGTAACAGCTGATGACAGATATTCCTTGAGAAATTTCTTTAGAAATTCATAGAAAGGCATGAAACCCAAACCGATCCATACCGAAAAAGCATAAAATGATCCGGCATATGCATAATCCCTTTCTCTGGGCTGGTTGGGATACTGATTTAAATAAAAGATGATTGCTATACCCGTCATAAAGAAGAATGTGAGGACAAGCCAGAAATCATTCCTGTTGTTCCTGTAATGCCATAGCAAACCTGCAATACCCAGCAACAAAGGCAAAAAATAATAGGTATTCCTTGCCGGATTATTTTTCAGGTCAGCCGGCAGGTTTCCAAGTTTACCGAGTCTGGCCTCATCTATAAAATCAATTCCGCTAATCCAGTTACCATGAATGGGATTGCCGTTGCCCTGAAAATCATTCTGCCTCCCTACAAAATTCCACATGAAATATCTCAAATACATGAAACCCGTCTGGTACCTTAAAAAATAGCGCAGGTTCTCCCCAAAAGTCGGACAGATTATCGTTTCATTTCTGGATCCTGAACTTACTGAATATCTTTTCCCTATAATTTTACCCCAGTACTTATACGCGGCTTCATGTTCGGGATCAGGACTATACATGCGAGGGAAGATTGTCATGAACTCCTTGTTATATACATAATCGGGCCTGTAATATGGTTTGTATTTCCCGTCAATCTTGTTATATCCTGCAATTATGCTTTTAACATCAATAACCGGTGCACTGTAATAATTACCATATATTTTCGGTGAGCTGCCGTATTGTTCCATATTTATGTAATACGACAGTGAAAAAATATCAGAGGGATTATTCTGGTTCATAGGAGGCCGGGCGGAAGATCTTATCATTATCATGGCATAAGACGAATATCCTATCATGATCACCGTTATTGCCGTAACAATATAATTAAGCACAACTTTCCTCCTAATTATTGAATATCTGATGCCATAATACAACAATGCAATCATCATGATTACCATAAAGAGAAGTCCGCTGTTGTAAGGTAAACCCAGAACATTGACAAACAACAGTTCAAACCATCCCGCTACTTTAGGAACTCCTGGTATAAGCACAAAAACCATCAGATACAAGGTTGCAACTGAAAGCAGGAATGTCTTTATCACACCTGCACGCGTTACTTCATATTTCCTGAAATAATAAACAAATATCAGAACGGGGATGATAAGAAGGTTTAGCCGGTGTATTCCAAGGCCAAGTCCCATAATATATGCTGTCAGAATAATCCATCGCCCCGAGGTTGGCTGGTCAGCTTCTTCCTCCCATTTAAGCATTGCCCAAAAGACGAGGCCTGTCACCAGAGATGAAAGGGCATAAAGCTCCCCTTCAACAGCCGAAAACCAGAATGTATCTGAAAATGTGTACGCCAGAGCACCAATCACACCACTGCCGATGACGGCCGGGATCTGATTTTTATCAATTTCCCCTCCCTTGCCATGTATCTTTGCTGAAAGATGTGTTATTGTCCAGAAAAGAAACATTATGGCAAATCCGCTGCTTATTGCAGACAGGCCATTCATCATCAGGGCTACCCTGGAAGTATCTCCACCAGCAAACAGAGTGGCTATTCTGCCAATCATAAGAAACAGCGGAGCTCCCGGAGGATGACCTACCTGAAGCCTGAATGCTGACAGAATGAATTCCCCACAATCCCAGAAACTTACAGAAGGTTCAATCGTTAAAAGATATATTATAGATGAGAAAAGAAAAAGGGCCCATCCGGTGATCATGTTAATCCGGCGGAAACTGCCCCAAACTGAATCCATGTCTTCCTAGGTTTAGTTATCAAAAAGACAAATAACGTAAAAAATTGTCATTTGCGACCACCATCGATGTTAAATAACTTTATTTTTACTTGAGGTTTATTTTTTTAAATTTGCCGGAAAGAGCCGATTTAATGAGAAAATCCGGATTTTTCCTCCTTTCACTGATCTTAAATGTACATCAATTGTACCCCTTAATCCCTGTCGACACGTCCTCTACCGGCAACCTTGATCTGAGATTACGGAACATTAATTTTGTAAGAAACAATGAATATTCAAATCCTGTTATAGAAGGCTATACACTTATCGGTTACTTCTTGCAACCTGAACTGGTCTATTCTCCATCAGATAAAGTTCAACTGAACCTTGGTGCCCATTTATTACAGTATTCCGGGACAAACCGGTTTCACCTTGTTAAACCGGTTTTTTCAACCTCATTAAGGATTTCCAGGAATATTTTGTTCACAATGGGATCCCTTTCAGGCAGTGATGAACACAGGATGTTCGATCCACATTTTAATAAAGAAAGACTTTATAACACTTTTTCCGAAGACGGACTTGAACTGAGATTCCAGAATGACCATTTTTTTAATGATCTGTGGCTAAGCTGGGAAAATTACATTTTTAAAGGAGATAATGAACGGGAAATCTTTACAGCCGGGGAATCATTCAGTTATATGTCCGATAAAATCGGAGGATTGTTTAAGATAAATATTCCTTTTCAGCTACAGTTCAAACATTATGGTGGACAGATCAGTAATTATTCCGAACGGGTGGAGACTTATCTGAATATTGCTGCTGGTACCGGCTTAAGTTACGAGATTGCTGAAAAAAAATTTGGTGAAACAGGTGTTGAAGCTTTGTTCTTCTATGGAAAATCCATTACTGACAATGCCCCGTCGGGAATAGGGAAAGGGTCTGCAATCTGGTACCGGATTTATTATGCTTACAGGAATTTAGGAGTTATTGCAGGATTGTGGATGTCTGACGATTTCTTTGCACCTAATGGCAATTTCATCTTTAGCTCGGTTTCCGACCACAGGTATAATCTTGTCATACATGAAAGAAAACTGTTAACCTGTTCAGCAAACATAAAAGTGTTCCATAAATCATTCCTGGAATTTTTCTTTGAACTTGAAGGTTTCTATGATACTGACCTGCAAAGATTCGATAATGCTGCTTCACTCCATCTGAGATTTGACAATATAATAAGAATGACAAAGATCAAACATCACAGATAGAAACGCCATGGCCTGGCTTTCCAGTATTCACCGGCATAGTCAATCCCGATCCTTTCAGAAGTTTTGTAATCAGCTGTAACTTCAGAATCTTCAATCCATATTCTTGAGGATGAAGTAAGATCTTCACCATTATAGGACTTGTCTATTTTAAGGGCTCTCGTTACTCTTCCCGGGCCTCTGAAATCCTCCACACTCCTTATCAGTACAGCCTGCGGATTATCACTTTGACCAGTAACAACATTTAACATCCAATGAATCCCGTAAACCAGGTATACATAAAGCAGGCCGCCCTGGCGATACATGACTTCAGTCCTGTCTGTACGACCCCTGCTTGCATGGCAAGCTTTATCTTCCGACCCTCTGTATGCTTCAGTCTCAGTAATGATGTGCCTCGATATAATTCCCCTGCTGTCGGTCACAACAAGAAATTTAAGCAGAAGCTCAGGAGCAACCTCAAGAACATCCCTTAAATAAAAATCCCTCTGCAATCTTTTGCCTGTCATCATTAATCAATAAGAAATTTTATTCTCAAGTTGTTTCCATTTTATAAAAACATCATCTGCTTCTTTAATCTTTACCCGGTGAAAAATAATTTTTCTTTCCGAAGGATCAAGGCATATCTCTGAGTAGATATCATTGTCGTTGAATCCGGCCTTTGCCGCATCATGCCTGTCAGAGGCATAAATTATCTTCTTTATCCCCGACCAGTAAATTGCCCCCAGGCACATCGGACATGGTTCACAAGAAGAATAGAGTATGCATCCTGAAAGATCATGAGTTCCAAGTTTATGTGCAGCTTCGCGAATAGCTAGGATTTCAGCGTGAGCTGTCGGATCTTTGAGAGGAACAACCCTGTTTCCTGACTCTGAGATTATTTTGCCAACCAGGGTAATAACTGCCCCGAAAGGACCACCTCCTAATTGTATTGATTCTGATGCAAGATCGACAGCCCTCTCAAGAAATTTTCGGTCAAAATCCATGGCATTAAAATCATATTTTCTTAAGCAATATCACTAAAGTAAAAATTACCCAGGTTTGATCACCTGGAATAATTTCTTTTTAAATTCTTTTTTTTAAGGAAATATATTGTATTTTTGCAGTCCCAAAATAACAGGTTTTAGATCAAATTTTTGCGTTAAAATATAAAAATTCAGTAAAGTGAACACCATAAGTTACAAAACAGTATCAGCAAATAAGAATACTGTAAACAAGGAGTGGGTATTGATTGATGCAGAAGGAGTAATTCTTGGAAGATTGGCAACAGTCGTTGCCTCAACCCTCAGAGGCAAGCACAAGACAAATTTCACTCCACATGTTGACTGCGGAGACAATGTAATTGTAATAAACGCCGGCAAAGTTGACCTTTCAGGAACCAAATGGTCTGATAAAGAGTATGTAAGACATACTGGGTATCCTGGTGGTCAGAGATTTACCACTGCAAGCGAGATGCTTAAGAAGAATCCCATTAGTCTGGTTGAAAATGCAGTGAGAGGGATGCTTCCAAAAAACAGACTTGGAAGAGCCATCTACAAAAACATGCATGTTTACGCAGGTCCCACACATCCTCATGAAGCGCAAAAACCAAGGAAAATTGAACTTTAATACAATTCAGGAACGAAAATGGAGCCAGTTAATGCTATAGGAAGAAGAAAAGCAGCCGTTGCCAGAGTTTATATCAGGGAAGGCAAGGGTAATATAACTATTAACAACAGGGACTATAAGGAATATTTCGGAGCTGATACTCTTCAGTATGTAGTCACCCAGCCTCTGGTAGCGCTTAATGCTTCCGACAAATATGATATTCGGGCTAACCTTGACGGTGGCGGTGTAAAGGGTCAGGCTGAAGCACTCCGACTAGGAATAACCCGGGCATTGGTATTGATCGATCCGGAAAATAAGTCGGTACTTAAGGCAAATGGATTCATTACCCGTGATCCCCGTGAAGTTGAAAGGAAAAAACCCGGAAGACCAAAAGCCAGAAAGAGATTCCAGTTTAGTAAACGATAGTCAGAAAAAATAATCATAGATGCAGGTTTAGTATCTAAATCACCAAGATTCTCTTATGTAGGGACTACTTGGTGATTGATTTAGAAGAATGTAAACTTTAAAAAAACGAAAAATGCCCAGAACAACTTTCCAGGAATTATTAGATGCAGGTGTCCACTTCGGACATCTGAAAAGAAAATGGAATCCTGCAATGGCTCCTTACATTTTTATGGAACGAAACGGAATCCATATCATTGACCTTGAAAAAACAATAACAAAACTCGAAGAGGCAGCTTCAGCAATGAAACATATTGCCCGGTCAGGGAAAAAAATATTATTTGTTGCAACCAAAAAGCAGGCCAAGGAAATAGTTGCAGAACGGGTTAAGCAGGTAAATATGCCGTATGTGACCGAAAGGTGGCCCGGAGGAATGCTTACAAATTTCCCTACAATAAGGAAAGCTGTAAAAAAAATGGGGTCAATAGATAAAATGGCTTCAGACGGTACCTTTGCAAACCTTTCCAAACGTGAAAAACTTCAGGTAACCAGACAAAGAGCAAAACTTGAAAAGAATTTGGGCAGCATCGTTGATCTTACACGTCTGCCTTCAGCCATTTTTATTGTGGACGTTTGCAAAGAACATATCGCAGTAAGGGAGGCTAAAAGACTTGGAATCCCGGTATTCGCAATGGTTGATACAAACTCCGATCCAACAGAAATTGAATTCCCCATCCCAGCAAATGACGACGCATCAAAATCCATCTCACTTATTGTTAATATCCTTTGTCAGGCAATTGAGGAAGGACTGAATGAGAGAAAACTGGAAAAGGATAAGGAACCCGTTCAGAAAGACAAAAAAGTTACAAGGAAAGACCTGGATACAAAAGATCTTCCAGATAGTGTGATTGCCGCTCTCTCTGAAGAGGAAGAAGAGCCGGAAGCAGAAGATGAATCAATGGCCATGGAACTGGAAACCGATGAGGAAACAATCCACGATGTCGACGATATGGATGAGGAATAAGGGAATTTGGTGATCATTAAAAAAAAAAAATAAATATATGGCTACAATAAGCGCTGCAGATGTTGCAAAATTGAGAAGAGTCACTCTTGCCGGAATGATGGATTGCAAAAAGGCTCTTGAAGAATCAAATGGTGATTTTGAAAAGGCTATTGAGATAATCAGAAAAAAAGGCCAGGCCGTTGCCAGTAAAAGAGCCGACCGTGAAGCCACTGAAGGAGTTGTCCTGGCCAAAACAACCGTTGATGGAAAATTCGGTGCAATGATCGTACTTAACAGTGAAACTGATTTTGTCGCAAAAAATGCCGAGTTTATTTCACTTGCAGAAAAAATCATCGATACCGCATTGATCAGTAAACCCGAAGATCTCGAAGCTTTAAAGGCTGTGAAGATGGAAAACTCGACAGTCGCAGAAAAAGTTGTAGAATTTATAGGTATAATCGGAGAGAAACTCGAGCTTTCATATTATTCCAGAATAGAAGCACCCCATGTTCAGTCTTATATTCACCCCGGATTCCGACTCGCATCTCTGGTTGGTTTTTCAAAAGCCGGTCTTGACGAACAGGTTTACAAGGACGTGGCAATGCAGGTGGCAGCAATGAATCCGGTATCAATTAACAAGGACGATGTTCCTGAAAATATAATCGCTCAGGAAATAGAAATCGGAAAAGAACAAGCCCGGCGTGATGGGAAACCTGAAGAAATGCTTGAAAAGATAGCCCAGGGAAAACTGGGCAAATTTTTCAAGGAAAGCACCCTGCTTAACCAGGATTTCATTAAAGACAGTAAAATTACAGTCAACCAGTACCTTCAATCAGCTGATAAAGCTCTTACCGTAACCGCATTTAAACGATTTACCCTTAACCTTTAAGAGTAAGTTCATAATTCAGAAAACAGGAGGGTATTCCTTTGGGATACCCTCTGTTTTTTTGCCTTATATTTATTTTATATTATAAACATTGATATATTGTTTAAGTTAAACATTATATTATGAACACCCGAGAATTTATTTTTTATACCCGTTTTTAATTATATATCAATTGGGTTTCATAGCTTTGTTAAAAATGACAGTGTTTAACATAAATACTCATGCTATGAAAACGAATATGGGTAATACCGACAAGATTGTCAGGACAGTCATTGCAGCTTTGTTTGCTGTGCTTTATTTTACCGATGTGGTTAGCGGTACCTTGGGAATTATACTTCTTGTACTGGCCGTGATTATGCTTCTGACCAGTATAATAGGTTACTGCCCACTTTATACTCCTTTTGGATTTTCAACGAAAAGTAAAGAACCTGATAAGAAATAATAAGATTTCTTTATCTGGTTAGCTTAAGTTTAAGTGTTTCCACTGAATGACTTCCAACTTTGAAGGGAATTGATTTAGCTTTAAATTCAATTTTACTCCCTTCATATTCAATTAAGTTTGTTTTTTCTGCATCCTGAATATCAAACCAGGAGTGAATATTTATTTGCGTTTCACCCTGCCCGGTTTCGAAAAGCCGGATAATTGTTCCATTGTCATCCTCGGCTTTCTTTATAGCTGATATTGAGATATTTGGCTTATCAACAGAAAAGAAACTTGTTTCCTCCGGTAGAAAGCATTTCATCGCCGGATCAGGATCAACGATTGCTATTAGCTTTTCATTAGCTTGTCGGCCAAATTGATAGCCGTTCTGATAACCAGGTTTATGAGAAGTGAGTGAAAAACTATAATAATGGTTTCCTGTCTGAAGATATTCATTACCCTCCCCGTGACAACTTCTCCTGGATGCGAGCATTATGGCCTGCAATGGCAGCGCTCCGTCCGCTAATCCTGTCGGATCAATATAATCAGCCACTGCTGTGCTGGTACTCATGGTTACCCCAAAGTCAGCATCGCTCGCTCCTATCCAGTTTTCCACACCCCGCGGATGAACTTCGGAACAGATTGTGGAATACCTCTCTCCTGCAGCACCGGCAATTTCATCCTTGCCTACCTCCAGAACTCCGTACGGCACTTCATAAGCAACCTGCCCCTTAGCCATGTTTAAAGGCATTACAAACCTGAATTCCCTGTATAAAACTCCTTCCCAATTCAACAACGCAACGTCAAAATCAATTTTCTTTATACTTTTATAAATCTTCACACTGTTCTCAATAACTGCGTTCCTGATAGGTTGCCTTATCTTGAAAGCAATATAAACAGGACCGTTTTCGGTTACTTTCCATTCGGGTAAATGGTTTGAAACAATATCAAACCCATCCATCTCGGTTTTCTGAATATCAGCAAACTCACCGGCACCATTCCCAAATGATTTCAGCGTAAATACATCTCCTCCCAAAATCTTTCCTGTTTTAAGCAATTCCTTATTAAGCTCTTTGTCGTATATGCTCTTTATCCCTCCATCTTCAAACTGAACTTTATAGAAGGGAGTCTCTACCACATTCCCGTTGAAAGAGAAAACTTCACTGTTTTTAGGTTCCGGGACCAGGTAGTATGTCTTGAATCCAATTGAAGACACTCCTGTTGCTATAAATACGGCGCTTATCTTCCTCAGACTACCGTCGGAATATTTTAGAATTTCATTAATCTGTACGGGTACTTCTTCACCTGAGGCATCTTTCATTTTTATGCCTCTTGCATCACCCGGGTCAAAACTGATTGTAAAAGATACCGGATCGTCCCGAAGCCACGACAGACTGTTGAAAACTACTACCGGAGTCCCTTTTGCCGGATCTGCCTTGATTTTTGACGCAATGCTTTTCATGGCTTCACGAGAGATAGATTTCGCTTCAGCTAAAGATTCCTCAAACTTGGCCAGGAATATTGCATCAGTTGATTCCCCTCCTTTTCCTCCCCAGCCGTGATCAGGATATATTTTTGATTCCCAGGCACTATTTAGTCGTTCTTCTGGATATTTCCTGAATGAACCTTGCAATAATGCATCTATTGTACAGAATTTCTCTGCAATGGTCATCATTATGTCTCCTTCCCTTGATGCTTTAAGAGCCCATTCATGCGATGGCCCGTGAATGTACAACCAGACTGCGGGCCTTTCTCCTTTTATCGAAGGAAGTTCAACTGTCGACCTTGCAATCCTTGAAATAAATTCAGGTGTTGTTGCAAGTCTGATTGCCGGTAGCTTCAGGGGAATCGTTTTGCCTTTTTCATTCCTGTAACTTTTAAGGCTGTTCCACTGCGATATTAGGGTACTGTAATCTTTAGCCGGGCTCATATCCCAGTCTGAAAGCACCGGAATCACAGGTGTTATTCCTGACTTTGTATTGTATCCGTTTGCCCAGTAAATTGATTTTTGGGCAAGTATATCTGAAGCCTCTTCAAAACTTTTTCCCAGATATAGAAAATCTTCTGCATAATGCCCCGGAGAATATGCATAAACAAAAGAATTATCAGGACTGTACCACCTGTACACTCCCTTCTCGTGGCGCGACATTACAATATTCTTAGTTCCCGATTTCGCCATTATCTGAGCCATTTGCATTGTTCTTCCCGGAACATCGGGATTCCAATAAGTATCAGGGAAATAACCATCGAGGTTTTTCCTGGCCCATCTGGCTCCAAGGTAAAACTGCCTGGTAAGAGACTCTCCGCTGTACATTTCTTCATATGGCATCTGGTAAGTTGACCCGCAGGTCAGCCTTCCATCTTTTAGCATCCGCACTATAAGGTCTTTCGATTCAGGATGTCGTCCAATATATTCTCTGATCATTAGTACATCCTCGATATCGAACCGGTAACCGGGATCATCTACAGCTGCCTTCAGCAACGGGGTCATAAGCATGGTGTCACGCTCTATGATACATTTCTCAAGCAGATCCATCCATGCAAGATCCTGGTGACTTGAATTCATCAGTAAAATCTCCCCATTGTTCAGTCTTGAAGCGGAAAGACGTAATATGCTTTCTGCAGGCTTTGAAAATGAACCTGACTCCTGTGAAATTGTCTGTGAAAACGGCATCAAACATAGAATGATGCATATTGGTAAAATGTTATTTTTCCCCATTTTAACTAAAATATCTTTTAGAAATTATTCAACTAGTAATTGACCTGGTAAAAAATTAAAATTCTTTTCTTTCAGAAACTCATACCAATTTATGAAAAAATCCCAACAATATTCAAATTTGAGGCTCTGACGGGAATAGTTAAGAAATTAAAACCATTTTATTATTTTCGTTGTCTGAACCTGATCCGTCTGAGGAAAATAATCTCTCAGACAGACTTAAAGAAATAAAAAAAATGAAATACTCCAGGGTTTTACTCAAACTAAGCGGCGAATCATTGTCAGGTGATAAAAGTAGCGGTATTAGTGATCTCATTCTGGAAGAGTATGCCGCACAGGTGGTTGAAGTAGTCAGAGAAGGATGTCAGGTAGCCATTGTTGCCGGAGGAGGAAATATTTTTCGTGGCTTGAGCGGGAGCAGGTCAGGATTTGACAGGGTCAAGGGCGACCAGATGGGCATGCTGGCAACTGTAATAAACAGCCTGGCTCTTGAAGGTGCAATAACAAAACTGGGAGGGAAGGCAAAAGTGTTCACATCGGTAAGGATGGAACCCGTGGGGGAATTTTATAACAGAGATAAAGTTGTAGCTTGTCTGAATGAGAATATTGTCTGTATTCTTTCGGGGGGTACCGGTAATCCTTTTTTTACGACTGATACGGCATCAGCTCTCAGAGCGGTTGAAATCGGCGCTGATGTGCTGCTCAAAGGAACAAGGGTTGACGGGGTTTACGACGCCGATCCTGAAAAAAACAGAAATGCCATAAGATTTAAACAGATTTCCTTCGATGAAGCCATCGACAGAAGACTGAAAGTTATGGATTCGACTGCATTCACCATGTGCAGGGATAATAATATGCCAATTATTGTTTTTAATATGAACGTCAGAGGTAATTTGATGAAAGCGGTATCGGGTGATGATATAGGAACTCTGGTTTGCAATTAGCCGGTTATTGATTATTACACTATTTTATTAATTTTGTTTTCCTGAAGTAACAAGATCTCAAAAGAGTCGAAATGGGATAAAAGACGTTTATCAACCTAACCTCTGTCATATGAACGAAGAACTGGAATTGATTATTGAAGAAACTAAAGACAGGATGCAAAAAGCACTTGATCATCTTGATCATGAACTGGCACGGCTTCGTGCAGGAAGGGCAACTCCTGCATTGCTTGATGGCATAACTGTCGACTATTACGGGGTGAACTCACCCCTTTCACAGGTTTCCAATATCAACACACCTGATCCAAAAACAATTCTCATTCAACCATGGGAAAAAACCATGCTCGGAACAATTGAGAAAGCGATTATGGCTGCGAATATTGGCCTTACACCAATCAATAACGGCGAAGTTATAAGGATAAACATCCCTCCTCTAACAGAAGAAAGAAGGCATCAACTTGTAAAACAGGTGCGAAATGAGGGGGAAACAGCAAAAATAAGCATAAGAAATGCCAGAAAATGGGCCAATGACGAGCTTAAAAGAATGCTTAGGGAAGGTTTGCCTGAAGATCATGAAAAGGATGCTACTGAAACCGTTCAGGAAATGACACATAACTTCTCAGCCAAAGTTGACAAGGTTATGGCTCTGAAGGAGAAAGATGTTATGACGGTATGAATTCAGGTATTTACTCCCTTTAAACCTTCAGTGCAATTTCTGCATATATTAATCCGGCTCCTTTCAGTAAGGATCCTGCTTCTGAAATTTTGATATTCTGAGCCATTCCAGATCTCCCTGAATGAATTAATGTTTAAATCTCCCATTACGTAATCTGCATTCTTGTCAAAACAGCAAGGAATCACTTTCCCGTCCCATGTTACTACAGGGTTGAACCATACCCTTCTGCATCTGTCAGGCAAAGAACTTCTAATTGTATACCTCGTTCCCTTAACCTCATAGCGCCTGAATTTTCTTATTTCAGGCATCCATTCTTCAATTCTTTCTTCATTTAATACCTGCATCGACTTAAATCTTAGCTTAATATTCCTCTCATATGCAAACTGTTCTGCCTGAAAAATCTGATGCTCATTGAACCGGTTAACCAGAAACTGAATCTCAACAGACAATGAAGAATGAAGTCTCTTTCTTGCAGCCAGCACGTTGTCTATTCCTTCAATCACCTTGCCTGAGTCTCCCATTCTCCTGTATCGCGAATAAACAGTCTGATCCATTCCGTCAAGAGAGATTATTAGCCGGTTAAGCCCCGAGGAGATTATCTTTTCCGAGTTCTCTACACTCAGAAAATGACCATTTGTGGATACGGTTGTGGTGAACTCCTTTGAATGCTCAAGAAAATCAAAGAACTGAGGATGCATCATAGGCTCCCCCTGAAAATAAAGACTAATATTGTAAAGATAGGGACCCACTTCGCCTAAGATATTCCTGAATAGACTGATATCCATAAACCCCCTTTCCCGTGTCATCATCCCGGATCCTGATAAACACTCCGGACAACAAAGATTACAATGGTTTGTAAGCTCGACAGAAATTGTAACTGGCATTCCCCTTACACCCGGTTTTCCTGAAAAAGCACTCTGCAGGTACGAAGATCCGGATAAAAGTAGATTGAAAGCTTTAACAAAACCGGCTGCCATGTGTTGAATTGAGAAAGTGAAGTTAAAAAAATTATTGCAGCAGGATAGGGTTTATTATTAATTGACGGTCTTAGTGATGTAAAGAGCTCGGTAAATACTGATGATTTTAAAAAAAAAGTTTAACTTAATAATTTTACGCCATGAAACGAGAATGTTTAGCAAATACAAACAAGTATGAAGATCTTTCACGCGAGTTCCCTCGCTGCAGCGGGGCAAGTCATCCGACCTTAGAAATCAATTATTTTCGGATGAAAAAATTCAGGAATCTTTCGGTCATATCACTGTTAATTATGTTTTTCCTTGCCGGACAGACATCCTATGCAGGGATATTTTCAAAAAAAGATAAAAATGACCAGCAATCGGTCCTTACTTACAGGGGAAAAGTCGTTGACAGTGAAACAGGAGCACCTTTGGTTTTTGCCTCTGTCGCAGTAAAGGAGTCAAATGTTGCAACTGTTACCAATATTGACGGAGAATTCATTATCAAAATTGCAGAGACAGATGCGACAAAGAACCTGGAAATAACATTTCTCGGATACAAGAACAAAACTGTTCCAATCAGTGATCTCAGGGAGAATGGTCATAAAAATACTATCTCTCTTTCAGCAGCTCCTATTCCCATAAAGGAAATTATAGTCCGACCGCTGGATCCTGAAGAAATTGTAAAAAATGCCATCTACAGATTCAGCAGGAATTATACCAATGAACCGAACCTGATGACTGCCTTCTACAGGGAAACCATACGTAAAAACAAAACCTATGTATCAATCGGAGAAGCTGTAGTGGAAATATTCAAAGCACCGTACTCGAACGACCTTCGTTTCGATGGTGCCAGGATATACAAGGGAAGGAAAGGATCGGATGTCAGTAAAATGGATACAATCCTGTTCAAGCTTCAGGGAGGCCCGGTAAGTACTCTGCAACTCGATATCGTAAAGAATACTGAATCGGTTCTTACCCTTGAAGCAATGAAAAACTATGATTACTCTCTTACAGGGGTCGTGGAGATAGATGAAAAACCTCATTATATTATCGAGTTTATTCAAAAACCATCTGTTGAAATTCCCCTCTTCCTTGGATCCTTTTATATCGAGGTCGACACCTATGCTCTTACTGAGGCTGAATTCGGTTTCAATCTGAAGAACAAAGAGGCAGCTGCATCTATCTTCATAAGGAAAAAACCCCTTGGAATGGAGGTCACTCCTGAAGTTGCATCATACAGGACAAGGTATCGTGAACAGGACGGGAAATGGTATTTTGCATATTCAAGAGCTGAAGTAAAATTCAAGGTGAACTGGAAGAAAAAGCTTTTCAATACCTTCTATACAACCATGTCGGAGATCGCAGTTACCGACCGTACAACAGAAGAAGTAATAAAAATAGCCGGTAAGGAAAAGATAAGACCTACAGATGTTTTCTCCGAACAGGTTGAAGCATTTACCGATCCTGAATTCTGGGGTGACTATAACGTAATTGAACCCGATCAGAGCATCGAGGCAGCTATCCGCCGGCTAAGCAGGAAACTAAGATTCAGCGACAGGAAGGAATAACAGGAAAATTATACTCTTTGGTATGTTAAGGGATTCTGAAATAGTCAGGAGGATCAGAAAAGGTGATGTAAAACAGTTTGAATCACTATTCAGATCCTCCTACGTTTCCCTTGTGAAATATGCAAAGACAATAGTAAAAGACCAGGATACTGCTGAAGAAATGGTTCAGGATCTTTTTTTCAGACTATGGAAAGACAGGAGAAAATTAATGATCAGGAGTTCTTTGAACGGATACCTTTACAGGGCTGTACATAACAGGTGTATGCATCATATTGAACATGAAAGAGTTGTTGGTAAATATGCAGAAGAAATGCTTCACCTGAAAAACGACAGCCCTGAAAACGGATCCGATATACTGATATACAATGACCTTCAGGCTGCAATTGCACGTATACTTGAAAGACTACCTGAAAAAGCAGGAAAGATTTTTTGCATGAGCAGATTTGAAGGACTTAAATATTCAGAAATAGCAGAAAAACTGTCAGTCTCTGTAAAAACCGTGGAAGCCAACATGGGAAAAGCACTCCGGGAATTCAGAAAAATATTGGCACAACAATGAAAAAGAAAAAAATATATCCGGAATATACTGATAAGGAATGGGCAAAACTGGCTTCAATCCTTTCAGATGAAAACACAAATGATATTAATCTTTTGAACCGGTTCAGAACTAATGACGGGTTTGATACAATTAAAAACTGGAAAGAGTTACAAATGACGAACAACTATAAGGAAATTGATGTTGACAAAGCCTGGAATAAACTTCTTAACAGGCTTAACGAAAATGGACTGTTAGAAAAACCATCTCCCGCAGGAAGAATATTTTCTAGTAGTTATCTTTTAAAAGTTGCCGCAGGGATCCTTATACTATTTAGCCTTAGTGCTGCAGCATATATGATCTTCAACCGTAATATAATGAATTCCAGAATCGTGGTTGCCACAGAAATGAACCAGAAAAACCTTCAGGTTACTCTTCCCGACGGCAGTATTGTGTATCTCAACAGAAATACAAGCATATCCTACAATAAGAATCCAGGTAAAAATGAAAGAAAAGTATTCCTTTCGGGAGAAGCATTTTTTGATATTACTCCTTATCCGGAAAAACCCTTCATCGTTGATGCCGGAAAAGCAAATGTTACAGTAAAGGGAACATCATTTAACGTAATTTCAAGCAACTCCGGCGAAGCAGTTGAAGTTTATGTTCAGACCGGCAAAGTTGTTCTGTCAGATAATTCCGGAAACAAAAGCATAGAACTCGATCCTGGCTTCATAGGAACTATGAAAAACAATTTGTCATTGAAAGTGCTTAACAATGATCCAAACTATCTGGCATGGAATACAGGGAAGCTGGTATATGACGGACAAACACTTGAAACTGTCTTCAATGATCTCAAAAAAGTATACAACATGAATATTGTTGCGGATGATCCGGAGATACTTCTGAAAACATGGACATCACCAATAGATAATCAGCCCCAGGAGACAATAATCCGGTTAATTTGTGCTAGTTTTAATCTTACTTTTACAAAAGTCGATAATACATATCATCTTTCTGCCATAAAATAAACTTTTTACAAAAGGATGTCATCAAACAATGGCTATATATTCAAAAATATTCAGGCCATTTTAATAATGATTCTGATCATCCCCCATGGACTTACAGGGCAGGAAAAAATTCTCGATTCAATATTCACCTTTAATTGGGGAATTGTTAAAACAGGCGATGCACTTAATATAATTACCCGGCAAACCGGGTATAATTTTACTTATGACAGCCGTCTGATCGATACCGAAAGGAAAACCAACATGAGTTTTATCGATTTAAGCCTTAATTCCATACTTGACACAATATTTCAGAATGACTCCCTCCAATATACTGTAATAGACAGGTTCATCATAATCTCAAAAGGAATCAGAAAAAAGTTCCGGGATATTGATTCAATAAGAGTGTCTGATATTAAATCCATTGCCGGACTTATCCTTGACGAAGAATCAGGAGAACCCCTGCCATACGCAACAATAGGACTGAAAAATGAAGGCAAGGGCACTGTATCCAATAGTAATGGAGAGTTTGTTCTTAAAATGACTCCATCCAACATAATAGATACGATCGTAATATCATATCTTGGGTATATTGGCAAAGAAATTCCTGTAAGAGAGACATTTACAGATAATTTCACAATAATGATGAAAAGGGAGTTCATCTCAATTCCCGAAATCATCATCAGGAACCAGATACCACAGGAGGTAATAAACAAAGCTTTGTACTCTGTCCCTAAAAATTATGGGACAAGCCCAGCCTTACTTACCGCATTTTACAGGGAAGGGGTGCTTAAAAGAAACAAACTCCAATCATACTCCGAGGCAATAATAAGAATTTTTAAAAGCCCTTATTCCGGCACCTTGCTTAATGACCAGATTAAAATATTAAAAAGCCGTAAAATCGAAAACATAAGCTTAAAAGACACTTTGACCATCAGGCTTAAAGCTGGTCTGAGTACTTGTCTTCAACTCGACGGAGCAAAGTCGCCTTTTGACTTTCTTCTTTTTGCAAATATGCCGGAATACAACTACCGGATTACCGATATTATATCCTTCGATGAGGAAGCTGCTTACGAAATTGAGTTTGAACCAAGAGAGGGCGTCGAATTGCCAAAATTCAAGGGTTCGGTTTTTATTAACACTACCGATTTTGCCATACTTCACACTTATTTTGAACTGAGCTCCGAATTTCTTAACGAAATGAAAGATGCTTTTATTTCTACCTCATCCAAAGGTTTCAGAACATGGCCGATATCTGTAAGGTATTCGGTAAGTTACCGTAAAGCCAATGGCAGATATTTTCTCAGCCACGTCCGGGGAGACCTAAACTTCTTATCGAGGGAGAAAAGGAGGCTTTTTAATTCACCTTTTGAAGTATTCTTTGAAATGGCTGTAACGGGCATGAAAACCGAAAACGTTTCACGATTCGAGAGAGAAGAACTTGCCCCAATACATTCTATATTCTCAAAAACCATTACCAGTTACGATCCTGATTTCTGGGGTGATCAGGATTTTCTCAAACCGGAAGAGAATCTTCTTCAGGCCCTTCAGAACATGAAAGTCAGGCTTCAGGAATTCTCGGAGTGAAAGTATTAAGGGTTATCAACTTAAGAATCACCAAATCTGCAGTCCGAAATCCGAAATCCCCAAAGTCTTCAGTACTTATTTATCAGCTTATAAAGCTCAGTAAGATCGGGAGTGAGAATAATCTCTGTTCTCCTGTTCTTCTGACGGCCTTCAGGCGTATTGTTAACATCCAGAGGAACATATTCACTTCTGCCTGCTGCCGTCAGTCGTTCAGGCCTGATCCTTGACCCTTCAAGCAGAACCCTGACAACTGTTGTTGCGCGTTTAACACTAAGATCCCAGTTATCTTTAAGCTGACTATTACCCGGATTATACGGAACATTGTCAGTATGCCCCTCAATTGTTATCTGAATGCCAGGGTTCTTCTCAAGGACTCCGGCCAGATTTTTAAGAGCCCTCCTGCCGTTTGCGTCAATCTCCCAGCTGGCCGACCTGAATAAAAGCTTTTCATCGAGCGATACATAAACTTTCCCATCCCTCGAAGCAACAGTAAGCCCGTTATTTTCATAACCAAGAAGTGCCTCAGACACCTTGCTTCTGAGATCCTGTACTATCTTCCTCTGATCGTTAAGTATCTTTTCGAGCTCCGCCATCCTGGCATTCTTTTTTTCCAGTTCATTAGTAAGCTCATCCAGCGAGATCTTTTTCAGATCCAGCGAGGTTTCAAGCTCCCGCAGAATATTTTCCTTTTGCCTCAGGTTTTCCTGTGCACTTATCAGTTCTGCCAGCAGCTTCCTGGTTTCATTTACATTGCCCCTGATCAGATCCTGATGCGCATTCTGCATGTCATTCAGCCTTTCCGAAATGATTTTGAGTTCATCCCTGGCCTTGTTCCTTTCTATTTCCGCAACTGAAAGTCTGTACTTCATCTCCTCCATTTCGTTCCCGAGCGCTGAGGCTTTATTCTCAAGTTCCCTGTTAAGCATTTGTAGCTTAATATTCTCAGCTTTAAAATCATCGCGTTCCATCATGGCTTGTCTGTTCACAGTCTGCAATTCGCGGTATTTTTTTGCTGAAACACAGGATATGACTGACATCATTATCAGCGCAGATGCCAGGACGCAGAATATTTTTTTCTTCATTTTAAGATCAGATTAATCTTTAACGCCAAATCAAGCTTGAGAATTTCTTTTCAACAGTCGTTCAATGTAACAAAATTAAGAAAATCGGCTTTATAGACTTACGAAACAACAGGCAATAATAATTGTTATATTTGCACCAGAGCAAATATTTTTAAATCAGGATGAACGGGGAGGAGAATTTGCTGTTTAAGATTTCAACTCCTGATGACCTCAGGAAGCTTAAACCTGCTGATCTTGTAAAAGTTTGTGCTGAACTCCGGCAATATATTATTGAGGTGGTAAGCAATAATCCGGGGCATTTCGGGGCAAGCCTCGGAGTGGTTGAACTTACCGTTGCTCTTCATTATGTCTTTAATACTCCTTATGATAAGGTAATATGGGACGTAGGCCATCAGGCATACGGACATAAAATCCTTACAGGAAGAAGGGAGAAATTTTCAACAAACAGAAAATACAAAGGGATAAGCGGATTCCCTAAAATGTCAGAGAGTGAGTATGATGCTTTCGGTACAGGCCATTCGTCCACTTCAATATCAGCTGCTCTCGGTATGGCTGTCGCATCCAAACGAAAGGGCGAAAAAAGGCATGTAGTGGCTGTAATAGGCGATGGAGCCATGACAGCAGGGCAGGCATTCGAAGGTCTTAATAACGCCGGCATTGCAAAATCCGACATTATTGTGATCCTGAATGATAATAACATTGCAATTGATCCGAATGTTGGCGCTTTAAAAGAGTACCTTCTCGACATTTCAACCAGCAGAACATACAACAGGTTCCGTGACAGGATCTGGACAGTTCTGGGAAGATTCGGGAAAATAGGACCAAATGCCAGGGTGCTCGCCAAACAGGTACAGTCAGGATTCAAAAGCACCATCCTCGACAGAAGCAATCTGTTTGAAGGAATGAATTTCAGGTATTTCGGCCCTATTGACGGTCATGATATCCTTCACCTTGTACAGGTGCTTGAAGATCTGAAAAGGATACCTGGTCCCAAACTCCTGCACTGCCTGACAATAAAGGGAAAAGGCTTTAAAAAAGCAGAGGAGAACCAGACTGAATATCATGCACCCGGACGGTTCGATAAAAATACCGGTATCATTATAAAATCTCCGGCCAAAGATGCTTTTACAACATATCAGGACATTTTCGGGAACAGTATCCTTGAACTGGCAAAAAGCAATGAAAAGATAGCCGGAATCACTCCTGCAATGACCACTGGCTGTTCACTCTGCATAATGATGAAGGAGATCCCCGACAGGGTCTATGATGTTGGCATTGCGGAACAGCATGCAGTTACTTTCAGCGCCGGACTCGCAACACAGGGTATGATCCCTTATTGCAACATTTACTCCTCATTCATTCAGAGAGCTTACGATCAGGTAATTCACGATGTGGCCCTTCAAAACCTTCATGTAATCTTCTGTATTGACCGGGGAGGTCTTGTGGGCAGTGACGGTGCAACACACCATGGTTTTTTCGACCTGGCTTTCATGAGGAGTATCCCAAACATGATCGTGAGCGCTCCAATGGATGGACTTGAACTAAGAAACCTGCTGTACACCGCACAGCTCGAAAAAGTAACCGGACCTTTCTCCATACGGTATCCTAAAGGAAGCAGCATGGTTGCGGACTGGCAGAAACCTTTTTCAGAAATTGAAATCGGAAAATCAAGATTGATCCGTGAAGGCCGGGATATGGCAGTTTTAAGCCTGGGACACCCCGGAAATTTTGTTGTCGAAGCTGCTAAAATACTGGCTGATGAAGATATCAGTATCGCTCATTACGACATGAGATTCCTTGCTCCGCTGGACTTTGAGACCCTTCATTCGGTTTTTCGCAGATTCGGGAAAATCATCACTATTGAAGATGGTGTCCTGAAAGGAGGTTTTGGCAGTGCTGTCATTGAATTCATGTGCGACAATAACTACACAGCTGAGGTAAAACGTCTGGGCATTCCTGATTATTTTGTTGAGCAGGGAACACAGCAGGAACTGATCAGGGAATGCGGATTTGATACTGAAAGCATTGTACAGGCTGTAAGGGAAATGGTGATGAAAGCAGCACCTATGCACAGGGTTAAGGCATAACCTATCATTGCATGGCTTTTACCCTTCTTTCTTTATCCTGTTTTAGCAGATTGCCGGAATACTATTATTAAGCCCAATAACAGAAAACTAAAAACACTTCGTATGAGAACCTTCGCAATAATGTCAGCAATGCTGCTTTTGATTTCATGCAGCAGTAAAAAACAATCAGGCAGTCAGGACTGGATACAGCTCTTCAACGGGAAGGACCTTAACGACTGGAGCGTCAAGATAAAGGGCTATGAACTAAACAATAATTTCATGAATATCTTCAGGGTGGAAGATGGTCTCATGAAGGTGAGGTACGAAGGGTTGGATACCTTCCGGAATGAATTCGGCCATATCTTTTATAAAGAACCATTTTCAAGATATAAACTCAGGATCGAATACCGTTTCACAGGCGACCAGGTTCCCGGTGCACCTTCATGGGCGTACAGGAACAGCGGAGTCATGCTGCATTCACAATCACCGGAATCGATGGGAGTTGACCAGGACTTCCCCGTGTCAATCGAGGCCCAATTTCTTGGCGGTGATGGAGCCGCAGAACGGTCAACAGGGAATGTATGCACCCCTGGTACCAATATCGTCATGGACGGACAGCTCATTACCCAACACTGCATAACTTCAAGTTCCGGAACATACCATGGTGATGTATGGGTAAAAGCCGAATTCGTAGTCCTGGGCGACAGTGTGATACATCACATTATTGAGGGAGATACCGTCCTTACGTATTTCAGGCCTCAGGTTGGAGGGGCACATGAAGGCTACCCGGTGCCTGAAGGCACTCTGATAGACAAGGGATATATATGCCTGCAGGCGGAGAGCCATCCTGTCGAATTCAGAAAGGTGGAGCTTCTTGACCTGTCAAAAGATAAAAGACAAAAGTAGAAAGACAAAAGTTTTTATTATTTTCGCGAGCCTGTTGAATTTAATATTTCAACGGTAACTGCCCGGATGGCC
>CAZTJT010000016.1:0-98840 GCA_964613785.1 uncultured Rikenellaceae bacterium
TATATAATAATACAATATTATACCCGTAGTCTTAATATTTTCAGGTTCTTAATAAGACCGTCGAGGTATGCATGAACCCATGGCTGAACATCCCCTTTAAAAAGAGCATCCGTCCAGATATACTGCTCATCCTGCGAGTCATCCATACCAATTATCTCTTTTATTTGTGAAGTATATGGTGCAAAGCGATAATCTTTCCCAAACAGTTCCAGAAGATCCGATATGGCTGCTTTTAGTTCATTCTGTACCATGCCTTCCCTGCCAGTCAGCATTGCCGCAGTTGCAGCTTTCCGTGACCGCAATTCCAATAGTATTTCAGGATTTGCTCTCCACTGTTCCTTTGTAATGCCTTCGTGTCTTAAAATCAGCGACTTATATTCTTCCGCCAGGGCCAGGGTTTCATCTATCTTTCTTTCTATGAGCGAGTTGCCGGACTTAACCGGAATTTCATCCATTACTGCTTCCAGCCGGGTGTAACTGCCTGATATTTTAAGGCTGTCGATGATCCTTTCTTTGGATACATTCAATGACAGCAATCCTGAAATGGCTGATATCAAAGCAAGCAGAAACAATACTGCAACCGTGTTGTAAATATTGAAGTTCTTATTCTTCGATGTGACAGCCAGAAATACCGGAAGGAAAACCACAAAAGGAAAGGGAAGTGAGACCAGGAGCGCATATCCAGCTCCCGGCCAGTGCATTATTTTAAACAACATGGCAGTAAAAACTACCAGGCAAGTGATCCAGGTCACAATGTACAGTGATCTGTTGCACTTGTTTTCTGTTGCTTTATAGTTGTTAATCAGTGCAAAAGGAAGAAACAAGAATACCAGCGCAAATATTCCGGCGGTAAGCAAAATTCCTGCTCCCGGCCAGTGCAACATTTTAAAGAGTGTTCCCAGGAATACAACAATCGTTGTCACCAGACCCAGGGTATATATCTTGTTTTTCATCTTAATAAGTATTTACATTGTTATTTGGTGTCATCCAGGCTTTTTATCACTATTCTTTCAACTGTGAGAATAGCATTTTTGAGCAAGGCCAGTGAGTGAAGACCTGTCATCATGGATATTTTCTCATTCTCACTTCCCTGTACCGGGAGGTATGTTGAAATATCGAGAGTTTTATCAAGATTCCTCATTTCATTTTCGGATATTAATCCTGCGAGGAACTTCCTGTATTCAGCAAGGGCATTTTCCAGCTGGGATCTTGAGGATGTTCCTGGAATAAGATATTCTTTTACCGGTATCGGACTAAAAGGATCTGCTAGTTCTTCATAGCTGACAGCCTGCCTTATTTCTTTTTGGCCTACCTGATAAGGTTCTTCAACAGGGACGAATGGTTTCCCTTCTGCCGAGCCAATCATTTTTTCTTCGATGTTATTAATCAGGCCTATCATCTCAAAGCCGGCATTATGCACCTTTTGCAGTTTGGTGTAATTTGCCGAGTCGCGGTATGATGTCAGAAATCTTATATTATCCTGATACAGATAATCGTACAGAATCTTTTCCTGCCCCAGGTGGGTGAAGTAGATTTTGTTGTACAGATAGCCTTTATTGTAGTTATTTTGAACATTTGTCATTGTAAGGGCAGCCGGAATGACAATTGCAAGAGAACCGATCACCAGATAAATAAACTCAGCTTTTATGAAGTTTTCGTTCTTCCATGATATCCTGGTGTACCAGGGAAGAACTATTGCAAACAGTATGAGAAAGCCGGAGATCAGCAGAACACCTGCCAAAGGCCAGTGCTGCATCTTGAACAGGAATCCCGTGATATAAATCATGATGCCGATGGCACCAACCACATAGACAGGCTTTTTTTCCCTGATTCCCGTATCTCTTAGCCTTGTAAGGAGAAGTGAAGGAATCAGGAAGATTACTGCCGATAAACCCGCAAGAGTTATCATGATTCCTGCTCCGGGCCAGTGCTGGACCTTGAAGAGTATTCCGGCAATAAAGAAAAATGCTGCAAAGAAGGCAGATATTAAAAGGAACAATCTTTTACGGTTGTGTGATTCCTTCCAAAGGACAGCGAGTGCCGAAGGCAAAAATACCAGGGCCAGGGTAAATGCTCCAAGGGTCATCAGGATTCCTGCAAGGGGCCAGTGCATTATCTTAAAAAGGGATGCAAGGCCGAACAGGATCGTTCCGGCAACAGCGGAGGTTTTCATTGTGTTTTTCATTTTCCTGTATTTTGTATCGATTGCATAAAGTGTTTCTTGCTGTATCTCAATGAGTCTTCGCGGACTTATTTTTTTCCGGGCTTCGAGGTATGCGTTTCTGAATGACATTCCGCTTTTCATTAGGTTTTCCACCTCGCAGCAGACATGGTCGATAAGGTCATCAGGAAGGTGGGAGAATGTTATGTCCTGATTCTTAATATACCGGCTTATAAGATCTACTTCGCTGGGGCTTAGTTCAGGCATAGCTTAAACCCGGTCGGGGTTCCATTAACTTTTGAAGTGATTCAACAAACTCTGTCAGTTCCGTTATTTTCTGGGCAACGACAGAATGGCCTTTGGGGGTGAGGCTGTAATGGATTCTCATTCTGTTGTTATAGATTTCAGAAGCGGTAACGAGGATTTTTTCACTTTCAAGTTTATGCAGGATCGGATAGATAGCGCCGAAAGTAAGTTTGATTTTACCGTTGGTGATTTCCTCTACTTTCTGTGTTATTGCATATCCGTGCATCGGGCCTTCTTCTTTGAGTACCTTGAGGACGATCGTCTTCAGTGATCCCTTTAAAAGTTCGCTTGATATCATACTATTCTTATATTAAAGATTCTTATATATAACAAAAATATATTATTTATATTATATTATAATAATTTTTCAATATATTTTATTTTACCAATATCATGTTTTTTGAATAAGATAGACAGGACTTCTCCCCCGGCATTAAAAAATCAGAGATAAAACTGATTCACTATCAGCTTTAATACCACATTAAAAACAGATTTCTACTCGAAAATGAAAGTTCCGAACCTATTGTACTCATGAAATGACCCCGAAGTCTTCTGCCATGAAAAATGCGCAGCTCCCTGATCATAATCAATCCTGTACATGTTGGCCCTCCATTTAGTGCCCGAAACCGGAGGAACATTACCCATCGGCGCCAGAAGCTTGTAAGGTATGAAAAACTCAGCCATCCACCCCTTTACAGAAGCACCGCTCTCCCTGGGGCCTCCCTTCACCAATGTCGCATGCTGAACCCTTCGGTCCCCTTCATAATGCCACGGAAGCCACCCAAGAAATGTGCCCTTATTATTGGGAACAATTATCGGTAGTTCATAATCCAAAGGCGATATTTCATATTCAAAATAGACCGGGAAACTCTCATCAGTCCATAGAAAAACTTCTACAACATCTTCATTGTATAGATCTAGATTGTCACCTTTAAGCGTTGCTGTCAGCTTCGTGTCTTCGCAGTCGAAAAGAAAATAGATGCCGGTTTCCGAATAAAGAACCTTTACTTTAGTCTGGTAATCAACCTTGCTCTGATCCTGCCTGCTGAGACGGATCCAGTCAGTGTTCTTCCACATCTCCGACTTCCCTTCACCAGATATAACGAAATCAGCGCATTTCTTAATAACAGCCAACCCCTGTTCATCCTGTGCAAAAGCTGAACCGTAATTTGAAAGGCCAATGAATCCAATAAGGCATATCATTATCAACCCTGGACAAAAATTCCTTTTTCTCATAGCAACTTTTTTTATACTTTTAAGCTTATCAACAAATTTAAGATAAATTCATTAACTCAGCAGAATTATTGGCAAATGAAACATTTATGTTATAAACGCAAAAGAACATGAAGCCTCCACATAAACTGATAACTATTCACTAATTTGTTATTCTATCTTCGTATGAAACCTGAAATTATTATTCATAATTCCATCAGCCTCGACGGATCACTGACAGGATTTATGCCCGACATGGAGCTTCATTACCGAATAGCAGGTGAGTACAGGCCCGACGCCCATCTCATCGGTTCCTCCACAATCATTGCCGGTAATGAGATGTTTGGAGAAGGTATACCTATGGAACTGCCCGGAGATTTGGAACAACCGTTACGTAACAGTACTCTTCCCTGGTGGATAATTATTGACTCAGGCGCTAAACTGAAGGGGATGCTACATACCTGCCGCAGATTCGAATATTGCAGAGATGTCATCCTCATTGTTTGTGAATCTACTCCTGCAGATTACATCAATCACCTGAAAGAAAGGAATTACAGATTTATTGTTGCAGGGCAGTATAAGGCAGATATTAAACATGCTCTTGAACTGCTCAATGAACAATTCGGAATAAATAAAATCCTTACCGATACCGGTAAGGTACTTGTGAATCTGCTTATAAATCTACAAATGGTAAAAGAAATAAGCATGCTGATTCATCCGCTGATAGTCGGAAAATCAGGTTACCTTGCCTTTTCTGATATTGCCGGAAATGTCAATCTTAAACTAAAGAAATCGGAAAGTTTTGCAAACGGGTGTGTCTGGAATGTTTATACCCTTTAAAGTTCAGATATTTGCATTGAAGGTGTCACCTTTGTCAAAATCTCCTGTCGTATAGCCCCTTCTGAACCATTCCTTTCGTTGTGCTGCAGATCCGTGTGTGAATGCATCTGGAATTACCCTTCCCTGATACCTTTTCTGGAGTACATCATCGCCTACCGAGGCTGCTGCATTCATTGCCTCCTCAATATCGCCTTCCTCAATAGAATTGAACATTTTCTGATCATAATGGGCCCACATACCTGCAAGAAAGTCAGCCTGCAGTTCAAGCCTTACAAGCAATTTGTTGGCACTGACCTGATCCATACGTGAGCGCCGGCTGTTTACCTCATTAAGTATACCCAGCAGGTTTTGCACATGATGCCCAATTTCATGGGCAACCACGTAGGCAACTGCAAAATCGCCGTAAGCCCCGAATCTGGTTTTCAGTTCATCGAAAAAAGCCAGGTCGATATAGACTTTTTCATCACCCGGACAATAGAAAGGCCCGCTTGCGCCGCTTGCATAACCGCATGCTGACTGAACCTGATCCCTGAAAAGTACCAGTGTTGGCTGACGATAGGTTAGGTTCGACTCTTTGAATATCCTGGTCCATACATCCTCGGTACCGGCAAGAACAACCGATACAAAATTCGCCATTGCCTCCTCTTCAGGAGAAGCTGATACCGGACCCGACTCAGTAACCGGACCCTGAATTGTTTCAACCACCTGCGAGGGATCGCCTCCAAGCAACAAAATAATAACAGCTATAGCTATTGCCCCGATTCCTCCGCCAACTGCCATTTTTCCGGTTGACATACCCCTTCGGTCTTCTATATTGCCGCTGGTTCGCCTGCCTTCTACTTTCATGATTATCTGATTTTAATGTTTCTACCTCATATGCACCACACAAATTTATAATTTCTAATAATAACCGTCAAAACATGTGACACATTTAGCTAAACTCCTACTCTATAATTTCAGTCTGGTACAAAAATCCAATTATTTCTGTTCCGGCGACTTTAATTCAATCACCGCCATAACAGGCCAGTGATCTGAAATGTAGATTCCATGTTCTTTTCTGATGAATACCCTGTGCTCAAGAACTTTCATCCCGTTTCTTACAAAAATAAAATCAATTCTACCCGGACTTGATTTTTCTGAAAAACCATTGAACGTATAAGCCGGACCAACCGGTCTTTTCTCGGTTATCGCATAGGCGTCGGCCAGGAGCGGAACACTCTCATAAGGATCGGTAAGAATTGAATAACCCCTGCTCGAATGAATCATATTGAAATCTCCAGTAATTATAAAAGGAAATCCTGCAGCAAGGCTGTCAACTTTGCTTAACAACAGTTCAGAACTTCTTATCCTTGCTGAATCGGAATCATGTGCAAAATGTGTATTGAAAAAATAGAAATGCGTGTGGGTGGTTCTGTCAGATAGTTCTATCCATGTCACTATCCGGGGCAATCCGGCCCCCCATGATATTGAACCAGGGACTTCGGGAGTTTCTGAAAGCCAGAAAGTTTTTGACCGTATAAGATCAAACTTATCTTTCTTGAAAAATACAGGATTCATTTCGCCCGATTTTACACCGTCATCCCTTCCGACTCCAACCGAACTGTAATCCGTCCAAACCGAATCAAGGAACTCATACTGATGAACCAGAACCTCCTGCAAACCTATGATGTCAGGATTCTCGTCATTAAAAAACTTTAGTATTAAAGGTATCCTGTTTGGCCATGCATTCAGGCTGTCATCAGGATTGTCATACCTGATATTCAGGGAAATTACCTTCAGTTCGTTTTCACCAGGCTTCCTTTTACAGCTGCAAATCAGAATTATCAGGATACATGAGAACAAAACAAGTCTATTCATCTCACATAAGGAATTTATTCAAAGATACTCAAATATTATCATCTTGATAAGATGATCAGGTTTTGATAGATCAGTGGTAAATGCAGCAAATATATATATTTGTAGGCTGTAAATGTAGCGGATCGCGAAAAGCATTTATTATACACTGCAAATGGCTGATATAATCAGACTTTTACCCGATTCCGTAGCAAACCAGATTGCTGCCGGAGAAGTGATACAAAGACCTGCATCTGTTGTTAAAGAACTTATGGAAAACTCCGTGGATGCAGGCTCCGGTAACATTGTACTTGTAATCAAGGATTCGGGAAAAACTCTCATTCAGGTAATTGACAATGGATCAGGAATGTCTGAGACTGACGCCAGGTTGTCTTTCGAAAGGCATGCTACATCCAAGATAAGTTCAGCCAACGATCTTTTTGCTATCAGGACAAAAGGTTTCAGGGGAGAAGCACTTGCCTCAATAGCTGCAGTTTCGATGGTTGAACTCAGAACCAGGAAGGCAAACGCCGAAGAAGGAACATTAATCATTATCAGTGGCTCGAAGGTTGAGACCCAGGAACCGTGCAGCTGCAACCCGGGTTCATCCTTTTCTGTGAAAAATCTGTTCTTTAATATACCTGCAAGAAGAAAATTTCTCAAATCCGACAATACGGAAATGAGGCATATAGTGATCGAGTTTCAGAAAATTGCCTTGGCCCATCCTGAAATAAGGTTCCAGATGCTTCACAATAACGAAGAAATATATAATCTTCCTGCCTCCAACAGGAGGCAAAGAATTATTGGAGTATTCGGCAAACAGATAAACAATGATCTTATAACACTCGACACTTCCACCAGCCTGGTTAATATCAGTGGATTTATAGGAAAACCCGAAAATGCACGCCGAACATATGGAGAACAATTCTTCTTCGTCAACAATCGCTTTATGAAACATCCTTATTTTCATAAAGCCGTCATTGAGGCATATCAGAATATTCTGCCGGCTGAAGCTATCCCTTCCTATTTTATATTCTTGGAAATCGATCCTGCGTCAATTGACATTAACATTCATCCTACAAAAACCGAGATCAAATTCGACGATGAACGTTCTATATGGCAGATTCTAATGGCATCTGTCAGGGAAGCTCTTGGAAGGTTTAATATTGTGCCATCAATTGATTTCGGGAATGAGATGTTAATTGACATTCCTGTTAGAACTATGCAGGGAGATATCCCTGAGCCTCCTCAAATAACAATAAACAAACATTATGACCCATTCTCCGGAGAAGAGGTTGGCAGACATAAACAAAGATTCATTGAAAATTTTGAAAGTAAGAACACTGCCCACTGGGAGAAACTTTTCCCACCGCCTGAAATTCCAGGCCACGAACCTTCACTCCGGGAGCAGGACAGGAAGTTTTTCCAGATAGCCAACAGATATATTGCCTGCCCAGTTAAATCGGGTCTTATGATAATCGACCAGAAGAGAGCCCATGAAAGGATCCTGTTTGAAAAAATGCTTGAAAACACTGGGTCTTTAAGTGCCAGTCAGACAGAATTGTTTCCTGTAAAGATCAGTTTGAACCCTGCAGATTTTTTTGTTATCAAGGAAATAGAAGAAGATTTGCTGAAGATCGGCATCAAGTTCAGGCTTTCCGGTCCTGGTAAGATCATTTTAACAGGACTCCCTGCAGGATTAAACATAACTGACCCGGGTTCTTTACTGGAAAAGTTCCTTGAGGAATATAAAGGTTCATCGTCAGATCTTTCTACAGGGGTAAAAAATAAAGTTGCAGCTGCAATGGCTGCTGCATCGTCAATTCCCTACGGGAGAGTGCTTTTTAAAAATGAAATGGAAGATCTCTTCGATGCTCTCTTTGCATGCAGCTCCCCAAACTATTCTCCGGGAGGGAAACCTGTATTACATATCTTCACTATTGACGATATTGAGCAAAAGTTTAAATAAAAACTTAAGCTAACTCTTATTCCTCCATGTTAAGGATCTTATATTGCCGGATAAATTGATAATAGTATCTTTGCCCGGATAACTAAACAATCAAACAAAATCTAGTACCTGATGAATGGATATGGCAGAGGCTTTTCAGCATTACCACCGGTAGTAAAAAATCTCATTCTCCTGAATGTCCTGATGCTTCTGGCTAACTGGGCATCAAAAAGCGTATTCGGTACCGACCTTAACGTGATACTGGGTTTGTATTACCCCAAGTCTGACCAGTTCATGCCAATTCAGATCCTTACACACATGTTTATGCACGGTAATTTCCTGCATCTTTTTTTCAACATGTTTGCCCTATACATGTTCGGTGGAATTCTTGAAAGTGTTTGGGGACCCAGACGTTTTTTCATCTATTACATGATCTGTGGACTTGGTGCGGCACTGGTTCATGAAACGGTGATAATGTTCCAGTACAATAAAGCCATGAACTTTCTCAGTCCGGATCAGCTCCAGCTGGTGATCAATGATGGCGCATCATATCTGAGTGAAGGAAAAGTTTTTACAAACGAAGCAATGAAAAAACTTCAGATGCTGCTAAATGTTCCAACCGTGGGAGCTTCAGGAGCAGTATTTGGTGTACTCCTTGCCTTCGGGGTTCTCTTCCCCAATACACAGCTTATGCTTCTTTTTCCTCCAATCCCCATAAAAGCAAAATATTTTGTTCTGGGCTATGGTGCTATTGAACTCTATCTCGCAGTGACACAACCGGGAAGTAACATTGCCCATGCAGCTCACCTGGGAGGAATGTTATTCGGATATGTACTCATAAGATACTGGAGAAAAACTACAAAAACTCTATACTGATGGGTATCATTGATGACCTAAGGTTTTCATTCAGAAAAGGGACAAGCCTTACAAGGCTCATTTACACAAACATTGCAGTTTTCATTCTTATAGTTGCGGGATCCATAATATCCTTCCTGCTAAACAACCAGGAACTTCAGACGAAAATTGTAAATGTCCTTTCAGTCCCCGCATCAATACCAGCCCTGTTGAAAAGACCATGGACACTCATAACTTATATGTTCACCCATAAGGATATTCTCCATATCCTCTTCAACCTTCTGTGGCTGTACTGGTTTGGAACAATATTTCTTGAATACCTGGATCAGAAAAAACTTGTAGCTGTTTATCTGTTGGGTGGACTATCCGGTGCAATAGTTTATATTCTTTCATTCAATATTTTTCCTGTTTTCGAAAGTGTAACTGGAATATCAGTTGCCATAGGTGCATCAGCATCGGTTATGGCAGTAGTGATCTCAATAGCCGCCTATGTCCCAGATTATTCTGTCAACCTTTTTCTGTTTGGAAGGATAAAGATTAAATATCTGGCACTGGGGATATTTGTGCTTACATCGGTCCTTGATTTTTCAGTAAACTCCGGAGGTAAACTTGCACATATGGGAGGTGCTTTGTTTGGTTATGTATACACTGTCAGCTTACGTCAGGGCCGCGACCTTGGAAAATGGATCAACCGGGCGATCGATTTTGTTGTCACCACTTTCAGGCCAAAGAAAAAAATGAAGGTATCATATAAGAAACCTGTAAATGATTATGAATACAATAAAATAAAGGCAGAGCGCCAGGATAGAATCAATATAATCCTCGACAAAATATCGAAAGGCGGATATGATTCCCTGACAAGAGAGGAAAAGGATTTCCTCTTTAGGGAGAGCCAGAAGAAAAACTGATCCGTTTTTTTAAGTCATTCAAATATAATTTTAGCTGTCTTATCAAAAAACAATGCATTTATGATTTAGTTTAAGACCTATACGATATTTTCGTGTTGATTTAAAAAGGTGGCGTGAGAAAGCTTGTTTACAAAATTGTGTTTGCGGTAAATATTCTTTTCGCAATGGCTCTACTGATATCATACCTTTCGGTTCATATCAGGCCCGATGCCTTTGCTTTTCCCGCCCTTATGGGATTAGCTTACCCATATCTTCTTCTGATAAACATATTGTTTGCCCTTTTTTGGCTAATCCTGCTAAGGTTCGAAGCATTCATATCGGTTGCCGTTATAGCTATTGGGTTTACTCATTTTTCAAACTACATTAAGTTAAGCAGGCCTCCGGGTGACAAAACCGGTACTTTCAAAATTCTTAGCTACAATCTCAGACTGTTTAATTATTATGAAAACAAAAAACCTGTCAGCTCTGAAAAGAAGGTAATGGAATTGCTCAAAAACCAGCAACCTGAAATAATCTGTCTTCAGGAGCTTTATATTCAAGGCGATCTGCAAAAAAAGGTTACGGAACTTAGATCTTCACTCGGAAACCGGTATAATTCGCATATAAAAGTTATCCGTACAGCCCAAAATCGGTATTACGGTATTGCAACCCTGACAAGATTTCCAATTATCAGTAAAGGAGATATCGTTCACCCGAACTCTTCAAGCTTGTCTATTTTCACCGACATACTTATCAACCAGGATACTTTCAGGATATTCAACAATCACCTTCAGTCATTCAGACTGCAAAAGATGGAAAGGTCATTTCTTTCAGAGATAACCGAATCATCAGGCGATAAAGAGACGATGAGCGAACTAAAGAACATTTCTGTCAATCTGAAACAGGGATTTGTAAAACGAGCCTCACAGGCCCAGATACTGAAGGATTGGATAAACAGAACACCGCATCCGGTTATCGTTGCCGGTGATTTCAATGATACCCCGGTTTCATTTTCTTACAGGAAAATACGCAAAGGACTGAACGATTCTTTTCTGACCTCGGGATTCGGTGCAGGATTTACCTATAAGGGCAACTATCCTCCAAACAGGATTGATTATATTCTGTATGATGATAACCTTGAATGCAGGCAGTTTGAAATAATGAAAGTAAGGTATTCAGATCATTATCCAATCATTGCATATTTCAGAAAAAGAAATTAAAAAGGAAGTCTGGAGAGATCTACATTGCCTCCGGAAATAATTAGCCCAATCCTTTTGCCCCTAAACGATCCGGGATTTTCGCCTATTGCCGCCAGAACTGTTGCTGAAGATGGTTCAACAACTATTTTCATTCGTTCCCATATCAGCTTCATTGCCTCTTTAATTGACTCTTCAGAGACAGTAAGAATATCATTTACATTTTTCCTTATAATCTCAAATGTAAGCTCACTGAGTGATGTAAGTAATCCGTCGGCTATTGTTACAGGATTAACAGAAGGGGTGAGCATCCCTGTTTTGAATGATTTCCAGGCGTCGTTTGCATTAACAGGTTCAGCGCCTATAACTGAGATATCTTTACTCACGCCCTTAACACAGCATGAAGTACCGCTCAGCAGCCCTCCGCCACCCACCGGTGCAACAACAACATCCAGGTCATTTATATCTTCCAGAAGCTCTTTTGCAGCAGTTCCCTGCCCACATATAACATTGAAATTGTCATACGGGTGAATAAGAGTGGCTCCCTTTTCGTTCATTATGATCCTGCAAGTTGATTCCCTTGCTTCCAGGGTGGGGCTGCAGAAAGTGATTTCAGCACCGTATCCTGCTACTGCGTCTTTCTTAACCCCGGGGGCGGTATCAGGCATTACGATATAAGCTCTTATTCCGTTCATCCCGGCTGCCAGAGACAATGCGGCAGCATGGTTCCCTGAGGAATGTGTTACCACTCCTTTTTGCTTCTGTTCTTCATTCAGCAGCATTACGGCATTTAGAGCACCCCTGAACTTGAATGCACCTACTTTTTGAAAATTTTCGCATTTAAAAAAAAGAGAGCATCCATAGATCCTGTTCAGCTGACCCGAGGTCATCACCGGAGTCCGGTTTATAAATGAACCGATCCTTCTGTGAGCTGACATTATATCATCCAATGATGGAATAACACTCATTACCAGGGGATTTATTACTATGATTTAATAATACGGTCTGGCGAAAATAAAAGGTTGTATCAGAAGTAATCATCTGTTATTATTCCTGCCCTAATGAGCCCTGCAGGCTGCAGCAAAGGTCACCGCGTTTTATCTCCAGGTCTCAAGATAATATTCACCAATATTTACTAGTCCGCGTACCTGGCGTGGCTCCTTTAACTGTGTAATTATTTCATACTTCTAATACAACCTTCTGATAAGCGTTTCAGTAATTTCTTAACCCAGTATGCTTAAAGCAACTGTCATGCCTGTAAGGACAACTGAAACCATCGACATAAGCTTAATAAGTATATTAAGTGACGGACCGGAAGTATCTTTGAAGGGATCGCCCACTGTATCGCCCACTACTGAAGCTTTATGAGGATCGCTCTTTTTGCCGCCGTAGTTTCCGCGTTCGATGTATTTCTTGGCGTTATCCCATGCACCACCTGAGTTGTTAAGCATACTTGCAAGAACAAAGCCTGAGCTCAAACCTCCTGCCAGCAGACCGATAACACCGGGTACCCCAAACAGAACCCCAACCAACAAAGGAACAGCAATTGCTATTAGTGAAGGAACAAGCATCTCACTCTGTGCGCCCGCGGTAGATATTTCAACACATTTTGCATAGTCAGGTTTTGCCTTACCGTCCATTATACCAGGAATTTCACGGAACTGGCGGCGTACTTCATCAACCATCTTTCCAGCGGCCCGTCCAACAGCTTTCATACTCATTGCACTGAACAAGAATGCCATCATGGCTCCAATGAATACTCCGCCAAGAAGAATTGGATTGAAAAGTGAAAGATCATACGCACTTGCGAAGTCCCTTATTGTTGCTGTCGTAATATTAACAGCAACTTGTCCATCCTGTACCTGAGGAATGGTACTTTTATAAAAGAGGGTATCGCCTATTTGTTTGAATCCTTCAGGTGCCTTGTCAATAAGTCTTCCCAGCCATAACCTGACCTCCTCCATATAGGCAGCCATCAGAGCAAGTGCTGTAAGGGCAGCAGAACCAATGGCAAATCCTTTTCCAGTGGCAGCGGTTGTATTTCCCAGACCGTCAAGAGCATCAGTCCTTTCTCGTACTTCCTTGGGAAGCTCAGACATTTCAGCATTACCACCCGCATTATCTGCGATTGGGCCGAAAGCGTCGGTAGCAAGTGTAATGCCAAGGGTTGAAAGCATTCCGACAGCCGCAAATCCAATACCATATACACCCATTCCAAAATTGGTGAATCCTCCTGCAAATCCGTAGGCAGCAATAATTCCAGCTACAATGGTAATAACCGGGATCCATGTAGATTGCATGCCAACAGCCATACCTTCTATTATTACTGTAGCCGGCCCCTGTTGAGCCTGTTTTGCTATACCCTGGGTAGGTTTATTTCCATCCGATGTAAAATATTCCGTTGACTGGCCTATTATGACACCTGCTATCAGACCTGAGACTGCAGCTCCAAAAACTCCCCATGTAATCCAGTTAAATGCAGCCATAACTGCCAGTACAACCAAAATAAAAGCAGAGCTTCCACCTGTACCAAGAAGGAGCGCACGTAAAAGAGTTTTAGGAGTGGCCGATTCTTTTGTCCTGACCAGATAAACTCCGGCAATAGAAAGAATGATTCCAATTGCTGATACAAGCATCGGCGCAATAACAGCCCTCATCTGAAGCTCGCCGGTGATAGCAGGCAGGGCAGCTCCGAGGGCCGCAGTAGCCAGAATTGAACCTGCATATGATTCATAGAGGTCGGCACCCATACCGGCAACATCTCCCACATTATCACCAACATTGTCTGCAATCGTGGCAGGATTCCTTGGATCATCCTCAGGTATGCCTGCTTCAACCTTACCAACCAGGTCAGCACCCACGTCGGCAGCTTTGGTAAAAATACCACCTCCCACACGTGCAAATAGAGCCTGGGTTGATGCTCCCATACCGAATGTCAGCATTACTGCTGTTATTTCTATTAGTTTTTCATGCTCAGTAGTACCCGGATGAACAAAAGTAAGCCCCAGGAATTTAAGACCTGCATCCATGTGCTCGGGAGTGAACACCAGACCATTAAGGATTAGGAACCAAATTGCTATGTCGAGAAGACCAAAACCTACAACAACAAGTCCCATCACCGCACCGCTTCTTAAAGCAACCTGCAGCCCCTTGTTAAGAGATTTTGATGCAGCCCATGCTGTCCTGTTGGAAGCAAATGTTGCAGTTTTCATACCCAGGTAACCGCAAAGACCGGAAAAGAAACCTCCCGTTAAAAATGCAATCGGAACGAACGGATTCTGAATTCCAAAATAGGCCAGAATAGTCAGCAGCACAACAAGAATTATAAAAACCTTGATAACTACTGAATACTGACGATTCAGGTAGGCCATAGCTCCTTCCCTGACATAGGCAGCAATCTCTTTCATCCTGTCATTTCCTTCTTCCTGCAACTTCATATTTCTGTAGAATATCCAGGCAAAAAGCAATGCCAGCAATGCTGAGACAGGCACGATCCAAAAAATACTACTAATCATGATATTTGTCTTTTAAATTGAAAAAATTATAGGTTTAGATATGAAAAAATTTTGCCGGTACAAAACTAATTCAGATTTTCATTTATGCAAATGAAAAAAAATATATTCTTAAAACAGCCGGTAATCGGGATATTATATTTTCCCTTTTGCTGCTCAATCTGGTTTAACCCTTGATGCGTACTTACGAATTATCCGTCGGGTTAATTAAGCTTATTCTCAGATTTCGCGGAAAAATTCATAGTTGATATCCTCAAGCTCCTTCATGGAAGGATATGGATAATAGTAAACCTCATCCTTCGACCCTACATAGAACCCGGTCTCAATGGTTCTGTAGAGGAGTATTCCGGAATATATCCTCTGTACGGTTTTCATGTGTTTTTCATATTCGCCTCTCAGAATTTCGAGACAATCCCTGAGGTGCCCAATATTTGAATATGGCAGTTGTTCGGCTGAACCATAAAGGGGATTTGTGGCAAGCTCACCAAGCTTAAGCTCGACAAAAAACAGCTTTGGAAGAACAATCGGCCTGGAGCCGTCAGTAAGTACCTTCAGGAAAACCGAAGGTGGAAGACCGCTGGCAACAAGAGGAGTAACCGGACATAGTTCCTGATAAAGGTGAAGGGCATTGGGGTCTTCCCTGCTTTTGTCGTATACAGTCTTTTTCAGTTCAAGAGCCGTACCATGATCGGTTGTAAGGTAAAGGCTTTTAAGTGATGATAGCGGAATAGTCTCCAGAGCCCTGTAAACCGAAAGGTAAACAGAACTTTTTGGACTGCCATCCTCTTTGGCAACACATCTTTTTTCAAGACTCTCCATGTCGATCATGTCTTCAATCTGGCCTAGATCGACTTCAAAGAAAATAGTCTGTCCTTTATTCCGTTTTTTGGTTCCGGTCGAGAGATACATTCCAAATCCTTCAGGGGGGAGCATTGAAGCCACAAGTGCTTCAGGGGTACATGTTAAATAAACGTATTTGCTCATAATATTATGTTTTAGGGAACATTCATCCAACAGATCATACTACTTTAAAGAACCGGAATCGTAAACTATATCAAATTTAATCTTCTTTTTTCAACTTTAAAAGTAATTTATCACATCAATTGCTCTTAAATTAATTTCTATCATTCAAATTAAAAAGGAAAACCGATTGCCCGATTTAAAGTACAATTGTCCCTGAAAAGTCAATTATGCCTGATACAGATCTATTATATGATCAATGGGATGTCAAAAGCTGTAACTTTTATTACTTTTGCCGATTATTTCTATGATCCAGGAAAAAAATCAGAAAATGGACAGTTTTTTTGATGACAAGATTTCGGAAAGACTAGGCGGAATAAATTTTGGAAAGTCGACCGAAATATACAAGTTTGAGCTTATAAAGAGGGCAAAAGCTGCAGCCAGAAAATCACACCCTGAAATGATGCTTATAGATATGGGCGTAGGCGAGCCCGACTGGCCCGCCGACAAAGAAGTTGTTGAGGCTCTTTCCCGGGAGGCTGGCAAAGCTGAAAACCGCTGGTATGCCGATAACGGCATACCGGAATTCCAGGAAGCCGCATCACATTATATGGAGAGAATATATGGGGTTCAGGGACTTAATCCTTCAGAACATATCATACACGGGATAGGATCCAAACCAATTCTGGCAATGATCCCGTTATGCTTCATAAATCCCGGTGACATTCTGCTTACAACGATTCCGGGCTACCCGGTCACTGCAACCTACACAAATTACCTGGGAGGGGAAGTATTCAACCTGCCGCTCCTGGAATCAAATTCATTCCTGCCTGACCTGGATAATATCCCGGCCCGTGTGCTAAGCAGAGCCAAGCTTCTTTATATTAATTATCCCAATAATCCAACGGGCGCAACTGCATCAATGGATTTTTTTGAGCATGTGGTTGATTTTGCAAGAAAAAACAACATTATTGTTGTCAATGACGCAGCTTACGGTGCACTTACCTATGACAGGAAAAAACCAATTAGTTTCCTTTCAGCAAGGGGTGCTCTCGATGTCGGAATGGAAGTTCATTCATTATCTAAAGCTTTTAACATGACCGGATGGAGAATCGGTTTTATCTGCGGTAATCGCAAAGCAGTCAAAGCTTATGCAACCGTTAAGGATAACTCCGACTCTGGCCAGTTCAGAGCCATTCAGAAGGCAGCTATCCATGCTTTAAATCATCCGGAAATAACTGAGAAGACAATAGCCAAATATTCCAGGAGATTCAACATGCTGGTAGATGCACTAAAAGAAGTGGGATTTGATGCAAAAAAACCAGGAGGTACATTCTACTGCTATGTAAAAGCTCCATCAGGAACAGAGAATGGAAAAGTATTCGAAACAGCATCTGAATTTTCAGAATATCTGATAGGTGAATCATTGATATCAACAGTTCCATGGGATGATGCAGGCAGATATATCAGATTCTCAGTAACATTCGAAGCAGATTCAATAACCGAAGAGAGGGAAGTAATAAATGAGATGAAAAGAAGGTTAATGTTATTGAAATTAAAATTCTGATGCAATGAGAAAAATAAAAATCGGGATAACCGGCTATGGTAATTTAGGCAGGGGAGTTGAATCAGGTCTGGAACAGAATACTGATATGGAACTTATTGCTGTTTTTACCAGACGTGATCCGGAAAGTATCAGAATCCGGTCATTGAATGTCCCGGTCTGCAGGTTTGACGAATTATGTAGCTTTGAGGGAAAAATTGACGTTATGATCCTCTGCGGGGGAAGCGCAACCGATCTTACAGAACAGACTCCGTTTATAGCAAAAATGTTCAACACAGTCGATAGTTTTGACACCCATGCCCGCATACCTGAATTTTACAGTATGGTAAATGAGGCTGCTCTCGATTCAAAACATGTCAGCATAATCTCGGTTGGCTGGGATCCTGGTATGTTTTCGGTTGCACGGGTCTACTCAAATTGCATTCTTCCCCGGGGGAGGGATTATACTTTCTGGGGACCAGGGGTAAGCCAGGGGCATTCCGATGCCATAAGAAGAATAAAAGGAGTAAAGGACGCAAAGCAATATACAATTCCTGTTGATACAGCTGTCGAAAAGGTTAGAAGGGGCGATAATCCTGATCTAACAACACGACAGAAACATACCAGATTGTGTTACGTAGTTGCAGAAGAAGGAGCCGATCTCAAATTAATTGAGAACGAGATAAAGACCATGCCAAATTACTTTGATGAATATGAAACCACCGTCAAGTTTGTTTCACAGGAGATCCTTCTTGCGGAACATGGCAAAATGCCGCATGGAGGTTTTGTTTTCAGAAGCGGTGCTTCAGGCGAGAATGGTGTTCACAAGCATATCATTGAGTATTCCCTAAAGCTTGATTCAAACCCGGAATTCACTTCATTAACCCTGCTTGCCTATGCAAGGGCAGCCTTCAGACTTGCAATGAAATCAGAATTCGGGGCGAAAACAGTTTTTGACATCCCTCCTGCTTTGCTATCAACATTGCCTGGAGAAGAGTTAAGGAAAAGATTCCTTTAAAAAGAACATTTTAATTTGCAGGAACCTGACCCTGGATTAACCTGATGAGAAATGGCACACCAACATTTTGAATACACCGATGATCTGAAATCTGCACTGAATACTCTCAGGGAAGGAGGAGTGGTCCTTTTCCCTACTGACACGATCTGGGGGCTGGGATGTGATGCAACAAATCCAGAAGCGGTAAAAAGGATATTCAGTATCAAGAAAAGAGAGGACAGTAAGAGCCTGATAATATTGGTAAATGGTTATGGAATGCTCGAACGCTTTGTAAAGGATGTTCCTGATGTCGCATTTAATATTCTGGAAGTAGCCGACAAACCCATTACTATTATCTATCCGCAGGGAAAAAATCTTGCCCCCGGTGTTTGTGCCGATGATGGTTCGGTCGGTATCAGATTGTGCATGGATTCTTTCTGCAATGAACTAATAACAAGGTTCAGAAAGCCTCTTGTATCAACTTCAGCTAATATAAGCGGAACAGAATACCCTTCATCGTTCAGAGAAATAGATGAGTATATAATCCGTTCGGTCGATTTTGTTGTCAGTTACAGACAGAATGAAACTAAAAAGAATCCGCCATCATCAATCATAAAGGTTGACAATGACGGAACTATAAAAATTATCCGACAGTAGGATTATCTAGATCTTACACGTCCCGAACCGGAGACCCTCGCATCAATCCTTGGATTGCCTGAATAGAGAACATCGCCACTACCTGAGACACTTGCATTAAGGATTCCCTTAACATTGCAGATGCAGTTACCGCTGCCTGACACTCCAATATCCAGATGGTCTATCGCAACACTTTCACCAGAGAAACTCCCTGATCCACTGATGGAAATCTCGCCATTATCAGCCGAACCTTTTCCTCCCAGAATAATGTCTCCCGACCCGGATATTGCACATTTCAGTTTATCAACATTCAGGTCTGTTGTCAGAATCTTACCGCTCCCGCTAACACTAAGACTGAGATTTTGCGATTCAACAGAATTTAATATTTCTGCTTTACCTGATCCTGACACACTTAATCCCTCAATAGAAGGCAGTGTGATATTTACTGTAACCTTTTCATCCCTGAGAGATGACCTCCAGTTTTCTTTTTTGATTACAAGCTTATTGCCTGAGACATCTGTTTCGATATCATCAAGGATTCTTTTGTCCCCCTCTAAAACAAGGCTGAACTGTGGTCCTGTTTTAATATACAGGTTTCCGGAAATTCCAAAGCTTACGTGCGTAAAGCCTCTTACATCGCGGTTTTCCCTTACCTGACCAAAAGTGTTACCACAAAAGAATATCGTTGCAACCAGTAGGGATGCTGAAAATAATAGGTTTTTCATTTTAAAAACGGGTTTAATTTTTACTGTTTATTTTAAAAGACGGATGAAAAACCTGAAAGCTGCATCTTCAGATTATGTTCTGCAAAAAAGATCGTAAAAAAAGTTCAGTTGACCTCGGTGAGACCTTCGGGCAGATCCATTATAATTGTTCTGGATTTTCTATCAAGATCCAGAATGAAATCTTTGTGCAATGGGATTAGTATTGGCTTTTTGCCCTCTGCCTGGACAGATATCAGATCCTGTCCCGGATTATGTATTATATTGATGATGGTACCAAGAAAATTCTTATTGGCTTCAAGAATCCTGAATCCTATTATATCATAATCCTTAATATGATTTGCTTCTTTCCCGGTTGAGGCGATGAAAATCTTGCAACCAATAAATTCGGCCATTTTATCGTCGGAATCATAGTCGTGGAATTTTATTCTCACGGTATCTCCACCAGAATATTCCATTGTTGAAATAAAGAAAGGAACCGGTGTTTCATCTATTTCGATGAAGACCGATTCCAGTTCTGGTATGCTTTCAATTAGTCCGGGTTCTGTCTTTACAATCACGGTTCCATCATAACCGTGAATCTTTATTATTCTGCCAAATAAAACTCTGTTTTTATATGACATAAGACCCATGGTCCCGTGATCTTTGTCGGTATTTTCAGGCTTCTGCTTCAGGAGGGGTATCATTCTCCGCAACCGGGGATCCACTTGAGGTATCATGAGCCGGTTCTACTTCTGGTTCGGGCTGAGATTCAGCCTTTTCACGTTCTACAAGTTCAGCCTGTTTTTTAGCAAGCTTTGCAGCTCTCGCTTCATTAATCTTTTTTTCAGCAACAATCCGCTTGCTTAACTCATCGTCTTGTGATTTTTCCAGTCTTGATTTCTTTGCTTCAATTTTTGCTTCATTTTGTTTCATCCACTCTTCAAACCTGCGGGTGGCTTCAGTGTCATCAAAGGCACCTTTTTTAACACCTTCAAGAAGATGCTTTTTAAGAAGGACACCTTTGTACGAGAGGATAGCTCTACATGTTTCAGTAGGTAAGGCGCCATTTTGCAGCCAACCAAGGGCCTTATCGAAATCAAGTTCGATTGTTGCCGGATTGGTAAGCGGATTGTAAATTCCGATTTTTTCAATATATCTGCCATCCCGTGGCGACCTGCTATCTGCTACCACAATGTGGTAATAGGCCTTCTTTTTGCGGCCTCTTCTAGCTAATCTGATTTTAACTGCCATTTAATTTTTACGCGTTTGTTTAACCTACTTTTAAAAATTGTGGGTGCAAAGATAACTAATTTTATTAATGAAACTATCATTTAGGAAAGAGGTATACTATGAAATATTTATGAATGTAAAATTCCTGGAAAATCCTAATATCCTTCATTCTGCTGGGCGGCTATAACGGGATTTGCCGATATTTCCCTTGCAGGTATTGGAAAAACCAGACTGGAGTCGTCATAAGGAAGGATACCTACATTCCTTTGCAGCCTTCTCCTGTCGTGGATACTGAAACCTTCGAATGAAAGTTCAAGTCTCCTTTCTAAAAGGATATCATCAATGGTTATTGCAGCCGCCGGTTGTAATCCGGCACGTACGTGAACTTTATTGTAATCATTTAATGGGGAATCTCCTGTATTTGTCCCCAATCTGAAATTGCATTCAGCCCTGATAAGATACATTTCCGCTAGCCTTATAAGGTTAACAACGCCATAAAGGTTGTTCCATTTTCCGGATCTCATTCCCCCGTTGCCGCTGAAAAAAAGATTACGCCGCTGGTCGCCGGGAGAATAAAGCGAAAGATGTCCTTCGAGGATCTCAATATCTCCATCTCTTCCTCCGTACTCAGGGATTGAAAAGAATTCGGTCATAGAACTCGGAATATCCTGCGGGGTAATCTGGGTTGCAAATATATCCTCAGATGTGTTTTCATCATTATTAAATACGTTTTTGTAGAGAGGAAGAAGTTCATATTTACCCGAAATAATCACATCATTGGCAGCATCCCTGGCTTTGGCATAGTCTCCTTTTTGAAGATATACTCTTGCCAGCAGAGCATTTGCAGCACCCCTGTCAGCATAAATCCCGTTATCCACAGGAAGCTTTGAAACAGCTGTTGTAAGATCCGCGATTATTTGATTATATACCTCTTCAACGGTATTTCTTCCTATACTGCTTGTCACTCTTCCGCCTCCTGAAGGAGTGAGAACAACAGGAATACCATATTGCGAATTCACCTCTCCGGGCTTGTATTGCAGGGCATAAAACCTTACCAGGTCGAAAAACATAAGACTCCGCAAAAATAACGCCTCACCTTCCACCCGGTTACGATCAGCTACATTTACCACATCAAGGGCACTCAGAACAAGATTTGAAATATTGATAACTTCATAGCTTTCGATCCACTGACTGGTCACATCTTCATTATATGGATCCATCTGCTTTTTGAATATCTGCCGCGGACCGGAAAATACTCCCAACCACCGGCATTCATTATCTGCACCCAGAAGTTCCGAATTTCTGAGAATGCATCCGCCATAAATTGCAGGATCGTCAAACTGACTGTATGCTCCCACCAGAACTTTTTTCACGTTCTGATCAGAATCAAGAGAAATCTCCTCGCTTATATTCTGATAAGGTTCCAGATCAAGCAGGTTTTCACATGCAGTAAGGTAGATTATCAATAAGGCTGTTGATAGTATTACAAATGGTCTTTTCATAACTGTCTTTGTTTTCCGATTACAAACTAATGCTGATACCGGCAAGAATTGTTCTGGGCTGAGGAGCTGAATAAAAATCAATCCCTGATCTTAAGGAGTTGACTGCAAAATCAGCAGATACCTCCGGGTCCCATCCTCTATACCTTGTAAAAGTCAGTATATTATGGCCCTGAACATATACTCTTGCTCCCCTGAGTCCGAATCTGTTGACAACAGTCTCAGGGAGATCATAACTCAGCATTGCAGATCTAAGCTTTATGTACCCTCCCGGTGAAAGATACCTGCTGCTCCGGGGCTGGTTTCCGTTATTGTAACCAAGCCGTGCCTGGGGTATTTCTGTAATATCACCCGGTTTCTTCCAGCTGTTGAGCTGATCGACGGTCTGATTGTCGAACCAGGTGGCATTGGATGACATAAAAGAATCTCCTGCCAGATGAATTTTGTTTCCTGTTACGCCCTGTAACATAAAAGAAATTCCAAACCCTTTGTAGCTTAAATTATTGATTATTGCAAACAGTATTGGCGGATTCGGATTACCGAGAGCAACAAATCCGGCCTCTGAAAAATCGCTGGTTTTGGTTTTATTGTTCACTGTATTTCCATTATTATCCTTTGAGTTCACATACCAAAGAGCATCTCCGTCAGCCGGGTCAACTCCAGCATATTCAGCTCCGTAAAAGACACCAAGAGGCTGGCCAACCATGGCTACATTCATAAACCTGGGATTCCCATCATCGATTACTGACTCTCCCCCCAGATCTGTTACCCTGTTTCTGTTATAAGAAAAGTTGAAATTTGTTGTCCATATTAATGACCTCTCGATGTTTATGGTATTCAGAAACAACTCAAATCCGCTGTTTTTCAAAGATCCAACATTCTGGGCCTGTGTCCTGTATCCTGATGTTCCAGGGACAGGAACATTTAAAATGAGATCGGAACTCTTTTTTATGTAGAAATCCATCTCACCGGATATCCTGTTATTTAAAAATCCAAAATCCAGACCAAAATCAGTCTGAAAAGTAGATTCCCAACGCAGGTTCTTATTTGCTATCTGCGCAGGAATCAATCCTGATACCCCATTATAACTATCTGTACTAAATAATCCGAGATGTGTGAAGTTTCCTATGCCGGAGTTACCAGTTAATCCTGAGCTGATCCTTAACTTCAGGAAACTTACTGTAGGCATTCCCGACATGAAATCTTCCCTGCTTACTATCCAGCCAGCTGAAGCAGCAGGAAATAGTCCATACCTCGAATTTTTTCCAAAACGTGAAGATCCGTCAACCCGCGCTGAAAAGGTTATAAGGTATTTTTGCATGTAGTCGAAGTTTGCCCGCGAAAACCATGATAAAAAGCTGTATTCTGTTTTTGAAGATGATCCACCACTTATCAATCCAGCACTGGATAGTGTTTTGAGGTCATCGAAGGGAAAATCCCGGCCTGCCAGCCAGGCGTTGTCGATGACTGTACGTTGATACTCAGTTCCTAAAATGCCGCTTACACCCAGATTGCCTGTTCGCTTTGAAAAATCAATGTACGATCGCGTTATCAGGTTCTGTGTTTCTCCGTAGTTGGCAAATCCGAATCCTCCCGTACCTTTTCCTGATTCCGTTCTTCGTCCGAATCTGCAATTCTCCTTAAGATTGAAAAGATCAATTCCAATTTCATTTTTCCATAAAAGGTCCTTAAGGACCCTGATATTAATGTAGCTGCTAGCCAATGTTCTAACATTTGATATATCCCTGGTTGCATCCTCAACGTCGATCAGGCTGTTATAATAAGTTGTTGTGGGGGTATTATACAGCCTGCCATCGGTGTCTCTTACCGGAGTGATAGGGGCGAGTGCCACAAGTTGCATGGGAGACGAGTATGAATTATCTGCGGCAATCTGATCAATATTACTCCTGGCAATGCTTAATGAAGCTCCCAGATAAATGAATTTGTTAGCCTTATTGTCGAAATTAAACCGGCCTGAAATCCTTTTCCATCCATTTGATAACAATATTCCTTCATTACTGGTATATGATCCGCTCGCATAGAATCTCATATTTTCGTTCCCACCACTGGCTGATAAATCAGCTGTCATAAGGTTTCCGGAACGAAAGGCTTCATCCTGCCAGTCAGTATTTACTGCACGCTGAGGATCATTATATGAAGCCCAGCCAGAGTATCTCAGAAACCTGTTCCTGGCAAATTCCAGCCATGAACCGGAATAGTCAGCCGGATTGTTTACAGGATCAAGGCCTTCATAACGATCGCTGTTATAGGCAGCCTCTTCAAAATATTTTATATATTGTTCCGAATTGAGAAAATTCCGTTTCCCCGAAGCATGGCTGAAACCTCTCTGCAAGCTGAAATCCAGTCTCGTGTCGCCTGAAATTCCTCTTTTTGTGGTAATCAAAACCACGCCGTTGGCTCCTCTCGAACCATAAATAGCAGCTGCAGAAGCATCTTTCAGTATCTCAACAGATTCAATGTCATTTAGATTGAAAGTAAGTAGCGGACTTACCGCCGCACCCGACTGATTCAATGTCTCTGTCGAAACAGGGATACCGTCAATAACAAACAACGGATCGTTTCCGGATGTTACCGAGGTTGCACCCCTGATCCTCATCCTTGCTGAACCTGTTGCTTTTCCATTAAGAGATTCGATAAAAACACCGGCACTTCTGCCCTGCAATGCCAATTCAACAGTCGGAACCGGAGAGTTCTTTATATTACCTCCAACTATCGTTGATATGCTGGAGGTGACCATTGATCTTTTCTGTGTTCCATATCCAACTGCTACGGTATCATCAGGGCCATCAAGAACAGTTTGCAGAATGATATCATACATATCGGCCGTTCCCTCCATAGATCCTTTTATGTCATTATCATGTCCTCCGGCAAGGGTGATGAAACCCCACATAACAGGGATCATCAAAAATAATTTCCTCATAAACATAAATAAGAGTTTAACTGTAAAATTAACGGGAGAAGTTTTCCTATCCCCTCGGCGTTCTTCTGGCAAAACAGCCTGAAAGCTTAATAGAAATATCCTGCTGCCATATTAATTTAGCACTTGCCTGTTCCGATCCTTCCTAAACAGGATATTCAGAAAAACCTTAAAAAAAAGCTGATATAAAAATCATTTTTGCTCCCAGCTTCTCCCTGCGTTATTAACTATTTGTCTTTTAATCCTTTTTGGGCATGTTTTCAAACAGTGCCCTCAAAGTATTTTAATTAGAACGCAAATGAGGGAAAAAGATTTTTATAACAGCTGTTTTTTGTTAATTTATTTGGTTTACAAAGGATCTATTGATTCCTGGTAAATGAAAAAGTATATATCCCAACACTTCCCAATGAAGTAAGGGAAATATCAAAATACATTGTATAACTTCCGTCGCATGAATTGTATACACCATTCCCAGCATATGATATCGCACCATAACCCCAGGCGTCAGAAGAAATTGCCTTTGACGGAACAGAGACCCGGTATGTAGCAGGATTTATGTACATTACAAGAGGTCCCAGATCCTCGGTGAGGCCCTCTATTTCTTCCAACCCTGAAACATATATCTTGTAAGGGTCGTTCTGGTCAGTGGTAAGAGTAATATTACCTTCGGAGCCCCAGTCGGCTGAAATGCAATGATAACTGCCTTCTGCAAGGCCTTCATCAAATGCGCATGCTACCGGGATTGTCAATAATGCAACCGAACGGGTGGTCAAACCATTGGCAAGTGTCAGAAGTTCAAATATGAATATATCGCCATTCTCAATTTCCTCAAGGTTGAGACCCAGTTTACCAGCAACTTCGGTGGAAGTTAACCTTACAGTGGCCGGAAAGGTATTCGCTTCAGCAACCGGAATCCTTTCAAAATTATTGCTGTATGATGCAACAATTGTAATCTTATCCGGTTTTGTACCGGCAGGAACATTTATAACGAATTCGATATATGAATTCGCAAGATCTTTGGAGTTAAAAACTCCAGGGGCAAGATCCGTTATGGAGGGGATCACTGCAACGCCTCTCAGGCCTGCAGGATCAGGAAGTTCTTCACATCCGATGATTAACAGAAGTGTGAGAACAAATCCAAATGCTTTTGTCTTCTTCATCTTTTAAAAACTAAAATTTATTATTTATCAGATAATCCGGAGGTTTCTAATAATAATTAGTACCGCAATAATACCATGCTCTTTTATCTGGTCCCTCCGGCCCACCATACATTTTCACTGTAGACATAAGTACCGTCACCATAGGCATTGCGCACGTTCTGGTTTGTGGTCACATCTTCCGAACCGTATGTATATCTCAGCGGGAAACGGTTATTATTAAGGGGATTATCAAGATTAATTACATTGTCGCCCATCGCTTTAAGCCGTCTGTAGTCATTATAGGCCTCAATTGCTTCTTCCTCGAAAAAAGCAATATATTTTTGATTCATTACTTCCGACAAGGGATTTGAATTGAATCTGGGCTTGACACTATTGTTGAAATACATGGTTGCATCGGCACTTGTCAGTCCGATATTTACCTTGCCGAATGCTGCGGTGATTGCTTTCTGAAGCGCCTCTTCGGCTGCAGGCAGATTATTCAGCCTCACAAATGCTTCAGCTTTCAGGAACTCGAGTTCATGGTAGCTCATAAGGTACGTGGGTGCATTTATTGTGCTTATAGCCGATATTGAATAGGCTCCCTGAACCTGATTTGCTGTCCCATTCGGAGCGAACAACAAATCCCCTCCGGAGTCAGGATGAGGTATGAAAAACACTTCATCCCTGGGATCATTCCTCTCAGTCAGCTTATTGTGAAGGCTCTGACTGGCCCCATAATAATCCCTGTCCTGGAACATACAGTAGTAAGGGCTCTGTGATGAATTTCCGTTATAGTTGAACTGAGCCTGCTCTGTTGGGGAATCAAATGATTTTTCTGCATCTTCAATAACTTCATCATAGGCCGGTGCCTTTAACGACAATCGCATTTTATAGCGTGCCTTAAGTCCATAGGCAAATTTTTTCCATAATCCCGTATCTCCACCGTAAATCAGATCCTGTGTCCCCAGCGAAGCATAAACAGTCGTCTTGTCGAGATTGACGATGGCATCGTCGAGCAGGGCGAGGATGTCGTCATAAATATCGGACTGTTTGTCAAGTGCAGGAGTGAATATCACGCCAGGCTGTGATGCTTCAGACCAGGGCACATCTCCCATCACATCGGTAAGAACCGCCAGATTATATGCTGTGAGTATCTGTGCTATTCCCAGAGTATGATAGTTACCTTCCTCCTGTCCTCCTTCTGAACACTTGTCGCGTATTATTTTCAGACTGTAAAGATTTGCATAGGCCGAATTCCAGGCATTGTTGTAGGTTGTAGAGCTGGTGGGTTGTGATGACCTTATGTCGGCATTGTAAAACTGCCCCCAGACACCTGTGTTATGTTCAATATAGATTGAAGCATAAAAAGCAAAATCACCACCTGCAACAGAAAAGGCGCTTGCCGTCATTACATCGGTGATTATAAGACGGGAAGCCATGTCGCTCGGATCATTTATGTTTTCATTGATCCTGTCCATAATCGATTCGGAGCAGGATGTCATGAATATGACCAGAATTGACGCAATCAGTATATTAGATATCATTTTCATTATCGTTCAGATTAAAATGTTAAATCAAGATTAAAACCATAGCTGGTTGTCTGCGGGACGGTAAACCGTTCAAATGCTCCTCCCATATTGGTGTTTCCCTGACTGGATTCGGGATCAAGGTTTGGAAGCTCTGTCCAGAGAAGAATGTTCCTGGCAAATACGGAGACTCCCAGACCGGCCTTTTTGAACAATCTTTTTGCAGGGCTGTATTTTAATGAGAGTTCCCGGAGCTTAACGAATGAATTCCCGAAAATATAATATTCATCTATATTGGTAAGTACGTTGATATGCAGGTTCTGCAATGCATAAGGATCGTTGGGCCCTCCCCTGGCTATATCGTTTGGAACACCATCTGATTTAACACCGTCAAAAATAAATGTTGACTCACGGTCTTCTGTTCTCTTTGACAGGCCGTAATAATCCAGCAGTCCGTTGCTGCCAGAATACATTTGTCCGCCCTGTTTCCACTCGAAAAGGGCGCTCAACGACCAGTTTCTGAATGAGAAGTTCGTTCCTCCTCCCAGAATGAAGTCGGGCGAAACTTTGCCTATTACTGCAGGTTCTCCTGTTTTCGGGAAACCATAATTGGGTGAAGAAGGGTTATCTTCAACAACAATTTTACCTTCGGCATTTCTCAGGAATGAATCTCCGTAGATCACCGGATAGGTGTCACCTATGCCTGCTCTTACCTGAGGGGTTGAAAAGCCTCCGATGAAGATGCTTTCAACGCCTGGAGCAAGCTCATCAACATAATTATCGATCTTTGAGAAGTTGACATTGAAATCCCACTGAATGTTTTTCGTTGCCAGGGGAGTCAAATACAGCACCAGTTCATGTCCGATGGTATGAACCCGTCCTCCGTTCATTAGCAGGGCGCGTATGCCGGTTGAACCGGCAAGCGGCACAGAAAATATCTGATCAACAACGTTCTGACGTGAAAACGTATAATCCAGACCCAATCTGTTCTGAAAGAATTTTAAATCAGCTCCGACTTCATACGACTTTGTATTCTGAGGTACAAGATTGGGATCATACTGAGTATTGTTGGGAACATAGGAATTTATTCCTCCCAGGGGGTAGAGTATCGGTGATCCGGTCCACCATCCACCAGAGTAGTCGGGTCTGGTATAATAATTTTTGACATATGTACCGGCCTGACCAACTTCAGCATAAGAAAGCCTCAGCTTGGCAAAAGATAACCAGTCAAGGTTTTTTACAGGCTCAAGTTCAGAAGCAACAAAGCTAAGTGCTACTGAAGGATAGAAGAACGAACGGTTGTTTGTTGGCATGGTCGAAACAATATCGTATCTGCCGGTCGTGTTCAGGAATAACAGCGACTGCCATTGCAATGACATACTGCCAAAAAATCCGACTGTGCGGTTCTGGTTAAAAGACTCATTTGCATTTACTATATTGGCATTTCGTATATGAGCCCACCCTCCGAAGTTAAAGTCCTCACCATGTTCTGAATAAGTTTTGGCTTTCCTGTGGTCGAACTCATTTCCGAGCATGGCATTTAACAACAGATCACTGCTGATGTTCCAATTGTAACTTATGGTAAACAGGGAGTTTACCGTGAAGGAAGTGATGCCATAATTATCTATCATACCGGCAGTTCCTGCATGACCATATTCAAAGATATCCTGGAAGTTTGTGGTATATGAATCTGCTCCAAGCTGGTATCTTATTCCGAGATCCATCCTGTCGCTGAGATTAGTTTTATAGTTCAGGTAGCCGTTGCCGAAGAATCTGTCAGTTTTTTCATTGAAGACGGTATGTTCAGCCGACCAGTATGGATTATCCCAGCTGCCTCCCCGGTAATAGATCTGAGAATAGGGATCGCCCGGAACCTGGTAGGGATAGTCCCGGAGGTTATAGCTCACTGGCGCACCAAGGACACCGGCAAGTGCCGCATCGTTTGCGGTAGGAAGCTTGTCAATGTCAGTCCTTGAAAAATTGGCACTGAAACCGGTGATGAAATTCTTGTCCAGTTTTCTTTCAGCAGCTGCTTTGCCATTCCATCTCTGCATTCCTGATGCCAGAGCAACACCGCTCTGGGAGGTCTGACTCATTCCAAGCGCAAAATGCCCATTTTCTGATGCCTGTGATATATTGACGTTGTTGGTGGCGGAATACCCTGTTCTGAAATACCTGTCCCAGTTGTTAAAGATCTGGGGAGAAACCCATGCATCTTCAATTCTGCCCTGGGCAAGCTGCGGAACATAAAACTCACCCGGATGACCCTGGTTGTTGCCGCCATAAACAGGATCATCAGGAAGATCGGAAATTCTCGGGCCCCAGGATAAGGAGGAATTGGGAACATAAAGCCCTCCAATGCCCTGTGCAAATGTCTTCTGATAATCAGGAGTACGTGAAACCTGTGAAAAAGCACTGGTATGCAAGATATTAACCACAGGTTTACCTGGTTTGTTGCCCTTACCGCTTTTTGTAGTGATAAGTATGACTCCGTTCGATGCCCTTATCCCGTAAAGGGCAGCTGCTGCCTGACCTTTCAGAACGTTCACGCTTTCAATATCAGCAGGATTAAGGTCTACTGCCCTATTGGATATATCCGACCCTGATACGCCCGCTCCTACAAGTGTAAAGTCACCGTTGGTACCCGACTCAATGTCAGCAGTAGAGGCTATCGGCATACCGTCAACAACATAAAGCGGAGTATTGTTACCGGTAAAAGACCTGGCTCCGCGTATCACCACCTGGGAAGAAGCACCCGGCATACCACTCGATGGCTTGACATAAATACCGGCGATTTTCCCCTGTATGGCCCCTGCAAGGTCGGTGTTACCTGTTCGCTCAATAACATCATTCCTGATATCCTGCACCGCATATCCTACAGCCTTTTTTTCTCTTGATACACCGAGAGCGGTCACAACAACCTCGTCAAGGCCAAGGATCTCCGGTTCCATAAGTATATCAACCAATGAACGGTCACCTATCACAACCTCCTGTTTCTTCATTCCTATATATGAAAAAACAAGTGTCGTCACGTTTTCCGGAACCACCAGTGAGTACCTGCCGTTAATATCAGTAACAACACCCACCGTGGTCCCTTTTGCCGAAACAGATACCCCGATCATGGCTCCCTCACCCGGAACTGAAGAGGTGACTGTTCCCGAAATGGTCTTTTGCTGCGCATCTGTCATTTGCAAAAACGAACAAAAAACCAGAAATAAGAACAAAATTCTTTTCATAGCTTTTAATTAAGGGTTAAAAAATCAGGGAACAATAAGATCCCTTTACTGTCCATAAAGTGAACAAGTCACTTTTATGCAATTTATCAAAGACATGATACCGGAACCACGATCATTTTACGGATAGCAAACTCCGTTTCACATTAAACACATTTTATTCCACGGATTAACTGACACCCCTGTCAGAATAATTCAATTTTAAGTATTTTTGTGACTGGTCAGATTCTATATATTCAGCCTCATCATATGACAGCCTTTTCACATCTTCATGTCCATACACAATACTCCATACTCGACGGAGCATCAAACATTTCAAATCTCATGGAAAAGGTGAAATTGCTGGGTATGGAGGCAATAGCCATAACCGACCACGGCAACATGTTCGGTGTTAAGGAATTTCATTCCTCCGCTACCAAAAAAGGGATTAAACCTATAATTGGTTGTGAGATGTATGTTGCCAAAAGGTCGATCAGCGATACTACAGGCAAAGACGATCGTTCAGGTGACCATCTCATACTTCTTGCGAAAAATCTTACAGGATACAAGAACCTTGTCAAACTTGTCTCTACTGCCTGGATAAAAGGATTCTACTATAAACCAAGGATTGATAAGGAACTACTTTCAAAACATAATGAGGGTTTAATAGCATCCTCAGCATGCCTTGCCGGCGAAATTCAGGATGAAATCCTTAATGGTAGCCTTGAAGGAGCAGAAGCAGCCCTTCGTACATACAAAAATCTGTTTGGTGATGATTTCTACCTTGAGATACAGAGGCATGAGACCCACGATCCAGAAGCTGACAGGATGGTTTTCCCCAAACAGCAAAAAGTCATTGAAGCCTTTAGAAAACTTTCAGCAAAGTATAATGTTAAGATTATAGCAACCAATGATGTTCACTTCATCAATGCGGACGATGCTGAAGCCCACGACAGACTAATATGCATTAACACCGCAAAAGATATTGATGACCCTGACCGGCTTCGGTATACAAAGCAGGAATATCTGAAGAGCGAGGAGGAGATGCGCAGCCTGTTCAGTGATATTCCCGAAGCTGTCGATAATGTTGGCGAGCTGGTTTCAAAAATAGAAAAATACAAGCTCGATCATGAGCCGATAATGCCTGACTTTGAAATACCGGAGGGATTTGCAGACAAGGATGATTACCTCCGTTACCTCACCTACAAAGGTGCATCAGAAAGGTGGGGAGAGATTACTGACGCCCTTAAGGAAAGAATTGATTTTGAGCTTCAGACAATAGCAAAAATGGGATTCCCTGGATACTTCCTTATTGTCCAGGATTTCCTCAGGGCCGCAAGGGAAATGGGAGTCTCCGTCGGACCAGGAAGAGGCTCTGCTGCCGGATCGGCAGTTGCATACTGCCTCCGTATTACCGACATAGATCCGATAAAATACGGGCTGCTGTTTGAAAGGTTCCTCAACCTTGACAGGATATCCATGCCCGACATTGATATCGATTTCGATGAAGACGGACGGGAAGATGTGCTAAAATACGTTGTAAACAAATACGGGCACGACAAGGTCGCACATATTATCACTTTCGGAACTATGGCAGCAAAAATGGCGATAAGGGATGTGGCCAGGGTTCAGAAGTTGCCACTTTCCGAAGCCGACAGGCTTGCAAAACTGGTTCCTGACCGGCCAGGTGTTACCCTGGCTGCAGCCTATGCCGAAGTACCCGAACTCGCAAAAGAAAAAGACTCCCCCAACAGGCTGATCGCACAAACTCTCAAATATGCCGAAGTACTTGAAGGATCCGTGAGGCAGACCGGGGTTCATGCATGCGGAATAATTATAGGGAAAGAGTCGCTCGACAATTACATACCCTTGTGCACGGCAAAGGATACTGACCTTTATGCCACACAGTATGACGGTAGCCAGGTTGAATCGGTCGGATTACTCAAGATGGATTTCCTGGGTCTTAAAACCCTTTCAATAATAAAGGACGCTATCGAAAATGTTAAAAGATCAAAAGGGATCGAAATTGACATCGACAATCTACCCCTTGAAGACAAAAAGACTTTTGAGCTTTTCAGCAACGGCGAGACTACCGGGATATTCCAGTTTGAGTCGACCGGCATGAAACGCTACCTCAAAGAACTTAAGCCCAACAGGCTGGAGGACCTCATAGCCATGAATGCACTTTACAGGCCGGGGCCGATGGAATACATTCCCAAATTCATCAGAAGGAAAAACGGGACCGAAGCAATTGATTATCCTCTGCCTGTGATGGAAAAATACCTTAACGACTCTTACGGGATAACAGTCTATCAGGAACAGGTGATGCTGCTTTCACAGGAACTTGCAGGCTTTACCAAGGGTGAGGCTGACACCCTCAGGAAAGCCATGGGCAAAAAAAAGAAATCAATAATGGACGAGATGAAACTGAAGTTCTTTGAAGGCTGCAGCAAGAAAGGATACGACGAGGAGATCGTTAACAAAATCTGGTCCGACTGGGAGGCATTCGCCCAGTATGCATTCAACAAATCCCACTCAACCTGTTACGCACTGATTGCCTTCCAGACAGGGTATCTTAAAGCTCATTACCCTGCAGAATACATGGCAGCCGTATTGAGCCGAAACATCAGCGACCTGAAAAAAATTACCACTTTCATGGATGAGTGCAGGAGGATGGGTATGGAAGTTCTGGGACCCGATGTAAATGAGAGCAATGTCAAATTCACAGTAAACAGGGACGGCAACATAAGATTTGGCCTCGGTGCCATAAAGGGAGTTGGTGAAAACGCAGTGCTGCAGCTTATAGAGGAAAGAGAAAAGAATGGCATATTTAAATCAATCTACGACCTGGTTGAAAGAGTCAACCTCAATTCACTAAACAAGAAAAACCTTGAAGCAATGGCAGTTGCAGGCGCATTCGACTGCTTTACCGATATCTCCAGACCACAATATTTTGCAATCGACAACAGGGGGATAAGCTTTATTGAAAATCTGATCAGATATGGCAATAATGTAAAGTCTTTCAGAAATTCAAGCCAGCAGACACTTTTCGGTGAAACAGGAGGATTCAATATAATCAGACCTGAAGCAATTTCCTGCCCTGACTGGCCGAAGCTTGAAAAACTCAACAGGGAAAAAGAAGTTATCGGAATATATCTCTCCTCCCACCCTCTCGATGAATTCAAACTCGAAATTTCCAACTTCACCAACGCAACCCTGGCCGATCTCCAGAACCTAAGCGAATGGTACGAAAAGGATGTAATCGTTGCAGGAATGGTTATCGATTCGAAAAACGGAATAAGTAAGAACGGAAAACCCTTTGGCTCATTTACCCTCCAGGATTATTCCGATTCATTCAGATTCGTTTTGTTCGATAAAGAATACCTCGAATTCAGCAAGTTTTTCATTGTAGGTTATTATCTTCTTGTCAGGGGAAGAGTCCAGAAACATAAATTCAGAAATGATGAGCTTGAATTTCATATTAAAACCATTAACCTTCTGTCAAGTGTAAAAGATGAACTTATTAAATCGGTCACAATAAAGATCAACACTGAAATATTGAACCAGGCAATGATATATGAACTGCTTGAACTTATGAAAAGCAACAAGGGGGAAACCGAACTGAAGTTTCTTTTTTATGACCAGGAGGACAAAATCTCTCTATCGATGTTCTCAAGAACCATAAGAATAAGGCTTAACAATGAATTAATTTCATTTCTCGACGACTACCCTGGAATAGAATATAAAGTTAATTAGCTATATTTGTCCCGTGAGAATTAGAATTAAATAAATAATATATGGGATGGCACTGGAGGTAAATGACAATAACTTTGACGAAATTGTTCTCAATTCTGATAAACCGGTCGTGGTGGATTTCTGGGCCGAATGGTGCGGGCCATGCAGAATGATAGCGCCTATCATTGAAGACATTTCGAAGGAATACGAGGGAAAGGTTGTGGTTGCCAAGTGCGATGTTGATGAGTGCCCGGGTGTAGCAGCAAAATTCGGTATCAGAAACATTCCTACTGTCCTTTTCTTTAAAAACGGTAAAATTGCCGATAAACAGGTGGGTGCAGTCCCAAAAATCAACTTCATCAATAAGATAAACGTCCTTCTTCAATAAAAGACCTGATCAAGTCTTATAGATACGGGAAAAGAATCAGGAATCCCAACTCCTGAGAAAAACCTTCATTATACATGAAAATATGACAGTTTGCGTATTTGCTGCATCAAGCAGCCGTATAGACAGCAGATATGTTCAGGCCGCTGGTGAGCTCGGAGCCCTGTTTGCCCAGTCGAAGATAAAGGTCATTTACGGAGGAGGAGGCATAGGCCTTATGGGAGTACTTGCTGATGCAGTCATAGCCAACGGCGGGATAATAACAGGTGTGATGCCTTCATTTATGAATGATGAGGGCTGGGGGCATCCGCAGGTAAGAGATATGATACTCACCAACGACATGGGCGAAAGGAAAAAAAACATGTTTTCAAGAGCCGATGCAGTTGTGGCACTTCCCGGGGGCGTTGGAACACTCGAAGAGCTTACCGAAGCCATAACACTTAAACAGCTTGGCCTTTTCAACGGACCTATAGTAATCCTTAATACCCTTGTCTTCTACAAGTCCCTTATTGATTTCTTTGAACACATGATCAGTAATCACTTCCTGAGAATAGAGCACAAAGGTATTTGGACAATAGCAAATTCTCCCAAAGATGTGCTCAACGCCCTTCTGAACTATACCAGCTGGCTTGACGACCCAAGAAGAATCGCCAAGATTTAGCAACTGATAAAATCCGAATAATTGATATATAACAACTCTTGTATTGATATTTATCATGAATATTATTGATATATATCAACATATAATATGATATACCTCAAAAATAATCCTTGAATTAAGCATTAATTCCCGGAACTTTTATCTGCTGTTAAGCAATATTTTAAGATTGCTCCGGCTGAATGATTTTTCCATAATAATCTTACCGTTGACCGATGGGGCTTTTACACCGGTATTAAAAGCCTCCTGACCGGTGAAGATACGGGCTTCATCCCAGTGTCCGGTTCGTATAAAATGGCTCAGCACCTGGGCTCCACCTTCGATGAACAACGACTGAATACCCCATCCATAAAGTGCATCTGATACTTGTTTTGCGGCCGATTCGCGATGATTGAGCCTCATTAATACTGATCCGGGAAGAACCACTTTTTCGGGATAAAATGTAAATACAATTATTGACCCTATTGATTTGTTAACTGCGGGATCATCAGGAAGAGATCCAGAACCGCTAAGTATGACTCTGACCGGATTATTCCCCTTCCATTCCCTCACATTGAGCTGGGGATCATCAGCCCTGATCGTACCGGCTCCTACAAGTATTGCCTGCTCCGAAGCTCTCCATTTGTGAACGAGTATCCTCTCCGAAAGGCCTGTTATCCAGTTTGGTTCGAGTCTGTAATCCTCACCCCTTTCCCTGTCGATGAATCCGTCGATGCTTTCCGCCCATTTCAGGGTTATGTAAGGCCTTCTTTTTTCATTGTAAGTAAAGAACCTCCTGTTAAGCCTTCGGCACTCATCCTCGCAAACGCCGGCAACCACCTCACAGCCGGATTCCTTAAGCCTGGCAACACCCCTTCCTGATACTTTGTCGCTTGTGTCGATGGTGCCGATCACCACCTTCGGGATCTTCCACGATATTATCATGTCGGCACAAGGTGGTGTTTTACCAAAATGAGAGCATGGTTCGAGATTGACGTATAGCGTAGATCTCTTCAATAATTCCTTGTTCCCTACTGAGTCGATGGCTCGTGTCTCAGCATGGGGCCCCCCGGCCTTAATATGATATCCCTCACCAATTATTCTGCCATCATGCACTATTACCGAACCTACCATTGGATTAGGGTATGTCATCCCTTCGGCTTTACAGGCAAGGTCGAGACACCTCCGCATGAATTTTTCATCATTATTTTCAGGCATTTGCTTGAAAGTACTAAATTTGGCTTATGGCCTTCAATTTACAAACAATTAAAGATATCCGGAACCATACTTCGGAAGAACTTAAAGAAATATATCCTGAAGAAGAGATTCAATCCCTCTCTGAAATTGTGATGCTGCACGTGATGGGAGGAAGCAAGGCCGCTCTGCTGGCAAACCCCAATAGGCGGGTGACAAAGGCAGAATCTGAAAGGATCCTGTCGATATGCTGTGAATTGAGAACCGGAAAACCATTACAATATATTACCGGAGAAGTTATTTTTTATAACTGTATTATAAGGGTTGGTCCCGGAGTTCTGATCCCGAGGCAGGAAACAGAAGAGCTGGTCGACCTGGTGATCAGGGAAAACCATGGTTTCTCAGGTGAAATAACCGATGTATGTACCGGGTCAGGATGCATTGCAACAGCGCTTGCATTAAATCTTCCGGAGGCAAGAGTAACAGGAATTGACAATTCGGAACAGGCATTAAAAGCAGCAGCGGAAAACGCAATTATTAACGGGGTAAGGGTCAATTACATACTTTCAGATATTTTAAAAAGCGGACTTTCGTATGCTGAAAAACCTGATATTATAGTGAGCAATCCTCCATACGTAAGGGAGAGCGAGAAAGCGCTTATGCACAGAAACGTGCTTGAATTTGAACCTCATGAAGCCTTGTTTGTACCCGATGATGATCCTCTTGTCTTTTACCGGGTTATACTTGAGTCGGCCAGCAGAATACAGTACCGGGGCAGCAGGGTTTATTTTGAGATCAACGAGGCAATGGGGAAACAAATGGCAGATCTCATGGGATCGTTTAACTACACAGCGATCGCGATAATTAAGGATATTAGCGGTAAAGACCGGATCATAAAAGGAATACGAAAATGAATGACGAAAATAAGTCTAAAGCAGCATTAACCAAAGCCATGGCACTGTGTGCGGCACATGAGTACTGCAGTTCGGATATCCGCTCAAAACTGAACTCCTGGGGGATAGGTAGCAGCGAGGCTGAACAGATCATATCTGAACTGACAAAAGAACAATTTCTCAACGATACCCGATATGCTATTGCATTCGTTAAGGACAAATACATTCAAAACAAATGGGGAAGGGTAAAGATTGCATCCGGTCTGAGGCTTAAGAAAATCAATGAAGAAACGATCAGCAGGGCGCTTGAGCAGATCGATGAGGATCAATACATGGTCATGATAAGGGATACACTTAACTCCCACAGGAAATTCATAAAGGCTAAAAACAAGTATGACCTCAAAGGGAAATTACTGAGATTCGGATTATCGAGAGGTTTTGAGAGTCATCTCCTTTATGACATCCTGGGCGGATTTGATCTATAAATTAAGATTCATACCCTTCGCCACACAGTGAATACAAATTTTATGAAGGATTAAGGGATCATTGCAGGAGAACGTCCATTGATCTGATGATACTAACAAGGAAAGGAAGAAAAGATACAACAAAAAGTAATATTGATCCTCCGATATCATACAGGATAAGCTCTCTTCGGGTGCCCGGGTTTTTCAGCCAGAAAGCTGAAAACAATATTCTCATAACCAGCTGTGCGGCAAAAAAGAAAAAGATTCGTGGTCCATATAGGTTCCAGTCATATGCTTCTGATATCCTTCCCCTTACCATTAATGAAAAGCTGTGCGACAATCCGCATGAAGGGCATGGCTTGCCAGTGATCTTCTCATGAATGCATACAATGGGGTAATTATCTTTTTCGGGTGAAAATAAGCCTGAATAAATAAGAACCAGCAGAATTATGGAGAATAATCCCAGGTTTATTACCAGGTAAGGATGGTCACTCAACCGGACACTTCTGCCAGTGATCACTTTATTTCCACTTTGCTTACTGTTTTCCGGTATTCAGAGAATCGCCCTTCTCCAGCTTCTCAAGCACCTCGATCCTGGTTTTGCTTCCAGCAGATGCATTTATTTCCACCGTCTCGCTGTCGGTTTCAACCTTGATAGAAATGTTTGCATCCTCGAGATCCTTAAGGACATCCTTCTTCACATCCTTTATAATGTTTTCAATATCGCCTCCAAAGCCTTTTTTAGCCTTGTCGGCAATCTTACCGGCCACAAACAACTGGGAAAATGAGATGATGGAGGCAACGACTGCAATCACCAGTCCGGCAACAAGTACACCGCGCGGAGAACTTCCCTCTGATGCGCGCGAAAGACCTACCGAGGCAAGTACTATTGCAATTATTCCGGGGATAATAGCAATAACTCCGACGCAGGGTATTACTGCAAGGACAAATGTCACAATTGCAGTAATAAGCGCTGCAATGCCCAGACTCTGTCCGGCCGGACGATTTGTCTGACCTGCTGACGAGGTAGAGTCACTTCCACTCTGTCCTGTATTGTTAATCTGATCTGTCATGGCTTCAAGATGTTTTATGCGTTATTGATTCCTGGTTAATATATCCAACATATCCTGTTCTAAAGACGCTACAGGATTTTCAATGATGCGTCCCAGTTCAATTTTATTTTTATAAATGATAAAGGTGGGTACGCGCTCTATGCCAAGCTTGTCGTAATCACCCAAAGGTGACAGCTTCTCATTGTCAACCCCGATAAATGTCAATTGTTCACCAGGGAACTTCATGGTGTCTATAATTTTCATGAACCGTGGAACTTCCCTTCTGCTGTCGGGGCACCATATTCCCATCACAACAATAATAGAAAGGTCATCTTTTTGTACCGATCCGAGTTTCTCAGTTACATCCTGAATGGGATGATAGCCATTATATTCCAAGTTATACCATTCTGAATAGGGAGGCCTTTTAATTAGGTTTGGATTGAAATAACCGAGCAGCCATACAGACTGCTCCGACCAGTCGGTGGTATTTATTTCCGTCTTCTGCGTACCTGCAGGTTGTTCATTCACAATGTTTTTCCTTCCTGCCGCACAGCTTCCTCCCGATATAATCAAAATCAGGAACATGACAAGCACCAGCAATGGTTTCACTTGAGAGGTTTTCATTTTAAAAATACTATATTCCCGGTTCTTCAGCAAGTTATAAATTTTTCAGTCAATGTTATGTAGTAATATTTCAAGTATCTGCCTGGCAGCTTTTGAAACTGGTGTGCCGGGGCCAAAAATTGCCGCAACACCGGCATCATACAGAAATTTGTAATCCTGGGGAGGTATGATACCCCCTGCCACCACTAGTATATCTTCCCTTCCCAGCTTTTTTAATTCATTAATGACCTGCGGAATCAGAGTTTTATGGCCTGCAGCAAGGCTTGATATGCCAAGGATATGAACATCATTCTCAACAGCTTGCTTTGCTGCTTCGGCAGGTGTCTGGAACAGCGGGCCTATATCGACATCAAATCCGATATCGGCGTAGCCTGTGGATACTACCTTTGCGCCCCTGTCATGACCATCCTGGCCAATTTTAGCTATCATAATCCGTGGTTGACGGCCCTCTCTTCTAGCGAACTCTGATACCAGTGCTCTGGCCTCATCGAATTCTTCATCTGATTTATATTCAGATGAATAAACACCCGAGATTGTTCTTATCACTGCTTTGTACCTCCCTGTTATTTTTTCACAAGCAAAAGATATTTCCCCAAGGCTGGCTCCCTTTGTTGCAGCCTCGACAGCAAGCGTAAGGAGATTACCCTCGCCGGTAAGCACACATTCGGTTATGGCATCGAGCGACCTCTGGCACTCATCCTCATTCCTTTCAGCCCTTAGCCTTTTAAGCCTTTTAATCTGAGCTTCCCGAACGGCACTGTTATCAACTTCCAGAGTTTCGATAGGATCCTCTTTATCAAGCCTGTACTTATTTGTTCCTACAATTGTCTGAATTCCCGAGTCAATTCTTGCCTGGGCTCTCGCTGCAGCTTCTTCGATACGCATTTTCGGAAGACCTGTTTCAATTGCTTTCGCCATTCCTCCCATACTTTCTATTTCTTCGATAAGTTCCCAGGCTCTGTGAGCTATCTCATGGGTCAGATTTTCAACATAATATGAGCCGGCCCATGGATCTATTGCCCTGCAGATATCAGTCTCGTTCTGCAGATAAAGCTGGGTATTCCTTGCGATCGCGGCAGAAAAGTCTGTCGGCAGGGCAAGAGCCTCATCAAGGGCATTTGTATGAAGGCTCTGTGTATGACCCAGGGCTGCTGCCATGGCTTCTATGCAGGTCCTTCCCACATTGTTGAACGGATCCTGAGCGGTAAGGCTCCATCCCGATGTCTGACAATGGGTCCTGAGGGCAAGTGATTTTGGATTCATGGGATCAAATCGCTTAACGATCTTTGCCCAGAGCATTCTTGCGGCCCTCATCTTGGCTATCTCCATGAAATGATTCATACCAACGGCCCAGAAAAAGGAAAGCCTCGGAGCGAAATCATCAATATTCAAACCTGCATTAATTCCTGCTCTCAGATATTCAAGGCCGTCGGCCAGAGTATACGCAAGTTCAATGTCGCATGATGCTCCTGCCTCCTGCATATGATATCCCGAAATACTTATTGAGTTGAATTTCGGCATGTTTTCGGATGTGTACCTGAAAATATCTGCAATGATCCTCATCGAAAAATCGGGAGGATAGATATATGTATTCCGGACCATGAACTCCTTGAGGATATCATTCTGAATTGTCCCTGACAGTTCATCGAGACGGGCACCCTGCTCGAGGGCTGTGACTATATAAAATGCCATTATGGGAAGTACTGCTCCGTTCATTGTCATCGACACCGACATTTTGTTCAGCGGGATCTGATCGAACAGAATCTTCATATCGAGTACCGAGTCGATTGCAACCCCGGCTTTCCCCACATCACCAGCCACGCGTTCATGATCGCTGTCATATCCCCTGTGAGTGGGCAGGTCGAAAGCTACCGACAACCCTTTCTGTCCGGCAGCAAGGTTCCTCCGATAAAAGGCATTCGACTCTTCAGCAGTGGAAAAACCCGCATACTGCCTGATGGTCCACGGCTGCACAGTGTACATTGCCGAATATGGTCCCCGAAGGAACGGGGGCAACCCGGCAGCATAGCCAAGATGTTCCATTCCTGCAAGATCATCTTTGGTATAAAAATCTTTCAATGTTATCCTTTCAGCAGTGATCCAGGAATTCGTTCCTGTTTTTCCCCTCAATCCAGGAGCAACGGATTTATCTGTAAAACAGGAATTAAGATCATCATATTTAAATTCAGGTCTCATGATTCTTTTCAGTTTTCCGGTTTGATCAACCGCCATTTTCTCCGCTTATTTTCTGCCCTCGCATCAACGAATTTATCAGTCCCGAGTTAAATGCTGTCAGGAATCCTCCACTATCCTCAATCTGAAGGAAAAGTTTCCATGCATTCTCAGCAACAAGTGAAGTTATTTTCTCGATATAATATGATCCTGCGGAGGGATCGGCAACTTTATCAAAAAGCGCTTCTTCTTTCAGAAGCAGCTGCTGGTTTCTGGCGATCCTTTCCGGGAAATCTCCCGGCCCGCTGTTATTACCCTCGAAAGGATGAACGGTAAGGGAGTCGGTTCCACCTATAACAGCCGACATAGCTTCGGTCTGGGTTCTGATCATGTTCATATAGTGATCACCGGCATCCGGATTTTGAGTAATGGTCTCACAGTGGATCTCCATCCTGGATGATCTTTCGGTAATGCCGAATTTCCGGCATACTACGGCCCAGAGAAGGCGTGCAGCCCTGAGCCTGGCTATCTCAATAAAATAGGACGGTCCGACTCCGAAACTGAACCTTATTGATTTTGCCACTGATCCGGGATCGAGGTCCCTGTCGGTCATCTGGTTCAGATATTCAACAGCCATTGAGAGGGCAAAAGCCAGCTCGCGGACTGAGCCTGATCCGGAATTTTTAAACCATTTACCGTTTATCTGTATGCAGCGGTAATTCTCCATAACGAGTGTCTCCCTGATAAGAGAAGCAAGATAGTCAAACCCCGAGTCAACAGGAATGCACAGTTTACCGTTGATAACCAGACGGATAATGGGATCAGCCTCGACAGCTCCTCTTATCAGGGAAAGGTTATGCCCGTTATTTCTCCATATCACTGATATGGATTTTATGATCTCGATTGCTTTGCCTTCGGGGTGAAAGTTTATTTCAGCACATTCAGGATCAATGCCGCTGAGAAGTATTTTAAGATTTTCCTCATTTACCGTGTTCGGATCTGTTAAAATAAATCCTACAGAATCGACACCTTTTGTGAGTATTGAAAGAGCTTTTTTGTTGGCTGTATCATAATCATCAACTTTTATATCCTGACGGATGAGCCATGAATTGCTGCTTCCGTTTGAAATAAAGGTTTCTACCTGCCCGGGTTGATTTGTGATGTCAGGATTTGACGCCGTGACATCTCTCCTTAAGTATAAGGGGAGAGAAAACCCTACATGTGTTAGGGTCTCAATATCTTCATTACGGTAGAATGGCATCAGGTCGAAACCTTCGTCGGTTTTCCATAAAAGCCTCTCTTTGGGATCAGCGCCCTTCAGGTCGGCTCTGAGCTTGTTGATCCATTCCTTTGTGGTTACTGGAGGAAATTCTTCAAACAATCTTTTCTGTTGCACGCAGATTCAATTTAGCATTCCTATTTAATAGGATATATTATTTTCTATCATTTCCTTCCCCCTGGATATTCTGATATTTTCCCCTTTGTATCCCGGAAGAAACCTGGGTGATTATTGCCCTTCAATTTCCGCCGAATTCCATAAGGTATGACTTGATAAACGAGTTCAGGTCGCCGTCGAGTACTGCAAGGACATTTCCCGATTCAAAGCTGGTCCTGTGGTCTTTTACCATTTTGTAAGGATGCAGGGTGTAGGATCTTATTTGAGAACCCCATTCGATCTTTTTTTTGCTGTCTTCGATTTTGGCCTGTTCTTCCCTCAGTTTTCTGAGCTCGAGTTCATAAAGCTGGGATCTCAGTATTCTCATTGCATTTTCCTTGTTGTTAAGCTGGGATCTGGTCTCCTGGTTTTCAATAACAATACCGGTCGGATGGTGCCTCAGCCTGACGGCTGTTTCAACTTTGTTAACATTCTGTCCGCCTTTCCCGCTCGAACGGTAGGTTTCCCAGGTGATATCTGCAGGGTTGATCTCGATTTCGATGTTATTGTCAACAAGCGGCGACACAAAAACAGAGGCGAAGGTGGTCTGGCGTTTTCCCTGGGCATTGAAAGGGGATATGCGCACAAGCCTGTGGACACCGTTTTCGCTTTTCAGGTATCCGTATGCTCTTTCGCCGTCTATTTCAAGGGTGACCGATTTGACTCCCACCTCATCGCCGGGCTGAAAATCGAGTTCTTTTACCTTGTAGTTGTTCCTTTCGGCCCATCTAAGGTACATTCTCATAAGCATCGAAGCCCAGTCGTTGCTTTCGGTGCCCCCCGCACCCGAGTTGATCTTCAGGATTGCCCCGAGCTGGTCCTCCTCTTTCCTGAGCATGTTGCGGACTTCAAGGTCCTCGATCATATCAAGGCAGGTGTTGTACTGGTTATCGGCGTCCTCCTCTGTGGCTTCTCCCTCCCTGTAGAAATCATATATGACGATAAGATCCTCAAGGCTGGTGTTAACCTTTTCAAACTGTGTGGTCCAGCTTTTTATCTGTGATATCTCCCTGAGAATGTCTTCTGCTGCCTTTGGGTCGTTCCAGAATCCAGGCTGTTGTGTGAGCGCCTCTTTTTCAGTTATCTGCTGCAGCTTTCCATCGATGTCAAAGATACCTCCTCAACGCGTCGCGGCGTTCCGTAAGGTCTTTTATCTGCTCGTTGGTTATCATTGGATTAAAATTTCCGCAAATTTAGTGTTAATTGGCGTTACTGCCAAAAGAGATGTTTAAGTAATTACCTAAGAAGCTTGTTGCTGGTTGCTTGTTGCTGGGTGGTAAGTGCTAACCCTTTTCAGCCATGTTTATATTTGGTTAACAATATGTTCAAAAGCTGTTGAAATGATGTTTAAATGTAGACATTATGAAGAGACTGTTAATATGTTAATAAATGTGTTATCGCATTGTCAAATTGCTTTCCAGCTTTTCCCGGATCTGAGAAGCTTCTCAAATATGAAGAGGTATAATCAATCCCGTTGGCCAACGATTAAGCTCCAAGACCTGTTGCAAGTTTTGATGTCTCGGTTATTGATATCTGTCCGCCGGTGAAAATCTCTGCCAGCATCAGCGACCACCATTTCCATCTCCACTTTTCTTCTGAAGGATCAGTATATTTCAATGGGTTATTGAGGCAATAACTATACCAGTAAAACCTCTTTTAACACCGGTCCTTCGGTTTTTCAATGACCAGGTCCCGGATCTTTTTCAAAGAACGTGATTAACCTTAAAGATATACATTTTTATTTTTCAACTGAAAACGGTTCAGTTGAAAGAAAAAATCACTTCGATTTCCAATCTCGGATTATGATCTTGTCCTGGTAAAGTGTGACTTCGAGTTTCTATTTGGTTTTCCATTTAAGTTTTCGGATGTAATCGATCGGCAGAGTTACTCCATAGCTGGACCCGCCTGATACCTTTGTCAGGCTCCGGATGTTTTTCTCTGTTCTGGTTGTCATAGTATTTTAATTTGCAACGTATTAAGGTACTGCTTTTAATACTGCTTACAATACGTTGATGTGTTAACCCCTCTCCGCGGCCGTCCCTTCCGGCCAAATAGCCGCACTCCCTACGCACCTGGAACCCGGAACCAAAACCGCAAAAAAACAAAGCAAAGGTATGCAAGCTCCGCTACCATCCGACCCGCAGTAAAAAAGCAAGGGTATATAAACAGCCGGTAATGTTGATTGATTTTAAGTGTACCGGCTGCCCTTGCTTTTTTCCCACGCTTGCATGCCGGAGGAGCTTTCTTTTTTTACTCATTAAGTGTTTTATTTTTAATGGTATTCGTGAGCTCGCTTCGCTCGGTTCCGGTTTTTTCTTTGGGGAAATGGTTTGCTTCAGATCCTGCCAGTTAACTTGTCAACATGCTCCTTTGCCTGCCGTAAGCCACATTTATAGTGATCTATGACCAGTTTGATAGCTTCCGGGACCCTGTTTTGACTGACTAATTCTTTGATCTTCTTATCCAAAGTGATATCTGGTTCCATCTTTGATTTTTCCGGAAAGTTATAAAACTTTAAAGTATGGCTTAACTTTGGCTTAGATACAGACCAAGCGAGCGGGCGGGGAAGTGTCAAGGTTTCCGGCAAAAAGTTTTTTATCTCCTTCGATAGCGGAAGTTTTCAATTGAAAATAAAAAAGTTTTTGCCAGGAACCCGAAGGGCTTGACCTTGACTGTGCAGGTGGCGGAAGCTACCTTTATCTAAGCCAAAGTTTTAAGCGAACTACCGAGGATTGCTCGGTTGTTCCGGGAGCTTTCTTCCTGGCGAGCAGGAAGGCTGAGCGGCTATTTAACATAGTGTCGCATTATAGGCCTGGCCACTAAGTCTTTTCTCTGGCAGTATCTTCTTCCAGCGCCTATAATGCCGCATTATGTTAATATAGCTTGGGGTAATTTTTTCGGGCATGTCTTTTTGCCTGTGCGTTGGCGCAGCTCTTTGTGACGCTTCGGCGTTACAATGTGCTGCAAGTGTGCCGGAGCAAAAAGCATGACGGAAAAAATTACAGAAGGGCACGGCGCGGGGAGCAGCTCCCAAAAATGCGGGAGCAATGGAAGATTTTTGGGAGCTGCGAGGATTAGTCTTCCTGGCTGCCAGGAGTCTTGAAGCCGATACGTTTACGGGTTTTCTGTTCCAGTTCCTGATGTTTGGTGTCTTCTAACTGTTTCAGATATTCAAAAATGAGCATGATCTTTTGGTCATGGTCTGTATATTTACTTTCCATTTCTTCCAGCTTGTGCAATATGTCTTTATAGGCAAGAAGCATCTCACGCATACGGACAAATATTTCTATTCCGTATGCTCATTTTAATAGCCCTCTCGCTTTTAATGACATTGGCAAGCATTAATATACCGTGCTCCGTAAATGCATAGGGTAAATAGCCTCCAAGGTGTTTCCTGGAAGGTATCGCATTTTGCGATACCAGGATATCAACCTCTTTTTCAGATAGCTGGAACATAAAATTTTCTGGCAAGCGTTCCATGTTTCTTTTAACCTGTTCCCTTAACCGGATAGCTTTTATATCGTATAAACCAGCCAGATCCCGGTCGAGTATCACTTTTTTATCTCTTATCAAATAGATCTTACTCGATATTATCTCGTCTGGTATTGCCATTTGGTTGGTCTCTTTTGCCATATGTTTTGTTTTAGCTTGCGTAAAATTAATGTTTAAATCTTGGCGAAGAGATATAAGGGAAAATCCATTTCTTTTTTGCATCCAGAACTACCTGGGATATAGTATTTTTTACTTTGTTAATGGTATCGGTCGTGCCGGATCGTTTTGAAAGTGACAGTTGCACCGAGGGATAGAAATATGTCGAGTTGAAACCGTTTTGTATAACTGTTTCATTATCAATACCAGTGGCAGCATCTGAACTTCGTGATTTTATATACCCCAGTATCCCCTTGTCTTTCGGGAGGTCCTGTTACCCGAGGCATCATACCAGAACTTTTGTGTTTGTCCAAAAAATGGTAGACACAAAAACCAAAGAAAGATCAATACAATTGAATGTTTCATCCGAAAATAATTGATTCCTAAGGTCGGATGGCCTGCCCCGCTGCAGCGGGGGAACTCGCATGAAAGATCTTCATACTTTTTTAGGTTTGCGAGATATGCTCGTTTCATATAATAGGGTTATTAGTGCCAGACTCCAAAATGTAAAACAACCTGAACAACAACTCTACTAATGTCTTACCCGAACAAAACGAATTATTTCAACAAGTTTTCAGACATTGATTTCAGAATAAAGATAGGAAATTCATTCTAACAGAGACAGCAATCCGGGGTAATAACCGATATAAGTTATTAACAATGTGATGCATCAATATCAGTAATGTTAATAATCGATTGAACCAAAAAAAGATTCCAGCAGTTTGCATTAAGCATTTACTTATTTAAAGCCTCAAACCTTTAACTTTAAGCATTACATTTCTCCGGCCGGATTTAAGTACTGACTGGTTGCATTTATTAAATTTATTGTTTTTTGATAACTATTGATGCTTAGATCATTCCTCTACCATAATCTCATTGAAGCCGGCTGTGATGAAGCGGGACGCGGCTGCCTTGCAGGTCCCGTATTTGCAGCTGCCGTTATCCTGCCTAAAAACTTCCGGCATGATGTGCTTAACGATTCAAAAAAACTTACTTCAGCCCAGCGTTTCCGACTCAGGGATGAGATAACCGGTTCTGCAATCGCCTGGAGTGTTGCCTCAGTAAGCAATGAGGAGATCGACGAACTGAACATAATGAGAGCATCGATCAAGGCCATGCACCTGGCAATCGGAGGTCTTTCCAGAAAGCCTCAGTTCCTGCTTATCGACGGCAACAGGTTCTTTCCATACAAAGACATTGAACATAAGACAATAATCAAAGGCGACAGCCTGTTCTTTTCCATAGCCGCCGCGTCAGTGCTGGCAAAGACATTCCGCGACGAATTCATGGATAAGATCCATAACGAATTCCCTGCATACGGATGGAACCGGAACAAGGGTTATCCAACACATTACCACAGGGATGCTATTTTAAGGTTTGGGATAACACCTTATCACAGAAAATCCTTTGCCCTTTTCAACACACAACTGACAATTAATTTCTGACAGGGCATAAAGAATAAAAATCATATCTTTGCCGATCAATTCTCAAACAAACAATTAAACATCAGATACGGTATGAAAAGATTTCTTTCTCTTCTTGGAATATTTATACTTTTTTCCGGATTGAATATAAAGGCAGACGAAGGAATGTGGCTTCTGCCTCTTATCGAAAGACTCAATATGGGCAAAATGACAGAGCTTGGACTGAAGCTATCGGCAGAGGACATTTACAGTCTGAACAAACCCAGCATAAAGGATGCAATAGTGATATTTGGAGGAGGGTGCACAGGAGAAATAGTTTCATCCCAGGGACTGCTCCTTACAAATCATCATTGCGGATATGGACAGATACAGGCCCACAGTTCGGTAGAGCATGATTATCTTAAAGACGGATACTGGGCCATGACAAAGGAAGAGGAGCTTCCCAATCCCAACCTTGCTGTAACTTTTCTGGTAAGCATTGAAGATGTTACTGATAAAGTACTTTCAGCAGTAAAACCGGGTATGAGTGAGCAGGAAAGGAATTCCGCGATAAATGAAATACGTTCAGAAATTGAGAGGAAAGCTGGAGAAGGGAATAACTACAGGACCACAGTTGCTTCCTTTTATGGCGGTAATTATTTTTATCTTCTTGTATATGAAAGATATACTGATGTCAGGTTTGTCGGGGCCCCACCTTCTTCGATTGGAAAGTTCGGTTTTGACACCGACAACTGGGAATGGCCCAGGCATACAGGCGATTTCAGTGTTTTCAGGGTTTATTCAGGTCCCGACGGAAAACCTGCACCATATTCAAAAAATAATATTCCTCTAAAGCCGCGATACTGGTTAAAGGTCTCGGTTAAGGACTTTAATGCGGGTGATTTTGCAATGATCCTTGGTTACCCGGGCAGAACACAACGTTATGCTACATCTTATGAAATTGATGAGCTGCTGAAGATCACCCATCCAAACAGAATTAAGATTCGTGGTTTAAGGCAGGATATTCTTATGGCAGATATGCAGGCCGATCCGAAAGTCAATATCCAGTATGCATCCAAATATTCGGGATCATCAAATTACTGGAAATATTCAATTGGACAGAAAGCCGGGCTTGAAAGACTTAATGTGAAGTCAAAAAAGGAGCAGATTGAGAACCATTTCAACGACTGGATAGCTGCCGACACAGAAAGGCAATCAAAATATGGAGGTGCCCTGAATCTCATAAAATCGGCTATTGAGGGCAGGGCAGAATATTCCAATGCACAGCAATACATAAATGAATGCTTTTTCCAGGGATGTGAACTTTTAAACCTGTGCACTTCGGCTTCAATGCTGACTTCTATTCTGCGATCGGACGATGATCAGAAAGCTGATGGCTATATTTCCAGAATTAAAAGCTTTGCTGAATCTTTTTATAAAAACTATAATGCACCTACAGACAAGAAAGCAACAAAGGCTATGATAGAACTCTACAGGCAGGATGTTCCCGCAAAATTCCACCCTGACTTTTACAACACTCTAATCGATAAAAAATTCAAGGGCAATGTTGAAAAATTTGTAGGGGATATTTTTACACGTTCAATTTTTGCCAGTGAGGCAAAATTTTATGCTTTCCTCGATAATCCTGTTCTTAAAACACTGGAGTCCGATCCGGTTTTTATAATGTCGAGATCTGTAAATAATATGAGTGCTTCTGTATCAAAAAGTCTCAGCCAGTATGATGACAATCTTGCAGCCGGCAGAAGACTTTGGATTGCTGCGCTTAAGGAAATGACTCCTGAAAAGACGCTCTATCCTGATGCCAATTCGACGATGCGTCTGACATACGGCACCATTAAGGATTATGATCCCAGAGATGCAGTAACATATAAATATATAACAACCCTTCAGGGTGTTGTTGAAAAATACAAACCCGGTGACTATGAATTCGATGTGCCGCAAAGGCTTCTTGATCTGAATGCAAGGAAAGATTTCGGAGAATACGGTTCTCCTAAAGGATTTATGCCTGTATGCTTTCTCACAACAAATGATATAACAGGAGGAAACTCAGGAAGTCCTGTTATGAATGCAAATGGTGAACTCATAGGACTTGCATTTGATGGCAACTGGGAAGCTATGAGCGGTGATGTAGCCTATGAACCGGAACTTCAGAGGACAATTGTTGTGGATATCAGATATGTACTCTGGGTGATGGACATCTATGCCGGGGCAGGCCACCTGGTTGATGAGATGACTCTGGTACGGTAATGGATAATCACCTTATCCCCAATCACCTTCTCCTGAAAGGGAAGTGGCTTAAATAAATATTAAAAGTCCTTCTCGGCAGGGAAAGAAAGGCGGAGGAAGGTTTGAGTTTTATAAATACCTTTGCACAAAAATTTGAATCATGAATTTCAGTCTGATGGAGATCCTTGCCGCATTCATGGTATTGTTTGCTATAATTGACATACCGGGATCTATTCCAATCATTGTTGATATTAAAGCAAAATCAGGAGACGTTCATCCCATGAAAGTCACAACTGTATCGTTCCTGATACTCCTTGCATTTCTTTTAATAGGAAGTCCTCTGCTGGGAATTTTCGGAGTTGATGTCTATTCGTTTGCTATAGCCGGTTCCTTTATAATTTTCCTTATTGCAATGGAAATGATCCTGGGAGTTGAGCTTTTCAAACAGGATGCCCATGGAAGCGGGGCCGTTTTTCCAATAGCATTCCCGCTTATTGCCGGTGCAGGATCAATCACTACTATCCTTTCACTAAAGGCAGAATATGAAACAATCAACATTTTTGTTGCACTGGTCCTTAATATGGTTATCATTTATCTTGTCCTCCGGCTCACCTCAAAATTTGAAAGGATACTTGGTAAAGGAGGGCTTCAGATACTGAAAAAAGTTTTTGGCGTGATCCTTCTCTCCATTGCAATAAAACTGTTTCTTACCAATACCGGAATAATAATCGGAAATGCCAGGTGAGATAACGATATACACCGACGGCGCTGCAAGCGGTAATCCTGGTCCGGGAGGATACGGGGTTGTCCTTATCTCAGGAAAACACCGTCTTGAAAAATCGGAAGGGTTCAGACTCACAACAAACAACCGGATGGAACTCCTGGCAGTCATTACAGGTCTTGAAGCACTTAAGATCCCGGGAAGTAATGTGGTAATCTATACCGACTCGAGGTATGTAGCCGATTCGGTTGAAAAAGGATGGGTTTTTCAGTGGGAAGCAAAAGGATTCAGAAAGAAAAAAAATCCTGATCTGTGGATCAGGTTCCTGAAGGCCTACAGGAAACATAACGTAAGATTCGTATGGATAAAAGGGCATGCCAGCAATCCGGAAAATGAGCTCTGCGACCGCCTGGCGGTGGAAGCTTCAAAAAACGCTAACCTTTCGGAAGACATAGGATATAAACCTGAAGAACTTGATGATGAACTGTTTAATAATTCAAACAAATGAGAGGTCAGAAAAAATTATATGAGCTTCTTGAAAAATTGTCGATATCTTTTGACTACCATGAACACCCGCCGCTCGCTACAATAGAGGATGCAAAGATCCACTGGAAAGACTACAACTCCGGGAGGTGCAAGAACATCTTCTTCAGGAACCATAAGGGTAACAGGCACTACCTTGTCATCCTCGAGCACCTCAGGCAGCTTGATATCCACGATCTGGAGAAAAGGCTCAGGCAGGGAAAGCTCACATTTGCTTCTGATCAGAGGCTTAAGAAATATCTGGGTGTTGAACCGGGATCAGTATCTCCCTTCGGATTGATTAATGATACTGAAAAACATGTGCATGTTTTCATTGATGAAAAGCTTGCCGAATTTGATCGTCTTGCATTCCATCCGAATGTCAATACTGCATCGATTGTCGTTTCAAAATCTGATTTTCTGAAATTTCTGGACTATACGGGTAACACGTATGAGTTTATAAAACTCTATGATTAGATTCTTTTCAAGGATCTTAATTTCTATTAACCACGGAGTTACGCGGGGTTTATCACGGAGTTTCACGGCTCAGAAACCGAATAAAATCTGAATTAATTTCACCACAGAGTTACGCGGAGTTTATCACGGAGTTTCACGGTTCAAAATCCGAATAATATCTGAATAAATTTCAACCGCCGAGTCACACGGGGTTAACCACGGCGTTTCATTGAGGGAAAAAAGTAAACCACGCCATCCGGGATAGTGTTACCTGGTGTAAGTTTGATCTCAGTAATCAGAGAACTTTGCTATAAACGGGCTGGCGCAATTCTTCTGCCGGCTCATATTTGCTCATGCATGCCCAGAGTATTCCCCGTTTCTGTATCTCAAGCGCCTGTGGCACAGAAAAGTCGGCTGCAACATGCCCCAACGAAGAGTAAAACACCCTTCCTTTGCCATAATATTTCTTCCACGCGACTGGAATCACATTACCTCCTATCCAGCTGGCATATTTGTCGCTGAAAGTGGTTGTTGCAAGTACCTTGACATTTGGATCAACATGCATATAGTACTGTTCTGAATGCATGTTAAAATCAGACAATCCTGCAGTTACCGGATCCTTATGATCTGTAATATTTACCCTGTAGTCGATAACACCCCCTGGATGCGCAACCCATTGTCCGCCTACCATGAACTGGTACTCGGTATTGTTTCTGAAAGAATCTCCAAGTCCTCCGTGCCATCCGGCCAGACCGGTTCCGGAAGATATGGCTTCAAGAAGGGCCTTTTCCTGTTCACCCTCAATCTGTCCCATGGTCCAGGCCTGGATAATAAGGTCAATTCCATTTTTCAGATCAATTTGCACGTATGAATCAAGAGTATCAGATACAGTTACAATTGCCCCCTCCGATTTAAGCCAGGGGACAAATATATCTCTGCATTTATCTGGTTCATGGCCCATCCATCCCCCCCAGATGAACAGAACTTTTTTGCCAGCAAGAGGTGAAGCGCCGGTAAGAGGAAAGGTACGGCCGAATGATGATTTTGCAATCAATGCAGCTGAAGCGGCTGCTGTACTTTTTAACAGGAATGATCTTCTGGATAGCATTGTAGAAAGATTTTAGCCTAAGATAAAAAAAATTAAAATGAAGTCAGTCAACCCAGGCTATAATTACCTCCGAAAGTGTGAAATATTAAAAGGATCAGGTTTGATATTGCCTGCTTTCAGGACACCATGTTTAACATTGAATACTAAAGAAAATAAACGAAAGTGCTCATAAAATGGTGATTTTAGTGAATAATAGTCAGGCGGGAAAAGTTTAGAATGATTCCAAATAACTCTTTTTTTGCATCATTTTCAGTTTCTGTACGTCATTAACCCGACAGTAATCCTACACGCTAACTTGCCATGAGAAGAATGCTATGAAGAGAATTCAGATATATTTTCTATGCTTGATTTTTGTCTTCCCGGGTGTAACTGGACAGACATCCGGGAAGAAACAATACAGGGCTGAGAGACTTACATCCATTCCCGTCATTGACGGGATTCTCGACGATGAAGCCTGGAAAAATACTGGTACCTGGGTTGATGATTTTACCCAGCATGAACCCTACAATGGGGGCAAGGCATCGCAAAGGACTGAGTTTAAAATACTTTATGATGACGACAACATTTATGCTGCGTTTAAAGCTTTTGATACAAGTCCCGACAGCATCGTCAGCCGTCTGACCAGACGCGACCATGCAGATGGAGACCTGGTAGGTATTATTTTTGACAGCTTCCATGACCTCAGAACAGGATTTCTTTTCGGGATAAGCTCTGCAGGAGTTAAATACGACCAAATGTTTATAAATGACGGTCAGAATGAAGATAAGTCATGGGACCCAAACTGGTGGGCCAGAACCTCCATTAATGATGAAGGGTGGGTTGCAGAAATGAAAATCCCCTTGAGTCAGCTCAGATTCGAAAAAAACTCTGGAGATACCTGGGGACTGGAAGTAGCCAGGGTCTTGTATCGGAGAAATGAGACCAGCTTCTGGCAGCATATCCCCAAAGATGCACCAGGTCTTATTCACCTTTTCGGTGAACTGACAGGGCTCGAAAAGATTAGACCAAGAAAGATTTTTGATATTACCCCTTACGGTGTTGCAAAGGCGGAAACGTACAAGAAAGACATGGCAAATCCCTTTCTGCAGAAGGGCAGCAGGTATGGATTCAACGGAGGAATAGATGCAAAAATAGGGATCACAAACAACATGACTATGGACCTCACCATCAATCCAGATTTTGGACAGGTTGAGGCAGATCCATCTGAAGTGAACCTTACAGCCTATGAAACATTTTATAAGGAGAAAAGGCCTTTCTTCATTGAAGGCAACAATATAACCAATTTCAACCTTGGGGTCGGCGACGGAGATGTTGGAAATGATAACCTATTCTACTCCAGGCGAATAGGCCGGAGGCCCCATGGGGAACCTGACCTGGATGACGGTATGTATGCTGAAGTACCACGATTCACCACCATACTGGGTGCAGCCAAACTTACAGGTAAGACCAGTAATGGACTTTCTGTAGGATTCATTGAAGCAATCACCGCTGAGGAAAGGGCAGAAATTGATAATGAAGGAACCAGATCGTTTGAGAAAGTGGAACCGCTTACCAACTATATGGTAGGAAGGGTGCAAAAAGACCTTAAAGAGGGAAAAACCATCATCGGGGGTATTTTCACTGGCACAAACAGAGAGCTTGATGAAAACCTTGCAGAATTTATGCATAAATCAGCCTATACCGGCGGAATAGATTTCACACAATATTTCAGGGATAAAAACTGGATGCTGGGTGTAAGCACAGCTTTCAGCCAGGTAAAGGGTACAAAGGGGGCCATTGAAAACACTCAAAAATCATCAGCACGCTACTTTCAGAGGCCTGATAAAGATTATGCAACGCTCGATCCCTCCAGGAGATCCCTTACAGGAACGGGTGGAAGGGTGCAATTAATGAAGCTTAACGGACATCTTAATGTCATGGGGGTAATGACCTGGAAATCACCGGGGTTTGAAATAAACGACCTGGGTTACAGCCAGAACTCCGATCAGATTCTCGCTGTCATCTGGGCCGGTTATAATGAATGGGAACCCAAAGGTATTTACAGACGGTATAATATCAATGCAGATGTTTATTCTTTCTGGAATTTCGGCGGAATAAATGCAGGCAAGGGATTCGAGACAAATGCAAGCATGACCTTAAAAAATCACTGGAATTTCTGGACAGGTGGAAATATCGGGGCAAGTTCGTTTGATGGAAGCATACTGAGGGGCGGACCAATGATGAAGCTGCCCGGAAGGTTTCAGTGGAGAGTCGGATTCTCATCCGACAGCCGTAAAAAAGTCGGACTTGAGTTTTTTACAAATTATAACAGGGGGTTTGAAAGATATAATAAAAGCTCATATACCAGGGCGGAATTATCATATAAACCAACCAATTTTCTGTCTTTCTTTATCGGACCAGCATATAATAAATCCTACAACGAACTCCAGTATGTTACCACCCTGAAATATAACGATACTGACAGGTACATTTTTGCCAGCATCGACAGGGAAACCATCAGCGCATCTCTCCGGATCAATTTTAACCTTAATCCTGAACTCACACTTCAGTACTGGGGTCAGCCTTTTATCGCAACCGGAAGATACTACAACCATAAATATATCACTAATCCGGTTGCCGAAAAATATAATGACCGTTTCAATACTTTCACAACCGGTCAGGCCATTCAGGGCATCGACTATTTCGATATTGATGAGGATCTTGATGGTACAGTCGACTACAGCTTTGATCGGACAGATTTCAATGTTCAGGAATTCCTTTCCAACCTGGTGTTAAGATGGGAATTCTCGCCCGGATCCACTCTTTATTTTGTCTGGAGCCAGACAAGAAGCGGATTTAATGACTCCGGAAGGATGGATTATTTCAATGATCTTGGCGATCTGTTTGACAATGGGATAGATGATCTTAATAATGTTTTCCTTGTCAAATTCAGCTACCGGTTCGGATTAAGATAAGAATACTATGAATTATTCTTCAAGAACCATACGGAGGTATTTCAAATTTCTGGTCAGGACAGAATTTCAAATTTTATCCCAAGCTTATTCAATGCATAACCTGCTTCCTTCAGATAATCTCCATAAGCGGTTATCCAATGGAATCCAGGCATCTCTTCTGCAACCTTTCTGCTGTCGCACGTAAAGCTTACATCGATCTGCGACCGGCAAATATCCAGAAAAGGATTTTCAACTATCTTTCCCAACAGCCCTACATTTTTTTCAAATTTAAAATCGGGCATAATATTGGTTACAGTCTGTCCAAGAAGCATCTCCACTTTAGGGGCAGCTCCATAGTCGGATTCAAAATGAGTAAGTAATCGTGCCGGCTCAAGCCGCTTTCCATCCATGCGCCGCGGAGCAGTACAATGGGCAAGCGTTATAAGTCCGTCATGAGGATAGGTCGGATCATTCAGAAAAGATGGTTTCCCTGAGATATTGGCAAGAAGAATTCCCGCAGGAACAACAACAAAATCAGATTCACAAAATGCCAGATAACCTGCATCATTCAGCAGGCTAAGTGTAAGGCAGGCAGTGGTCTCCGATAAAGGCATAATTGTGCCCATACATTCATTTATTGTTATAGCTCTTGTGCCCGCCTTCTCCATTATCCTTATCAAAACATCCTCAAGAACAAAACAGTTTTCAACATATTGCTTTTTCGTCTCGAGCCTGATTCCACTGTCAGCAAGATACTTTTCTGTCCGGTCTTTAGCTTTTACAATGACCTGTTTATCAGCTTTTGCCGCTTTGATGAGCTGGCCCAGTTCATCGTATGATACTGTCCTGATATCCATCCTGAATTTCTCACGGACAAGATCGGGCACAACTCCTTCAGGTTGAGCCCAGGCCCCCGGACCTCCAATTGCAACAATCTTTGAACCTATAGTGTTCTTAAGACCGCAAAGAGCCCTCAGCCTCCATAATATCTCATCCTGACTGTCTATTACCACATCATTTTCATTGATACCCTTCACAGCCAGTTTATCTGTATGCTGTCTAAGAAAACGCGGGCTGATAATTTCGTACCAGAGATAAACAGGTCCCGACCTGTGCCTGCAAAAGAAAATAATATCTTTCCCCTTTTTGTTAAGCTGGTCAAATATATCCATTCCTGCACCTGCAGCATATATGATAAACATATCTGCATCATTGAGATCTGAGACTGAATTCAGGTCAGAAGCCTTTTGAACCTCTGAAACGGGAAGAATTTCCAGAGGGAAATCGGCTCTGGAACGGATTGTACTCAATTCATCCTGAATACGCTTTATTTCTGCAAGGGCATCGGCCTTTGTCTGAATGCCTCCCCATGCGCGCCAGCTTGTTTGTTCCCTGCGTGCGGGCAGATCATAAGTGAAAACAGGTTTTACAATAAGAGGATTCCTTTTGGGAGCTCCTGCCTCCAATTGTGGTGAAGCAGACAATGAAGCCCATGTAATTGCCGGCATTGCAACTGTACCTATTGCTGTTGTTCCTGCAACCTGAACAAACTTTCTCCTTGTAATTTCATTTGAAGGGCTACCTGAATACGTACCACAGCAATGACAGATTCCTGCATAAGCTTTTGCTGAATTAATTTCATTTGATTTATCCATGTTGACCTCCCTTAATTTAAGAATGTACAAATACTAACTCAATTATCCCCTCTACCCCATTTTGCACTGGGATCCGGGCCCATGTCAATAACCAGAGTCCCTCCCTTAAGAATATCATTATGGGTAAAAAAAGGCTTTTCCACGGGTGCACCGTTCAGTGAAACTTTCTGCACATAGATATTCTCAGGTGAATTGTCTGTTGTCTGAATTGTGAATTTTTTCCCGTTTTCCAGGCTGATCTCAGCCTTGTCGAACAAGGGTCGTCCTATTGACCAGGTGGGATCGCCCGGAGCAACAGAATAGAATCCCAATGCACTAAGGACATACCAGGCCGACATCTGTCCGCAATCCTCATTCCCCGACAAGCCATCAGGATTGTTATGGTAAAGCGTATTAAGTATCTGGTCAACCAGCTTCTGGGTCTTCCAAGGCTGACCTGCATAATTATAAAAATACACTATATGATGACTTGGCTCGTTGCCATGCGCATACTGACCAATAAGCCCCGAAATATCGGCCGATCTGTTCTCACCTTCTATCGTTGAATCAACAGTAAAAAGGGAATCAAGCTTTAAAATGAATTTCTCCCTGCCGCCCATAAGATCTATAAGCCCCATCGGATCATGAGGCACAAACCAGGTCCATTGCCAGGCATTTCCTTCTACATAGTCAGCATAGGTATGGTCAGAATACCTGGGATTAAAGGGGGTTCTCCATTCTCCTGTCGACATCACACCTCTCATGAAACCTGTAACCGGATCAAAGTATTTCTTATAGCGCAATGCTCTTTCCGAGTAAGTTTTGTACTCATTTTCTTTACCCATTTCCTTAGCCATTTGTGCAATGCACCAGTCATTATAGGCAAATTCAAGCGCTTTTGCCACCGACTGATTGTCCTTATCACTTGGAATATACCCAAGAGTATTATTATAATATTTAGCCATGGGCATCAGCGACATTAAAATGTCTTTTGTTGCAGCCTTGATATTTGTAGTATCAAAATTAGATGAACGAATCATGGCATTAAATGCCTTTTCTGCATCAAAATTACGGATGCCTCTCATATATGCATCTACTATTACCGGTACAGAATGATATCCTATCATTGTTCCCGTGTAGTTGGAAGCAAGATCCCACATTGGCAGCAGACCTCCTTCATCAGCTTTCCTCAGCAGTGCATTAATCATTTCTGAGTTACGTGTTGGATTTATAAGGGCAAGAAGGGGATGTTCCGCTCTGAAAGTATCCCAGAGTGAAAAAACTGTATAATTCAGAGCTCCACTTGAATTGTGGATCTTATGGTCCATACCAAAATATCTGCCATCTGCATCAGAAAAGGTATTGGGACTTATCATTGAATGATAAAGGGCAGAGTAAAAGATTTTCTTCTGGTCCTCGGTCGCCCCTTCAACTTTAATCTTATTAAGCTCCTTGTCCCATGCTTCTTTTGCCTTTTCCCGGATTTCGTCAAAATTCCAGTCGGGGATCTCACTTTCAAGATTGTTTTTTGCCCCTGAAGCGTCGACCGAAGATATACCCACTTTTACAAGTATCTGTTCATCCTTTTTAGTTTCAAATGAAAGTATAGCCTTGATGTTCTGACCTTCGGCCTCCTTCAGTGAATCATTCAGTGTATCGTTTACGGCTATGGTGCATCTGAAGGGCTTTGAGAAACGTGCATAGAAGTAAACAGGATGATATTTGGCCCAACCCCTTGTTATTTTGACTCCCTCGATTTCCGTGTCGCTTAATTCCGTCAGCCTTAAAAGCAGATTAGGATGGTTCTGCAGGGTGTGGTGGAGGTCAACAATAATGTATGATTCTTTTGATTCAGGAAAGGTATAGCGATGGAATCCGGTTCTGGTGGTGGCTGTAAGTTCCGCCTTGATATTGTAGTCATTGAGGATGACTGAATAATAACCGGGAGAACCTTTTTCGTTGCTTTTTGAGAAGGACGATCTGTAACCTGATGCGGGAACTCCCTCCTCTCCCCTCGCAAGCACTTTTCGCCCAACAACAGGCATCATAAGTATATCACCATAATCTCCAATACCCGTTCCGCTGAGATGAGTATGGGAAAATCCTATTATCGTCCGGTCAGAGTCATGATAGCCGGAACAGGCATCCCATCCCTCTATTCTTGTGTCGGGACTAAGCTGGACCATTCCAAATGGGACTGTTGCACCCGGGAAAGTATGGCCATGGCCGCCGGTACCAATAAAGACATTTACCAGCTCAGTAGGAGTCTGTTCCACTTTGCAGGATACCAGTATTGTCAACGAAAGTGTGATGGTAAAAAGAAGCAGTAAGATTCTTTGCATAAGGTTTAGTTTTTATAAATATAATCGCTTTGCAGAAAATAATTACCTTTTTCAGCAGGTATTAAGTACCATTCAATTACAATTAATGTAAATTTATAACAATAAACAATCCGACAGATATGAAAAGCAATCGAAGAGGATTTTTAAAAGCTGCCGGCGTTTTTGGTTTTGGAATGGCCGGAAATAATTTCATAAAAAATTTCAGGAATGATTTTATTTATTACCAGTCAAATGATTCTTATATGACCACTGACACGGAAAAAATCAATACGGAAAATATGATCCCAGGGCAGGAACAGACAAGCCTGATAGGTATTTACGGAGCCTGGGCTGCAGGACTTATTGAAAAGGAACTCCCTTTGCTCTCCTACAGACGGCAAGAATGGAAAGATGTTAAATCGTGGAAAACTGTTGCAGGAAAGAGAGTATTTGAACGTCTGGCAATACCTGATATTGGAAAAGAGCCTGAAGCCAGGGTAATTAAAACCTACACCTTTGACGGTCTTCACATCGAGGAGCTCAGATGGCAGCTGCCATACGGACGTCCCACCGATGCAATTCTGCTGAAGCCGGCAGAGGCAAAGGGAAAGCTGCCGGGGATACTCGCTTTTCATGATCACGGAGGCAACAAATATTTCGGTACCAGGAAGATCACAAAGACATCATCCACACAGCATCCGCTTATGGTGGATCACCAAAGAGAGTATTACGGCGGCAAAGCATGGGCCAATGAAATAGCAAAAAGAGGTTATGTCGTACTTGTTTCTGACGCTTTTCCTTTTGCCAGCCGGAGGGTCTTGATGCAGGATGTGCCCCAGCATCTTCGGCAGGGCCTGACCGATGATGATCCGGAGAATCCGGCAAATATTACTGCATATAATAACTGGGCCGGGGAACATGAGCACATAATGGCCAAATCGCTCTTCAGTGCCGGCACAACATGGCCCGGAGTATTTATGGCAGAAGACTCTGTTGCGCTCGATATTCTCTGTTCCAGGAAGGATGTGGACAGCAGCCGGATCGGATGCGCAGGTCTGTCAGGAGGAGGTATGAGAACAGTATTTACCGGCGGTACCGACGAGAGGATTAAGTGCGCAGTGTGCGTGGGATTTATGACAACCTGGCGCGATTTTGTGCTTAATAAATCGTTCACACACACCTGGATGACATATGTGCCATTGCTGCCCAATGAACTTGATTTTCCTGAAATACTTGGTCTAAGAGTGCCGCTGCCAACGATGGTGCTAAACGATAACGATGATGATCTTTACACGCTGCCTGAGATGAAAAAAGCTGATGAGATCCTAAGGGAAGTGTATGATAAGGCAGGCGCCCTGGAAAAATATAAATGCTCATTTTATCCCGGGCCGCATAAATTCGATACGGAGATGCAGAAAGAAGCATTTGACTGGTTTGACACATGGCTGAAATAGTGACGCCTGAATGAGATCTTAAATCCCGGAGGTGTTCCATTAAACATGTTTTCTTATTAACTCCGCTTGGGACAATTTATGCTATTTTTATGTTTTTCTTTTCATCAGGCTACTGAGTAAGCTTCATTTGTAAAATCATTGTTTTTAATTATCTTTGTTTGTGTATGCCAACAGTATTATTAATAAATGGTTACAGGCTTTTTTTCTTCAGCAATGAGAGGAATGAACCTATACATATTCATATAGAAAAGGCTGAGAAATACGCAAAATTCTGGATTGATCCTCTCTATGTAGCAATTAATTACGGATTCACGGGCAAAGAATTGAGAGAAATAAGTGAAATAATTGACAAAAATGAAGTACTTATAAAGGAAAAATGGAATGAGCACTTTAGCAAATAAACCTACAAATGCCCTTGCCAGTAAGGTGTGGTTCACAAAAGATATGTTATATGTTCTATTACAAGACGGGAGGGAATTAGGTGTTCCATTATTATGGTTCCCGCGATTAAGAAAAGCTACGGAAGAACAGCTTAATGACTGGCGGCTAATCGGGAATGGTATAGGAATTCATTGGGAAACCATAGACGAAGATATATCTGTTTCAGCTTTGCTCTAACCTGAATCAACCGATAAGATTTATTATTAAAAAGGACACAGGGCAATCTTCCATTTCTTTCAATTTCCTATCCTTACATTGACAGACTTTAAAGACAAAGAAAGAAGTATCTGCCAGCTCCAAGATATTAACGTATCAGGTGATCTTTATAACACCGATACCCGGCCGGTCAGGTAGAGTGACCTTGCCATCGATGATCTTTACTCCTTCAAACACATCGTTGCTGATAAGAAGGTTACCGTCAAGATCGCACCAGTCAACCAGCGGCGAGAGCTGGGCCGCAGCTGTTACGGCACATGAAGTTTCGGTCATGCATCCGATCATAACCTTTAATCCGAGTCCCCTTGCGAGATTGATCATGTTGCGGGCTGCATTCAACCCTCCGCATTTCATCAGCTTGATGTTGACACCCGAGTAAATGTCCTTCTGACTGATTATGTCTACGGCATTCTGAATGGCTTCATCACCGATTATTGGCAATGGGCTGTTTTGTTTCAGCCACGCGATATCATCCTTCTGAGATTTGGGCATCGGCTGCTCAAGGAATATTACCCCTTTCTCATGAAGCCAGTGTGCCATTTCAAGCGCATAATTTCTGTCGGTCCATCCCTGGTTTACATCAACACACAAAGGCTTGGTGGTCAGTGATCTTATTATTTCAACCATCTGCTTATCATTATCCCGGCCAAGCTTAACTTTCAGGATCCTGTAAGGTTGGGCTTCCTCAACTTTCTGCTTTATTATATCAGGAGCATCCAGGCCGATAGTAAAACTTGTAAGAGGCGTTTTTGCGGGATTGAGTCCAAACAGCCTGTAACAGGGCTGTCCCGTGATCTTACCAATAAGATCGTGGAGTGCAATATCTATTGATGCCTTCGCAGCGTAATTACCTGGCATCACATTATCGACATAAGCAAGTATATCCTCAAGCAGAAACGGATCCGAAAACCGTGAAAGGTCAATTTTCCCAAGGAATTTCAACACCGACTCATGGCTCTCTCCGAGATATGGAGGCATTGATGCTTCGCCATAACCAGTGATGCCTTCAAATTCTATCTCTGTAAGCACAACCGGAGTTGTGGTCCTTGAACTTGTTGCAAGCGTGAATGTATGTTTCAGTTTCAGGGTATAGGGAGCATAACGCAGCTGAAGCTTTCCTGATTTTTTCATCTTGTCGTTATTAATTGAAAAAGGCGCTGCTGAACCGGTAATAGTGTTGTTGTACCAGGATAATCCGGCCAAAGCTGTGCAGTATTTTATGAAAGTCCTTTTATCCATCTTTCTATTTGTACCAGGGATGCCCGGCAACAGGCTGGATCCCATCGCCGTATGGAGTTCCGATAATCCTTCTGACGCCAATGAATGTATCTCTCCGGTACCTGCTGAAATTGGTCCTTGCGGGATCGAGGCTGTTAGTTCTGACCATGCCCGAGGCGTGAATATATTCTGTGTCGCCGGTATACATGGCTACATGAGTTGCCCTGGGCTTGCCTTCCCTGACTGATCCGAAAAACAGAAGGTCTCCCGGATTCAGCGACCCAGGAATATTAAAGGTATCTTTTTCAGTTCCGTGCATGAACTGGAGTGAAGCATCCCTCGCAAGGATAATCCCATTGAGATAATATACTGTTTTAACAAACCCGCTGCAGTCAAAACCTTTTACAGATGTTCCGCCCCAGAGATAGGGTATGCCCGTGAATGATTCTGCACGGGATATCAGGTTTTCGGGCGTAAGCAGCTTGTCAGGATCAAGCTCATCAAGGCTTGTTGCATCTGCGACAGAAATAAATCCAACCCGTCCGTCGGGTAATATAACCCTGTAATCCTTACCGCTGACACCGCTTGTACGGAGAATGCATCCTGCCACCACATCGGATATGACCTTTTTCTTTTCAGCGTCGCCGTAAATGTCCCCGGTTTTACCTGTGTAGAATATCCTTTCCGATGATTTCCAATCCAGATAATCATCGAAGTTCATGACTACGATTGCATCGCTGTCAACCCAGCCGATGTAACGGTCGGGAGTTTGCAGCATTAGCCAGCCATTATCATATTTAAGAAGCCTTACAGGCGTCCCCATAAGTGCCTGTGAAGTCAATTCGGCACTATAGGACGGATTTAGCCTGATATTACAGACACTGACTCTTACCAGCCCCCATCGATCCTTAATTACTGTAGTGTCGGGCAGAAGCATCAGGCTGTCTGTAAATTGAATTCCCTTTCTTTCAAGGTAATCCAATACTGATTTTCTGGCCTCGGGATTGTCTGTTTCACCTTTAAGAATTAATGCCTTACCATTACTGTAGAGCTTAACATTAAAAATTCCCTCTCTGCCATCTCTGACGAACACCGATCCTATTGAATCAAGGCCGGCTGATGATAAGCCTGATGACTGAGGCCTGCAGCCATGGAACATAATTCCCAGAGCAAATCCTGCCAGAAGTACCTGCAAAAACCATTTCACCTTTAAATGCTTCATCTCTTCATTAATTGGTCATCTGTAGTTGAGGCGTCTTAACTTTTTCAGGAATACTCTTATCCTGATATTCAATATCTATATCATAGCTCCATTTATCAAAATAAAGGTTGCCACCTTCCCATTCAACTTCGCCTCTCTGAAAATCGTATGGTTCACTTCTTAAGAATCGCTTCTCCGGATAGAGCTTTCCGGCCACACCATCATTTATTATCATCCGGTACGAATCGATCCCTGATATATAAAATTCTCTTAAGGATTTATTATCAGAATATTGCAACCCGTACGACATATCTACCGGTATCCATCCGGATCCTTCAAAATATACTTCACACCAGTCGTGAAGGTTTTCATTGTCCGGGGGCATCATCCAGCCGCTCTGCCATCTGACCGGAATTCCCTTGTACCTGAGCATCGACATCAGAAGAAAGGTTTGCATTCCGCAGTCGCCCCTCCTGTTGGTCAAAACATATTCGGGGATGTTAGGGATAGTGGAATATTCAAGTGCCCCGGCCCACGGAATATTGGCATCTATCCAGTAATAGATCTTTTTCAGTATCTCAAACGGTTTTATCTCCGAACCCGTTATGCTGTCGGCCAGATTGCAAACTTTTTCTGTAAAGCATATATGAGGAAGCTGCTCTGAAGTGTAAGTCTTGAATATTTCCGAATTTTTGTCATAAGGTAAATTTTCTATAGCGGCAGGATCAAAATAAATACCTGATGATTCAAAGCTGAATGAAACCCTGAAGGTTGTGGGTTGGTTTTTGACAGCCTTCGCCTCCATGTAAATGGTGCGGTGAGTGGTGGAATCGGGAGCAATAATGAAGCTTTCACTGGAAGCGGAGATGAACCTCACCTTTTGCTGCCGCAGATATCCTTCTTTGGGATAAGGGAGCCAGCATCTGATAACCTTTCCTTCGGGTACGGCATCGGGCTTTACAGTGAGGGTATAATTAACCGTCATTTCGACAGGCATTACAGGCTTACCTTTTTCCCTGGAAGCTTTGATCACCGATCCGATATGTTTTTTCCTGAACTGTATCTCTTCTGAAAGCGAATTTACCGAGTCGGAAAAAGCTTTGCTGTACCTGTGATTCTTCAACAGGATCAGATTTGAAGCTGCTCTTTTAAAAAACCTTTTATCGCCGTTGATCAGCTTCCATTCAAGCCATTTGTTTCTATCCCATGTCTCAAATTCACTCTCAGAGAATCCACCGGTCCTTTCCCTGAGTTGTGCCCTGAAAACTTCTTCTGGAACAGAAAAATCAATTTCAGTTCTTCTTGCGATCTCGACCAGTGAATCAGCTCTTACGTTCAGCTTACTATCCGGCGGAACTAGCTTTTTTATCGAATCGGCAAGAATCTTCATCCTGGCAAAATTGCCTTCGATCAGATCACTTTCTAGTTTTCTGAGAATAGTTTCAGGATCGGGGTTTTGCCTGCAACCAGTGAATACAGTTACAACAACCGCTGCTACAAAAATACGGATGTGTTTCATACCGGCTTTTTAGGCGATGAAGGTAAGGATCATTATTTCAGCGAAGCTCTGTTTTTATAGATCTTTGCTATGGCAATGACTATATCGTCCATATCTGCTTTAGATCCCAGCAGTACGCTCTGATAGAATGCCACTGCCTGGTCGCAGAGCTGATCATTTCCGGGAAGGACGTTCTGCTCGCGCCATTGTCTGAGCCTTGATTCAGAGAACAATCTCTTGTAGCCTCTTGAGGTGAGTGCCTCTTCCATCAGGCCATCCTTGTTCTGCTTACCATAACCTGTAACAGCAGGGATACCTTCTGCATTAAGTGCCTGAATAAATTTCTCTTTCGGGATGTTATTGAACTCCTCCTTTATATATCTGAAAGGATAGAGATGATAGACCGCCCGGGTAGCGCCGTTAGCCAGCTTATAAGGAACAATTCCGGGTATCTCCTTTAGTTTCTTGTCGAGATACAGGGCGTTTGAAAGGCGGATGTCGTTATCTTTCTCGATCCTTTTCATGCCCGACAAAAGTATCAGAGCCTGCGATTGCTGCATTCTGTAGTTTCTTCCGCGATAGGGATATCCCGGGCCTGGTTTCATTGCACCTCTTGCTCTGCCGCAGTTATGAATTGCGTAGCACTTATCTATCAGCGCCTCATCCATGCTTAGAATAGCTCCTCCTTCACCTGACGGGAGGTGCTTTGAATTCTGAAAGCTGAAACAGCCAAGATCTCCCAGTGTTCCTGTCTTTTTACCCCTGTATTCAGCCAGCCACGCCTGACATGCATCTTCAATGACCTTAAGTCCGTGTTTCTGTGCAACAGCATTTACGCTGTCCATATCAACCGGCAAACCGTAAATATGAACGGGTACTATAGCCACGGTCCTGTCGGTGATCTTTTCCTCGATTTTTTTCGGATCGAGCAGGAATGTCTCCGGATCAGAGTCAACAAAAACCGGGAGTGCCTTATGTGCAAAGATTGAATTATAGGTAGCGATAAAGGTATAAGGTGAAACCAGCACCTCATCACCGGCGTCGACACCCAGCGCCTCCATGGCAACTATCAGTGCGGTGGTTCCGCTGGCGGTGGCGAGGCAGCTCTTTGCCCCCATCAGTTCAGCGTATTTTTTCTCGAATTCGGCAACATGTTCCCCTTCGCCCCTCCACCACCTTCCGGAACGGAACATATCCAAAATGCCCGGTTCTGCTGTTTTGTCCCATACAGGCCAGTCGGGCCATGTACCCTTATGAACTTTATCTCCACCGTTGATTGCCAGTACCGACTGGTTTGTATTAGCAATTGTAAACGGCTTAAATGAAAAGTTAAGCATCGATCCCAGAACTCCTGCGGATGTCGTGGCAATAACCTGGCGGCGTGTAAATTTTCTTGATTTCATATCTTATTCGGTTGATGGTTTAAATCAAAGTTTCAAAAAGAGTCTGAAAGTTAGGATTTATTGTGCCAAAATCCAATAAAATCATAAAGATAGAAAGTTAAAAATCAAAAACCAGATCTGAAAAATCATTTTTCCCTGTCAAGACTATTATAAATTACGTAATTAATTACGTAGTTATATACGTAATTAATTACGTATATAACTATGTTAATGCTGCAGCTGTATAATTAGTTCTTACTTGCCTTAGTGCTACCCTTCCGACTGGCATCGGGAGCATAAAGGATACAAAATATTTTTCATAAAGGGTACACAAAGGGCAATAGATACAGGCTCTGTATTTTAAAAACTATCCTGAGTTATACCTGTTCAGCTAATTAAGCATTTGTTGACTATTTTGAGTAACTTTGCTTACAGCAGCATATCCGGAAATGACAGATCCGGGTGGACAGATAAGAACCCAAATCTTTAACCGAAAACCTTAAAAAATGAGAACCAGAGTGTTAAAGAAAAGATTTATAATCATACCGGGTATTTTGCTTTTAATTGTTTTGATTCTTTATGCGGCCCCCCGGATTGCCAGGCATTACATTGTGAAAAACAGCAGGGAACTCATAGGGCGCAGGTTATCAATTGACAAGATCCGTATTAATTATCTAACCGGTACTTTCAGGGTCAGGGAACTCAAAATGTTTGAAGCTGACGATAAAACTGTTTTTGCAAGTTTCAGTCAGCTCAGGGTAAATATTGATTACCTGCCTTTGTTGAGAAACGAATTTGTAATCCGGAGTATTTCGCTTGAAGACCCGTTTATTCAGGTAATGCAGGATGGCAGCAGGTTTAACTTTTCCGACATGTTAACCTCCGATTCCACAGAAACAAAAAAAGATACCACCCAGAAAGCTCCAACAAAATATACAATTCATAATATAAAAATTGCCGGAGGTTTTGTGAAATATACTGATATTCCGTTGCAGCATACTATTTCACTTGACAATCTCGATCTGATTATTCCCGGATTTACATGGAACAGCGATTCGGCCAATCTTGATGTCGGATTCAGGTTTGTTGACGGCGGCGGATTAAGTTCCGGCCTTGAAGTCAACCAGGCTGACAGTACATATAAACTCAATCTAAAGCTTGACAGTCTGAACCTGAACATTATTGAACCTTATGTTAAGAACATCATGAAGATATCTTCGCTTTCGGGATATCTCACAAGTAACCTGGTAATTAATGGCAGCATAAGCAGAATACTGAATCTTTATTTGAGTGGGGAGAATCATATTAAAGATTTCCGGCTGATGGATAAAGACCAAAGAAGAGTGATTTCATTCAATGATCTTTCCGTGAATATTGACACTTTTGATCTCAGAAACAACAGGATAAAAATTAACAAAATAATGATGCAGGATCCTTTTGTGTTTTTTGAGCTTATCGATTCCACCAATAATTTTGTGGCCATGGTCAATCAGGCTGCCGGAACCAAGCCTGATTCGTTAAGCCAAAGACCTGATACAAGTTCATCTCCCGCGGGATTTCATTACAACATTCCGCCTGTGAATATTTCAGGAGGATCGTTGCATTTTACAGACAGGACCCTCAAGTACCCCTTTGAATATAATATTGATAATTTAAATCTTATTGTCGCAGGAACCGATGAAGTCTCCGGAAAACTGTCATTTGAAATCTCAGGGAAATTAAATGGCACCGGAACTCTTAATGCCAGTTGCATACTTGATCCTGAAGATCCTGAGAAGGGTACTGACCTTTTACTTGAAATAAGGCAATTCAGGATGAAGGATGTGGATGCATATTTCAAGCATTATTTCGGATTTCCGGTAACCGGAGGTATAATGAATTTCCGTACTGAGAACGAGCTTAAGACAAAATCGCTTATAAGTAACAACTCAATGTATTTCAGAAGATTTACTCTGGCTAAAAAGCTCCCTGCTGAAACTGAATACAAAATACCTCTGCGTCTGGCACTTGGTGTGCTGACGGACAAAAATGGGATCATCGATCTTAAGGCTCCTGTTAAGATGAAAGGTGATGAGGTCAGGATTATAAATCTGGGGAAGATCATATTGCGAATCGTCGGAAATCTTTTTATCAAAGCAGCAGCCACACCGATAAATCTCCTTTCCGGTCTTGTTCAGTCTGACCCGGCTTCACTACAGATCATCCGGCTGAACCTGGAAGAGATAAGCCCCGACGGCAAAGGAATAAAATCGCTGGATGCCATAGCCGATATCCTCGAAAACAAACCTCTGCTGAATGTGGATTTCATCTATTGCATTAATAATGAAAAGGCGGCTGACACCCTGGCCTGCTTAATGACCAGAAAAGAATTTTTAAACTCCGAACCTATGCAGTCAGGTAATTTCAATAATATAGCCGATACAATTATAATCAGATACATCAATGAAAAATTGTCTCCTCAGACAGGAACAGACAATATGCCGCTGACCTCTCTCTGCAGAAAATACATAGGTGAGGAAAGGTTAAATTCAATTCTTGATTCATTAAGGGCTGGCCATACAGAATTTGTGAGAACATATCTTGACACCAAAAGGAATATTCCTTCTGAAAGATTCAGAGTTGTGGAGACTACCCCTGATTCAATTATCCCCTTAAGGGGTGCTCCTCTGATAAGGATTTATTTCACATCAGAAAGCAGGTAATAAAACAATAGAAATAAATATTATGAAAACAACAATGTTATCGTTGTTCATTCTGGCGGCATTAACTTTCATAAATGCATGCCAAACTTCAGATAACATCAAGGATCCTCTTTTATTAAGAAATAACTGGGCTGTACAGTCATCTGATGAGATCAGAGAATCTGGTAAAACAATCTCGTCTTCCGATTTCAAAGCTGAAAATTGGTATCCAGCCACCGTACCTTCAACTGTTTTCGGAACACTTGTGGAATATAAAGTTTATCCTGATCCTTATTTCGGCACCAATATAAAGACCATTCCCGGCTATATTGTGAAGAGAGAGGGGGAGATCCCGGCTGACAGCCCATTTAGGGCAGCATTTCCGACATGGAGAAAGTCCGATTTGGCATCCGTGAGATAAGTGCATGGATGAATGATTTTGATGGGAAACACACAAAGGTTTTTCAGATCAACGGTAAAAATATTGTTATCAGGGGAAGTGGATATATTGAGGATATGATGCTTCGATACTTATTGTCAATGGGAATTATAATGACTTTACCGGATTAAAAGCTACTGCAAAACTATACAATTTCAATATGCAGGAAAAATATTCAAAGGATGTTCAGTTAGATCTTGCCGCTGATGAGAGCAAAAAAATCATATTTCCTGATTGGCATGGTGGTCTGGGAAGCGTTTATTTCCTGAAACTGGTTTTAAAAGATAAAGATGGAAAAGAAATATCTTCAAATTTTTACTGGCTCTCATTCAAAGGGGACGAGAATACTGACTTCACAGCATTGAATAAGCTACCGGAGGTTGAACTTAATTTTTCTGTATCATCTTTTGATCTTAAAAACGGGAAATACAAGGCAGCGGTTGACATTGAAAATCCATCGGCTTCCCTTGCATTTCTGGTAAATCCAAAGATCATCAGACGCGATTCAAAAGATCTTGTACTACCTTTTTTCTGGGAAGACAACTATTTTGCATTGCTTCCAAAAGAAAAGCGGAGCCTGAAGGTTGAGTTCGATGCCAGTGATCTGAACGGTGAGACACCTTTGTTGGCAATAGATGGATGGGACATAAAAAAGTCGGAAAAAGAATTGAAGTAATTTCGGAATCCGGATTCGGGATTTTGGTTTGAAATAAACCCGAAATCCTCTATAACTTTCAACAAATCCAGTTCAACTATAATTTCAAGAGAAATACACATAGGAACGTCCGGATGGAGTTACAGGCATTGGGAAGGTGTATTCTATCCGCCTGACATAAAACCTGAGAAATATCTCGAGTTTTACATCACTAAATTTCAATGTGTCGAACTTAACTCAAGTTTCTACAATTTGCCGCGTGAAACAACTGTTGCAGGTTGGTTGAACCGCACCCCGTCGACATTTATTTTTTGTCCAAAGCTAAGCAGGTATATAACTCATCAGATGCAACTTGTTAATATTGATGAATCGCTTGATAAGTTCTTTGGAGTTTTCAAAGCAATGAGAGAAAAGCTGGGGCCGGTGCTTATTCAGCTGCCACCCGGTTTGCATTTTGACAAGACATTGATTGTCAATTTTCTAAACCTGATAAAAAGTCGTTACAGCGATTACAGGCTGGCTGTGGAAATTAGGAACAGAACATGGATCAATGATGATTTTTTTGATCTCCTGGAAAAGTATAGAGCAGGTTTTGTCATTGCCGATTCAGGTGACAGGTATCCATCATCTGAAAATGTAACTACTGATTTTGTTTACCTCAGATTCCATGGACGGGAGAATTTATATGCTTCAGATTACAGTGAATCGGTCCTGAATGAATATGCTGGCAAAATTATAAATTGGATTAAAGAGGGAAAGGATGTATGGGCTTTCTTCAATAATGATTACTATGGTTTTGCAGTCAGGAATGCTTTAAGATTAAGGGAGATTTTGGAATTGAGGATTGCAGATTTCGGATTGAGGATTTGAGATTAATGATTTGAGATTGTCAATCAGAAAAATAAAAGTCCTGACCTTATTATAAAATGTTATGCCCTGAAATCCACAACTTAATATTCAATGCTGAATTCTCTGTAATTGACAGGAGGATACTCATCAATGGTCACCGACTCCACATGTCCGAAGCCCGGACCTCTTTTACACCATTCAACAAATTTGCAAAGCTGTTCGGCTGATCCTTCAGCCTCGATATAAACGGATCCATCGGACATATTTCTGACAAAACCTTTTATGCCTGCCATTTTTGCTTCTCTGACAGTGCTCCATCGAAAGCCCACTCCCTGCACCCGGCCCTTTACATGAATTTTTAAAAGCTTTTTCTCTGGCATGGTTAATGAAAGTATCTTGTCCCAAACACATTAAAATTACGAATTATTATTAACTCCGAGGACAGCAAGGTATAATAGTAAAATCAATCCAAATTCATTACAATTTTTTTTCGCATCGTATCTTATTGGTATTTTTTTCTCCGTGTAACTCCTTTAAACTCTGTGGCACTCCGTGGTTAAAACAAATACAAATTCATTATCTTGCCTTTTTAACAATCAATCCGATAAATTATCCTGAAATGAAAGCATTCCCATTAATCCCGGCTATAGTTCTTGCTTTTTTATTTTTAATTAACGGATGTAACATCCGGCAGGAAAAATCAACCTCAGAAAAAGCCGGAAAGTTTGAAATCAGAGGAATATATGGTAGTCCCAATCCATTCTGGAACAAGGACATAGAGCTTAGTAAGCTTAATATTAATTCAATTTTTATGAACTGGAAGGGTATTGATGATAAGATTATGAACCGTGCGGCAAAAGAAGGATTGAAAGTATATGCCGAATTTCCCGTCCTCAACGGTGAGGGATATGTCGATAATCACCCTGAGGCATGGGCGATCGACAGGAACGGTAAGAAAGTTGAACCGGCCTCGTGGTTCATGGGAGTATGTCCTACAGAACCCGGATTCAGGCAGTTCAGGATGAGTGAGCTGAAACAGCTGTTAAAGAGATTTGACCTCGACGGGATATGGATGGATTATCTGCACTGGCACGCACAGTTTGAAGAGCCTGAACCCATCCTGCCCGAGACCTGTTTTTGTGATAACTGCATCAGGACATTTGAAGCTGCAACAGGTATTGATGTGCCTGATATGGAAACACCACTGCAGGCAGATTGGATCCTGGACAGGCATGACGTTAAATGGCGTGAATGGCGGTGTTCGGTAATTGCAGACTGGGTGAGGGAGACAAGGGAGATTGTCAAAAAGGAAAGGCCTGATGCGCTCCTGGGCATTTATCACTGTCCGTGGGATGATGAGGAATTTAGTGGTGCCAGACGCAGGATCCTGGGACTGGATTATGATTTGCTCAAAGATCTGGCTGATGTTTTTTCGCCGATGGTTTATCATGGCCGGATGGGCAGGGATGCAGTATGGGTAAAAAATAATATTGAATGGTTCTGTAAAAGGATGGATATTAAACCGGGTGCTTTTCCGAAGGTATGGCCAATAGTTCAGGCCTATGATGAACCCCGTGTGATTTCACCTGACGAGTTTGGTGAGGTGCTGGGTTACGGTTCAGGCTCAGGAGCAACCGGAATAATGATGTTCACAAGCTATGCCGTAGCTGAGAGCTCGGCAAAAACTGAAACTTTACAAAAAGTATACTCCGGACTGATTTCCCGGGAATAGAAAAATATTATACTATTATCACATCTCTCCCCATAAAAAAAAAATTGACTTCTGCATTTTTAGGGTGTAACTAGCATATAATTAAAATGCCGGTTGCTGAATGGTTATAAGACCCTTGGTAGTAACATTTTAGCCATCAGCTATGTTAAAGTACCAGAATATGTCAGGAGGATTCTAACATATTTCTTAGGTAACTTTTAAAACAATTCACTTAAACCGCAGGGAATTCTTACAGTTTTATTCTGACAGAAGCTGAATCAAAAACCACTTTAACCACGGTCCCACTAACGCGGGATAACAGAGTAAAAAGGAGTTGCACTGTAATAAAAACTCCGTTTCGCTCCGTGTTCCGACTCCGTGCAACTCTGTAGTTAAGAAGACTATCATAAAACTATGCTCCTTTCATTTACAACCCTTTTGAAGTACACCATTTCATTGTGAATGAAATATTTCACTGCCCGGAGAAAGCAGCTAAACGGAAGCGGGAAGATGTTCGGATGTTTGAACAACAATTATTGAGATTCAACCTTTACTTTTTATTCATTCATTAGTGCATTCATGGTATTAAGATCTATAAAAACAATTATCATAAAATGAAAGTTCCACCACTGGATGAGGCAGGATTAGTGTATTATGAGAAATGAAAGAGTCTCATCGGTTGGTGAAAGATTAGTATATTTGGATCAAAATTGCTTAATGACAGAACGTGACTAAATATTACATGTAATCAAGACTCACAGATCAGAGTTGTCCCGTCCGGGAATTCGGGATATAGGTCTTTTTGGTTCCTGCTCACGTAACGAACAAAACAACAAAAGCGACATTGACATATTGATAGATTTTGAATCGGATAAAGAGACCTTTGATAATTACATGGCTGTATATGACCTGATTGAAAAACTCTTCAAAAACAGACGGATAGACATTGTCACTAAAAATGGTCTCAGTCCTTATATCGGTTCGGAAATACTAAATGAAGTTCTATATGTCTAAATAGCATATTGAATACTTAAAACATATTCTGGATGAATGTTCGTATATCATTTCCGTTACAGGAGAGGGTATGTCAAAAGATGAATTTCTCCAGAATGAAACGCTGAAGAGGACAGTTGTAAGAAGCCTTGAAATAATCGGGGAAGCTTCAAAGAAGATTCCGGCTGATTTCAAGATCAAATTGAAATCAGTAAACTGGAAAAAGCATGACAGATATGAGAGACCGGCTGATCTATGATTATATGGGAGTTAATTATTTAATAGTCTGGGATGTAATCAGGAACAAAATTCCGGAACTATATGACCAGATTATAGAGGTCATAAATAATCAAAAATAATTTCTGGTCAACTGATATGGTGCGTCTGTATCAAAAGTGTTTTTAAATTAATTATATCCTTAGAGGCCTTTGTGCTACCTTTTTAAGCACCTTTGCTGTTAAACATAAAGAGTTAAACCACTAGGGTAACAAAGGTTGGTTCAAATGGCACCATGGAAAACAAAGACAGTTTAATTGCAGATGAATCAGCCTGGTCATATTCATAACCGCTTGGCAGCAGTATGTTTGTAAACGCATAGCGGCGCCATATTTGTTACTGCATAAAGGCATAATACCTATTGAACTATTTAGTTATTTTATTAAATTAACAGTTTATTACACTACCTGAATAAGCTATACAAATTATTATGAAATACAGAACATTTGGAAAAACGAACTGGAAAATCAGTGAGATAGGCTACGGCATGTGGGGAATGGCCGGCTGGACCGGATCGGATGATGAGGAATCTTTACGTTCCCTGCAGCTTGCCGTGGATCTGGGCTGCAACTTCTTTGACACCGCCTGGGGCTATGGGGCAGGAAAAAGCGAACATCTTCTCGGTGAGCTTGTAAGGGCCAACAAGGGCAAGAAACTCTATACTGCAACCAAAATGCCTCCAAAAAACTTCAGATGGCCGAGTATCCGGGAATTTAGTCTCGATGACTGCTTTCCCCCAGACCATATCGAGGAATATGTTTCAAGAAGTTTGAAAAATGCCGGGCTCGACTGCTTTGACCTGATGCAGTTCCACACCTGGGAAGACAGCTGGCTCGATGATGAACGCGGGATAAACAAAATGCTTGATCTGAAATCACAGGGGCTTTTTCATGCGATCGGGATAAGCATCAACCGCTGGGAACCGTGGAACGGGGTCCGGGCCGTCGAAAGCGGACTGATTGATTCTGTTCAGGTTATCTACAACATTTTTGACCAGAATCCCAAAGACGAATTGTTCCCTGCCTGCAGAAGGATGAACGTAGGAGTGATAGCCCGTGTACCCTTTGACGAAGGCACACTTACCGGAACACTGACCAAAATAACCCGATGGCCGGAGGGAGACTGGAGAAATACCTATTTTGTGCCCGAAAACCTTATCCCAAGTGTAGAAAGAGCCGATGCATTGAAACCTTTGATTCCGGAGGGTATGACAATGCCTGAGATGGCGCTTAGATTCATCCTTGGAGAGCCTACAGTCAGCACAATTATCCCGGGTATGAGAAAACCTGACCATGTAAGATCCAATTTGTCAGCAAGCGACGCAGGTCTTCTTCCCGGAGAATTAATGAAAGAACTTGAAAAACACCGCTGGGACAGGGTTCCGACAAAATGGTCACAGTAAAATTCAAAAAATAAAATTGACATTGACTGGCTCATCGCTTAACTTTATAGTAAAATACTCACGCTATTCAAGTCAAGAAATTCCTGATCAAATTGGTATTATTAATTTAAATTATACTTGTATGAAACCAATAAGAAGAATCCTGATGACACTTTTTATTATCAGCCTTCAGGTTATGATCTTTATTTCCTGCAAAAAGAAACCTGATATTCCTCTTGTAAGTACTGAGAACATCACAGAGATAACTCAGACAAGCGGAGTTTCGGGAGGAAATGTTACGAGTGATGGAGGGGCAGAGGTAACTGCTCGCGGTGTATGCTGGTCAACAACTCAGAATCCAACAACTGCCGATAACAAGACCTCCGATGGTTCAGGAACCGGTTCATTTACAAGCAATATTACAGGACTGACACCCAACACTCTTTATCATGTGAGGGCTTATGCAACCAATAGTACCGGCACGGGTTACGGGAATGAGGTTTCATTCACCACCAGTCCGGTAATTCTGGCAACCGTAACTACAGCTGCAGTCACTTCAGTTACATCAATCTCTGCTGTATCAGGCGGTAATGTAACCAATACAGGTGGAGGTTCGGTAACTGCAAGGGGGGTGTGCTGGAATACAACAGGAAATCCGGTAGTAACTGAAAGTCATACCTCTGACGGGACAGGAAGTGGAACCTTCACAAGTAACCTCACAGGATTATCTTCAGGAACAACTTATTATGTGCGGGCCTATGCGACCAACAGTGCAGGAACAGCATATGGCGATCAGGTCACTTTTATAACACCTGTTTCAGATGTGGAAGGTAACATTTACAAAACCATTAAAATTGGCGATCAGGTCTGGATGGCTGAGAATTTGATGACGACAAGGTATAATGATAATACGTCTATCTCGCAGGTCACAAATAATACAACATGGAGTGCTCTTAGCAGCGGAGCATATTGCTGGTATAATAATAATATAGCATATAAATCCGATTATGGAGCCTTATATAACTGGTTTGCGGTGAATACCGATAAGTTGTGCCCGGTTGGATGGCATGTCCCGACCAATACTGAATGGACTGCTCTTTTCAATTATCTTATTAATTCGGGATATGGTTATAACGGAACAGCAAATATAGGCAAGGCGCTCGCGTCAACTTCCCGCTGGAGATCCTGGTCTCAGCCGGGCTATGTGGGAAACGACATTAGTTCAAACAACAGCAGTGGTTTTAGTGCATTACCAGGAGGTCATCGTTATGCCTTTGGAAACTTCAGTTATATAGAGGAAACCGGTTTCTGGTGGTCGTCCAATCAGAATAATACCGAATCAGCATATGCCAGAGATCTTGAATATTGTATGCAAACCCCAAGTACTAATTTCTATGATAAGAATTACGGTTTATCAGTAAGATGTATAAAAAACGGAACAACCAGGTAACATGTTGGAAAACACTATCCTACCTACTGATCTGATAAGTGCAATAGGTTCAGAACCGCGTGATTTCGCTGTAAAAGCAAAAAGAAGCCAACCGGTTAAAGTATCCCTTGCCATTATAATTTTCGGAGCTATATGGTTTCTGTTCTCGTGTGTTTTCGTAATTATCTTCATGGGCCCGGTCTTCCAGGGCAAGGAGGTCGAGTTCCTGGCAAATGATGTACCCACGGTAGCAGGTCCGGGCAACCTGAGGCCGCTGCTTGGTCCAGCTCTGATAATAGGGGTGTTTGTACTTATAGGACTTATTATGCTTGCTGTCGGATTTCGAATGCTTTTTAAAAAAGGCGGCTGGTTTGTCGGCACACCGACCAGACTGATAAGTTTCAAAAACGGCAGTTACAGGTCAATAGACTGGGAACAATTCTCAGGTGACATAGAAGTAAGCGTAAATGCAAAAAGAGGCAATTTAACTCTAAAAATGAGATCAGGCAAAATGGTGAGCAGTAAAAACGGTCCCGATCGATATGTTCCTGATACCGTATATATTTCCGGCATAGAGAATGCTGCTGAAATTGAGCAGATCTGCAGAAGAAGGATAAAGGAAAATGATCCTACACCCTCATCAGCCGGACCTTATATAAGGTAATCCGCAGAAGGGATTTTCATTATTCTCTTAATGCTATTATAAAAGGCAGGCGGGGATTTTTTATGCCATATACAGTCCATTATTTTCATTTATTCAAGAAATTAAATTGCATGATGTTGAACCATGTGGATATTTTTTATATAATTTTAAATTTAAATCATGTGAGATCGTATTCAAATTCTAATCCAGCTATGAAAACTTTATTTAAATCTTTAGTGTTTCTCCTTTTGATTTCCCTTTCATTCAGTGCTAACGGCCAGATAAAGGTTGATCTTGAGAAAAAAGTTATAAACCGGACCAACAGCAGGGTAAATCAAAGGACGGATCAGGCCATCGACAAGGGTCTTGATGGTGTTGAAAGCGGGATAAAAGGCGCTTTTAAAAAGAAAGATAATAAAGACGACAAGGAGGTTTCTGACAATGAAGAAAAAAGTAATGAAGCCGATAATCAGAGAGGGGTAGATAATGGAAATCAGGGAAAAGAGGCTAAACCTGCACAACAGCAGACAGCTCTCGAATCCTACTCAAAATATGATTTTATCCCGGGTGAAAAGGTAATTTTCTATGAAGATTTCAGCCAGGATGCAATAGGTGATTTCCCTGCTCTTTGGAACACAAACGGAACGGCAGAGGTTGTAACTACCAATCTGTATCCCGGCAACTGGATGAAATTTGCAATGAGAGAATGTGTGTGGACCGATGCCCTGCTCAATCTGCCTGATAATTACACTATTGAATTTGATATTATACCAATCAAAGGGGAGGAAGACAGGATGGCAGGCTATTATTTGCGACTTATGCAGGCCAAAAACGTTAAAGCGTGGGATGCCGGTTCATCCCCGGGCTATGGAGGTTTCTGCCTGCATATTGAGTCAAGCGGAAGACCAACCTATCACACCTGGTTTCTTAAGACGGATTGTCAGCAAACAAATTTGGATGGGTATAAAGATGATAAGCTCTATTATCAGAAAGAAAACCAGAAGTATCATATTGCAATGTGGATCCAGAAGTCAAGGATACGTGTATACCAGGATCAGAACAAGATGATCGATCTGCCAAAGGCTTTTCAAACAGATTGTCTCAAGCCCGACAGGCTAAGGTTCGAATATGGTGCTGCCATGATAAGTAATATCCGGATTGCAGTCGGTGCTCCTGATATGCGCAGCAAACTTATAACTGAAGGTAAACTGGTCAGCTATGGCATTTATTTTGATGTTAACAAGGATGTTGTGAAGCCTGAATCCTATGGTACTCTTAAAGAAATTGCCAAAGTTCTTACTGAGAATCCCGATATAAAGGTCAAAATTATAGGTCATACCGATAGTGACGGGGCCGATGCCGCCAATCTCGACCTTTCTAAACGCCGGGGAGCAGCTGTAAAGAACGAACTTGTCAAAAACTTTGGTATTGATGCAGGGCGTCTCGAATCGGACGGCGCCGGGGAAACGCAGCCTATAGCCCCCAACGACAATGCGGCAAACAAAGCCCTGAATCGCAGGGTGGAATTTGTTAAACTCTAAATATTATATTTATGAAAAGATCATTTCTGCTCATAATATCTTTAATTTGTTTCATCGGATCGTCAACAATTTGCGGCCAGAATAAGGACAAGGCCATATTCAGGATAATGCCTCCGGGTTTTTATCAGAACTCCATTCTTAAAGATGACAGAGAGGTAAAGGAGAGGACCGAGCCTGCAAAGCCTGTAAAATCTTTTGCAGTTGATCTTTCCTCAGCCTCACTGCCAAACAAGGTAGCTCTTTATAAGAACCAGCAATGGCACAATGCTCCTGTTTCGCAGGGGAATACAAGCACATGCTGGTGTTTTAGCACAACATCATTCCTTGAGTCTGAAATCTACCGCATCAATAAGATAAAGGTCAAGCTGTCGGAGATGTATACGGTTTACTGGGAATATGTTGAGAAGGCAAGACGCTTTGTCAGGGAAAGGGGCAACTCATTATTTGACGAAGGCTCAGAAGCCAATGCCGTGATAAGGATGTGGAGCAAATACGGAATTGTTCCGATCGAGAATTATACCGGCCTGCTCCATGGCAGGAAGTATCACAATACTGAAAGGATGAGGGAGGAGATGCAGAATTACCTAAGGTCGTTGAAGGAGACCTCAGCGTGGGATGAGGATGCCGCACTGGCGACAATCAAATCAATAATGAATCATTACATGGGTGAACCACCGTCAGAAATAACAGTTAACGGAAAGAAGATGACTCCCGTTCAATATCTGAAAGATGTTCTGAAGATCAATCCGAGTGATTATGTTGATATCCTTTCGTACACCCAGGAACCATTCTATAAAAAGGTTGAATATATGGTACCCGACAACTGGTGGCACAGCAGTGATTACTACAATGTCCCTCTTGATATTTTCATGTCTGCCCTTAAGAATGCCATAAGGAAGGGATACACCGTCAGCATAGGAGGAGATGTCTCCGAACCGGGTTTTGACAGAGTGACCCAATGTGCTGTTATTCCTGACTTTGACATACCTTCCGCATATATCAATGATGATGCACGCCAGTTTAGATTTTCCAACCGGACAACCACCGACGATCACGGAATGCACCTGGTAGGGTACCTTGAGAAAGACGGAAAAGACTGGTATCTTGTTAAAGATTCGGGCTCGGGATCCCGTAACAATGATCCGGGCGCAGATGAATTCGGATATTATTTCTTCTCTGAGGATTATGTTAAGCTGAAAATGTTGGATTTCATGGTCCACAGGGAAGCCGTCAGGGAACTGCTTCAGAAATTCTGAACCACATAAATAGTTTTTGTATCGCGGAATAGTTTAAGAAACATATTTTTTCGGATTTACTTTATTTAACATTCATTTAAAAACTACTGTTGTTTTTTTGGCTTTATTTGTAGCCACAATAAAACAGCCTGATCTTTTAAATGAATTTTTCTATTGTGTTTTCCAGATTTACAGGATTCCTTTGGGTTTGCTTACTGGCTATTCATTCATCATCATTTGCAGAGAATGGCTATAAAGGGATGGATCAGGATACCATAAAGCGAACAGGTACTGTACGGAAACAACCTGTTTACGTTACAACAAGGCTGACAACGCATAAACCTGTAATAGACGGCAGACTTGATGATGAATGCTGGAAAAAGGGTACATGGGCCGGGGACTATACTCAGTTCATTCCGAATGAGGGAGCAAAACCGACTTGGCCCACAGAGATCAACATTCAATATGATGACCGTTATATTTATGTGGCCATAAGGGCGTATGACGGTGAACCTGAAAAAATCCTCCGGTTGCCAGGTATGCGTGATGAATTTTCAGGTGACATGGTTGGAGTCAACTTTGACAGTAACCGTGATTACCGTACCGGATATGAATTCAACCTTTCGGCCTGGGGGCAGAAAGTTGATCTGATACTATCAAATCCTGAAAATGTGAACACCAACTGGAATGCTGTGTGGAAAGGTAAGACAGGCATTGAGGACTCAGCCTGGGTGGCTGAAATGGAAATACCGTTAAGCCAGCTGCGGTACAGCAATAAAGAGGAGCAGGTATGGGGTATGCACACCTGGAGGTGGATATCAAGGATCCAGGAAGAGAGCAACTGGAACAGGCAGACAAGGACTGGCGCCGGAGTATTATATAATTATGGTGAGATCAGAGGTATAACAGGCCTTAAGAAATCACGCCGTCTTGAACTTATGCCATTTAGCCTGGGTGAACTTAAGACAGTTGAAAAGGACCCAGGAAATCCTTTTCTAAGAAACGGGCGCAACTGGGGAGGCAACCTGGGAATTGATGCTAAAATAGGCATATCCAGTAATTTTACTGTCGATCTGACTGTCAATCCCGATTTTGGCCAGGTCGAATCGGATCCATCAGTTATGAACCTTACTGCTTTCGAGACTTTCTATGAAGAGAAACGACCCTTTTTTCTCGAAGGTTTAAACATTTTTGATTTTGATTTTGACAATCAGAGTATTTTTTATTCACGACGAATTGGTCATGCACCTTCGCGATCACTCAATCCGTCTGAAGGTGGATTTATAAAAACACCGGATAAGACCACCATAATCGACGCAGTAAAATTCAGTGGCACAACTTCCGACGGTCTGGCAGTAGGATTTATTCAGAGCCTTACATCAAACGAATTTGCAAGACTGAGTGACAATGAGGGGAACAGATCAAAGCAGGAGATAGAACCACTTACAAACTATACTATTGGCCGCATCCAAAAAGGCTATAATGAAGGTACGACAACATTTGGAGGTATAATTACCTCCACCAACCGGTTCATTAATAATCAGGATCTTGAATTTCTGCCTTCAAACGCCTATACAGGAGGTTTTGACCTGCTTCACCGGTGGAAAAATAAAAAGTATTTTGTGGATGCAAAACTTATAGGAAGCTATGTGGATGGGAGCCGGGAAGCCATAACGGCACTTCAAAGGTCATCTGCAAGGTATTATCACCGCCCGGGAGCTGATTACCTGAGATATGATACAACAAGAACCAGACTAAGCGGATTCGGGGGTAAATTAAGGATCGGAAAGGGAGCACATGGATTATGGAAATATTCAACGGGGGTTACATGGCTTTCACCCGGTCTTGAATTAAACGATGCCGGATATATGCAATCTGCTGACGAGATAAACCAGGAAACGGAAATAACCTATTTTGTAAACCGGTCGACAGGTATTTTCAGAGGATATAATATTACGCTGGAGCAATTCAATTCCTGGAACTTCAAAGGGACTTTCACCGGATCAGGATTCCATCTTTCAGCAAATGCAGGTTTTACAAATCAGTGGGATATGGGCGCAAATATTATTTATCATTCAAAAGCATATGATACAAGAATATTGCGGGGAGGATTTGATATGATTGTGCCTTCAACTTCATTGTTTTTCGGACATTTAAGGACAGATCCCTCCAAAAGATTCATTACAGGAATAGAATATCGTCATGAAAAATCAGGTAATAAATCAGGATCAAGTTTTGAAATAGAGCCGCATATTACAATCCGTCCCATACAACTCCTCAGAATAAGACTGGGCGGCTCTTATGAAGATAATCAGGACAGGCTCCAGTATGTGGCAACAAAGGACTATATGTCTGAAAAGAGATACATCCTTGGGAAAATAAATCAGAAAACAATTGGATTAACCTTTAGGGCAGATTTTAATCTTACTCCTGAGTTTTCGATACAATATTACGGAAGTCCGTTTGTATCAAAGGGAAGCTATGAAGAATTCAAACATATTACCAATCCAGGGGCTGCTGAATATGAGGACAGGTTTGCAATTTTTTCCAATCCGGTATTAAGCAACAACATTTATTCTCTGGATGAGAACAACGATTTCATACCCGACTATTTTATTGATAATCCTGCGTTTAATTTCTATCAGTTCAGGTCGAATCTGGTAGCAAAGTGGGAATACAGGCTCGGATCATTTATTTATCTGGTATGGTCGAGTGAGCGAACAGGGTATGCCACCGATCCCGGTTCATCAATAAAAGATTCATTCAGGCAGCTAACAAAGGTTATTCCGAACAATATTTTCCTTGTCAAGTTAAATTACTGGTTTTCAATGTAAAATATGAGGCTGGATTACTGTGCCCCGGCGCTCTTCCTGACAGTATCCCTCATGCATACCGGCATCTTAAATTAAGCTTTCCCGCACAGACTCTTCTTTAACCTGAAATGGATTCGTTTTCAAATAGTGTTTATCTTTACTGTCCTGGCTGGAATATCATTTTGCACTTTAATGCCAGGCTGATTAATAACCTGTATAATATGAACGACAGACATTTTTGCTTCCGACTATTTGCTTTGCTGCTCCTGGTATCTTTATCTGTTCCGGGCTATTCGCAGTCAAAGGGACTGAGAACCATAACTGAAAAGGAACTGAGGTATCATCTGGATTTTCTGGGAGCGCCCGAGTTCAGGGGAAGAGAAACCCCTTCACCGGAACTTGAGATTGCAACCCTATATATTGGCAACTGGTTAAAGAACAACGGATTTAAACCGGTAATGAAAAACGGATCCTTTTATCAGCATTTCCCTCTTACCGTCAAATCGGTTTTTCAACCCAACACAAGGATCAGGATAACAAAAAGCGGAACAGACAGAGTATTCTTTTTTGGAAAGGATTTTGGTGGCAACTTTACTACCGGCGGTTCCTACTCAGGGAATATTGTATTTGCCGGACTGGGAATAAGCGATCCGGCATCCGGATGGGATGACCTTAAGGATCTTGATCTTTCTGGTAAAATCGTAATTATTCTGGATGAAAAACAACCGGGAGAAAAGTATATTTCAGGGTCCACGTATGCATCAAGGCTGAATTCAAGGATTACAGATTTGCGTGACAGGGGCGCATCTGCAGTTCTTTCGGTTGTAAGTCCGGAAAGAGAATCAAGAAAATCAGAAGGAATAAAGATCTTCGATTATATCCCTACAGGCAGGCTGGAGCCATTATATGAATCGCAGAGGACTGTTTTGCAATTAACACCCGAACCATTAAAAGTGGAAAAAAACAGGCGGCCTCCCATCCCTTTCGACAGGGCAGAGATTAGCCATGAACTTGCAGCCGAAGCGCTTGGAACAGATGTTGGTGAAATAGGCCGGATGTTCGGCCTTGTGAGGAAAGGACGGCAAATTCCGTCAAGGGAAGTAACAGATATTAAATTAAATCTTGATGTTGAGGTAGACACATATAAATCAACCTCACGTAATGTTCTTGCATTCGTTGAGGGATCAGATCCTGTTCTTAAAAATGAATACATTGTTATTTGCGGTCATCATGATGCAAGGGGAATAGATGACGGCCAGATAGTAGCAGGAGCTGACGACAATGGTACTGCAACAGTAGCACTAATGGAGATAGGACAGGCTTTGATGGCTGAAAGGCCTAAAAGATCTGTCATTCTTGCATGGGTTACCGGTGAGGAACAGGGGATGAACGGATCGCATTATTTCATAAACAACTGTCCCGTACCCGGTGAGAAGATAAGCGCCTGTCTGAACATGGACATGCTGGGACGAAACCATACCGATTCTCTTTTTCTTGTTGCCTCTGACCTTCTCAGTTCAGAGCTTGATGCTTCAATCAACAGGGTTAACAGGAAATTCGGAATCAACTTCGGTTTCGATTACAGGTATTCGAATCTTATACACCCTCAAAGGGTTTATTTCAGGAGCGATCATTATCCATTTTTGAGGTTCGGTATCCCGGCAGTATGGTTTTTCTGCGGCTTTACTCCCGATTATCATACCGAAAGGGATGTCCCTGAAGCGATTGATTACAGAAAGTTGCTTAATGCGACCAAACTTGTTTACCTTACAGCTTTTGACACAGGGAACATGAAAGAACTTCTCAGGCTCGATGTTAATCCAGCTGTCACTGTGCGTGGAAAACATAATCTGACCGAAAGAAGTTTGTTTGAGGTACCTGTAAAATAGTAATGACGAGCCGGTCTGTGCGTATGCTATGGCTGGGATATTGAATTCTGAAATTCTCATAAAAATGTGCAATGTTGATCTGAACAATAAGGGATCATAATCTGTTAGAATAGGAATTTTCTTTTAAAAAAGGTCCATTATGAATAGATTCACTTTATTGACATTGACTTTGATTATTCTTCTGACCGCAGGATCGGCCGGATTCAGGAGAGTTAATAATTCTGTGTCGGCATCCGTTCAGACTGTACAGAGGTCGGCTGCAATGAATTACCAGGCATACTGTGCCGGATGCCACGGTGCAAATCTTGAGAAATTTGCTGCAAAGAAATGGATGGATGAAGAGGGAACGGCTTCGGCAGTGAACAGCATCAGGAATGGCATCGAAAATATCGGGATGCCATCCTTCAGGAAGACTTTCACAGATGTTGAAATTGAAGAACTTGCTGAATATGTCAAGAAAGGTATTCCTGAAGATAAAAGTAAACTTCAGCCTTCTGTTACACCGGGAGGTGTTATTCAGTCGGAAGCCCAGCGGTTTGTTGTTGATACAGTTATTTCCGGGTTGCAGGTTCCCTGGGGCATGGCATTTCTTCCAAACGGTGATATGCTTATCTCCGAGCGTGCCGGCACCATGCATCTTTATTCAAACGGAAAACTGTCTGCGCCGCTCGAGGGTGTCCCGCCTGTTATGGCAACCGGACAGGGCGGCCTTCTCGACATTGCCCTTCATCCCGATTATAAAAACAACGGATGGATATATTTCTCATATTCCTCGGTAACAACCAGGGACAATAAAACTGTCGGCAATACTGCCGTAATGAGGGCCAGGCTCAAGGGAAACAGGCTTGTTGACCAGCAGGTCATTTATATTGGAACACCTCTTACGGAAAGGAACTATCATTTCGGATCAAAAATAGCTTTTGACAATAAAGGTCATATTTTCTTCGGTAACGGCGACCGAGGTCAACACTTCGATTTTCCTCAGAAGCTTGACAACACCAATGGCAAGATTATCAGGCTTTACGACGACGGATCGATACCCCGGGATAATCCTTTTATCAATACTCCCGGAGCGATCCCGTCCATTTACAGTTACGGACACCGCAATCCTCAGGGGACATGCATACATCCTGAAACCGGAGAACTCTGGATCTCCGAGCACGGACCCAAAGGTGGGGATGAGCTGAATCTTGTTAAGCCCGGATTGAATTACGGCTGGCCCGTCATTTCATACGGAATTAACTATGACGGCACCATACTGACCCCTATTACAGAAAAGGAAGGGATGGAGCAGCCGTTATATTACTGGATCCCATCCATAGGCCCCTGTGGAATGACTTTTGTAACAGGTGACCGTTATAAGAACTGGCGTAATAATCTTCTGATAGGATCGCTAAGCTTTAAATATCTCGAACGTGTTGTAGTTAAAGGCCATTCGGTTATGCATCGTGAAAAGCTCCTCGACGGTATCGGACGGGTGCGCAACGTGGTAATGAGCCCCGACGGTCTGATATATGTCGCTATTGAGAATCCGGGAAAGATTGTAAGGCTGATACCCATCGAATAAAAGCAGCAGATGAACCGGCTGCTCACATTGCTGTTTATACTGCTATTGACCGATCTGCAGGCACAGGTTTCCCTGAAAATTGATTCACTGGCTCGTCAGGCCGACAGTACCATTTTTCTTGAAGAGATCAGGATAGTAGCATACAGGGGTAGCGGCCGGCTGCTCAATGTCCCTGGCAGCCTGTCTATTCTCAAAACTGAAGAATTGCGCATTTTAGACGGGAACAGCCTTGCTTCAGTCATTAATACGGTTCCGGGTATAAACATGCAGACAGGTACTTTCCTGACGAGCAGGATAGTGATCAGGGGTATGGGCAGCCGGACTCCTTACGGCACGAACAGGATCAGAGCCTACCTGAACGATATCCCGCTTACCACCGCCGATGGCGTATCAACACCTGAAGAGATTGATCTCACTGACCTCGATAAAATCGAAGTTATTAAAGGACCTGCTTCGGCACTGTATGGATCAGGACTCGGCGGAAGCCTGAACATGTACACGAGGCAGATAGTAAAATCAGGGGGTTCTGTTGTTGCACAATATGGAAGCTTTAATACTTTAAAAGGAAGTGTATCCGGTTCAGTCAAAACAGGGAAATTGAAACTCTGGGGATCATTGAGCCACCTTAATTCAGACGGTTACCGTGATAATAACAGGTACGAGAGAACTTCTCTTCTTTCAACGGCAGGATGGGATCATGAAAACTGGTCGTTAAATTCAACATTCCTCCTGATTGATGTTGACGGAGGCATTCCGAGCTCAATCGGACGGTCACTCTTTGAAACCAATCCGAAAGCTGCTGCTCCAAACTGGAATGCCATCGGAGGTTTTAAGAAATACAGGAAAGGAGTTGCATCAATATCGCTTAAAAACCGGATTTCAGGAAATTTCTCAAATGAATTTGCACTTTTCGGCAAATGGAATGACAGTTATGAAAAACGCCCATTCAACAATCTTGATGACGAATCTCTCAGCGCAGGAATAAAGGAAAAAGTCACATGGTTTTCAGAAAAATCTGAAATTACAGCTGGAGCAGAGCTTATCACAGAAGAATATAAATGGAAGCTTGATAAAGACAATATCAGGATTAACGAAAATAAAGAATCCCGTTATCATCTGAATATTCATGCAATGGCTCTGATTAAACCGGTTTCCAGGCTTAATATTTCCCTGGCAGGATCGGTGAACAGAATAAATTACAGGCTGACCGATTTATTTCCTGCAGATGGTATTCAATCAGGAAAAAGGAACTTTCCGGTTATTATTTCACCCAAACTTGGGATCAATTTTTCACCGACTGATGAAATGGCATTTTATGCTTCCACTGGTCATGGCTTTTCTCTTCCTTCACCTGAAGAGACATTATTACCGGAAGGAGCAGTTAATCCGGATATTAAACCTGAACAGGGATTCCAGTATGAGATCGGAGCCAGGTTCAATCTTGTTAACAGGGCTCTTGAGATCGATGCGGCACTTTACCTTATCGAACTGAAAAACCTGCTTGTAACAAAACGCATCACCGAAGATATCTTTACAGGTATTAATGCGGGAAAGACCAGACATAAGGGGTTGGAATTGAACATAAATGCAAGGATTTTCGATTTCAGCAGATTCCCCGGAAGGCTGATGTCAACACTCAGTTATTCAGGATCAATCAATAAGTTTGTGGAATTTACTGATGACGATAATAATTACAATGGTAATTATCTCCCGGGGATTCCTGACCAGTCTTTCAATTTCCAGGTCAGATGGCTTCCCATGAGTATTCTGGAAATACTGGCTCACTTTCAGTACACAGGCGATCAGTACCTGAATGACAGCAATGAGATGAAGTATGAGGATTATTTTCTGAGTGATGTAAAAATCTCATATGAGTTCCCGATCGGAAAGAAAGTCCCGGTAAACATATATGCCGGAATCAATAATCTTTCAGATACCCATTATGCCTCGATGCTAATCACAAATGCCATTGGATTCAATAATACCGAACCCCGTTATTATTATCCAGGATTGCCCCGTCATTTTTATGCCGGCATGCAATTCAGGTTTTAGGTTATGTTATCAGCAGGACTTACCTGAGTGGTATAGCAAAGATGCTGATGCTCACAGGTTTTACGGTAATTGTCGAAGATGATTTCAGTATTTCCGGACCCGTAATCTTCACGTTGGTTTCCTGACCAGGTTCATTGGTCGACATTTCATCAACACCTGTAACGTTCCACTCGATTATTTTACCGTTCACTGATGCACCTTTCAGCGAAATGGGAACTTGTAATTCCCCGTATGTAGGATTGACAATAGAGACAGTTAAGGTATCACCTCCGCTGGTAAGAGCAGCTCCCACATCCAATGGACGCAGTTCTCCCCCTATCTCAACCGGTATTACCCCGAATCTTTTCCTGTACAGCTTCATTACCATTCCGGTTGCATCAATGATTGCGTCGGTGGTGCTGGTTTTGATTGCTCCGATTACGTTTACCGTCTGTGCATAATTGGCCATGAAGATCATGTCGGTGTGTTTTGAGAACTCATTGAAGCCGGCTGCAATGCCCATTGCATCGCGCATAAAATAGCGCGTTCCGAGTTCTCCATATATATGCGGCCCATACCAGTAGTTCCATTCATCCATGCATATCCTGATATCCCTGCCATCGAGGGCGCGTATTTCCTTTCTGTAATTCCTGTGAGCTTCCGCTTTTTCCCTGATGGCATCAGGCACCTGTCTTACATGTGACATAAGACCTCCTCCGTTGCCTTCACCCCGGTAAAAATGCTCGCTGATGAAATCCATCTTATCAGCGCAGTTTGAAAGTACCATCCTGTCCCAGTCACCAAGGTCACCAACTGCAATGATCTTTATCTCCGGGTCTACCGACCTCATGGCATCCACGAAAGCGTTATGCTTTTTTACAAACTCTTCAGTAGGCATGTGCCCCAGCTGCCAGCCGCCGTACATCTCATTTCCTATCGACCACCATTTCACTTTCCACGGATCAGAATGACCGTTGGCACTTCTCAACCGGCCCATGGGAGTATCGGCAGAACCGTTGCAGTATTCAACCTCCTGACGGGCCATTGTAAAATCACCGAGGCCTGCATTCACTGCAATGTATGGCTCAGTGTTAATTAATTCACAGAACCTCATGAATTCATGAATTCCTACATCATTATGCTCAACTCCAAGCCATGCGGGATTTTTTCTGGGAGGCCTCTTATCGCGGTCCCCTATGCCGTCCTTCCAGTTATAACCACTTACAAAATTGCCTCCGGGCCACCTGTAAACCGGTGAATTAAGCTCACGCAGAAGAGCGAGCACATCAGCCCTGAAACCTTCAATATTGTCGGAAGGCATCAATGAAACTGTACCGATCCATACTTTTCCCCTGCCTTTGGTGGTGATCCTGAGAGTGACATCCTTTGAGGTTACAGGAATTTTAAAAGCGAGCGGATACGATTTGTATCCCGGATTAAGATCCACGAGAGAAACCCTGACTGATTCATCCGCTCCGGTACCCCATGAAAGAGACACATCGGCAGACATTTTATTCCCTGAGGCTTTCAACACAATATGTCCCGTAACATCTATTCCGGCCCTGACACCCAGTCCTTTCTGAACAAGCGATGCTTCAGACAAACCGTCAGTTGATATTACCGGCGTATTGGTTCCAACAAAGGGATCAGAAGTGTCGACGGAGAAGAATTTATCATTCCCTTCTTTCTTCCATGGAGAATCCTGGTCTCCCGGTTTGTACCAGAATTTGCGGTCTTCAACCATTTCCGACCATATCCCTCCGTAAATGCATCTGCCGAGATGTTCGATGAACTGGCCATAAATATAAACAGGCATGGGTTCAGAACGCCTGGTAACATCAATTTTTAAAGAAGTAGATATCTTTTCCTCTTTTATGAGTTCCAGCGACATATCATCAAACCAGGCTCTACCTTTGGCTTTGCCATCCAGATTCAGCCTGCATTCTACGATTGCGCCATCATTCCCACCTGTTGAAAACTGGTATGTTACTTTGGTCCACTCGTTGTTGCCTGTAAAGCCCTTCAACTCATTATCTATTCCGCGAATACTGAATCCTGCTCCCCTGCCACCTGAAGCAACCAGCCCACGGGTACGGATCCATCCCGTAAACCGGTATTCGGACCATGGTTTAAGGAGTACCCTGCCATACCATGCTCCCTCAGCAAAACCCGGAGCATCGATAAACAGGCTTTTTGTCCCATGATGGGCAATATTGTCATAGAAATGGATCGCCTCGCGGAAACGGTCGCTGGTAGTCCATCCTATGACAGTCGAAGATTCAACCAGTTCGGCGGAAGGATTCTTTATGACTCCGGTGGCGGGTTTAAAATCGTTCCCGCCTTTATCTCCGCATCCGGTAAGGTAAATGATCGGAAGAATTAATATCAGGGTTATGTTTTTCATAGTCGGAGATTTTTTTAGTTTTTGTGGCGGGAAATGAAAGACATTCATTTTTTCTGTCCGTAATATGCGCCGTCACCATGCTTTCTGAGAAAATGTTTGTCAAGTAATTCCCTGTCGATTGATCCAGCCGATGCAATCGAAAGAGTCAAAGCTGCCACACGGGCAATCTCTTCAAGTATAACTGCATTATGTACGGCTTGACTGACATCCTCTCCCCAGGTAAAGGGGCCATGTGAAACAACGAGTGCAGCCGGTATCTGCAGAGAATCAATGCTACTGAAACATTCAGCTATTACAAGTCCGGTATTATACTCATAATCATATGCAATTTCCTCAGGTGTAAGCTTCCGGGTAACAGGAATACTTCCATAGAAATAATCGGCATGGGTGGTCCCCAGACATGGTATTGGCCTGCCAGCCTGCGCCCAGGCAGTTGCGTGGGCAGAGTGGGTATGGACAATCCCTCCTATCGCCGTGAATGACTTATACAGGGCGGCATGTGTCGGAGCATCGGTTGATGGAAGCAGATCTCCCTCAACCACGTTGCATGAAAGGTCGGTCACAACCATGTCATGAGGCTTCATATCCTTGTAAGAAATCCCCGATGGTTTAATTACCATGAATCCGGTTTCGCGGTCTATTGCACTTGCATTTCCAAAAGTGGATATTACCAGGTTATGTTCAACAAGGCTTAGATTGGCCTGGCAAACCTCTTTTTTAAGTTTCTCGAGCATTTTTTTCATGTTAAGCGGAAAAACAGGTTATCAGATCGTGTTCTGATAATACTTTTATATACGGTAGAACATATCGTTCCATCGTAATTCTTTTTTAAACTCTTCAATCATGCAATTCTCATCAATCACCACACATTCAACGCCTGTTATTTCAGCGAAATCTGCAAGATGACTGATTTGAAGAGCCTGGGAGAATCCGGTATGGTGGGCGCCTCCGGCATAGATCCATGCAGTTGCAGCGGTTTTAAGATCAGGATATGGTTTCCACAGAACACTGGCAACAGGCAGATTTGGCATTTCGGGGCAGTCTATTACTTCAACCTTGTTAACAATTAACCTGAATCGGTCGCCCAGGTCGATCAGTGAAGCATTCATGGCCTCTCCGGTTTTCGTCCTGAAAACGAGCCTTGCAGGATCATTCTTACCACCTATACCAAGGGGATGGACCTGCAATGAAGGTTTTCCTTCTGCTATTGAAGGACATACCTCAAGCATATGAGCTCCAAGAACTGCAGTGTTTCCCGGATCGAGATGGTAGGTATAGTCTTCCATGAATGAAGTTCCTCCTTCAAGTCCCTCAGCCATCACCTTCATGCTCCTGACCAGTGCCGCGGTTTTCCAGTCACCTTCGGCTCCGAAGCCGTAACCGTCGGCCATAAGACGCTGAACGGCAAGTCCGGGGAGCTGACCAAGACCATGCAGATCCTCAAATGTTGTGGTAAAAGCTTTGAAATTCCCCTTTTCGAGGAAATTCCTAATGCCAAGTTCAATCCGTGCAGCATCCTTTACCGCAGGTGAATTAAGAACTGATTCAGAAGCCAGGTAATGCTCTCTGTATTGTTCGAGAAGCGAACGGATGGCGGTTTCATCAACATCATTTACTTCCTGAACCAGATCTCCTACCCCGTATCCGTGCACTTCGTACCCCATCATTAGTTGAGCGGATACTTTATTGCCTTCCGTTACGGCAACATCTCTCATGTTATCTCCAAACCGTGCAACCTTCAGAGAACGTGCATCAACCGAGGCGACAGCGGCACGGGCCCAGACGGCAATTTCACTTATTGCATTACTGTCCTGCCAGTGGCCGGTAACAACCTTTCTTCTCAGTCTCAGCCGCGAGCATATAAATCCGAATTCACGGTCGCCATGAGCAGATTGATTAAGGTTCATGAAGTTCATGTCTATTTCACCCCAGGGAATGTCGCGGTTGAACTGGGTATGAAGGTGAAGCATCGGCTTGTCGAGCTTGCTTAGTCCTGCAATCCACATTTTTGCCGGCGAAAAAGTATGCATCCAGGTTATTATTCCGGCGCACAGTTTATTGCTGTTGGCTTCGAGGCACAGTTTTGTGATTGCATCCGCCGTGGTAAGCACAGGCCTGAAAACGATTCTGACAGGTATTGCAGGGCTGCTGTCGAGAGCTTCTACTATTGTACGGGAATCATCTGCAACCCGTTTCAGGATTTCTTCTCCATAAAGAGACTGACTGCCGGTTACAAACCATATTTCATAGTTAAATTTCTTCATAATGACCGAATGTAATGATTCTGATTGTTTTACTTCAAAGCAATTTAAAAAATTAAAGGTATTCTTTACACTTATTTTTCTGGTCAGGGATTTTAAAAACAAGTAAAAGTTACACAGAGAAACAACGGGAAATCAGTGAACTGCATAAAGAGTTAACATACTAACTCAGTGATGCTCTGTGTCTCCTCTGTGTAGCTTCTGTGTAACTAAATATTTTCAATAAAATGAATTTAACAATACCCCGTGTTCAAACAAAATATTTAATCCTTTCAATGTACTTTAGCGTTCATATCATCCTTATCGTTCATGTTTGCAACATAACCTTCCGGGGCTTCGCAAGCCTGGAATGGTTTTGCCATATTTCCGAATCCGTCACCATCCTCGTCCCTGAAAAAAGTTTTAACAGGGCAGTTACCTGCTTCGAGGGTCTGATATAACGCTTTCATCAATGACAGGTCGTTTTTGGCATCATACGACATTTCCCAGATCATAATTCCCCCGAGGGTATTCTTTGCCAGTTCAGTTTTTTTAACCATTGTTGGTATCCCGTTGTAATAATATCTTGTACCCACTGAATCCTGGTAAGCATAGGCGGTATTTAATTTGATTATCGCGTCATATGATATATATCTGGCAGGAGGGTTGAAATCAAAGCCATAGAATGGTACGCCAAGGGTTATACGTTCAGGTGGGATCTTCCTGTCGATCGTCCAGAATTTGATAGCATCTGTTGCGTATGAAAAAGGAGAATGAGGTCCAATATCATTGGGTCGCCACACACCGGTTTTGTCATAGACCATCACATTAATGAAATCATAGGCTTCTAGTGCTTCCTGTCCTACAGCCTCGTGGAAACCAACTGCTCCCAGGGCGGCAGTTATCCCTTTTCCTTTTGCATGAAGGGCTTTCCTCAATTCAAGTACAAAGGGATTGTAGTTATTATCAAGATATGGAAGCAGATTGCCTTCAATGTCAACATCAATACCATCGAGATTGTTTTCCTCGACATAGGCAACCAGTTTTTTAATGAATGCTGATCTGTTTTTGGGCTGCAGAAGTGAGTTCCATATAACTGTATCAGGCCTGCCTCCTCCGGCAAGTGAAATGAATACCTTGACATTGAGGTCGCGGCATCGCTGAACTACAGGTTTTATGTCGGCGTTACCGTCAGGTATGAGGTTACCTTCCGCATCGGGATTACCGAAAGCAATATTAAGATAAGTAAGCTTGTTGAGCTCAATTGAATCAAGTTCATCAAAATTCCCTGTGGAAAGATATCCTACAACTTTGAAGCTGGTGTCGGGGACATAGATATCCGGACCATAGTCGGGTATCCTGTTTTTACAGGAATTAACAATTAATGCGCTGAATAGCAGCAATGCCAGTAAACGGAATGAGATTAATTTCATAACTAGGGGTTTTTATGGTTTTTAGTTCAGGCCAATTAATCAAAGATAAACAATTGAATAAAAAAATTAACCGATGATAAATAACACAGGAGCAGTGCCGGAATAATTTTATGACCGGGACCAGCCGCTTTAAAGGGATGCAACAGCCTGCATCATTGCCTTGGTGTAAGCAACGTTGTATGTCTGGGCAGCATATCCTCCTCCGCCGGGATACTGGTTTCCGATACCACCCTGGTGTTCCTTGTCATAATCAAGGCCCCTCGGATGTTCGGGATAGATGCCGAATTTGTAGCCCAGCCGGAATACCTCCTTCATAACTTCAAACATATTTACCTGTCCCTCATCGAAGAATACTTCCTGGTATTTAAGATATGGTATCTGGACCGTCACATTCCTGTAATGCATATGGTTAATACGATCGCGCGATCCGAGATATCGGAGTACCTCCACCGGATCCTCTCCAATCTCTCTTGAGACGCCACAGTCGTATGTCATGCCATTTGCAGGGCTGTCGACAATTTCTATAAGCCTTTTCCAGTCGTTGAAGGTTGCCATTATCTGGGCATGTCCGTGCGAGACCGGGACAGGAGGATCGTTGGGATGAAGGGCCATTCTTACACCTGCCTTTTCGGCAACTGGAATAACAGCTTTAAGAAAGTAAGTGATATTTGCCCATAGCATATCGGCAGTCTGGGCCTCTCCTTCCTTAGGATCATGAGGAATATCCTTTCCCCTGTCGTAGTCGAATGCTGTATTCCCGGCACCTCCCCTGGCAAGTTCTTCATAATATCCATCCATAAATCTGTGGGCGTAGAAATTATACTCAACTATGGGAAGGCCCGCTTTGCCTGCTGCAACAAGCGAATCCTGAACCTTCCTTATCTCTTCATCACGCCCTTCACGTCCGTAAATCACATTATTGAACCCTCCAATCATCATGTTGATAACTGTAAGACCTTCTTCCTTGAACGGATCCATAATATCCCGGAGACTCTCTTCAGTCCATGGTATCCGTGGTCCTCCCATCAGAACATAATCGACTCCGATCTGTTTAATTTTCTTCATAAAGCTTCGGTCGCCGGGCCTTGCTCCTACACAGATCTTCGGATGATCCTCGCCGAATCTGACCGGCCAGTCGACTTTTTTCTGTTCTTGCATCCCGCCGGAAGGCTGTTTCCCGGCCTTTGATCTTTGCTCTCCTGTTTCATTGCACGCGCTTAATCCCGCCAGTGAAACTGCAGCTGCAAGTGAAGCGCTTTTTTTAATAAATTGTCTGCGGTCGTCTTTCATATTTTTTACTTTTAATGGGATATTTGAATTATTTCTTCTGCTACTTTTTATGTATTAAATTTATTCTATCCGGATGATTAAACCAAATGTAAATACTTATCGATAATGAAAAAGAGGGAATTCATCAAGAAAGCAGGATTGGTGTCAGCATCATTGTTTACTTTATCAGCCAGCGGTATTGAAAAGATGAGAAATAGCAAACAGTACGATGTAGTTACCGGCAAGTCACCTGTAAGGAACTCAGGGTCAGAGGAGGCAGCATGGGATCAGAATGATCAGGAAGCTCCAAAGAATCTCGTCATCGGAAGTGATCATGCCGGATATCCTCTAAAGGGACCTTTGATCAGTCTTTTGAAATCGTGGAATTACAATGTTAAGGATGTAGGATCATTTACCCCTGACCCGGTTGATTTTCCCGACATCGCTTTGCTCCTGGCTGATGAAATATTAAGTGGCAGGGCTGACAGGGGTATAATGGTCTGTGGCACAGGTGTGGGAGCAGCGATAGCATGCAACAAGATCCAGGGCATCAGGGCAGCATTGTGTCATGATACCTATTCGGCACATCAGTGCGTTGAGCATGATAATGTCAATGTGCTCTGTATCGGGGCACAGATCATAGGACCAAGCGTTGCAGAAGAGATACTGAAAAATTTCCTTGATGCCAGATTCAGTACCGCAGAGGAATTCCGAAGGAGAGTAAAAAAACTGAACGAGTTTGATCTTGTTCCGCCGAGACTATAACATATACCCTCGCATAAATATCAGGTCTTTTTTAACGGGTGTCGTGGTGGTCAGTGAGATTCCATTAAAACTGGCGGATATAGTCAGAAGAATATATTCCTGGAATCCGGACTTTCTTTTTAAAGAAATCGTTAAATCAATCTCTATAGGCAATATCGAGGTAGGCTACATTCTCTTTATAATCAATCTTCCTGATTTTTACAGAAGTAACATCTCTACCCGTAAGAGATGAAATCTCCTTTATGATCTTCTGTTTCTTAGCCGATTTGAGCAATTCAAGATCTTCATAGATGATAGTATGCCTTACGATATTGTGTTTCACGGTGAATTCTTCAAGTATAACTGCCGAGATCATGATTATTATATTGAAGATAACTACACCCAGTACAGGAAATCCCGTTAGTTTCAATGAATTAATTACAGAAATCCCTATAGTGGTAAAAATATATGACATGTCTTTCAGACTGA
>CAZTJT010000017.1:0-12696 GCA_964613785.1 uncultured Rikenellaceae bacterium
CCTGCTTCAATTAACTTAACAATATCGAATCTTGAATAACGATTAGATCCTTTCGGTCCATCAATAATAATAAGGTTAAACTGAATTTCTTTGTCGATCTTATCCAATTTTTCTAACAGATCTTTATATACCAGACTTTTATTATTTTCAATAACATTAATATCTTCTAGTTCGCATTTAATAATTTCAATTAATTTTGTATCCAAGAATTGACTTTTTTTAAATTCTATCCACTCATAATCATGTTCAACCGTTAAGCAATAAGCATTATTGTTATGTAAATTTTTATAAGCTTGAATCATTTTTGTTAATTCACCTAATCCGCATTCAAGTACAAAGTTAGGTCGAACTTCATTTAATATTCTAAAAACCAAATATAATACTGGATATCCTACCGCCCACCTGCCTGGGCTTATTCCGATATTAGTTATCCATTTATTACCTTGAATTGTATTATTGTAGATGTTAGCCCAATAATTTTCCTGCACTAATCTTTTTAGTCCATCATATTTATTATCTATTGCGGACAAGAACTTTAGTTGTCTAATGATTTTCCTAAACATTTTCATAACCTATTTTGTAATCCATAAAGAAATAGCCCTGTCCTGTTGGAATTGTACGTCCAGTTTTATAATAGTCACTGTCAATAACATCAAATTCAGAAATGTTCATTAGCCAATCTGTAATGTCTTTTTTATATCTGATTAAAATATTTAAATTATATGTACCAGACATTAGTTGAATTTTTTGAATGTCAAATACAATAATCTTATTGCCACTACTAAATACTGAACTAGTAAACTGATCTTTATATATGCTGGTACTAATCCATGCAACTCTTGTACCATAAGCGCTATTTATGCCAACATCGACTTCTAAGTATTTTAAATTAAAAGGTTTTCCTGTAAGAATTATTTTCAATTTTACATTCTCTCCTGATATTAGAGAATTAACAACATCATTATTACTATTAAAGAATTCGACTTTTTTAATTTTAATTTCTCCGCTTCCTTTTCTTGTTTTAATTTCATCTAAATCAGAGAAATTATCGTATCGTATCTTTTTCAGATAATCGTTTATAATAGAAGTCGTAGTTCCATAACTAATCTTTTGACCACAATGGAGCAAAATGGAATTAGAACAAAGACTATGTATTGATGTTAAATTGTGACTAACAAATAAAACAGTTCTACCGTTATCTCTGCTTACCTCCTGCATCTTCCCTATTGCCTTCTTCTGAAACTCCGCATCTCCCACCGCCAATACCTCATCAACAACCAGTATCTCGGGCTCGAGATGCGCCGCTACTGCAAATCCCAACCGCACCGTCATTCCACTGCTGTACCTCTTTACCGGCGTGTCAATGTACCTCTCTACCCCCGCAAAATCAACTATCTCATCAAACTTCTTACGTATCTCAGCCTTCGTCATTCCCATTATCGCACCATTCATGTAAATGTTCTCCCTCCCCGTCATCTCTGAATGAAACCCTGTCCCCACCTCCAGCAACGATGCTATCCGCCCCCGAGCCTTTACAATTCCTGTAGTCGGTGCCGTAACTTTCGACAATATCTTTAACAGCGTGGACTTACCCGCTCCATTCTTCCCGATAATGCCCAGAACCTCGCCCTCCTCGACTTCAAGATTGATGTCCTTGAGGGCCCAGACATATTCCTCAGATTTGTGATTTGTAATTTGTGATTTGCGATTTGCGATTTGAGATTTCCCGGATAACTTATTCTCCTGACCAATCTTTAAATATGGATCTTCTCTTCCCAGAATCGCCGTCTGCCACCAGCGGTTTAAATCGTGCGAAAGCGTTCTTGTGCTAACCAGGCCAAGTCTGTATTGTTTACTGAGATTCTCTATTTTAATGGCTATGGCCATAATGATTTCACGGATTCTGACAGATTACACGGATTTAAAAAGATTTCACAGATGTTGGTGTGTTGATGAACCGCTTAATATAAATCTTATCGCCACCAAAATTTACCAAATAGGCTACTTTATGATTTGAGGCTTTTAAATAATTTAATACCTGGTTTTTGGATGCCACGCTTAAAAATTTTTCAGCCTTTATCTCCACAATAATATCATTATAACATAAGAAGTCAGCTTTAAAGAATTTCTTAAGTTTCTCCTCGTTATAAAAAACTTCTATTTTTTCCTCTGCTTTATAAGGTATCTTATTTTTTTCAAACTCCTTGGTTAATGCTTCCTTATATACAGACTCAAGAAAACCATTACCCAAGGTGTTGTAAACATTGTAGAAACAGCCAATAATCTTATATCCTTCCTCTTTGTAAATAAACTCATTCATGCACCAATCTGTGTAATCTGTTTAAATCTGTGCAATCTGTATCATACTGTGTCCATAAACGACCTCTGCACCTTGTTAAACACTATAATTCCTAAACCCAGCAGGACCACCATAAACACAAATGAATAACCGAGGTGCCACCAGTTAAATGTACCGACTCCCATAGTGCCGTATTTAAAAGCCTCAAGAATGGAAGTGACGGGATTAAGAGCCATTATCCACTGACGCTTCGGAGACATGGTGCTGAGGGGATAAATAACCGGAGTTGCATACATCCATAACTGAACTATAAAAGTGAACAGTATCGTCAGATCACGGTATTTTGTTGTAAGGGAAGAGATAAGGATCCCGAAGCCAAGCGCAAGCCCTGCAAGCATGAGTATGAGCACAGGTATCAGTAGTGCATAGGCATTCGGGGCGACATCCACCTTCATGACTACAAAATAAATATATACCGCAATGAACAAAAGGAACTGAATGCCCATCCTTACCAGATTTGAGGTTACGGTTGCAAGCGGAACTATCAGTCGCGGAAAATATACCTTCCCGAATATGTTCTGATTTGTGGTGAAAGTGGCAGAGGTCTTGTTGAGACAATCGGCAAAATACTGCCAGCATACAATCCCTGCAAGATAAAACATAGGCTGTGGCAATCCGTCGGTGGAAATCTTTGCAATGCCGCCGAAAACAACCATGTACATTATGGTTGTCAGTGCCGGCTGTATGAAATACCAGGCCGGACCAAGTATTGTCTGCTTGTACTGGGTAACAATATCGCGCTTTACAAACATTGTGAGCAGGTCGCGATACTGCCAGATCTCGCCGAAATCAACCTGAAGGAGCCTGGTTTTGGGCTTTATTATTGTGGTCCAGGATTCTGTAATTTCCATTATTATATTTTCTTAACCACTGAGTTACACAGAGTTAACCACTGAGTTACACGGAGTTTACCGCTGAGTTTCACGGAGTTAACCACTGAGTTTCACAGAGTTTACCAATGAGTTGCACAGAGTTGACCACTGAGTTACACAGAGTTAACCACTGAGTTACACGGAGTTAACCGCTGAGTTGCACGGAGTTTACCACTGAGTTGCACAGAGTAATCGTGAAATATTGAGCCATATCATTTCGTGAAAAAACTCTGTGGTCAGGCTAAATAAGCTTATTTCTCTTCCCTGTAATACCCTTTCGCATCATCGGAATAACCATACTTGCCGTAGTAGCCGTAATAGTTATAACCGTAATTATACCCGTATCCGAAAGCATAACCGTATCGCAGTCCATAGCCATAATAACCGGAAATGCTGATATCATTTATCACGATGCCTATGCTTTTGATATTCTCATTCCTGTGAAGCTCCTCTATAAGGTCAAGGGTATTTTTTGATGTATAACGCTGTCGCACCACAAAAATATAGAAGTCTGTTAGCGGCGATACAAGCAACGCATCTGTCACAATGGCCACAGGAGGGGTGTCAATTATTATATAATCAAACTCTTTTTTTGCCTTTTTAATGAACTCATCCATCTTTGGCGATTCGATCAGTTCGGCCGGATTGGGAGGAACAGGCCCTGAAGGGGTGTACCACAGACTTTCAAGGTCTGTTTTGTTCTTAACATCTTTATATTCTTTTTCTCCAATAAGGAAATCACTTAATCCTTCTTTATTCCGTATGCCTAGAATTTTATGTATCCGCGGCTTTCTCAGATCGAGTCCAACAAGAAGAACCTTCTTTCCCGACATCGCAATTATAGAGGCGAGATTGATCGAAATAAATGTCTTCCCCTCGGCAGTAATTGTCGAACTTACTGAAATAACCGGGCATTTAATATCCTTTACGAAATATTTGAGATTGGTCCGTACCGACCTGAATGATTCAGCAATAGTTGAACCCGGATTTTCAATTACAGGTATTTCGGTATCAAGCCTGTTATGGCTTACATATCCCACGATGGGAGCCTTTGTCCCTTTTTCTACATCTTTCTTATCGATGATTTTGTTGTTCAGGAAATCTATTAAAACTATTCCAAGGAGGGGGATCAGCAAACCCAGCATAATGGCAATCATCAGATTCTGTTTTTCTTTTGGCCTGATCCTGTAAGTGCTGTAGCTTCCGGCCTGATCGATTATCCTGTTGTCGGGCACATTTGAAGCTTTGGCAATACCTGCTTCTGCCCTTTTCTCCAGAAGATAAGTATAAACCGTATTGTTAAGATCAAATTTTCTCTGGATGTTAATCATCTCCCTTTCCGTGGAGGGAAGTCTGGAAATCTCTTTTTCCACACCCTGAAGCCTCCTGTCTGTCTCTCTTATTGAATTTTCAATATTTGCCAGTCCGTCGGCCACATTTTCGCTGATCGCCTGACGGACAGACGTAATGTTTGTTTCAATCAGCTTGAGAGGTTCTGCAGAATCATAAAGGTTCATCGCAAGCTGCTTCTTCTGCTGCTGGAATTGTGTAAGCTGGCTTACAAGGCCCATAAGCATCTGATCGGTGACTCCCATCACTGAAGGAGCTACTATATCCCCGTCCTCCCTCTTTGAATCGATATAGCTTTTAAGATACTCATAATAGCTTTTCTGCATCTGCAGTTTTGTCTTTTCTGCATCTATCCCCTCGAGCTTGCTCTGAATCATCATGCCTTCACGGCTGAGATCAATCAGCCTGTTCACCAGTCTGAAATTCTCAAGTGCCCTCTCAGCCCTCTTGAGTGAATCAGATATGGTACCGAGCTGTTCCTCAATGAAATTGAGTGTCTGGGCTGCAGTCAGATTCTTGTACTCAAGTCCGAAATCGAGATAGACCTTCATAAGCATATTAAGGTAGTCGGCTTCCTGCTCAGGGACAAATCCCGATGTAGTAAGCTGAACAAGCGAAGCGTCTTCATCAACCGGGCTGACGGAAAGCTTTCCCCGGTAAAAATTGGCAAGAGCTTCAGGACTGGTAAATGAAAAATAATACTTGTTTGAATTATCAGGATCATAACTGAATGCCTCAGACCTGGGTTTAATAATGAAATCAAATCCCATTTCTCTGAATCTCTCTCCGAATGAAAGTTCTTTCACAAAATCCCTGTTCCCGTTTATCCTGAGTATGTATTTATTATCCGGGATAATTCGTATATCAATCCTTCTGCCAAAAGTTTGCTTCTCAAGTGAATCGAAAACAACAACAAAAGGGCAATCTTTGTACAACCTCGTTTCGGCAATCCCTCTTTTGCCGACCTTGGTATATATTGTATAGAAATCCGGCAGCTGCCTCATTACCCTCCTGTTAAGGTCAAATGATTTCAGTATTCCAATCTCATTCTTCAGATTCTGCTGGCTCCGGTATGCGTCCGATCCAGGGAAAATATTTGAAAGGTTTATATTCTGATCACCTTTTATAAGCAGGGTTGCCGATATGGTATAAGCTTTTTCCGACCACCGGTTTATTCCGTAGGCTATGCTTAAAGAAATAAGAAGTGCAATTGCAAACCAGTACCAGTTGCTGATAAAAAGTGATATATAACGTTTCAGGTTGACGCTTTCGTTCTCATCAAACTCATAATATGGCATCTGTTGTGTATTCATCAGGTTATGTTTTGATTGCTGTAATTATTGATCATAACTGGAAAGTTATTTGAAGAATTTTTTCTAACCGCAAAGTTCACTAAGTCAATGCAAAGGGCGCGAAGGAACATAATAAAAACTCATTCTCTGCGATCTCTGCGTAACATCTCTGCGTCCATTGCGGTTAAGAAAAATAATTACTGATCCATCATCTTTACTGAATTTCAAAAACTATATCTCGTAGTCCTGAATAATTTCAAATCATTTAAGATAATTTATAAGCAGAAGGGTGGTTGTAAACAGCGAGGATGTCAGGGAGATCAAAGCAGCAGCAACTGGGAAATTAAGATTAAAGATCTTCATTGATTCAGGTTCAACGATCACAACATCATTCGGTAGAAGGAAATAAGCCTCGCTTGTTAGTATGGCTTTATCATGAAGATTCAGCCTGTAAGTTTTCGTTCCTCCCTCCACGGGACGAACTACGAGAAGCCTGTCCCTGCGGCCGTAATCCCCGATACCTCCTGCCTGTCCGACAGCTTCCAGAACAGTAAGGTAATTGCTGTAGTTTACAAAAGTCCCGGGAGCCCGCACCTCGCCTATCACAGTAAATTTAAAACTCAGCAGCTTGCATTCAGCTATTGCATTCTTATAATGTTTATTGAACTCCTTCTGAAGCATTTCCCTTACCTCATCCAGAGTTTTTCCCTCAACATGGACTTTTCCAAGCACGGGAATAATGATATCACCATCCTTATTGACATTATATCCCCAAAGATAGCCTCCGCCGGTCGTCTGCATATATGAAGCACCAGATCCCGTACCTATTCCGGCCAGATATTCCTTTATCATTCCATCTGTATCCATCGCCTTTAGGGTTATATAGAGCACATCCCTGTTCTGGATCTTATAGTCGGGTATGCTCATGGGAAAATATCCCTCTGCTGTGGGTTCCGGCAGATTGTTGAGGTAGGCAAGCTTTTGCTGGCTGGTACAACTGGTGATTCCAAATAAGGTCACAAATAATATAATGGGCCGGGTTTTCATACAAAGGATTTTAAGATAAAAGACAAAAGTCACAAGATAAAAGGGAAGATAAGATACAAGACAAAAGATAAAAGTTACAAGATAAAAGTTAATGAGCTATCTGGTTTTTTGTACTATCGAGCCTAAGATACTCTTCAATTCTGAAGATTCTTTGATGAGAGAATTAAGTTCAATTTTATTAATTCCATCAATAGTTCTATCAATTATTCTTAGCCAGTAATTGGATTCCCTCATTTCACGAAGTGATATCCTTACCTTGTTTGTAAAATCTGCTTTTGAAGAACCGCTTTGAGCTTCCTCATAATTAGCCCCGCATGAACAGGCACTTTTAGATAGCTGGCTGCGAATAGTTTTATTTTCAGGAGAGTATGGCAATGTTTTTAAGAATTCAATGATCCTCACAGCAAACTCAAATAACCTATCCGACAGATCATTTCTTTTCTCCACTTTTATCTTTTATCTTTTGTCTTTTATCTTCCCTCACCTAACCTACCCCTTGCCCCACGTTGGAGCGTGGCAGGCTCTCCCAGGAGGGGATCCCTGTGAATAAACCGTTCCTTCTACTTTTGTCTTTTTCCTTTTGTCTTTTGTCTTCCCGTCAGGGCAAGCTTCCGCCCCGTCAGTCCCAACCATCCGGTCAGTCTGACAAGGCATTTATCCCCTGTAATAAACTGCATTTACGCTGCAGCAAGACCACAGGAGCCTTTAATATTCCGGCATCACATATCTCTCCTCATCACACCATACAGGCAAAAGGTCCGAAGACTTGTATTCCTTCAGTCGGGCGATTGCCTCTGTCTGGCCAATTATCCTATAAATGACCTTGCGTCCTACAATCTCCTCAGCCTGAACTACCTTTCTGGCAAGATACTCCCTGTCAATGTTCTCCCCTACAAGAATAAGTTCGATTACTGTGCTTTCCTTTCCATGCGCAAAATCGCCCGTTAGGTAAACACATAAAAGATCCCCTATGCGATGAATGATCTTTTCAATCACCCTGTCAATTCCTGAATCTTTAAGTATGATATTGTGTATATCTTCAAAAAGTGGATGATCCTTGTTTGCCTGATAAACTTTTTTGTTCCCGTCGCGGCTTGACTTTAACAAACCGGCTCCCTCAAACCTGTTAAGCTCTATCCTTATGGCATTTGACGACTCTCCAAATTCAGATGCAAGCCCCCTTAGATGAGCCCTGATAGTGCTGTTCAGGAAAAATTTCTTCAACAGTCTTATCCTTGTCTGGGAAGTTATGAGGGTATTTATCATCAAAACAGACAAATGAGTAACAAATTTACTCGATCAACCGGAATTTGCAAATGTTTTGGAGGAAAAGTTGGTTTAAGAGGGTTGAAGGGTTGAAGGGTTGAAGGGTTGAAGGGTTGAAGGGTTGAAAGGTTGAAAGGTTGAAAGGTTTAATGGTTGGGAGGCATTATTATAATTCATTAATTCTTTATAAATTGCATTGTCTCGCGCTTTTATGTCTTATTTTTAAATACCTGAAAAATGTACAAATTTTCATTTGAAAAGCTAAATGCCTGGCAGGAAGCCAGATCATTAACAAATTCAGTTTATATCTTAACCAGAGATTTTCCGGAAGAAGAGAAATTCTGTCTGACATCCCAATTAAGAAGATCCCTGATATCAGTCTGCTCAAATCTGGCAGAAGGTTCATCAAGAAACAGTAACCGTGAACAGAAACAATTTTACCAGTTTGCCTTTTCAAGTTTGATGGAATCACTGAATCAGATAATTATTGCCTTTGATCTGTCATACATCGACAAAGTATCGTATGAATCAACAAGAGAATCAATAGAAAAATGTTCCAGACAAATCAATGGTCTACGCAACTCCACACTGTAACAGCAGGTCGAACCATTCAACCCCTAAACCTATAAACTTTTCAACCTTTAAACTTTTCAACCTTTAAACCCTTAAACTTTTTCCTACATTTACCTCAACTTCATCAGTACAATGAGATCAAAACTCATAAACCAGCTTTCACCTGAGGAGAATCTCCTGATCTCTTTGTGCAGGCTCCATTTTACTGATGCACAGAAGCAGGAACTGAAAGATCTGGTGAAAACCGTTACTAACTGGGATCACTTTATTTTTCTTGCCAACGGACATGGTGTAATCGCAATATGCAGCCATAATCTGGCGGGTACGGGATGCGACAATTATGTTCCCGGGAAATACGTTGAACTAATGCGAGCCGCCTACCTTAAAAGCATGACTAGGAACATTTTTCTGAAGAATCTTCTTGTTGAGATTGCAGATCTGGCGGGGAGGGAAAACATAAATATCATTCCACTTAAGGGTAATGCACTTGAAGAAATGATTTACGGTAACAAGGGACTAAGGCAGATAAGCGATATAGATATCCTTGTTGAACCGGACAAAGCAAATCATCTGAGAAACATTCTTCTGGCCAACGGATATCGTTCTCTTCCTTTAATCTCACCCCTGCACCAGTCAATGCTTCCTTTCCTGAAAGCCCATCTGCCTTCAATGGAAAAAAACGGAGCGGTCGTGGAGATTCATACCAGACTGACTGAACAAAATAGCAATTCACTTGCTGAAGAGTTTTTCGAAAATGCCACCATACCATACGAAAACCTACCGAATCTTTACTGGCCTGACCCTCAGAAACACTTTATCTACCTTATTAAACACCTGGTCAGGCATGAAAACACAAAAGACCTTAAATTAAAGTCATACCTCGACCTTGCGGTTTTAAGCAATACCTTCGGAAAAAAGATCATCAATGACAGACTTTTTGAATATGCCCGAATTTTCAGAATTGAAGAAATTATTCTTGAAAAACTCTGCATACTGAAACTGTTGTGGAACATACATTTTCCGGAAATCATTGAAAAAGCAATAATGTTTACAGATTATGACCAGTACATCAGGCAAGTGGCCAGTTTCATAAAAGATCCCTTCCGGGAGAACCGAAATAAAAAACATCAGAATTTGTTAAGCCCGCTGAAAAGCATACCCGGAATGAAAAACAAAGTCATTTTCTTTGTCGGATATCTGGTCCCTTCCCTCACCTACATGAAATACTTTTATAACACAGATTCAAAAGCCGCAGCGATATTGTTCTATCCGGTCAGATGGTGGAACATAATAAGTCTCTCTCCGGGTAAAAAAGGACTGAGGATTTGATAATTTTTTAATATATTTGGAGTTTAGTACTTTGAGATTATTCTGTTTATTCCTATTGCTGATATCTGATATATTTTTCCATCTCGATGTAAATTCCTGATAACTATGAAACCCACATGTTTTGCAAACACAAACACTCATAAATATAATTTTATAAAACATGTGTGGTTCCATCATACCTTTAAAATCAAAATTATATTATGATGAAAAAGATACTTTTAATTCTTCTAATTATAATTCAGGCATCATCATTATTTGGACAACAAGGTTCAGGGACTCTGGACGATCCATTTTACGGGACAATAAGTGTTGCCAGGACATGGAATATAGGAATGAGTCCTGTCTATGTGGGGCAATCCTCTCCTACTATGAATGACCTGAATATTGCCAATGGAGGTTCTCTTACCATTGACCCGGGTGTTGTTGTGATATTCACACAACCTGAATCCGACCTGAGAATCTCAGGAACAGGTATCTTGCAAGCAAATGGTACCTATACAAGTAGAATCACTTTTACCTGCCTGGGCTCAATTGCTAACTGGGGACATATTGGATTTAGAAATTCAACAGGTACTTCCAATCTTACCTACTGCATAATTGAAAAAGGTTATTCAATAGCTCTTTACGAAGGGTCCAGCGGTGGTGGCATTTATGCAAATTGTCCAAATCTGACAATATCCAACTGCATCATAAGAAATAATAAAGCTCTTGACTCTGGAGGAGGTATTTATACTTCTTCCTCACCAAAGATCGAGAACTGTCTGATATATTCGAACACCTCTTCTGAAGGTTCTGGCGGTGGTGGCATTTATCTTGGATCTGGATCCGCAGCTACAGTAACCAACTGTACAATTGTGGGAAATAGTGCTCTTTTAGGTGTTGGCGATGACATTTACTGTGAATCAGCTGATGCAGTCATTAAAAATACCATAATCTGGCGATCTGAAATTAACTTATATCAGATCTATTTTTCTGATTCTTATTCGGCAACTAATCTTGTTAATTGCGGATTTGTTGCAGCATATTATGCCGGAGGTTCAGAAATTTCTGTTTCATCCTTTACTTCCTGCATCGGCTTAAATATTTCTAACACAGCTAAAGACGGTCCTAATTTTATAAATCCGACTACCGATCTATCTTTAAGACTCACATCACCCTGTCGTGACAGAGGGACCAGTTCCGGGACTCCGGGAGCAGTTCCTCCTGCCACTGATTTTATAGGTAACAGCCGTATAGGAGAATATGATATGGGGGCATATGAGACACAATATGTCATGTGGCGGAAAGACGCGGCTACAAAGGACTGGAATACGGCCTCAAACTGGGATGGTGGAGTTCCTACTTCCTCAAGTAATGTAGTGATACCATCAGGTGCCACAAATTATCCTGTTCTTACCCCTGCTCCTGATTTTACTATAGGTACTGACAGATTCCTTGTTATTGAATCTGGTGCATCTGTTACCCTAGATGACCTCATAAACAACGGAACTATAGTATTAGATAACGATGCCACAACTTCAGCTTCGCTAATCCTTTCTTCATACACAAGAGGTGCTGGCGGAACCGAAAATATTAATTTGTTACTGACGGGAGGTGGAAGCGAAGAGGAAGACAATTTAAGGTGGCACTTCATTTCTACTCCGGTTGCTTCACTGCCTGTTAGTGTATTTACAGCTGCCACACCGGATATTGCCCAATATATTGAGAGCCGTGCTACTTTAGCTTTACTTCAGGGATGGGTTGCATATGACGGTTATGTTTACATGACTGGACAGACTACGGGCCCTGCTTTTTCCGCCCTGGTCCCCGGAAAGGGATATGACTATTTTGATTATGCCGATCACACCTTTGAATTTAGCGGACTCCTGAATACAACAAGTGTGCCTGTAGCCCTGAGCTACACACCCACATTACCACTTGTCTCAAACAGGGGCTTTAACCTGCTTGGAAATCCTTTTCATTCGGGACTGGACTGGGATTATATTATAAACGATCCCTCATATCCTGCAAACACCAGCAAAGCGCTTTATTTTACACGTTTTAATCAGCAATGCACCTATGCGGGAGGAGTAGGAATACCTGGTGATGTGAACGGCATAATTCCGCCTATGCAGGGATTTTTCAACAAAACTTACAGCACCGGGAACACCATTACACTCGCCACAGCTGCCAGAACCCACGATAATATCCATTCAAGATACAAGGGTGAGGAAATTATACCCCTCATACGCCTGGGCATTTCTGAGAATTCATTTTCTGATGAAACTGTGATCAGGTTCGACGAAAACGCAAAGCCTGACCTCGACTATGAATTTGATGCTGTGAAAATGTATGTCTCCGAATCGCATCCCTATTTGTATTCCGTCACATCAGGAACCAACTATGCCATCAACGGACAACCTTTTCCAGAGGAAGTTTCAGAATTCCCTATCGTTGTCAACTCACTGGCCGACGGAAGCCATAAAATCACTGCAAAACAGATCCAGGGACTTGACAGATATTACATCGCTCTGACCGACAAGAACACCGGCTACTCGGCCAACCTCAAAATGACACCATGGCTTTCATTCATTGCTCCCAAAGGCAAGATCACCGACAGATTTGTCCT
>CAZTJT010000017.1:12796-89445 GCA_964613785.1 uncultured Rikenellaceae bacterium
TATTATATTTAATAAGTTACTTTTGTAAATAAAATTTAACCTTGGTCTTTTTGAATACACCCGGTAAACAGAAGAATGAGCATTAAAAAACGATATATGAAACCGGAGATTTCAAAGTTTGACATTGATAATACCATTTCACTGGTGATGATGACTGAAATACCCCCAAATCCACCGCCGAGACCAAGAGGCGGTAAGGGTCCGGGTGGAAACAGGATATACCGGAAAGGTGCTGATGATCCGACATTTAAAAGTCCGTTTGGAGATAAACCGTTTGAATAATAGGTCTTTATTTAAACTATAGATAGCCCTCAGCGAAATTCCATAAACAAAATATCAGAAATCATGAAGTTAAAATCTATTCTGATAATTATTCTTCTTTATATAAGTATCAATACATTCACACAACCTTCAGAGATAACATATCTGGGTAATGTAGCCCGGTCGGGCTTTGTAAACAACGGGACTTACGGTCCATTTAACATTGGTTTCAACTTTACTTTCTTCGGTAACACCTATACCCAATTTTATGTCAGTTCCAACGGACTGGTACTTTTCGGTGCAGGATCAACCGACGGAACCGAAGATCCGATACCAACTGCCGCAACACCAAACAATTTTATTGCTGCCTTTTGGGATGACCTCACAGTTGACGGGACCGGGAATATTTTGTATACAACAGTAGGGGCCGCGCCCAACCGTAAGCTTGTTATACAGTTCCGTAACATGGGATTCTATCCCTTCCCCCCTTTCTTCGGAACTTTCTCAACTATCCTCTATGAAACAACAAACAACATACAGGTACAGTTTCGAATAATTGTGGATAAAAGCTCTCCCAGAGCACATGGAGAAAGTGCAGTTATAGGTCTTGAAAATTCAGATGGAACAGCAGGTGTTCAGTATGCCTATCACAATCCCGAAGCAATATCAACCGGAAAAGCCATTCAATTTACACCCTCAGGATCAACGTACAACATTAATCCCAATGCCATTTACGACGGCGTTTACCTTACGAGAAATCTCAGCCTGCCAGAACCCGGAATTACGCTTCTGACAGCTCCAGGGAAAGACGCAATCATAGGGTCCGATTACAATTTCGAATGGGGAGCATCATCAAATGCTTCCTCTTACATTCTTCTGATATCCAATTACCCTGACCTATCAGAGCCTGCTGTCTATGATCCCGGGACAAGCCTGAGTTATAATATAACCGGACTCATTCTCGATACAACTTACTACTGGGGTGTTTTTTCAACGAATACCACGGGAACAACATGGTGTGAGATAGAGAGATTCTATACCAGTTCATCGCCACCGCTTGCACCTGTTTCGCAGACAAAGTGGATGGATCAAAACCAGGAAGAAATAATCCAGCTCAAATATACCGGAGGGGATGCAGGTCCGAAAAACGCAATTGTCACCACACTCCCGTCTGAAGGACAACTTTACCAGTACAATGAGGGTGCAAGAGGAGCACTGATATCAACAGTACCTGCAAACGTGACAGATCCCGGCATGAATGTAATCTACTTTGCTAACGGGCTTTCAGGCAATGGCGTCGGCAGCTTTAGCTTTATGATCCATGACGGAACCGGCGATTCACCGGAAGGTGCCATAACTATCAATGTCATTCCCCCAGGCCCTCCGAATTTCCTTCTCGCTGCAAAAGGTACAGGAGTAGAAATTCAGTTTGACCGGCCGATGAATGATCCTGCCGGAAAGCAGAACCAATTCACCGTGACTGTAAATGGAACTCCTGTACCCGTGTCGTCGGTAAGCCTCAAGGAAGGAGATCCATATTCCTTTACACTGGTCTTAGCCACTCCCCTGACAGGGACGGAAACAGTGACGGTAGCATATACACAGGGTGATGTCTCCGGAGCTGGAGGCGGACTCCTGGAAACCTTTACCGAACAGTTAATCACCCTTCGCTCACAAACTATCACATTCGGACCCATTCCCGATAAAAAATATGGTGATCTGCCATTTGCCGCTACAGCTACAACAAGCAGCGGTCTTTCACTACAGTATTCAAGTTCAAACCTTTCTGTTGCTACTGTTACCGGTAATATTATCACCGTGGTCCGTACGGGCACGACGCTGATTACTGTTCGACAGGCAGGAAACGCCACTTATGCACCCGCCAGGTACACAAGAAGCCTGACTGTTACAAAAGCTTCCCTGACCTTCACCGCAGACAATAAAACCCGTCGCTATAATGAACCTAATCCGGAACTTACTTACACCATAACCGGATTCAAGACCGGGGAAGACCAGTCGGTGATTGATATCCTTCCATCCATCCAGACAACTGCTGAACTCAGTTCTCCGGCCGGTAATTATCCAATAACCCTTTCTGGAGGAAGTGACAATAATTATAACTTCATATTTGTTAACGGCACCCTAAGCGTTGTTAAAACTGACCAGACCATTACATTTACAAATATCCCTCTCAGATTGCTGGTAGGCGAAAGTGTTACCCTCGCTGCTTCGTCAACATCAGGCCTCCCGGTATCATTTGAAAGTCTGAATCCCTCATTTGCAACCATTAACGGGAGTATCCTTACCGGGGTATCAAGAGGAACTGCCCGCATAAGGGCATTCAATCAGGGCGATGATAACTATAATGCATCAGAAGCGCTTGCGGATGTTGTAGTTTATTCAACCCACAAGGATATTCTCAACCTCTTTACTCCCAATAACGACGGTATAAATGATTATTGGGAGATTCCTGAACTTGGTGCTTATGGCAAATGCGATGTAAAAGTTTACAACCGGTGGGGAAAGCTGGTCTTTGCTTCAACAAATTATGACAACAGGTGGGATGGAACCTCTGACGGCGTTAACCTTCCTGAAGGGCCATATTATTTCGTGATCAAACATCAGCAGAACCAGAATGTCATTACCGGAACCGTGAATATTCTTAGATAAAATGAAAAAGATCCTAATCATATTAACAGGTATTCTGACCGGAGCGATGGCATTCAGCCAGCAGATACCTCTTTCAGAAAGCTATTTCAGTGATAAATACTCATTCGCTCCCTCGTATGCAGGAAATTTCAATCCTAAATTCCTTTTCCTTGGTTATCGCAGCGACTGGTCGGGAATTGCCGGAGGTCCCCGGACTTTCAGAATGTCATTTAATGATGACATTATGAGAAATGCAGGGTACGGACTGAAATTAATTTACGATAAGGCCGGTATTTTCAACCAGCTCAACATAATGGGATCATACTCCTACAGGTTGAAAGTAAATGATAATAATAATATTCTCTTTGGCCTTTCGGCAGGAGTGTACCGCAATTCCCTGAATCTGACCGATTATTATAATGATCCGAATTACAATCTTGATCCCTCACTGATCAGAAGCGACATAAAATCAAAGCTTAAATTCATGAGCGACGTGTCGCTGGTATGGGTCATGCAGAAATTCGAAGCCGGTTTTATGTTCTCAAACATATCTTTCGGAGATGCCCATTATAAGGAAGTTGAAGTAAAATATAATCCTGTTGCCAATTTCCAGGCTCATGCAACCTACGATTTTCAGATCGGAAAGAACTGGGATCTTGTTCCTCTTATTATCCTGAGAGGGGGTCAATATGTAAAAAGCCAGTACGAGACTGCAGTACAGGTACTTTACAGGGAAAAGATATGGGGTAGTCTCGTTTTCCGCGATCCTGGAATATGGGGAGCAGGCCTTGGCCTGAACATAGGCAAAGGACTTAAACTTGCATATAACTTCAATTTTTCTTCTGAAGTTGAGCTGAATGTCTACAACAACCACGAAATATGCCTGGGTTTCAATATTTTTGAATTCCTGAACAAGGACTAAACGAAGCCGGCTTGTTAACACAGGATATAATGTTGTATTTTTCACCATAAAAATTCTTATGATCAGTCATAAAAGCTGGTTGTGGTTTTCTTGTATCATTTGCATTCTTCTTTTCCGGCCCGGTACTCCCCTTTTTCCCCAGGAAGTGCCACATCCCGTAAACAATACCGGTATCTATGAATTTCTCGATGAACTGGCCGGTTTGCAGGTAATTGAAGTCCTTTCTTCAGTAAAGCCCTGGTCCAGGCTTTATATCGCAAATCTTCTGAAAGAAGCTGACAGTAAAAGGGATTTGCTCAATAGCCGGCAGCAGAAAGAACTTGATTTTTATCTTCTCGACTTTGGAAAAGAGCTCAACACTGGTAAAAACTGGAAAAGAAGACTCGACCTTTTCTATTACAGCGACTCCCTGTTCTCTGTTACCCTAAACCCTGTCCTTGGCGGAGAGATTTTTACAAATTCGTCAGGAAAAGCCACTTATCTGCGAAATGGTGTTGAGGCACGCGCATATATACAAAAATGGGGATTTTATGCCTCACTTAGGGACAACCACGAAAAGCCTCTCCTGGGAAGACCGGCGTATCTTACTAAAAGAGAAGGAGGACACATTAAAAACGGGACCGACTGGAGTGAAATGCAGGGAGGAGTAACCTGGTCATGGAAGTGGGGCAATGCCGGTCTGGTCAAGGACCGCCTGCAATGGGGAGATAATTACAACGGAGCAAATATTTTTAGCGGTACCAACCCAACATTTGTACAATTACGGCTTAACCTCAAGCCGGTGAAATGGTTCAGCTTCAATTACTATCACGGCTGGCTGAACTCAATGGTGGTCGACAGTTCAAGGTCTTACTGGATCAATAACAGCTATGGTGCAAAATACCGCTCGGTATATCATAAAAAATATGTAGCTGCCAATATGTTCTCATTCATCCCTTTAAAGCATCTGTCTGTGTCCCTGGGCAACAGTATCATCTACACCGATAAACATTTTAATCCGGCATACATTGTTCCTATTTTCTTTTACAAGTCAGTTGATCATTCCCAGACTTCAGGTGTTGACAATATGAATTCCCAGATGTTCCTCGATATAAGTTCAAGAAACATAAGGAATCTTCACCTGTATGTCAGTCTGTTCGTCGATGAGCTTTCCGTGAGCAGATTTACAAAAAATGATGAATGGAATTTTTTAAGCTGGAAAACTGGCTTCAGGTTGAGCAATTTTCCTGTTGAGAATCTCTCCTTCACAACCGAGTTCACTTATTCCTATCCGCTTACATACCAGCACTATGTCACCACTCTCACCTTTGAACAGACTAATTATAATCTGGGCCATTACCTTAAGGATAATTCAAGGGAATGGTACCTGGCACTGAATTACAGGCCGTACAGGGCTTTTGATATAAATCTGTTTTTTCTCGATGCCGTCAGGGGACCGGATTATTCTGAAACCGGAGGTTCAAGAGTTGGAAATCCGCCGCTGGAATCGGTCGAATGGCATAATGTTTCCTACGGTATTAAAGCTTTATTTCAGATCAAAAACGATCTTTACGCCTGGCTCGATATTACAAAAAGCAAGATTACAGGCGATGACAGATGGAGTCCTGAATTCCTGTTCGGCAACAAGACCACTGTGAATTTGGGAATTACATTTGGATTCTAACTTATTATCTTTATTTTATCTTTATTGGAGATATTTACAATTATTGGCAGTCTGATCAGATAATTAAGGTGAAAAAAATGAAAATTATTGATCCGGTTTAATATATATTTATTTACTTCACCTGGCAATAAACCTGAATTGCTGAAAGTTGATGAAGACCCGTAAATTCAGAGCGATAACACTGACGGCAGATATTGTGATCCTTGCAATATCTTTCCTTATCGTTGTTTCAACAAAACCAACAAGTTTTAAGGGGTATCTTCCGACTCATTCCATATTTTTCGGATTTCTTGCATTGATCTGGCTTATCGTTTCACTGATTAACGGTAAGATGCACAAAGGGAAAATAATCAACTTCACTTCCCTGTTTTATCGCGTCATAAGCAGCAATATAATCTCTCTTTCAATCACAGCACTCCTGATGTACGTCTTCAGAGAATATTTCTATTCCCGTACAATTGTTCTGGGCACGGCAACCATAGCTACATTTTTTGAACTGATCATAGGTTCAGTTTATATTGCATACAAAAAAGCCACGATAAATGATACTGATGATTTTGCCAGACTGAAAATAGGTAAGAAAAAAAGTGAATACGATCTTGTCGGAGAAGTCAATGGGAATAATAAAAATCCTGTTACCGCCAGGATCGAGATAAATCCCAGGATTGTGGATCAGATTGAGAAGGAATGCGGCAAAGAGCTTGCAAATGCGGTGATAAAAATCACTGGGAACAAGATCAATGCGCGTACTGCGGTATTGTCAACCACCACCACCTTTAATATTCTAAGCCTCCCTAGAGATAAATATGATTATATTATAAACCTTCATAAGATTAATGATATTCCTGATCTGGATAATTTTCTCGAGGCAATAAATTCAAAACTTGTGGAGAATGGCTTTCTTTTTTGTTGTGTGGAGACAAAGGACCAGAGAAAAGAGCGGTTGCTGAAAAAGTATCCGCCGGTTCTTAATTATTTATATTATCTGTTTGATTTCATAATAAAACGCATATTCCCTAAACTCAGATTAACTCAAGGATTGTATAAAATTCTAACGCGTGGTTTAAATACGGTCATATCAAGAGCAGAGGCTTTGGGTCGTATTTCCAGGGCAGGATTCATAATTAAACAGGAATCGTTCATCGGACCTCACCTTTGTATTGAGGCAAAAAAAATCGGCCGGCCGCTGCCCAAAAACGGGAATATCTATGGCGCAATGATTGCCCTTCCAAGGATAGGAAAGAATGGAGAGATATTCAAAGTCTACAAATTAAGAACCATGCATCCGTATTCGGAATACATTCAGGAATATGTTTTCAGACTGCACGATCTTCAGGATGGGGGCAAATTCAAGGATGACTTTCGTATCACCAACTGGGGTGCAATTTACAGGAAAATATGGTTTGATGAGTTGCCAATGCTTATAAACCTTTTTAAGGGAGAAATGAAACTTGTTGGAATAAGGCCATTGAGCAAACAGTATTTTCAACTTTACAGGAAAGAAGTACGGGAAAGAAGAATAAAATACAAACCCGGACTTATCCCGCCTTTCTATGTCGATATGCCAAACGACCTCGAAGGGATCCAGGCTTCGGAAATAAAATACCTCGATGCGTTTGACAGGCATCCATTTATGACTGACTTCAAATACTTCTGGCTGTCAATTTTCAATATTCTTTTTCGAAATGCCAGAAGCAGATAGTTGTAGATCAAGATTAAATCTTTTAAGAAATTACTTTACAATGAACAAAAAGAAAAAGAAAGTTTTTGTGTCAGGATGTTTTGATATGCTGCATTCAGGGCATATTGCTTTTCTCCAGGAAGCTTCTCAGTACGGAGACCTTTACATAGGACTAGGTTCTGACAAAACCATCAGGGAACTTAAAGGAAGAGAAACAATAAATTCAGAAGAAGAAAGGGCATATATTCTGAATGCACTTTCCTGCGTTAAAAAAGCCACAATCAACAAAGGGTCCGGACTGATTGATTTCCTCGAAGATATCAAACAGCTGAAACCCGATATCTTTATTGTAAATGAAGACGGACATTCACCCGAGAAGGAAGAACTATGCAGAGATCTTGGAATAGAATACAAAGTACTTAAGCGTATACCCCATGCTAACCTTCCTCCCCGATCAACAACAGCCCTGAGATCAGTGAAACCGTTGCCTTACCGGATAGATATTGCCGGGACATGGATCGATCAGCCATATGTATCAAAATATTACCCGGGAGCTGCAATCACAGCCTCGATAGAACCCACAATTGAATTTAACGAACGATCAGGAATGGCCACCTCAACAAGGAAAAAAGCCATTGAACTATGGAATAACCACTTACCACTTGAAAAACCGGAGAAACTGGCCAAAACCCTTTTCAGATATGACAATGATCCCGGAACAAAGGAAGTGAGCGGTTCGCAGGACTCAATAGGCATTACAATGCCGGGAATAAACAGGTTCTTCTATGAAAGGGGAGAATACTGGCCTTCAGAATTTTCAACTATTTCCGACATCAAGACAATAAATTGGCTCGAAGAGAGGTTGTATATGTTGACTTTATGGCCCAGGCCGGAAGGATATAATGTGTTAAGCGATACTAACATAAATACCACAAATGTTAGAGCGCTTACTGAAGCAGCGGATAAAGCATGGGAAGGACTTCTATCAAGGGACATGAAGATGTTCTCCGAAGGTTTTCTCGATTCGTTCCACTCTCAGGTCAGAATGTTTCCCAAAATGATGACCCCGGAGATACAGAAGATAATCGACAGTTACAGAAGCAAAGCTGTAGCATGGAAGCTTTCAGGAGCCGGAGGGGGAGGTTATCTGATAATGATCAGCGAGGAACAGATACCCAACGCTTTCAGAATCAAAATAAGGGTGAAGGACTTCCTGATATAATTAAACCCGGGATATATCACTTTTCATCCCGCTGATTTACAATACCCCCCTGCCCCCCAAAAGAAGGGGTTCAACCTGCCAGGACTGAATTAGCCCCCCTTTAGGGGGTTGGGGGGTAAAAGATGGGAACAGGTGAGTTGACGGCTGAAAAAAATGCATTGGGATGAAATAAGGGATTGGGAAATATCAAGGTTAGCATCAGAACGAAAACAAGAAAGTCAAAATAACTCAAGGACATGTCAAAGACAGCATTAATAACAGGTGTTACAGGTCAGGATGGTGCATACCTCGCTGAATATCTGCTAAAAAAAGGTTACAAAGTTCACGGGATAAAAAGACGCAGCTCTCTTTTTAATACCGAACGAATTGACCACTTGTATCAGGATCCGCATGTGGAACAACGGAATTTTATCCTTCACTATGGTGATCTCACTGATTCGATGAACATTACTCGCATCATTCAGGAATGTCAGCCGGATGAGATCTATAACCTCGCAGCCATGAGCCATGTAAAAGTAAGCTTCGATACACCTGAATACACTGCCAACGCCGACGGAATAGGGACTCTGAGAATACTCGAGGCGGTTAGATTACTTGGACTCATTAACAAAACCCGGATCTATCAGGCGTCAACAAGTGAATTGTACGGGCTTGTACAGGAAGTTCCTCAAAACGAAAAAACTCCATTCTATCCGCGCAGTCCATATGGGGTGGCAAAACTTTATGCCTACTGGATCACTGTCAATTATCGCGAAGCATACGGCATCCACGCGAGTAATGGCATACTGTTCAATCATGAATCGCCAATCAGAGGTGAAACATTTGTAACCAGAAAGATATCAAGGGCCATGGCAAGAATAGCACTGGGAATGCAGGATTGCCTGTATATGGGAAACCTCTCATCACGGCGCGACTGGGGACATGCCAAGGACTATATAAAAGCAATGTACCTGATATTGCAACAGGATAAACCTGATGACTATGTTATTGCCACTGGTGTCACAACCTCCATAAGGGATTTCATCAGGAAAACTTTTGCTACTGCCGGACTTGAGATCAGTTTCAACGGTGAAAATGAGGACGAGACCGGCTCTCTGGTAAATATTGATGAAAAAGTTTTTACCAACGTTGTTGGAAGTGAATTTCTTAATCCGATCAGAAAAAGGATTAAAGAAAATCCTGTTATGGTAAGGGTCGACAGGAATTACTTCAGACCAACAGAAGTCGATCTCCTTATCGGAGATTCTACCAAAGCAAGGACCAAACTGGGATGGAAACCCGAGTTCGATCTGCAGGGTCTTATAGATGACATGATAACCTCAGACATTCAACTTATGAAAAAGGAAAGTCATATCCGAAACGGAGGCTTTAAAACATTCAACTATTTCGAATAATAAATCCATTACAGTTAAGAATAAATGGAAAAAAATTCTAAAATATATGTTGCAGGACATACAGGCCTGGTTGGATCGGCTCTGACCAACACCCTTATAAACAAAGGCTATACAAACCTTATACTCCGGACAATTGACGAACTTGATCTCACAGATCAGAAAATGACTGAGGAATTCTTCGCCAGGGAGAAGCCTGAATATGTTTTACTTGCTGCTGCAAAGGTTGGCGGAATAGTTGCAAACAACACTCTTAGGGCTGATTTTATTTATCTTAATCTGATGATCCAGAATAATGTAATTCATTCCTCATGGAAACATGGCGTTAAAAAACTCCTCTTCCTCGGTTCCACATGCATCTATCCCAGAAACGCCCCCCAGCCTCTTAAAGAAGATTACCTGCTTACCTCACCACTCGAATATACTAATGAGCCTTATGCCATAGCCAAAATTGCAGGTCTTAAGATGTGTGAATCATTTAACAATCAATACAATACAAACTTTATTGCAGTAATGCCTACCAACCTTTACGGTCATGGCGACAATTACGATCTGGAAAAATCACATGTACTTCCCGCCCTGCTCCGGAAATTTCACCTTGGCAAAGCCCTTGAAGATGACGATTGGCATTCAATCAGGTATGACCTCGACAAAAACCCGATTGAAAAAATTGACGGAAAATCAGATAAATATACAATTCTTTCAGTTCTTGCAAAATATGGGATCGTGACAGAGAATACAGACAGAGATTACAGGAGGAAGGTATCGGTAACATTATGGGGTACGGGATCGCCATTAAGGGAATTCATGAATTCACAGGATATGGCTGAAGCGTGTGTTTTTGTGATGGAAACAATCAATGTAAAAGATATCACCGCTATTCATCTAAAGGCGAAATCAGAGGAGAACTACCATCCTCCCCATTTTTTGAATATCGGTACAGGAGAAGAAATCTCAATAAAAGATCTTGCACATAAAATCAAAGATCTTACAGGCTTTTCCGGCGAGATTATTTTTGATACTTCAAAACCTGATGGCACAATGCGTAAAACAACTGATATTTCAGCTCTAAGGGGGCTTGGATACAATCACCGGATAACATTAGACGATGGTTTGAAAATCACCTACAACAATTACATAAAATGACTTTATTTTTGTGCCAGCCTAAAAACCCCGGAATACCGGGAGACTCCACTTAATATAATCATGATCAGCCACTACTCTTTGTTTTCTTAAGGAAAGCTGTTGGAATTTTTAGAATGAGATTCTGGTCAAGTCTGTCTATCCTGATCACCACTCTCTTATGAGCTCCAATTTTAATCAATTCACCTTTAAGCCCTGTAAGAGCACCCCTGATAACTTCAACATTGTCGCCCTGCTCGAACTTATCAGACGAAACTTCAACTTCAGCATCGCTGTTAATGAGAAGCCTGAGATTATCGATCTGTTTTTGCGGTATGGAAGCAGGCTGGCCTTCAAAAGTAACAAACCTCACAACACCTTTGGTCTGGTACACTTTCGGGAACATCACCGGATTGACCCTTACAAAAACATAGGATGAAAGTAATGGCTTTTCAATAAGTTTCTTGCGATCGCTCCATATCCTGAAAGTTTTCTGAAGAGGAAGAAATACTTCTATTTCAGCTTCTATAAGTCTGTCTCTTACCTGCTTTTCAGCTCTCGGATTTGTATATACTGCATACCAGCGTGGTTCAGGATTCTTTTTTACAAGTTTTGTTAATGAGATTATATTGTCACCCTCGGCTTTCATACTACAATAAGTGTATAAAGCTTCAAAGATACCTTTTTGTTTAGTTATTATCGCACATTTTCATCCGTTAAGGCTTCTTCAACATTTAAAATAAGTCGGGCTCATATGATTCTGATAGTTTTTTTATTAAACAAAAAAAGCTACCTTTGCGCCATAAACAAAATGCTAATAGCCATGGCTGAAAAGACACGATATTCGGATGAGGAGCTTGAGGAATTCAGGCAGATTATTCTTGAGAAGCTGGATAAGGCCAAAAGGGATTATGAGATTCTTAAATCCAGCATTACTCATGAAGAGAGTAATGACACCATGGACACGTCTCCCACTTTCAAGGTACTTGAAGAAGGAGCCACCACTTTGTCGAAGGAAGAAGCCGGAAGGCTTGCCCAAAGACAGCAGAAATTTATTCAACACCTGCAGGCCGCACTGGTCAGGATTGAAAACAAGACTTATGGGATCTGCCGCGAGACAGGAAAGCTTATTTCAAAGGAGAGGCTCAGGGCTGTCCCCCATGCAACTTTGTGCATCGACGCTAAGATGAAGCAGAAATAGCTTGCGGAGAAGATACCCGGGCTCAGAAAAGATTTTTTAACCGCCTCAGGAATAAGGCGGTTTTTTTTTAATTTATACCATTAACCACGATCGTGAATCAATCAGCTTTAAAAGTATCTCTTCCTGAAATAATCAATTGTCTTTAACAAACCCTCCTCAAGTTCTACACGCGGGCGCCAGTTAAGATCTCTTTCTGCAATTGATATATCAGGCATCCTGCGCATGGGATCATCCTGAGGTAAAGGGTAAAACACCAGTTTTGAGGCTGATCGTGTCAAAAGAATAATCTTCTCCGCCAGTTCTGCTATTGATATCTCAACAGGATTACCCAGGTTCACCGGACCGGTATATGAATCAGATGTATCCATAAGTCTAACCATGCCATCTATCAGATCATCCACAAACTGAAAGCTCCGTGTCTGCGAACCATCACCAAAAATTGTAAGATCTTCACCCCTGAGAGCCTGCATGATAAAATTCGAAATGACCCTTCCGTCATTTTTATTCATCCTTGGGCCGTAGGTATTGAATATCCTTGCGATCTTGATCCTTACTTTATTCTGGGTGTGATAATTCATGAAAAGAGTTTCTGCACACCGTTTACCTTCATCGTAGCATGCCCTGGGACCAAGGGTATTTACATTTCCACGGTACGATTCAGGCTGAGGATGAACTGCAGGATCACCATAAATCTCGCTTGTGGAGGCAAGCAGTATCTTCGACCTGGTTCGCTTTGCCAGCCCCAGGGTATTAATGGCTCCCATTACTGATGTCTTTATGGTTTTGATCCCATTATACTGATATTGAACAGGCGATGCAGGACAAGCCAGATTGTATATCTCATCAGTCTCTATGTAAACCGGCATTGTAATATCATGCCGTATCACTTCAAAGTAATGATTATCCAGAAGATGGATTATGTTCATCTTCGATCCTGTAAAGTAGTTATCGAGACAGATCACTTCATTGCCAAGCTCAAGCAACCTTTCGCAAAGATGGGATCCGATGAATCCCGCACCTCCTGTTACGAGGACTCTTTTCATTTACCTATATTTGATTTCGCGATACTGCGATTTTTATCGGAACGTCATCAATCTCGATTTCCCTTACATTACCGTTTGTAAATTTACCTACAACCTCAACCCTTGTGGCAAGAGTCTGGGAGCCAATATATGCTGAATGGCGGTTTATTGCCTCTCTAATGAGCTCATGGTCTTCAATCAGAACGGTTATCTTATCGGTCACGTCAAAACCGCTCTCCTTTCTGAAATTCTGAATCCGGTTTACAAACTCCCTGGCTATCCCTTCATATCTTAATTCGTCGGTTACCGAAACATCAAGTGCAACTGTCAGCTTTCCATCATTAGCCACCTGCCAGCCCGGAATATCCTCTGAAATAATTTCCACATCACCAGTGCTAAGCTCTACATTCCGGCCATCTATTTCAATCGACAGTTTTCCGCTTCTCTCGAAACTGGCAATTTCCTGCTGGGAAAGTTCTGAAATAACTTTGCCTATTTCTTTCATCAACCTGCCATAACGGGGTCCAAGCAGTTTGAAATCAGGTTTCACCTTCTTTACCAGAATGGATGAAGTATCATCTATATACTCAACACTCTTTACATTTACCTCAGCAAGAATAAGATCCCTGACAGCCTCAAATTTCCTGCGAAATACATCATCGGGAACCGGGATCAGTATCCTGGCCAGAGGCTGGCGTACCTTAATGTTGACTTTCCTCCTCAGTCCAAGGATCATTGATGATATTTTCTGAGCTATCTCCATCCTTTCTTCCAGATCTTTGTCAATCAGTGCCTCATCAAATACAGGGAACATGGTTAGATGCACGGAATCTTCCCTGAAATGGCCGGTAGTATTGTTCAGGTCGGTAAACAGACGGTCCATGTAAAATGGCGCTATGGGGGCGGCAAGCATGCTAACAGTCTCAAGGCATTTGTAAAGTGTCTGGAATGCGGCAAGTTTATCCTTATCGTATTCTCCACCCCAGAAACGCTTCCTGTTAAGCCTCACATACCAGTTGCTAAGGTTTTCCGTAACAAAATCCTGGATTGCACGGCCTGCACGGGTCAGATCATAATCATCAAAGCATCTCCCTACTTCCCTTATAAGTGAATTAAGCAGTGATATTATCCATCTGTCAATCTCAGGTCGTTCATCTACAGGGATCTCTTCTTCATTATAACTGAACTTATCGATATTGGCATACAAAGCAAAAAATGAATAAGTGTTATAAAGCGTTCCGAAAAACTTGCGCCTTACTTCATCAACTCCTTCAATATCAAATTTAAGATTATCCCAGGGCTGTGAATTTGTAAGCATATACCATCTAAGTGGATCTGACCCGTATTCTTCTATGGTAGTGAAAGGATCGACAGCATTACCGAGCCTTTTCGACATTTTGTTCCCGTTTTTGTCGAGTACAAGACCGTTGGATATAATGTTTTTAAATGAAACCGAATCGGATATCATGCTTGCTATTGCATGAAGGGTAAAAAACCATCCCCTTGTCTGATCAACTCCTTCAGCAATAAAATCAGCGGGAAACATATTGCTGAAATTATGACTGTTCTCGAACGGGTAGTGTGCCTGTGCATAAGGCATAGCCCCCGAATCGAACCATACATCAATAAGATCAGGCTCACGGAACATCTTTTTTCCCGAAGGGCTTACAAGAATTATTTCATCAACAAATGGACGGTGAAGGTCAAACTTTTCATAGTTCGCAGAACTATAATCTCCTTCAATAAAGTTCTCTAAAGGATTTTTGTCCATGAAACCCGCCCTGACCGAATTTTCAATTTCCTGCCTGAGCTCGGCTGCTGAACCAATACATTTTTCTTCTTTTCTGTCTTCTGTAACCCATATGGGTAAGGGTGTTCCCCAGAACCTTGATCGAGACAGATTCCAGTCAACAAGATTCTCAAGCCATTTACCAAACCTTCCTGTGCCGGTTGAAACCGGTTTCCAGTTTATAGTATTGTTCAGCTCAATCATTCTCTCCCTGAAAGCCGTGGTTTTGATAAACCATGCATCAAGAGGATAATAAAGTACAGGCTTGTCGGTCCGCCAGCAATGAGGATAGCTGTGAACCTGCTTTTCAATTCTGAAGACCTTTCCCTGCTGCTTCAGCATCACCGCTATATCAACATCAAGAGTATCAGCATCAGCCGACAAAGACGGATCGTATTCATTCTTGACGGGTCTGCCTTCAAAGCCCTTGTATGATAAAGTATTAACTCTTTCTCTTACAAACTGAATATCAAGGTCGGAAATTGGAACCATATAACCACGCTTGTCAACAAGCGGCCCGATGGTTCCGTCTTTTCGTTTTACAACCAACGGGGGGATTCCATTCTCTTTTCCTGCACGGTAGTCGTCGGCTCCGAATGTGGGAGCAATATGAACTATCCCTGTTCCGTCTTCAGTTGTTACAAAATCACCCAGAATAACCCTGAAAGCTCCCGGATCAGGCCTCACCCAGTCAATAAGCTGTTCATACCTGATCCCTGCCATTTTGCTACCGCTAAACTCGTCAAGTATTTTAAAGGGGATCTTTTTATCGCCTGCCTTAAATTCGGCTATTTCAAGGGAAGCATTTGATTCCGGAAATATTGAGTATAGCAGGTCGCCCGCAATAACAACCGTAATGGGTTCCGAGCTGTAGGGGTTGAAAGTACGTACTTTAATGTATTTTATATCCTTTCCTACAGCCAATGCAGTATTTGAAGGCAGGGTCCATGGAGTGGTCGTCCATGCCATTATGAATATATCAGGGGTGTCGGTGTCTTTATAAAGAAACTCTGAATGTTCATCCCTGATGAGTTTAAACTGTGCTATGCATGTCGTATCCTTAACATCCCTGTAACACCCCGGCAGGTTAAGCTCGTGAGAACTGAGTCCTGTTCCTGCGGCAGGTGAAAAAGGCTGTATTGTATACCCCTGGTAAAGATATCCCTTAGAATACAGCTGCTTTAAAAGCCACCACAGAGTTTCGATATAACGATTGTCATAAGTGATATAAGGATCATCCATGTTTATCCAGTATCCCATTATCCGGGTGAGCTCTTCCCAGCTATCGGTATACTTCATCACATCAATGCGGCAGGCTTTGTTGTACTCTTCTATCGAAATTGTGGTTCCGATATCTTCCTTTGTTATGCCTAATGCTTTCTCTACACCCAGCTCAACAGGCAGACCATGAGTATCCCATCCTGCCTTGCGTTTTACCTCAAATCCGCATTGCGTCTTGTAACGGCATACGGTATCCTTGATGGTACGAGAAAGCACGTGGTGAATGCCGGGCATCCCGTTTGCTGATGGCGGACCCTCATAAAAGACAAACTCACCTTTCCCATTCACTTCACGAACACTCCTTTTAAAAGTGTCATTCTCATCCCAAATCTTAAGTATGTCTCTGTTAACCTGAGCAAGATCAAGGGTTTTATATTCAGGAAAACGTTTTCCCATTGGATCAGTTAATTTTGATTTTAATGGTTATTCAAATGGCTTTATCTACAAAACCTTTACCGGCAACAATCAGACCGGCAGGCCAGTGACAAAATGCCTGATTTTCGATTCGGCCACTCTCCCCTGGTTTAGAGAAAAGCGCTGATAAAAATCGGACAAAGATAGTAAAAAGGCTATAAAACAGCATTGACAATTTTCGTAATTTGCAGGTTCTACTGCGCCAGACAATGAAAGTTCCCTTAATAGCACTTTTAATATCTATATCCTTCATCTTTCACCTGGAAGCCCAGATAACTGACTCAGTGAGGTATTTCTCGCTTGAACCTTATGATTTTCACCTTCAATACCTCAGGGCAGATTCGGCAATTCTCATTGATGTGCGCGAACCATTTGAATTCAGGGGCAGAAGGATCAGGGAAGCAGTCAATATACCATCATCCGGAAACCTCATGAGATCTGCTGATACCCTGAAAAAAAATTACTCTATATTTCTTTACTGCACTACAGGCTTCAGAAGCCGTAGAGCTGCTGAGATGCTGTCTGAAAAGGGTTTCCAAAAATTATTCAACCTTGAGGGTGGAATAGTTGCCTGGAAAAAGGACGGGATGCCGGTGATTAAAGGCAAAGGGCGAAGGGCAAAGGGCGAAGGGAGAAGAACGACGAAGGGACGAAGTGACTGAGGGACGAACGGAAGAAGGGACGAAGTGACTGAGGGACGAAGGGACTGAGCGAATGGGCAGCAAAGCGATGGAGCGTCAAAGCGAGGGGGCGATGGGGAGAAGGGGCGAATGATTTTTTAACTATAAGTACTCCAAACTTTAGCTCACTTTAAGTACTTATGATTTACGTCAGCTAAAAAATAAGTAGGTTTGCAAAAATAAATCTTAAGAAAATGTTTTCGGGAATAGTTGAAGAAGCAGCACCGGTCGTAAGGCTGGAAAAAGAGAATGACAATCTCCATATAACTATGAAATGTTCATTCACCAGTGAACTGAAAATAGATCAGAGCATTTCTCATAACGGGGTCTGTCTTACAGTTGTAAAAATACACGAAGACACTTATACGGTGACTGCCATCAGGGAGACCCTTGATAAAACAAATCTCGGACTACTTAAGCCGGGAGACAAGGTAAACCTCGAAAGAAGCACAAAACTCGACGGCCGACTGGATGGACACATGGTACAGGGACATGTTGATCAGACGGCAATATGCACCGAGGTAAAAGAAGCAGGAGGAAGCTGGTATTTTACATTCGGTTATGAACCACTCCAGGACGATTATATTACAGTTGAAAAAGGATCAGTTGCAGTAAACGGGGTGAGCCTTACGGTTGTCAATTCGCAGCCAAAGTCATTCCAGGTCGCAATTATCCCTTTCACTTACGAGGTCACAAATTTCCACCAGATCAGTAAAGGTTCGGTAGTCAACATTGAATTTGATATCCTGGGTAAATACATTGCCAAAATCGTAAAACAACAACTTGGAAAATAAGACTTGTCTATTGTGCAAGGCTGCTTTCCCCAATTACCTCCACTCCAAATGGATGATAATCTGAATACTATTCGTAATACTTAGCTCAGGCTGCTTATTCCGATATTGCCAAATATTCTCCGGAATGCTAATTGAGATCTGAGATCTGAGATCCTCGTTCTTTGCCGGAAGTCCATATTATTTTCTTTCCGAAACCCAGCCTGTTGTCGGTCATTTTTACGAGAGTCAGCTCCGCAATCCACAGGTGTGTTTCCATCAACATTGCAACCGGGAAGCGTTTTAGATATGCTTTTCTGGCAAGGCTCAAATCATCGCCCCGCAGTTCGGATACCACAGCCTGAAACTGGATACCTCTTATTTTACCAGTTACCGGAGTTTCCAGAACAACCGAACCAGCTACCAGCGGATTTTCCCTGAATTCTTTTCCATGCCTGGTTTCTGTATCAGTGGTAAAAACAAGTGCATTTTTCTCTTCGAGATATACATAAAAGCAATTGGCACACCATGGTTCGCCGTTTACGCACGTTGCAACCGTCATTACATGATGCTTTTTGAAGAATTTTACTGCCCGACCGTCAATCATCTGTCATCCAGCGATAAGTATCTGATTCAAATCCTGCAAGAACAATAATCCGTTCTACTACCGTCATAATGAGTTCTCTTATAGTAACCGGTTTGCTGTAAAACGACGGGCTGGCAGGACAGATGACTGCCCCGGCAAGAGTAAGTGTTTCCATATTGCGGATATGGATTAGATTATATGGAGATTCCCTCGGAACAATTATCAGTCTGCGTCTCTCCTTTAGCATCACATCAGCTGCACGGCATATAAGATCATCCGATACTCCTCCTGCCAACCTTCCTATCGTCCCCATCGAGGCAGGACAGATGATCATAGTATCATAGTCAGAAGATCCTGAAGCAAAAGGAACAAAATAATTATTATTCTGATAAACCTTTACCGGATTGATTGCAACAAATGGTTTTCCAGTTTCATGTTCCCAAATCTGCTCAGCAGTATTCGAAAACAGTGTTGCAATCTCCGAAGGCGGCGCTTTTAGTCCGGCAAGTTTTTCAATAAGAGATAGTGCATAAACCGAACCGCTTGCTCCCGTAACCGCAAGAATAATCTTTCTGTTTGATGCGCCCATTTTATGATTATCGATCTGTAAAAATAGTAAATATACTTTTTATCGCGATATCAGACTATAACACTAATCTGCCGAAGTTGTAATAAATACATTTGAATATCAACGGAGCTGATTTATTTTTTTTATTTTTATTATTACCAATTGTCGTCAAATGAAGAACCTGGTTTTTCTTACCGGTGCTGGTATGAGTGCCGAAAGCGGGATACGCACATTCCGCGAAACCGGTGGTTTGTGGGAAGAGTATGATGTCACCGAAGTAGCCTCACCTATGGGTTGGTATAAGAACAGGGATCTGGTCCTGAGGTTTTATAACGACAGAAGAACCCAGCTTTCAACCTGTGAGCCCAACGCAGGACATAAAGGAGTTGCAGCCCTTGAGAAGTACTTCAATGTTAATGTTATAACACAAAACATTGACAATCTGCACGAAAGGGCAGGAAGCACAAAAGTGCTGCACCTGCATGGTGAACTCACTAAGGCAAGAAGCACTGCCGACCCTTCACTTATCTATGAAATCGGTTACAGTGAAATAAGACCGGGAGATAAATGTGAAAAGGGAAGCCAGCTGAGACCTCACATAGTATGGTTCGGAGAGGCGGTTCCAATGATGGATGAAGCTGTGAAGATTACTTCCACTGCTGATATTTTTGTTGTTATCGGGTCCTCACTTAATGTTTACCCTGCGGCCGGACTAATGGAGTATGTTCCTGAAGGCGCATCCCTCTGGCTGATTGATCCGAATGATGTTAATGTTCCTGCCAGAAGACATGTTGAAATTATAAAGGAACCTGCCTCCAGGGGAATCGAAATACTTACCGCCCGTCTGATGGTACTTACATAAAGAGCTGTTATACTTGGTTCTAATAGGAAAAAATCTAACTCATTCTGTACTTAACCCCGATAGGTCAATCCTCCAGCACTACCTGATCCGGGTAAATCCAGATGTTAATATATTGTCGCGCTATAATAATACTCTTTCCCTGTTTTACTGATATCTTTGATCCATGATTGACCGGCAGACTATTGATCGGATACTCGATGCTGCACAGATAGTCGATGTGGTGCAGGAATTTGTTCCGCTTAAAAAACGTGGAGTAAACTATCTGGGCCTGTGTCCGTTCCATAATGAAAAAACCCCTTCTTTCACAGTGTCTCCATCAAAGGAAATATTTAAGTGCTTTGGCTGCGGTAAAGTGGGAAATTCCGTCAACTTCATAATGGAGCATGAACATCTTACCTACCCCGAGGCTCTAAAGTATCTCGCAAAAAAATATAATATTGAGGTAATTGAAAAAGAAAGAACCCCTGAAGAGATTGAAAAACAGAATGAAAGGGAGAGTCTTCTTGTTGTAACAGCTTATGCAGCAAGGCAGTTTGAGGATAATCTGTTCCATTCCGATGAAGGGATCTCGGTTGGCCTTGCCTACTTCAAGGAAAGGGGATTTCAACACAGTACCCTTAAGAAATTTGAAATTGGTTACAGCCTCGAGCAAAGGGATGCATTTTCAAAGAAAGCCCTTGAAGATGGCCACCGCCTTGATTTTCTGTTAAAAACAGGGTTGACCATCCAGCATGAAGAACGTATTTTCGACCGCTTTAGCGGAAGGGTTATATTCCCTGTTCATTCACTTTCCGGACAGGTACTCGGATTTGGCGGAAGGATTCTCAAGGCAGACCCTAAAAGCGCTAAATATCTAAATTCACCTGAGTCTGAAATATACCATAAAAGCAGGATCCTTTACGGAATCTACCAGGCACGCAAAGCGATAACACAGGAAGACAGGTGCTATCTCGTTGAAGGGTATACAGATGTGATGTCGCTTCATGAAGCCTCAATAGAAAATGTTGTAGCATCATCCGGTACTTCTCTGACCCAGGAACAGGTAAGGCTTATTAAAAGATTCACTCAGAACATTACAATCCTTTATGACGGTGACCCCGCAGGAATAAAGGCATCAATAAGAGGCATCGATATCGTTCTGGAAGAAGGAATGAACGTTAAGATAGTCCTTTTACCTGATGGTGAAGATCCGGATTCATATTCGAAAAAAATAAGCAACGAAGAATTTCTTAAATATATCAAGGATCATGAGACTGACTTTATAAGGTTCAAAACCAAACTGTTGCTTGATGAAGCAAGCAATGATCCTGTGAAAAAGGCTGTTCTGGTGAAGGAAATTGTCAGGTCAGTTGCCGTAATTCCTGAAGCCATAACAAGAACAATATACATCAAGGAATGCAGCACTTTGCTGGAAGTTCCGGAACCGATCCTTTACAATGAGGTCAACAAGCTGCGCCAGCAAAAATCTTTCCAGGAAAGAAACAAATATCCCGGACCGGAAGATCTTCCCCTCCCCCCTGTCGAGACTGTTAAAACCGTAAAACCCGTCACAATATCTTATTACACTGAGAAAGAGGTGATCAGGCTGCTGCTGAAATATGGCAGCGAGGTCTTTGAAAAGAGGTTCCGCAGCGAGGACGGGAAAGAGGAGATAATCACGGTGGCCGATTATATTGTGAAAGAAATAACAATTGACGAACTTACTTTCGATGACCGAACTTTAGGAAGGATTTTCGACGATTTCAGGTTCAGCTCAGAACAGGGGCTTTTCCCCGGAGATAAGCATTTCATAAAACATGAAGATCCTGATATTTCAAGAATCTCTGCAGATCTCCTCGCTGATGCCCATGAGCTGAGCAGGATCTGGAAGGAAAAGCAGACTTTTGTCGAAACTGAAGATATGAAGCTGAGGGATATTGTTCCCGATGTGGTCCTTAAATTCAAGAGCGACAAGATTGTGGCACGCAGAAAGGAAATAATGGCTCTCCTTGAAGAAGCTGTAAAAAATAATAATAAGGCAGAGATTATACAGCTCCAGAAAAGATATAACAACCTCAGCCTGGCACTTGGACTCATATCAAAGCAGCTTGGCAACAGGATTCTGCTGTAACAATCCATCTTTTTTTGTAATTTTAATACCGGAATATTGTTTTCCGGCTATTTTTTAAGTGAATCTGTCCTGATAATAAACTGATCCCCCTAAGATGAAAACTTCAAAATCAATCATTTCATTTTTCATTCTTATCATTATCTCTTCATGCATAAGTAAGGAAAAGCCCCCTGTGAAACTTATCCTTAAAAAAGCACCAGATATTTCCGAACTAAATATTCCAGTCGATAAAGGTTTCAGCGAGTACATCACGGGCTATACCTCCGGAATCGTTTCTGTCAACTCTGTTTTTGAAGTGAAATTCACTCCCGAATTTGCCACAAGGGCTAACAGGAAGACCCCTCCCGGACTGTTTGTCTTTGAACCGGCTGTAAGGGGAAAAGCTGAATGGTCAGATAATGTGACCCTTACTTATAAACCTGTAAAAACCCTGAATCCGGGAACATTGTATACGGTTAAACTTAATCTCGAAAAGCTTGCAGAAGTAAAGGAACATCTTAAGATCTTTCCTGTCAGGATAAGAACAATAAAGAAGGATTTCTTTGTTTCGATAGGAACGCTGGAGAGCTCGGATGACGGCAGAAAATATAGTCTGCACGGTGACCTTGCAGCATCCGACTATATACCTTCTTCAGAAGTCGAGGCTTACATTCAGGCAAAAGCCGGGAGGAAGAAACTATCCGTCATTTGGGATCATTCTGATATTCATGCCCATAAATTCTCTGTCATTAATATTGAACGAACTGATAAGGCAGGAGCTGTTGAACTAAGCTGGGACGGTAATTTTGCCGGCGTCAGAAAGAAGGGAAACACAACCATAAAAATTCCCGCCCTGGGAGTCTTTTCTGTTGTTGACCTGATTTACAACAGGGAAGAAGGACAAAGTATAGACGTTGTCTTCTCAGATCCTCTCGAGGTTTCGCAGGAAACAGAAGGCCTGATACGCCTTGAACCCGAAACAAAACTATCTGTGAAAGTCAATGCAAACATCATCAGCCTTTTCCCCGACACCAGACCCGAAGGGACAGCCGAACTTATTGTGGAAAAATCAATCAGGAATAGCAGGGGAGAACAATTGTCCGCATCTTTCAGTCAAAGCCTTGATTTCTCTCCTGTACCTCCCTCAGTGAAGCTCGCCGGAAATGGTGTGGTCCTTCCTTCTTCAAACAATCTGATATTCCCTTTCAAGACGGCAAACCTCAGGGCTGTTGACCTCAGGATAGTGAAAATATTCGAAAACAATCTTCCGTATTTCTTCCAGGACAATGATATAAACACTTCTTATGCAATAAAAAGATTTGGAAGACTGATATATTCCGGACGAATTGATCTTATCAATCCCCCCGGAACAAATTCAGGATCCTGGAATCTTCATACATTAGACCTGTCAGAATATATTGATATCGAACCCGGAATACTCTACAGGGTTGAAATCGGATTCAAACCTTCTTATTCACTTTATCCGTGCAGCGATAAATCAGAACTGGACAAATATGAAGAAATCCTTGCTCTTTCGGAAGACAAAATGAATGAGTACTGGGACGACCCTGATAATTATTATTCCGACAGTGATGACCTGATTTATTATTCGTTCGGATTTGACTGGAGGGAACGCAACAATCCCTGCAAGCCTGCTTATTACAGCCCGGAAAAAAAAGTAACCCGTAACATACTGGCATCAAACTTCGGGATCATTGCAAAAAAGGGTACCGATAACCGACTCCGGATAATTGTAAATGACCTCCTTACCGCTCTTCCCCTAAGCGAAGTAACTATTGATGTCTATGATTTTCAGATGCAGCGAATTATCTCAGGAAATACCGATCATGATGGTTCCGTAACCCTTTATTGCGACAGGAAACCATTCCTGATAGTTGCTAGAAAGAACAAGGACAGGAATTACCTGAAAATAACCGAGGGATCGTCACTATCATTAAGTTCATTTGATGTATCGGGAAATAAGCCGGAAAACGGATTGAAAGCTTATATTTATGGAGAAAGAGATGTTTGGCGCCCCGGCGATTCTATTTATCTCTCAATATTCCTGAAGGATTTGAACAAAAACCTGCCTTCAGACCATCCTGTACAGTTTGAACTGATCAATCCTCTTGAGCAAAGGGTGGATAACCAGGTACAAAAACCTGAAGGTAAAAATCTCCTCGTTTTCCACACAGGAACCCCCATTGATGCCATGACGGGAAATTATAATGCCATATTCAGGATAGGAGGTGCAACTTTCTCTAAAAGAGTAAGGATAGAGTCAATTAAGCCAAACAGACTGAAACTTGATCTGTCCTTTCCCGAAGATCTTATAAGACAAAGAGATGGAGGAACAGCCGGAACACTTAATGTAAAATGGCTTAACGGTAACATTGCAGGCAATATGAGATCATCAGTCGAATACCTGTTTAAACCTGCAAAAACAGTGTTTGAAAAATACAGTCAGTTTGTTTTTGATGATCCTTCAATCGATCTCTATTCTGAGAGCATCAGGATGTTTGAAGGGTTCACTGATGCAAACGGAAATGCGCGTATCGTTTTTAATCCAGGCACTATATCAGCTCCGGGAATGCTCAACGTAATGTTCACTGTAAAATCAGCTGAAAAGGGTGGAGATGAAAGTATAACCCAGAAACTTTACAAATATTCTCCATATAAAACCTATGTTGGTGTGAATCTTCCTGCATTAAGGGAAAAAGAAAAAATGCTTTTTACCGACAGTGACAATGAGCTGACTATTGCCACTGTAGATCCCCAGGGTAATCCAGTTGACACCGAGGTTGAAATTTCATTCTACAAAATCACATACAGATGGTGGTGGGAATCTGACGACCAAAATCTTGCTTCTTACATTTCAAACAACAGCTATAAACCTGTTCTGTCACACCGTCTGAAAACCAGAAACGGGACAGGTACCTGCAAATTCAACATAGGGAGAAATGACTGGGGAAGGTATTTTATTCACGCCACTATTCCCGGAGGTCACTCAACAGGTAAGATAGTCCTGATCGACTGGCCCTGGGAATATGGTATGAAAGCCAATACGGAGGGAGCAACATTATTGTCAGTAAATACAGACAAAGAAAAATATGTTCCTGGGGAAGATATAAGATTAAGTTTTCCAACCCCCGAAAATTCAAGGATAATCATCACTCTTGAAAACTCCACCTCTGTGATTGATGAGATAAGGACGCCGGCCACAAAGAGGAACACGGTTGTAACTATTAAGGCCAGACCTGAAATGGCTCCCAACTGTTATGCCTATGTAACAGTTATTCAGCCTCATGCACAGACTGTGAATGATATGCCGATACGATTGTATGGTATTGTGCCGGTTATGGTTGAAGATCCTTTAACCCACCTAAAGCCGGTAATTACAGTACCCAACGAGATTCGTTCACAAAGAAGCTTTGATATTAAAGTAAGCGAAGCTGACAGAAAACCCATGACATATACAATTTCAGTCGTTGATGAAGGACTTCTGGATATTACTGCATTCAGGACTCCCGATCCCTGGAGTTATTTTTACGGACGTGAAGCTCTTGGAGTGCAGACCTGGGATATGTATGACCATGTTCTGGGAGCTTTCGGCGGAACCCTTGAAAGGATACTGTCAATAGGAGGTGATGAAGCAATGATAGACAGGTCGGCAGGAAAAACTCAAAGATTTATCCCTGTGGTAAAATTCCTTGGGCCTTTTACGTTGGCACAGGGTAAAACCAGAACTCACAGCATCACTTTGCCCCAGTATACAGGATCAATAAGGACTATGGTTATTGCCGGGAACGACAAAGCATTCGGAAGTGCTGAAAAAACAATAATGGTCAGAGATCCTCTTATGGTACTTGTCACCGCACCCAGAGTTGTTGGCCCAGGTGAAAAAGTCTCGCTGCCGGTAACCCTGTTCATTCAGAAAAACAATATTAAAAGCCTTGATCTTATAGCAGAATCTGGCAATCTTATTAAATTTTATGAACCGGTACGAAATATCAATGTTTCTGGCCCGGGAGAGACAGATACACACCTTACCTTCACAACCGCCCAAAGAACAGGGAAGGAAAAAATTAAGGTCACTGTATCTGGCGGAGGAGAAACGGCCGTTTATGAGTTGGATATTGAGATCAGAAGCCCGAATCCTGCGGAAATAAGAGCTGAACAAAGATTACTGAAACAAGGCGAAAAATGGGAGACATCTTTCAATACGTTCGGTATGGAGGGAACGAACGGTGCCACACTTGAAATCTCTGATCTCCCTGCTGTTAACCTTGAGAAAAGACTGGGGTATCTCCTTGAATACCCGCACGGGTGCACCGAACAAATAATTTCTGCCGCTTTCCCGCAACTTTGGATGAAAAACATCTCAGTTGAAGAATCGAGACAGGAGCAGGCTGCTGCAAACATAAAGGAGGCTGTTTCAAAAATTGCTTCAAGGCAGATGAACAACGGAGGCGTTGCTCTGTGGCCGGGAAACTACCAGGCTGACAACTGGGTTACATCCTATGCGGGTCATTTTATTGCCGAAGCCGAGAGGATGGGATTCAACATCCCCGGTAATTTCAAGCAGAGATGGGCTAGGTTTCAGAAAAGGACAGCTCAGGACTGGCGATTTGACCCGAAATTCAGGCAGTCAGCCAACGATCAGGCATACAGACTTTTCACCCTTGCCTATGCTGGCGATCCTGAAAGAGGTGCAATGAACAGACTCCGGGAAACTGATAATCTCCCGGGCCTTGCTAAATTGTTTCTTGCAGCTGCTTATGCAACAACCGGTAAACCTGAGATCGCAGAGAACCTTATCGATATGCGCAACCTTAAAACCGATGAAGAATATTCAGTCTTCTATTACGGAAGCCAATTGCGCGACAGGGCAGTAATCCTGTATACCCTTTCCCTTCTTAAAAAGGAGACCGGGGGCCTGCCGCTTCTCAGATCAATATGCGATGAACTCAATAACGACAGATGGTACAGTACCCAGTCATTGTCATGGGGATTGTTTTCATATATGAAATATTCCGAAATGGTGTCGCTTAATACCCATGGCATAATAAAAACCAGCTTATCATTCAATGGTACAAAAACAGAGATTTCTGCCGCCGAAAAGAAACCATTCATCAGAGAACTCCCTGTCAGAAAGGGTGAAAACAAACTGGTCATTGAAAATACCTCGGATAAACCTGTATATGCAAATATTGTAAGAAAAGGGATACCACTTGTTTCCGATACCATGCCGGCTGAAAACGGATTATCGATGAGTGTTAATTATCTCAATCTGGAGCTTAAGCAGATCGATCAAAGGAATCTTTTACAGGGAACTGACTTCATTATGGTCGTTAAAGTTACTAATAATACATTTTTAAGCGTTGATAATATTGCGCTTACCCAAATGGTCCCTTCAGGATGGGAAATTCGTAATACACGCCTGTTCGAAGCTAACTATGGAATAAAGGAAAGTACTTACGACTATCGCGACTTCAGGGATGACAGGGTATACACCTATTTCAGACTCAATCAGGGTGAAAGCAAAACTTTCCTGCTCATCCTGAATGCCGCATACAGCGGAGAATTCTATCAACCTTCATTATGGTGCGAAGCAATGTACACCGATAACTACTATTCACGCATTCCGGGAAATAAAGTTAAAATCACTGGAGAAAGACTTGAGGAATAAAGTCATAATCATGATAATTGCTGCCGGGATTATAATTATCCCTGTTTTGCTTTCTCCCCTGCCGGAATTTGATAATCCGCTCTCAACGGTTGTGGAAGCCCGCGACGGAACTCTACTGGGTGCAAGAATAGCCTCCGACGGACAATGGCGATTCCCACCCGCTGATGTTGTTCCAGAAAAGTTTAAGAAAGCGATTCTTACTTATGAAGACAGATATTTCTTTTTCCATCCCGGTGTAAATCCTGTTTCGCTTATGCGCGCCCTTGCCATGAACATCAGGAACAAGAAGATAATAGCCGGGGGGTCAACAATCTCAATGCAGGTGGCAAGATTGTCGGGAGGTAACAGGCCCCGCACATATATGAGAAAACTGATCGAGATTTTTTCTGCGCTCAAGCTTGAACTGCTAAAGTCAAAGAAGAAAATCCTTGAAACATACTCAGCAAACGCTCCCTTCGGAGGTAACATTGTAGGCCTTGACGCTGCAGTCTGGAGATATACCGGAAAATTGCCTTCAGAGATAACATGGGCAGAGGCAGCCGCGCTTGCCGTTCTCCCCAACTCCCCCGCTCTGATCTTCCCCGGAAAGAACCAGGAAATACTGTTAAAGAAACGCAACGACCTGCTTCGCCAGCTGAAGGAAAAAAAATATATCGACTCCCTCACATTAAGACTTGCAACTGAAGAACCTCTCCTTTCCGAACCATTTAAGCTACCCTCCATAGCAACTCACCTTACCGATTATTTCTATGCTTCCAGAAAGGGTGAAAAAATAAGGACCACAATCGATACCAGGCTTCAGGAAAGAATTTCCGCTATCATGGAAATGCATCAGAAGAAACTTGAAAGCAATCTTATCTTTAACTCAGCCACACTTGTTGTAGACGTTGAATCGGGTGAAGTATTAGCCTATGTAGGCAACAGCACCACTGAAAATGCTCCCTATCATGGCGGTAATGTTGATTTAGTAAGAGCATTGAGGAGCACAGGAAGCATTCTAAAACCTCTGCTTTATGCAGCCATGCAGGAATCAGGCAACCTGCTTCCAAATACACTTGTAGCTGATATACCAACCCGCTTCCCCGGATTTAAACCTGAGAATTTTGACATGAGTTTCAGCGGAGCAGTTACCGCCGGGTCGGCATTATCTCAATCGCTTAACATACCCGCAGTAAAGATGCTCCAGGATTACAGCCCTCAAAGGTTCCTTGAGCTGCTGAAAGAAATCGGATTCACCTCCTTCTCAAAGTCATCAGAACATTACGGACTCTCTCTGATCCTTGGAGGAGGCGAAACCTCATTGTGGGAACTCACCGGGGTTTATGCCTCACTGTCAAGAATTTTAAGGAAATCAGGAAACCAAGAGGAATATTCTCTTTCAGATTTTCATCCACCTGTTTTGCTACCCTCCTACATACAAAAACCCGAAATAAATACCGGTGCTGCACCTCTGTCTGCCGCATCAGTCTGGCTGACTTATGAAGCATTGCAGAATGCTAACCGTCCTGAAACAGAAACAGGATGGCATTATTTTTCATCGTCCCGCAGCCTGGCCTGGAAAACAGGTACCAGTTTCGGGTTCAGAGATGCGTGGGCAGTGGGAAGCACTCCTGAATATGTCATAGGAGTGTGGGCCGGCAATGCTGATGGTGAGGGAAGACCCGGACTTACCGGTATTGCAGCTGCAGCACCGATACTTTTCGATATAGCAGGTACTATGGATCAGGTGCCATGGTTTTCTCCTCCTTTGGAGGAAATGACAATAATAAGTGTCTGCAGTAAAAGCGGTTACAGATCAGGCCCCGATTGTCCCGATTCCAGTGAAATACCTGTTTGCATCAATGGTATGAAAACCAGCGTCTGCCCTTTCCACAAAATCGTTCATCTTAATACTGAACGTACACTTCAGGTAACAGCTGATTGCGTGACGCCATCTGAAATCATCAACGAATCCTGGTTTGTCCTCCCACCAGCAATGGAATACTTTTATAAAAAGAAACATTCCGATTACAGTACTCTGCCTCCTTTTAAAGAAGGCTGTGGTAATGAAAAGGGAAGCTCAGTTATGGAATTCATCTATCCTTCTTCCGGAACAAAGATTTTTATACCTCGTGATTTCACCGGAGAAATGACCAGAATAGTCGCTGAGGTAGTACACCGGAACAATTTTAAAAGAATTTTCTGGCATCTTGACGAAAAGTACCTTGGAACAACCAGAAACATCCACCAGATGGAAGTCCTAACTGATACCGGATACCATACATTGACAGCAGTCGATGAAGATGGAAACAGGTTAAGCTCTCCTTTTACAATTATCGGGAAAAACTGAACCAACAATAGCATTCTTTTACACAAAACCACAGAAAAGACTGATGTTTAAGGCTGTGTCAAACCCTCTAATTCTAGCTTATCAACCTTGGGCCTCTATGCGCTAACCCTTGTGAACCATTGTGGTTTAAGCTATTATGTTTATATACAAATATAAGCACAATATTTCACTAAGATAAACATAGTACTTTTAGGCAGTCGTGTGTATCTGGCTCCGACTCTGTGAATCCTCAATGCAACTTGCATTTTAACAAATCTGTAATCATATTTGTTTTATAATTAAGACAGATAAAATCAAATGACAGATTCAGAAGAATGGTTCCCGGTTGTCGATGAAGACGGAAATACAATATCCATGGCTCCCCGCAGCGTATGCCACGACGGGAAGAGCAAACTACTTCACCCTGTTGTCCATTTTCATCTTATTAATGCAAAAGGAGATCTTTTCCTGCAGAAACGCGCACTTACCAAAGATCTTCTGCCCGGCAGATGGGATACATCAGTTGGAGGACATATAGGCACAGGAGAAAGTGTAAACGACGCTCTTAAGAGGGAGATTCATGAAGAACTCGGAATAATGGATTTCAGGTCCGAATTCATTAGTAAATATATCTGGAAATCTCCACTGGAAAAAGAACTGGTATACAGTTTCATGGGCTCATCGGAAGAACCACCTGTTGTAAATAGGGCTGAAATAGACGAGGGAAGATTCTGGTCGAAAAAAGAAATAATCTCAAATCTTGGCATGAACATATTCACACCTAATTTCGAATATGAATTCACAGAAATTCTAAAAGATTTCATAAATTGAAGAATTAATAAATTTTACCTCACAATAATGGAAACAGCCGTAAAAATACTCATACTGAACAATGAAATTGAAGCCGCTCTCATCGACGGACTGTTGAATGAAAGGAGCATTCCTCACATGATACGATCATTTCATGATTCCGTATATGACGGCCTCTGGCAGATGCAGGCAGGCTGGGGTCAGCTTCTTGCCCCGGAAAGATACCGAGACGAAATTACCAAGATCTACGAAGAAATGTCAGCATCTGATTGAGCATACTCTTTCTCCCGTTTTTTCCCCGAGAAAATCCCCCTCTCCAGCCCTCTCAGAAACAAGTAATTGATCAATCCAATAATCAGCATCGCCAGAATGAAAAGTGGATAAGATATCTTCCAGTTTTCCTGCCCTGTAATCATGGTCCATTCCGACATGCCCCCTATGCTTGCAATAAGTGTTAATGGCATAAAAACCGTTGCGATCATTGTAAGCCTTCTCACTGATGCATTCGTCTCGTTCGACATCTTTGTCATCCTGTTGTTCAGAAGCGATGTATAAAGCTCCATAAGGCTTGTTTCAATCTCACGATACGTTTCGGTTAGTTCAAAGAACTTTGAAAGATGGTCATAGATGTCTCGGTATTGGACTATTGTCTTTTCAGGTATGAACGGGCAATCGAGCCTGTTTATCTTAACCAGGATCTCCCGTTCATGGTAAAGGCTCTTCCGAAGGCTTACCAGATTTCTTCTCAGATGTATGAGCTGCATTGGCTGGAAGTGTGTAACATCATCCATAAGAGTTTCTTCCGCATCCTCAAGTTCATCTTCCATAGTGTCAAATGCACTGTACTTCTGATCGACCAGATAGTCAAGAACTTCGTGCATAAGATAGGCAGGCCCGTTTTTAACATACAATATATTATGCTCTACTATATCCTCAATATTTTTAAGGGGCATCCTGTCGTCTGAATTATGCCCGCTTATAGTTATTATAAAGCTGTTACCAATGAAAAGGTTAACCTCATCCGTGAATAGTGTTTTATCCTTATAACAAAAAGCATTGAAAAGAACAAAAGTATTATTCTGAAAATGCTCAATTTTGGGTACCTGTTTTTCATCAAAACAGTCTTCGACGGAAAGAGGATGAATACCAAGAACATCCGTCAGGATACTTATTTCCTGCTTCTCGGGTCTGTAATAGTTCAGCCAGATGAATCCTCCCTCATTAAGAGATTTGACTGCTTCTTCTAGTGTTCTTACTCCGTATAGCGTCCCTGAGGAATTTATGTGAAAAAATCTGGATTCAGACATGACCATTCTTTTGATTTTTATGTCTCCTTTCATTTGAAAAAACAGTACCCAAATTACTAAAAAGTTTGGTGCAGAGCCAAAACAGTAAAGATTATTGTTAAACTGCAATCTGATTATAACTCTATGTCGGGCCGGTAATCGAACCAAAACAAGCTTTTTATGTTAACCATTATAAACTTTAACTGTTATGAACAACGCGATCTATAGTTTCAGAGAACCCAAAAACGAACCAATATTTACCTACTCACCTGGCACTCCGGAACGTGAACTCCTTAAGAATGAGCTTGAATTGCAGAACAGCAGAGTGATTGATATCCCTCTTATTATCGGAGGTAAAGAGATCCGCACAGGCATGACCGGCAAGGTTGTGAAACCGACAGACCACTCTCATGTTCTTGCTACATATCATATGGCCACGGAAAAAGAAGTTAATCTGGCAATAGAATCGGCTCTTGCCGCAAAAAATGACTGGATGAACCTGGCCTGGATGGAAAGGGCTTCAATTATGATTAAAACAGCCGAGCTGATTTCAAAAAAATACAGGTACGTCCTGAATGCTGCCACAATGCTCGGTCAGGGTAAGAATGTCATACAGGCGGAGATCGATGCAGCATGCGAGACCATTGACTATTTAAGATTCAATGCTTACTTTGCTTCAATAATTTATGGAGAACAACCTCTTTCCGATAAAAATAGCATAAACAGACTCGAATACCGCCCCCTTGAAGGATTCATTTACACCATTACCCCCTTTAATTTCACTGCTATAGCTTCAAATCTTAATACAAGTGTGGCCATGATGGGAAATACAACGGTATGGAAACCGGCATCGACTTCTCTTCTTTCAAATTACTACTTTATGATGATCCTGAAAGAAGCAGGATTACCCGATGGTGTAATCAATTTTATTCCCGGTTCAGGATCCCTTATAAGCAGTGTTGTCCTTAAACACAGAGAACTTGCAGGGATACACTTTACAGGATCAAACAATACTTTCAACAGCCTCTGGAAACAGGTTACTGAAAACCTTACTTCCTACAGGTCTTACCCGAAAATAGTAGGGGAAACAGGAGGCAAGGACTTTATTTTTGCACATAATTCTGCCGATCCACTTGAACTTGCAGCAGCAATAGCCAGAGGAGCCTTTGAATATCAGGGACAGAAATGTTCAGCAGCATCAAGGGCTTATATTCCGGCTTCACTGTGGGAAAAGACCAGAGAACATCTGCTGAAAATGACCTCGGAAATGAAATCAGGCGACGTTACAGATTTTACGAACTTCATCAATGCAGTTATAGATGAAACTTCTTTTGAAAAAATAATGCACTATATAAATGCTGCACGCGTTTCTTCGGAAGCTGATATTATTGCAGGAGGAAATGGGGATAAATCAACGGGGTTTTTCATTGATCCTACTATAATCGTAACAGAAAATCCCCGATTTATAACCATGGAGGAAGAAATCTTTGGACCGGTTATGACAGTATACATTTATGAAGATAATATGTTTGAGGAAACCCTCAGGCTTTGCGATGAGACATCGCCCTATGGGCTTACAGGAGCGATCTTCAGCAACGACAAATATGCAACTATAAAAGCCTGCAGGGCTCTCAGATATGCAGCTGGTAATTTCTACATCAACGACAAACCTACAGGTGCAATGGTAGGACAGCAACCCTTTGGGGGTTCAAGAGCTTCAGGAACTAACGACAAGGCCGGAAGCTACCTGAATCTTATCCGTTGGGTAAGCCCCCGGACAATCAAGGAAACATTGACTCCTGCCACAGATTTCAGATATCCGTTCATGGAATAATTTAAGAATTTCATTTTTTTTGAGTCCGGAAAGAACAATATATCATAAATGAAGCTATTTTTACGCACGTTTATTTTATAAAGAATCGGAACTTATTGTAAATTATCATGTTCTATTAATGTTTTCTCCGGAACTCCTTCTTTGGCTCGAACATTGCACAGTAATATTCTTCATGACATTCCTTCATGAGGATGCTGCAATCCTTGCTGCAGCATTCTCAACCGTTGAACACAAGCTGCCTGTCTGGATGGCCTACGTGAGTGTATACCTGGGAATAGTAACCGGAGATATCTTAATTTACGGACTGGGGCATCTCGCGCAGCAGAACAGATGGCTGCGCTCAAAAATTATCGGCCCGAAAGTAGAACGTGTTCATTTGTGGCTTGACTCACATCTGGTGAGGGTACTTGTGCTCTGCCGTATAACACCCGGCCTGCTTTTCCCCACATTTGTGGCATGCGGCTGGTTCAGAATACCCTTTATACGATTTGCAACAGTTTCAATACTCGCTGGCGCAATCTATTCCTCTATAGTCCTTACCATTGTTATCCTTTTCGGCGACCTTGTACTCAACCATCTGGGATACTGGGCATGGGGACTTGCAGCTCTGCTTCTTGTAGCATGGGCTGTAAGAAATTCATTTAAATCACGATGGAGTAAAACAACTGAAAAAGCTATGGGAAATCTTCCTCCTTCATTCTTTGCCGTATTCAAGAAATATATGCCCGGCATCAGAAGAAAATTTCATGGAATGCCTTCACTCGACGACCTCAAAAAAACAGTGGCCGCTGCCGAGCATATTCCTAACAGTATCCTGTACATCCCAGTAGGCCTCTACTACATCTATCTGGGAATCCGATACAGAAGCCTGACCCTGCCATCAGCATCCAATCCAAAAATTGAAACCGGCGGTTTCATGGGAGAGTCAAAAGCATCTGTGATGAGAATGGTTGGCGCAGATCAGAAAAAATGGGTCTCAGAGTTTGTTACTTTTACCCGTAACGGATCTCCTGATGAAGCAGACCTTGAAAATGCCCTAAGGGCAATGGAAGAAACAAAGCTTGAATTCCCTGTGGTTGCAAAACCTGATATCGGATGGAATGGTTACGGAGTAAGGCTTGTGGAAGACAAGGACCACTTGCTGCAGTACATCGCTAACTTCCCGCATAATGAGCAAGTCATCCTTCAACGACCGGTCACTTACGACGGTGAAGCAGGAATCTTCTACGTAAGAATCCCCGGTGAAGACAAAGGTAAAATATATTCAATAACGCTGAGATATTTCCCTTTTGTTACCGGTGATGGCAAATCCACTCTCCGTCAACTAATCCAGAAAGATCAGCGAACCAGATTGAGAGCAGGCTATTACCTTGGAGAAAAGACTGAACATGTTGGATTCGGAGAGGAGGATCTGAACCAGATACCAAAAGAAGGAGAACTAATAAGACTCTCTTTTATAGGAAGCCTTCGGGTGGGAGGACTTTACCGCGATGCAAGCCACCTGATAACACCCGAACTTACTGACCGCTTCGACCAGATAGCCCGAAGCATACCCGAATTTCATTTCGGCCGCTTTGATATCCGTTTTGAATCAGTTGAAAGCCTCATGAAAGGAGAAGGATTCTTTATCATCGAAATAAACGGTGCAGGAGCTGAAGCCATCCAGGCCTGGGATCCAAATGTTTCCCTCTTTAAACTTTATGGTGAATTTTTCAGGGCATACAGACTTCTGTTCAGAATTGGTAACCTTAACAGGGCAAGAGGATTTAAACCCATGCCTCTCAAAGAATTCCTTAAAGCAATAAAACGCCAGAACAATCTTATTGAACAATATCCGCCCGCAGGGTAACATTTTTTACTAAATTTACCCTTATTTGCTAGCTGCTTAATGATGGATCATCCTAAAGTGACCAGTAAAGCCCTGTTTATTCTCAATCCTTTCGCCGGCATACCTCCTGTGAAATATATAATATCGAAGGAGCTTAAACGCCGCAGAAGCGAACTGGCCTATTATAAATCACTAAGTATAGATGAATCTGGAACCCTTATCAAACAAAACTTTGACAGATACGACATATTTGTTGCGGCCGGAGGCGACGGTACTGTGCATACTGTGGCATCAGAACTTATAGGAACAGATAAATCACTGGGGGTCCTCCCGATAGGCTCCGGAAATGGTTTTGCAAAAGAACTTGGCTTCAAACCTGTCCTCAGTTCCCTTCTCAGGGATATTGAAAAAAATGAAAGTATCCTGATCGACGTGATCGAAATAAATGACCAGCTCTGCCTCAATGTGGCCGGAATTGGCCTCGACAGCTTTGTAGCCCATTCATTTGACAGGCTCCGAACACGGGGCTTCTGGGCATATGTCTGGATAACAATGAAAAATTACCTCACTCTGAAACCTTTCAGGATTAACATTGAAATCGAAGGAGAATGGACCCTGTCAGAAGACCTTTTTTTGCTTACAGTGGCCAATACCCGCCAGTTTGGCAATAACGCCTTTATCGCCCCCGGTGCCGTCCCAAATGACGGTAAACTGGACCTTGTACTTATCCGGCCTTTCCCAAAATACCTGGCACCGGTCTTCATCTTCCGCCTTTTTACCAAAACCATTAACAGATCAAAATATGTGCGGACATTGAAAACAAATAAAATGGTAACCATTTCTTCTGAGGAAACAAGATACCATATCGACGGTGAACCAGTAAAAATTCCCGGAAAAGCTGTAATAAAGATCCGAAAAAATGCTCTTAAAGTATTGAAAACCAAATATCTTAAAAATGAAGTCACGATTAACCAGCATAAAGATTAACCTGATCGCGCTGATAATGCTTAATATAATGGCTCTGAACCTTAACGGACAGACACTGGAAGAAATTGAAGCTAAACGCGTCTCTCTGCCTAACGGATGGCATCTGACACCCGTCGGTAAACTGGTTCCACTTGGCGACCTGCCACTTAACATAGCAGTCTCTCCCGATTGTAAGTTTGCTGCCGTTACCAACAACGGACAGAGTACCCAGACAATACAGCTCATAAATCTGAAAAAGGGAAACTCCGTCTTCTCCACCGAAATAGGAAAGTCCTGGCTGGGGCTTGCCTTTTCAGAGGACGGTAAATATCTCTATGCATCAGGCGGCAACGATAACATCATAATCAGATATCTGGTAAGAAAAAACAAACTGGTAAATCACGATACAATTAAGATAGGTGAACCATGGCCTGAAAAGATCTCTATCGCCGGAATTGCAATTGATGACTCAAGGAACCGCCTTTTCGCCGTAACGAAAGAAAATAATTCCCTTTATGTGATCGATACACGTCTTAAATCAGTTGTCTCGGTCCATCCCCTCGGAGGTGAAGGATATACCTGCATCCTTTCACCCGACCGCAAAACATTGTATTCATCTTGCTGGGGATGTGACAAGGTAATAGTATTCGATACATACTCAGAAAAGATCACAGGAACGGTTGCCGTCGGCGATAATCCCAACGACATGTGCATCACCCGCAGCGGTCAGTACCTGTACGTCGCCAACGCCAACGACAATAATGTGTCAGTTATCGATACCCGGCAGATGAAGGTCATCGAAACCCTTAACACCGCACTATATCCTGACGCCCCAAGCGGTTCAACAACCAACAGCGTTGCCCTCAGCAAAGATGAAAAGACATTGTTCATAGCAAATGCCGACAATAACTGCCTTGCAGTTTTCAATGTCTCCAAACCCGGTGAAAGCAAAAGCAAAGGATTCATCCCGACTGCATGGTATCCGACGTGTATCAGGATTGCAAACGATATGATCCTTGTCAGTAATGGTAAAGGCGCTATGTCAAAAGCCAATCCTTACGGACCCAACCCGTACAGGAAAGGATCTGAAGTGGTTTACCAGGAGGGCGGAAAAGAAAAGACCATCGAAGTTCAGTATATAGGAGGACTTTTCAAGGGAACCATGAGCATTATCAATTACCCCGATGATAATCAAATGGGGGTGTACTCAAAAGCTGTTTATAATAATACACCTTACAATAAGGAAAAAGAACTTCTGGTAACTGATGCGCCTGAGGGCAATCCCATCCCGAAAAAGGTGGGAGATCCTTCCCCTATCAAATATGTATTTTATGTGATAAAGGAGAACCGCACCTATGATCAGATTCTTGGGGATATGCCTGAAGGCAACGGAGATCCTGATCTTGCACTGTTCGGCGAGAAAATAACACCTAATCAACATGCGCTTGCCAGAGAATTTGTCCTGCTCGACAATTTCTATGTAGACGGTGAAGTAAGTGCTGACGGCCACAACTGGACCATGGGCGCATATGCTACCGACTACCTCGAGAAGAACTGGCCGACAAGCTATGGTGGAAGAGGAGGAACATACCCGGGTGAAGGTGCACGTGAAATTTCAAATAATAAAATTTTTTTCTGGGACCAGTGTAAAAATCATGGAGTCAGCTACCGTACTTACGGAGAATTTATCGGAGATAATATGAAACCATCCATTCCGGTTCTTGAGGATCATTTTTGCAAATATTACACTCCATGGATTCAGACAATCCGAGATACCGTAAGGTTTCGTGAATGGAAACGGGATTTCGATTCCCTGCTGGCTATCAATGCAGTTCCACAATTCAATTCCCTGAGATTCATCAATGATCATACGTTGGGACTAAATCTTAACATGCCCACACCCTTTGCACAGGTAGCAGATAATGACCTGGCTACGGGTATGTTTGTTGAATATCTGAGCCATAGCCCTATCTGGAAAGAAACCCTGATACTTATAGTCGAAGATGATGCCCAGAACGGGCCCGACCATGTGGATGCTCACCGGAGCCCCGCATTTATTGCAGGAGGATATGTTAAAAAAGGATTCGTCGATCACACCGCATACACAACCTCCTCAATGCTCAGGACCATGGAACTGATCCTCGGATTGCCTCCAATGACCCAGTATGATGCTGCCGCCACACCTCTCTGGAGGTGCCTGAATAATACTCCCGATCATCCGCCCTTTGAAGCCAGGCCCTGCCTTGTCGATCTTGATGAGAAAAACCTTGCTGAAAGTGAATGGCAGAAAAAAAGTGAAACCTTCGACTTTACTGCTGAGGACAGAATAAATGATTTCGAGTTTAACGAAGTGATCTGGAGAGCAGTAAAAGGACTTGATTCGCCATGTCCGCCAACCGTAAGGGCCGCGTTCTTTATGCCGGGCAATAAGGAGGACGAAGACTGAAAAGAATCAATACCTTATTAAATCTGAGTAAATCTGCATAAATCTGTGCAATCTCTTGTAAAACAAAATCTCCGAAAATCAATGGTATCTGAAGGAAAAATAAAACTATTTCCTGCAGTTTATGCTGATCATTGTAGATAAAAATCAATCTTTAAATTGCTATATATCAATCATTTAATTGATATATGTCAATTATATAATTGATATATATCATTTTTTAATTACCAGATATCCCCATTTCAGTTATCACTTTAGGAAAATTCAACTTGTAAACTGAACCTGACATCACCCGACCTTCCCGGATCGACTCCGGAATTATTCTATTTCTTTTTTCTATCTTTCTTGAGCTCTTTCCTGGTCTCATCAAGCAGCTCTTCAAATTCCTTCAACGAAAGATCCTTTTCACGTGCGAAAAACGATGCCATGGCAGGAAAGGAATTGTTGAAGTAGTTCTCAATTAGCCAGAAAAGCTGACTTTTTGAATACTCTTTTCTGGATACCAGCGGATAATAAACATGTACATTCCCATAAGCCTTGTGCCCTACAAAGCCTTTCTTCTCAAGAACCCTTACAACGGTCGAAACAGTATTGCGTGCCGGTTTGGGATCATCAAATCTATCCCTTATGTCCTTCACCAGCCCTTCTTTCATCTCCCATATGATCTGCATCACCTGCTCTTCTGCCCTTGTTAGTTTCATAATAACTACTTTTTTACTGACCTACTGCCTGCTGCTTACTGCCCAGCGCCTTCATCAATCTCAACGCTAATATACGACTATTTTATTAGTCATCTAAATATTTTTCAATATTTTTGACTATTTATTTAGTCTGTTTTAAGTTTATGCCGAATTAGTGGTCTTTACCACTGCTTCAGACGGGATGATTTATTACGGTTCCTCCACCATAATATTATGGAATTTTTTAAATTTCTTCATACAATAATAAATTCACCCATTTTTCATATTATGTTGATGATATGCGAAAATCCGTTTAATCTCCGGGAAAATTATTGATTTTCCCGGATAAAAATCAATTTATCGTGGCTTAATGAACTATTTCCCGCACTTTGGTTACCTTAGTAAAGGAAATTATTAATCTAAACTAATGTTATGTTAATTATAAATTGACGAATAATCTTAAGAGCAGAAAGAATATATAATAATTTAAAATATACGGCTTTCAAATCTTTGATTTCGGATTTTCAAATCCGAAATCCGCGATCCGCAATCCGAAATGATCCTAATATCGAATAGGTTTAACTATACACTAATTATAATATTTTATATGAAACGCAGAGATTTCTTCGAAAAAAGTGTAATAGCAGGCGGCATGGCAGCGCCGGCAGCCGCCTTCTCTTCAATGAACCCGGAACCATTTTACGGATCATTGCCGGCAGATGAGGAGGTATTCATTGAAAAACCCCTGCCCGGTCGTCCCCATGAGGGAAAAGTGCTGGCAGTGATTCAGCCACACTGCGACGATATCGCATATTTTGCCGCCGGTACCGTGGCCAAGCTGCTTCATGAAGGATACACAGGCTATCTTATCAGAACTACCAATGACGACGCTGCCGGTGCGGGAAATAGTATGGGAGAAAGGGTGCTCAACAACGAGGTTTCAAACGAAGCCTTTGCAAAAGTCATGGGATTTAAGAAAGTTTTTGACCTGGGCTACCGCAACCACCGGATGGACGAATACAATATCCAGGAAATCAAGGGAAGGCTTATCTTCCTGTTCCGCCTGCTCAGGGTGGATACCATTGTGAGTTTTGATCCGTGGGATCATTACGAGGAAAATCCCGATCATTATGTAACTGCCAGGGCAGTTGAAGCGGCCCGCTGGATGGCGGGGATGAATACTGATTACCCTGAACAGCTCGAGGTTGTGGAACCGCATTCAGTTGTTGAAAGATATTACTATGCCAGAGGCCCTCAGGTGGTGAACAGGGTGGTCGACATAAGCAATTTCATCGACAGAAAGGTTGAAGCAAACATGGCTGTCGTGTCGCAGGGAGGAGGAGGCAGGACCGGCTCATTGCTAAGGCAGAGACTTGCCTCAGAGGGGAAAAAACTGCCTGCCCTCGGCAATGATGACAGAACGGCAGATTTCAATTACATAAAGCATTTCATGCTCGATCAGTTTTCCGAGACCCTCAGAGGGGTACCGTCCGACAGGAAAATCGGTGAGAAATACGGACTCGGATGGGCTGAAAGGTTCCATTATTTCGGACCAGGTACTTCAGGAATTCAGGATTATATTTTAAAAAATTCGGTTAAAATATAGTATCATGAAAAGAAGTCTGGTTAAAGCTATGCTCCTGATATGATTTTACGATTTGACTCAGGCCATACCATCAATCAGGGATGAACTTTTCAAATTTAACAGTTAATGTAAAAAATATATTTTGCACAACTAAACCAACTCTGAATATGTATTTAACACGTCACGAATATTTAAATAGCCCCCGATGGGCATTGGATGGGAAACTTTTGCCAAAAAGCTTTTCATTGAAGATGCTTCTGGAACTTAAAGGAGATTCCATAGCCAATTTCCTCAGGTCGATTCCCGCAGGAGAAGAAGCAAACTCTACACTTCTTTCACCTGTTGAACCTGAACACGAAGTATGGGCATGTGGTGTAACATATGCCCACAGCCGCGACGCCCGTGAAGTAGAGACCGAAGTTAAAAACATTTATCAGAAAGTTTATGATGCCAGACGCCCGGAAATTTTTTTCAAGAGCATCGGCTGGCGTACGGTTGGGCACAAAGCATTAATCAGGATCAGGAAGGACACCACATGGAATGTACCGGAACCTGAACTTGTGCTGGTAATGAATTGTTTTGGTGAAACAGTCGGCTATTCTGTTGGCAATGATGTCTCTTCAAGAGACATAGAGGGAGAGAATCCCTTGTATTTACCCCAGGCCAAAACCTATGAAGGATCATGTGCAGTTGGTCCTGGAATTATTATTGCAAAACCTGATGAATTACGCGACCTTCAGATCGATCTGGAGATCATCAGGAATGGCGAAAGGATCTTTGAGGGGAGCACACGTACCTCTAAAATGAAACGTTCCTTTGAAGAGCTCCTGATGTTTCTTACAAATGAATTGAATTTCCCGTTTGGTGCCTTTGTAATGACAGGAACAGGAATTGTCCCTCCCGATAGATTCACATTACACCGGGGCGATCTGGTAAGAATAACAGCAGGCAGGCTTACTCTTGAAAATATTGTGGGGAATAATTAAGGATAAATTCTCAGGAAAGGTTCTAACAAGTGAAAAACAGAAAAATTTTACAAACATGCCTCTTCAAAAAGTTCTGATTGCGGGAAATTGGAGGGATTCAAGAAATCCTTCCGGTATATTTCAAACAGTAAATCCGGCACAAAAGGCAATTTTACCTGAAAGATATCCGGTATCATGTCTGGAAGAAGTAGTTGAAGCAATAGAAGCAGGGAAGGAAGCAGCAGAGCTGTTGCAGCGTATTCCACCTGAAAGTATAGCTGATTTTTTAGACAAATTTGCTTCCAATATTGAAGCCAGGGCCGAGGAACTGGTTAATCTTGCCAATATTGAGACAGGTCTGGCAAAGGAACCAAGATTACGTTCGAGTGAACTTCCGCGTACGACTGATCAGCTGCGTCAGGCTGCAAATGCTGCCAGAGACAGATCATGGTGTAGAGCAACCATTGATACAAAAACCAATATAAATTCGAAATTCGGACCATTAGGAGGTCCTGTTGTTGTTTTCGGACCAAATAATTTCCCATTCGCATTTAACAGCGCTGCAGGAGGTGACTTTGCCGCAGCAATTGCAGCTGGGAATCCAGTCATAGCAAAAGCAAATCCATCTCATGCAGGTACTACAAAGATTTTTGCAGAAACTGCATTTGAGGCTGTGAAATCAACAGGTCTGCCGGCAGCAACTTTACAGCTAATTTACAGAACTCTCCCTGAAGCAGGGCTCACACTGGTTTCTCATCAGTCTGTAGGTGCCACGGGTTTTACAGGAGGCAGAGTCAGCGGACTTAAATTAAAGGAAGCCGCTGATAAAGCAGGAAAACCAATTTATCTTGAAATGTCTAGTATTAATCCTGTTTTTATTTTACCAGGTGCATTGACAGAACGTTTAAACATTATTGCTTCAGAACTCTATTCATCCTGTTCACTTGGAGCCGGACAGTTTTGTACAAAACCGGGGCTTGTGATTATTGAAAACAATAAAGATGGAGAAGCATTCATTAGTTATGCAGCTAAACTGTTTGAAGATAATAAACCAGGTGTTCTGTTATCTCCTTCAGGTCCTCAGAACATTGCCCGTTCTATTGAAGTTCTTATCAACGCCGGAGCTGAAATTATAGTTGGAGGGAAAGAATCAGAGGGAGCCGGGTATGCATTTTTAAATACACTCCTTAAGGTTTCAGGCGACACATTCCTGCAAAATCCTTTATTGTTGCAGACCGAAGCTTTCGGAACCGTCAGCCTTATCATTATGGCAAACGATACATCACAAATGGCAGAAATCGCCTCAAGGCTTGAGGGAAACCTGACCGGATCTATCTATAGTCACAGTGGAAATGATGATGATCTGGCATATAAAAAGATTGAACCAGTTTTGAGGACTAAAGTCGGAAGGTTATTGAATGATAAAATGCCAACGGGTGTTGCGGTCGTTCCCGGAATGAATCACGGCGGACCTTATCCTGCCACTGGTCATCCCGGATTTACTGCTGTTGGACTGCCCGCGTCAATATTACGTTTTGCTGCACTTCACTGCTATGATAACGTGCGTCAACACCGCCTCCCGCCGGAGCTTCAGGATAAGAATCCGACAGGGAAAATGTGGCGCTTAATTGATGGAGTATGGTCGCAGGCAGATGTAATAAGGTGATCTAAAAAGCTTTATTAATTTAATATGGGGATGATATTAGTGTTGTTATCTTTCATCATAATATAATTTTGATTTTAAAGGTATGATGGAACCACACATGTTTTATAAAATTATATTTATGAGTGTTTGTGTTTGCAAAACATGTGGGTTTCATATCCTTATAAAGAATAAGACTTCTTTTTTCTGATTGCAATTATTGTCAAAAAAGCTGCTATAAAAAGTGAAACTGACATAAGTATGTAAGATGCGCCAAATCCGTTGGTAATACCATTTAAATATCCCGCCAGATAGGCACCTGAAAATGATCCGAATGCTCCGGTACTGTTAATCAGCGCAATAGCTCCGGCAGATACATTAACCGGTAGAATTTCTGTTAATGCAGTAAAAAATGGTGCATATGGAGCATAGATTACTATTCCGGCAATTACAAGCAATCCATACGAGAACCAGAAATTTTCTGATCCCAACAGGTAAGATCCGCAGAAAGCCACAGAACCTGTTAACAGGAATGGCCAAATATAATCTTTTCTGTTTAGTGATTTATCGGAGAAATATGACGTCACAAACATCCCAATTATAGCAAAAAGGTAAGGCACGGCAGCCAGCCATCCGGTCTTTACGATACTCATATCCGGTGCTGCCTTGATAATGGAAGGTAACCACATTATGAATCCATAGGCTCCCAGGCTCCATAAAGCATATTGAAAACAAAGTAAAATAACCACCTTAGATTTAAACGCGTCTTTATAATTCCTTATCGGCCTGATTTGCTGTTGTTCATTAGAAAGCTGATTATTAAAAGTTCTCTTCTCATTTTCTGTCAGCCATTTGGCGTGATCGGGCTTATCATCAATCAGTTTCCACCAGAAGAATGCCCAGATAACAGCGGGCAAACCTTCAACAATAAACATCCATCTCCATCCCACCGATTTTATCAGATAGCCGGAAAGAACAGACATCCAGATTATTGTCACCGGATTACCAAGTGTAAGAAATGTATTGGCCCTGGAACGTTCATGGCTGGTAAACCATCTGCTTAACAATACAATCAGAGAAGGCCATACCGCACTTTCCACCACTCCGAGTAAAAACCTGATCACATATAAAAATCTTACATTACTTACAAGGCCGGTTGCAGTGGCTAAACTACCCCATGAAATAAGTGACCAGAATATCAACCTTTTCGTACTCTTATTTGCAGCATATAGCGTACCCGGTATCTGAAAGAAAAAATAACCCAGGAAAAACATTGATCCAAGCAATGAAAGCATCGATGCTGTTATTTTAAGATCCTCTGCCATTCCTCCTGCAGCAGCAAATCCAAAATTGGTGCGATCGATGTAAGCAAGACTATAGGTTATAAAAACTATGGGAATAATGCGATACCAGCGTTTTTTTACAAGCGTTTGTCCCATATTGAATATTTTTTCTTATTCCTAATTCTCTTACCTGACTGTATTGAATATCAATTCATTCTTTGCTCTCCTTCAAATCATTAACAGCAACCAGCCTGCCCTGCATTATCACGGCCATCACTTTTGCCAATGCCCCAATATCCCTGAACGGATCTCCTTCAATGGCAATTATATCAGCATATTTCCCTGGTAATAAACTTCCTGTCTCATTTTCGATTCCGCAAACTTTGGCACCATTAATTGTAACGGCATGTAAAGCCTGGATATTAGTTGCCCCAAGTTTTACAGCATATTCAGCTTCCCGTGCAAGTCCCCCGTGCATCCCGTCTGTCCCAAGTGAAAAGGGAATGCCCGAACTTATGAGGGCCCTTAATCTGCTTACTATCTCATCCCTTTCTTCAAAATGTCCCGTCATCAAATAATCTGGATAATTTTTTATAACCTGGTCATTCAATACCGGACTAAGTGTCAAAACCGGACTTGTATTTGAATTTGACAGTTTTTCAATCTGGTAATCATTTATGTAGTATGCATGCTCCAAAGTATCCAGTCCGGCTTCAAGTGCCCAATCCAGTCCAATGCCACCCACACAGTGAGAAGCTACCTTTAATCCTTTTTCATGTGAGGTAATAATAGCCGTCTCTATTCCCTCCCTGGTCAGAAAGCTGGGAAGATTACCATTACCACGGAGTGTCCCTGATATATAAATTTTAATCAAATCAACACCTGCCGCAACATTTTCAATAACAGCATTCCTGATTTCATCGGGTCCGTTGAAAGGATATCCGACAAATCCATGACCTTTGGCAGCTCTTATTCCTTTTCCGGCTACCAGATATCGGGGGCCCACTTCAAGACCATTATTGACAGCCTCACGATAACTTATGTCAATATATTCTTTATCACCGAGCGTGCGACATGTTGTTACTCCTGATTCCAAATCTTTTTTCATCAGATCTCCAGCTCTGATTGTCAGATCGCTAATACTGTCTCCCATCCTTTCGAGGAAATTCTTCAATGTTGCGTCTAAGGAATGGTGAGTATGGCAATCAATCATCCCCGGCATTAAGGTGAATCCGGAGAAATCAAGCAACCTGTCGAATGAACAGGGGTCTGATTCTCTATATTTTGAAATAGCCTGGATCTTTTTTCCTAAAATAGTAATTGAATCTTCCGGTAATAGGTTGCTGGCTACCCCATCCCATATACACGATCCCCTTATTAATATCCTTTCGTTCATTAAAATTCTGTTTATGTCATTTTGCCTGGTAAAATCATAACCATCATATCCATAGAAACCTGATTACTCAGCAACTTTTTCTATCACTTTAATCAGATCAGCTCCTTCACCGTTCTGCAATCCCCATTCCTCTGCAAGTTTAAAATACTTTGCTACCGACCCTGCAACATATGCAGTCATTTTAATCTCATCGAGGGTATTTTTTACTATTGAGATATCTTTGCACATCTGTCCCAATCCTCCGGGTGAAGGTTTCTCTTTCAATACACTCTCCGACAGAAGCCTGAAATAATCACTTCCCGCAATTCCGCTGCCTGTTATTCTGCATACAATCTCCGGATCCAAATCCAGTTTCCTTGCCATTGTTATTAATTCCATTGTGGCTGCATGTGTTGCTCCCACAAGCAACTGATTACAGTGTTTTACCGACTGTCCCAGCCCGGGATTTTCTCCTACATTTACGACATTCCCTATCACAGATAAAACAGGTTTCACTTTTTCAATCAGATCCAACCTTCCAGCTGCAATCAGAGTCAGACTGCCTGAAGGAATCCTGGCAGGACCTCCTGTAAAAGGACAATCTACAAATCCGACATTTTTCAATGAACATTCATTTGCAACAATTTCCAGATTTTTCTTGTTTATTGTGCTCATACAGACTATTATTGAATCCTTTTGAGATTCCTTGAGAAGTCCGTCATTCCCGGAAATAACTTCAATTACCTGTTGGTCGTTAAGAACCATTACCAATACAATGCGACAACACTTTGCAACCTCAGCGGGACTCGAATGATGGATGCCGCCCATTTCTTCAAATTCCTTTATAACTTCCGCCCGTCTTGCATATCCATGAACCTTATATCGGTTATGCAAGTAAGCTTTTGCAGAAGGCAGGCCGACACGTCCAAGACCAATTATCCCAATGTTGAACGGATTGTTCTTTTCATCGACTGATAGCGTTTTTCTGAAATTCATTTTTCCTGGTACTTTTAGATAATCCTTATTATCATATAAATCTAATTTAATTATTAACCGATACAAAACTAATCATGCGAATTGAATACAATAATGTCATCCTATGTCTCATGCAATAATATCATCATACAATGAATTGCTCCTGTAAATTAAAAAATTTACATTTGCTAATTGGCTGATTTCAATTACCGGGATTGAATTATTGTCATGATCATTAATCAGAAAAAATGTGTTGCATGCGGTAACTGTGTTGCAGTTTGCCCTATGAACGCCATTTATGTTAATCCAGAAAAGAACAGGGCTCAGATAAATGATTCTGAATGTGTGGAATGCGGAACATGTCTGCGGGGAATGAGCACCGAGAACCTCAATCCTTACATTATAAGAGCTATAAGAAAACTAGCTAAATTATTGAGATTCAGATTTGAACCTGAACCAGATGTATGTCCCACAGCAGCTTTTGAAATGAACAAGCTTGAGATGCCCAGGCTGATACGGCAGATATTTTCAGACCCTGTTGTGGAACACGAATCTACCGGAATAAAAGGACGAGGAACTGAAGAGGTCAAGACCAATGATGTAAGGCTCAGGATTAATACAGGAGAAATTGGCATTACCATTGAACTGGGAAGACCAGGAGTAGGTGTGAAATTTTCAGATATCCAGGTGATGTCAAAAAACCTGGCTGCTCAAGGCATTGAATTTGAGAAAAATAACCCTGTTACACAACTAATGACTGACACAATCAGTGGTGATTTACGACCAGATATACTGAATGAAAAAATTTTGTCTGCAATTATTGAAATCAAGACCAGCATTACTATGGTAGAAAAGGTACTCTCAACAATAAGAGAAGTCAGCAAGATAATAGATACCGTGACAGCTGTTGGTATATCAACCCGATGTGATGAAAACGGAGAGGATAATCTTTTATCTCCTCTGTTAAATAAACTTGGTTATCATCATTACAGGGCAAAAACCAATATGGGCCTCGGTCGTTTTACAAATAAAATTCAATCATTGCATCCGGAGGAATACACAAAATGACAAATACTCTGCACAGATATGGCAGCATTGACAGCTTCAGAGACGACTATGTTGTCATTGCTATTCCTGCAAAAGGTATTAATGATGAGGAATCTGTTCCAAAACTCAAAGAGTTCCTGAAGATTTGTACGCGTCACAATCCAATAAACATTGGCAACGGAAACCGCAACAGTCTGTCCCCGGAAAAAGATCTCAATCCGACAGCCCATTGGAGAAGACCCGCAATTAATAACTGGGAAGCCGTAATTGATGAAATTACCAAACCTGGAACTGTTTCAGCTGTCTTTGCTACTATAGAAGATGTAACTGCTTGCATGAAAGATATAATTGACGCTGATTTTGGACTATCGGTGAATTTAAGTACATCCGTCGAAGGTGCAAAGAAAATTGCCGGATGCTGCAATATTAAACGACATAGTGTTGAATATGCCCTTGAATTCAGCGATCCGCATAACAAACTCCCAGATGCCCAGGTGCTTGCCCTTTCAACAATGTGCGGACATGGTATGGTGTCTTTCAATCTATCCAAAAAGATGATCGAGATGGTCCGGGAAGGTAGAAGGAGTGTTGAGGATGCCGCCAACACTCTTGTACGGTTCTGCCCTTGTGGAATATATAACGCAGAGCGTGCAAAACGGATTTTAAACGAAATCATCAATAAGAAATAAGAAACTCAAATACCTCAAGGTTACTTAACGGTTTCGCTGACCGCAATATATTGGTTTATGTGAAACCTTAATCTGAAAATAAAATACCTCCTGCCATAATGACAGCATAACATTGTATGTCTGCCAATACGACAGTTGCCTCATAACATCCAGCACACTGTAAAATCCAAAGGCTGAGCAGAGCATATTGGTATATTATTTGTATTTTTTTTAAAGGAACTAAAATATTAAGAGCTATGAAAACGAGTAAATTATATAAAATAAGCTTCTCCTTGCTGATAGGATTATTTTTTCTGACAGCAAACGGTTATTCACAGGACATAAAGATAAACCGTCAGGAAAAAAAGGAGGCAAGAAGGGCCATGCTGGCTGAAAACTACAGGATTCTTGATTCACTTCTTACCGACAAAAGGTTTGTCCTTGAAGCTGATTTTCTTCAGAATCAGATAGGTGATCGTGTTCCTGTTGCATCACGAATTAACTTCATAAAGATCGACAGGGATCGTGGCGTTCTGCAAACCGGCAATGACCTCAGAGTTGGATATAACGGTGTTGGAGGCGTGACCGCAGAAGGTATTGTGGGAGCATATAAAATCTCAAAGGATAAGAAATCCCTCAGCTACAAGGTGTCATTCAACCTGCAAACCAAATTAGGCACTTACAATGTTTTCATGACTGTCAACTCAGAGAACCGGGCAACGGCAACCATTTCAGGAACAAGAAGCGGTAAACTTACATGGGACGGACATCTAATGACATTAGATAATTCAAAGGTGTTCAAAGGAATGGAAACCTTCTAGGCCAGGATGGCACCGGACTTATGTGGGGCGTGACAGATTCGAACTGTCGACCTCTTGCCTGTCAAGCAAGCGTTCTGAACCAACTGAACTAACGTCCCTTTTGCTGGGTCAAAAATAGTATTTTTATAATTATCTTCTATCTGTCCTTCTTAATATGTTGCCTTCATTACCCACACATATTTTGAAGCGGGAGATTTCCGTATTGATTCGGGGATAGACACAGTAAAACCATTGCCATTCTTCTGCCATCTCAGCGGTGTCCTGGAGCCCAGCATTTCAACCTTTGCCCGGGTTGGAAGCGAAAATGTGGTCATGCCTACCGTTGAAGGCATCGTCTCCCCTTCATCAGCCATATAATAGATATAAATTGTATTTTCTCCTTTTTTTGATATACATACCTTCCCTTCCTTATAGGGAGCAAGTGCCCTGGTGCCGTAAACAGCCTCACCGTTTACATTAATCCATCTGCCAATGTCTTCAAGAAGCCTGTAAGCTTCGTCGTGCCACTGTCCCTGCGGCCCCGGAGCTATATTCAGCAACAGGTTGCCACCTTTCACAATAATATCCACAAGCATTTGCACAGCTTCTCTTCCCGACATATATTTCGCATCAGGCACCCACGACCAGCCTCCACCTGCAATGATGCATGATTCCCAGGGATATGGCAAAGCTTTTTCAGGGACTCTGTTTTCAGGTGTAAGATAATTCTGGTTTTTTCCGTAGACTGCCCTGTCGACCACAATCAAACCGGGCTGTTTCTGCCTTGCCCGTGCAACCAGCTCATCCATCCGTATGTCCTGGTTCTGAATACGTGTGAACTTATATTCATCCGAAGTAATATATTTCAATATCTGGTCATCAGTCTGTTTCTGTACCCATCCTCCGTCGAGCCACAAAATATCCACCTTGCCGTAGTCTCCTTCAAGCAGTTCCATTATCTGTCCGTGTGAATACTTAACGAAAGCTTCCCAGCGGTCGGGATATGCTTTGATACTGTAGTTTACATTCCTGTCGGGAGTTGCAAAATTGGGCCACCAGTAAAACTCCGAGTGCCAGTCGGGTTTGGAGAAGTATGCTCCCACCCACATATTCTCTCCCCTGAAAGCATTGAAAATCTCCTTTGTAATATTTGCCCGGGGATCGGAATGAAACGGAGTCTTATTATTGGTGATCCTGTAGTCGGTAAGCTTTGTATCAAACATGCAGAATCCATCATGGTGCTTGGTTGTAAATACAACATATCTCATTCCAGCATTTTTTGCTGCTCTGGCCCATTTAGACGGATCAAAACCAACCGGATTGAAAGTTGTCTGAAGATTTTCATAATCCCTCTTATACCTTGTATAATCAGGATCCTTGCGTCTGCACCATCCTTCATCCTCTGCACATATCGACCAGGACTCCACTATTCCCCATTGGCTGTAAGGCCCCCAGTGCATCAGCAGTCCGAACTTCAGGTCCTGCCATTGTTCGAGCTTATTCAACACCAGCGGATCTGTCTCTGGGATATATCTTTCTTCTCCCTCCTGTGGATAAACCATTTGTGAAAAAATTAACAATAAAACAAGGAGTATTAAAGTTTTTTTCATGGATTTATTTATTAGAATTAAAGATTATAACTGGTTTATGCTTATGAAAAGTCAAAACCCGAGATGTATGCCGGGGCGTCGTAAAAACACTCCTTTTCTTTTTCTGTAAGGTTAATGAATTTGGCATAAACAAGTCCGGGTTTGGCATTAAGCATACGGTTTAATGCGCCCATTTTTACACCTGACCTCAGTTTGTCAAATAATTCACATCTGTCATCCAGCCAGGTAAGGCCTGTATTGAATCCTTCCATAGCACACACTGATTCAAACAGGTTGGCAAGGTACTCTTCATGTCCTTTTCTGCAGTAAATAGCATCAAAAACAATATGCCGGAATTCTTCAGGGAAGAAAAGCTTTCTGAAATATGGCGCCTTTGGAAGAACTTTCATAAGTACCCATCCCCATACTCCGGGCATCTTGTATATCTTGTATGATGAAGGTATTGCACTGACCCCTGCTAATATTTCACCACCTTCCTTAAGTACATAATACCTATTGCCATAAAACACATAATCAAGGCTGAAAAGCGAGTGATCCTTGTAATAATCTAATAAAAGCGACTCCATCTTTCTCTTTTCCTGATCCGTTATTTTTGAAACACGACTGTCAGGTTTTGGTGAGAAACGACTGAATGCTACAGTCAGAAAGGAACGAATGTAATCGTAACCTGCCTGGCTAATCAGGTTTTTCGACCGCTCGTTCATACTCTCCACCAGAGCATACATTATGTGCTTGTCTCCCTCGTTATATCCCTTGAAATCAAGCAGGTCGGGTTTGCTGAAAATTGCCAGGGCTTTCTCTTTGAAGGAATCATCCCTGTCAGCTTTAACCTTATCACGCTTACGCTTCCTTAATACCCCATGAGCCTGATAGCCTGACTGAAAAGCCAGGTATCGGATATAAGTTGACGGATATCTCAGATTTCCCTGTCCGGTTGTCCTGAAGCATGCGCCAATGGTTCCGGTTATCCTGCCGGCTTTGTATAGTGAAATAAACCTTATCTGATCGCCATATGCTTCAATCCTTGAAGGAATGTTGCGAAGCTGGTATCTCAAGCCCCCCTCTGATCCAAGAACAGTATTATTCAGAATTTCAAGAATTCCTTCATTGACATGATCGGTAATCTTTACCTCCAGGCCCTTGAATGAAATTATTTTCTTTTCAGACATTTGTCTAATAGTGATTTATTTCTGGTTATTATCAAGAGACCCGAAAACACGTTTCAGAATGGGTGTAACCCTCGCTGATACATCCCTTCGTATTTTCAACTCTTCAATTTCAATCTTTAAAAACAATCCGTTAAGTGCCTTGGTGGTGAGGAAATCATCAAGTTCGATATTTACTGGTTTATACCCGGCAAGCCTACCCGGAACTGAATTTGCAAAATTGTTCCACCTGTCCGTAAGGGCTGACCAGGCATCCTGCGTGGATATGTTACCTGCAATTTTCTTCTCAGTCGAATTACGGATCTTTGGCTTATAAAGATCATGCAACGGACCCCAGGTGGTTGATCTCAAATATGATGTTGCAGCATTGTCAGATCCTCTCAGAATGTTAAATGCATCCTTTATTGTCATCTGGGTGATACTGTTCACAAAGATCGGAGCAGCATTCTTAGCGGCGTCCTCGGCAGCTCTGTTTATCCTGAGTATTACATCCTCTATAAGCTTATCCCCACCAGGGATTTTAGCAATATTGTCGACAATGACCTTTGCTTCATCAGGAAGCAGAATTTTGACCATCGAATCGCCAAAATATCCATTCTCTGCTCCAAGTCTTTCTGCAGAATTTCTTGCCCCGGTTGAGAGAGCTTCCTTCAGGCCTCTTATCACCTCCTCCTCTGAAAGAGGTGTACCCGCACCCGACTGTACTACAGTAAACAATTCAGCACACGATGTGAGAAATGCCAGTGCAGCAATAGAGATTATGAATTTGATTTTCATCATGCACATGTTAACCGATCCAAATATACAAATTACTGATAATGTCAGGTAATTTTTGGGAGCAGTGTAGAAGCAATAAGAAGGTCCTCAGGGTTTGTAATCTTTATATTCTCCCTGTTTCCCTCAACCAGCCGGATCTTTCCGCCCGATTTTTCAAGAACCGTTGCATCATCGGTGAATTCCTCAGAATAATCCTGCATATACGCTTCTCTTATTAGCTCAGTACGGAAAACCTGGGGAGTTTGCACAATCACTATGTCTTTCCGGCTCACTGGTATACTTCCAACATCGGTCAATAGTCTGAGTGAGCTGGTATTACTGACAACCGGTACAGCGCTGCCAAATTTTTCTGCAGTTTCAAAACATCTTCTTATTACGGTAGTGCTTACAAGTGGCCTTACTCCATCATGAATAGCCACAAGTCCGTTTCCGGTAATAAGTTCAAGTCCGCTCTTTACTGACAGAAATCTTGTAGTTCCTCCTCTAATTACTTCGTGAGGAACTTTGAATGCATATTTTTCCTTAAGATTTTCCCATAATTTAAAATGATCTTCAGGAAGAACAATGATTATTTCAATGTATTTTCCGAAAGCTATGAAACGATTAATTGTATGCATAAGAATCGGTTTCCCGGCAAGCTCAATAAATTGCTTCGGTATGTCAGTTCCCATTCTTTTGCCTGTCCCTCCTGCAACTATCAACGCATAAAAATTCATCAGTTATAATATTGATTTTAATTTCTATAGCTTCCAGTTGTAAAATAATCAGGAATAAAACCGGGAAGCAAATATCATTTCTGCCGCCAGGTCAGGAATAAGCTCCCTATATCAATCGGGGCTGAAATCCTCAATTCTTTACCTGACTGTTGATGTTGCAAACGATACCAAAGTTTAGTTTTTGGTATAGAGGAATCTCTTAATGCTTCTTTTTGGTGTTTTTGCAAATTCTTCCGGATGTATTCGGAATTTTGTCACAGCCATGAAGTCGGGTAGCTTTTCGTTGACTTTCTTTCGTGTCTCTTCAAGTATTGTTAATAACTGCTCATCCGAAATATTGTCTTTCTTAATCGATTCATAGTCGGGATAAATCAGTCCAACAAGTTTATCATCTTCAGAAATGACAAGCGATTCAGAAATATAATCCATGTTGTTTATAACTGCTTCAATCTCTTCCGGGAAAATGTTCTTCCCTGAAGCGCCGAGCAGCATGGTTTTGCTTCTTCCCTTGATAAATATATTGCCCTCCTTGTCCATGATACCCAGGTCGCCGGTGTGCATCCATCCCTTTTCATCAATTATTTCCCTGGTAGCTTTCTCATTTTTGTAGTATCCGAGCATAACATTTTCACCCCTGAGAATTATTTCGCCAACAATTTTCTGAGGATCGGGTGAATCGATTGTAACTTCGAGAGTATCGACCGGTCTTCCTGAGGCTCCGATCTTAGTGGTATCCCATGATGCATAGCTTATAAGTGGTCCGCATTCGGTCATTCCATATCCTACGGTGAACCTGAATCCAATCTTTTTAAAGAACAGTTCTGCTTCGGGATTGAAGGCTGCACCTCCAATGACAATCTCATGAAATCTGCCTCCGAAAGTCTCCACAAGCTTTTCCCGAATCTTTTTATGAAGTATCTTGTTCACTCCCGGGATTGCAAGAAGTATTTTCATGTGAGGTTTATTGATAACCGGAAGCAGCTGTTTTTTGAATATTTTCTCAATAACAAGGGGAACCGACAGGATAAGCCTGGGTTTTATTTCCTTGAATGCCTGAACGATAATCTGTGGAGATGGGGTTTTTGACAATATTGTGATATGGCATCCGTATGTAAAAGGGAAAAGGAATTCAAAAGCACAGCCGTAGGTATGGGCAAGTGGAAGGAATGAAACCAGTGGATCGCCAGGCTTAAGAGGCATATGGTTCTGTGCAAACCTTACATTTGCTGCCAGGCTGTTATGGGAGATCATAACTCCCTTTGAAAAACCTGTTGTACCTCCTGTATAGCTTATCACTGCAAGCTTGTCGTTTGTAACGTCGGAGAATTTGACATCATCCTTCCTCACTTCCGGATAGGCACTTTTGAATTTCTCTTCAAGCTTTGAATAGTCATCTCTTAGCAGGGCATCTCCCGAAGAGAGGAGAGCAAAAGTATCTACTGATATGACTCCTTTTACAGATGGCAACCTGCCGATATCAAAAGTTTCCCAGATCTTATCATCCGCAAAAAGCAAAACAGAATCCGAATGATTGATCAGGTTCATAAGGTCTTCTGGCTTGAAGTCAGGCAATATTGGAACAATAACCGCTCCATAGGTCACTGTTGCAAGGTAAATAATGCACCAGTTGGCTGAGTTCCTTCCAACAAGTGCAATTTTGTCACCTTCCTTTATTCCTACATCTTTAAAGAAAAGATGAAGCTTAAGGATCTTACCGGCAATCTCCCTGTAGGTAAATCCTTTCTCCCTGTAGTTCGATAAAGCTTCGATTTCCCAGTTCTGCCTGATGCTTTGCTCAATGTAGCCAACTAGTCTTTCTTTTATCATAAGATCAATTGTTTAAGGTTATGACAAAGGTACAATATGATTTGTAACTATAAACAGATCTGATACTTTTTCTGAGATCAGATGAAATACATCATCAGAATGGCCGCTATCGAAACCAGATTGACGGCAGTAAAAAAGTAATTGTATTCTTCTCTCTTTTTATTGAAATAACCAAGTTTACGTGCAAAGATCCCGATTGCGGGAGCAAAAAGTACTATTAGAAAAATAAAAAATTCAGCTCCTGCAAACACCTGGTCGAGACCCCCTTTTACAAGAGATGAAAGATATACGATGATTAGAAGAATAATAAGATAGATAAGATATGAGACTTTCAAAAGGAGTGTTGAAACCAGTCTTCGTTTATGCAGCTGATGTGGTTTGAGGTAAGCATAGGCAATAGAGAAAATTATTATTATGAAAACTATGCCCAGGATGTGGTTTAACACCTGATTGAAATTGGCCATTTAAGATGATTATTATTTCTGTGTTTCGTTTTCTTTCAGCGACCAGATCAGAGAACTTGCCCCGAGGACAGCAGCGTTCTGCGTACTTAGTTCCGATGGCAGCAGTTTTACCTTATCCTTGTAAATATGGAGCAGGTTTTCTTCCATGAATTTTTTTGCAGGCTCAAAGATAAGTTCCTTTGCAAGGGCCAGGCCTCCAAAAAGGAAAATGGCTTCCGGATTTGTATGTGCCACAACATCAGCCAGCTTGAAGCCCAGCATCATTCCTGTATGTTCAAATGCTCTTTTGGCAATTACATCCCCTCGTTTGGCTGCCTCATGAATTATTTCCGCATCAAGTTCCTCAAAACTGTACTTTCTCAGCTCGCTCGGGAGAGTACTGTCGGCCATAATTTTAAGCAAAGTCCTTTTCAGTCCGGTTGCAGAAACATAGGTCTCAAGACATCCTTTTCTACCGCATCCGCATTCACGGTTTGAAGGACCGGGCCTGATTGCAGTGTGGCCTAGCTCACCCGCGAAACCGTCATGTCCGTAAACAAGTTTACCGTCAATTACAAAACCGCTTCCCAATCCTGTTCCAAGGGTAATAACAACAAAATCCTTCATACCCTTGGCCCCTCCATAAATCATCTCTCCCACTGCGGCAGCATTGGCATCATTTGTCACAACCACAGGGAGCGCAGTATGCCTGGAGAAGATCTCAGACAGAGGAATAATGCCTTTCCATGGCAGGCCCGCAGGATGTTCAATGGTTCCCTTGTTGATGTTCCCCATTGGTGCACCTATGCCAAAACCTATTATTTCAATTCCTTCAGTGACCTTCTGTCTGGTCACCATTATCTTTTCATAAAGAGCAGCTACAAAAACCTCAATCTCATCATAATGAGTGGTTTTTATACTGTCTTCGGCAAGTATGTTACCATCACGGTCTACAATACCAAAAACTGTGTTGGTTCCGCCGAGATCTACTCCAACAACAACTTGTTTTTTTGCCATACTGATTGTGGTAATTAAATTTAAATACTTTTTCCTGATATCAAATCTCCAAGATATAACGGGATTTTACTCAGGAACGTATTCATTACCTACCTTGCGGGCTCTTGTCGGATGGTCAAGATCAATTCCAAGAGATATCCCCGTTTCAACCAGTATATTCCAGCCTGCTGCAAGTTGAATGTATTCTGAATAATCCCCTCCATCAGGAATAATTATAGTAGGGAAAATGGTCTTTGCTTTTGCCAAGGCAATAACCTGCATCCCAACTCCTTTCACAAGGCACTCAGCAAATTTGTCCTGTTCTGCCTCAAAAGGATCGATCCAGATAAGAACTTCGTTTTTATCCATTACTTCTTCTATTCCATGAACTGCAAAGGTCCCTTCAAGGAATGCTGATTTTTTCCTTGTTATTTCATTTGTTTTAAGTGCCAGTTCTGCTGCAACACCATTGTCGCGTCCTGCAAAATAAATAAGATCGGCTTTGCTGATGATCTCCGTTATCTGCGGATCAAGTGGAGCTGTAAGCACAGCTTCTGTCAGATCTGCTGCAGTTTCCAAACCTTGCATCTTTTCACCCCTCAGTTTTCTGAGCAGTGAGTCATAAAACAATCCCTGTTCTATTACCGACTTTGTTGCAGCTACGGCATCCTCTTTGCCGCATGAGAGAACATGTGTCTTATTTGCATATTCCTCAAGCTTTGTATTCTTATTAGCAGTCAGCCCGAAAATTGCATTATGATTCTGCCTTTTAAGAACATTCATAAGGCGAATTACTTCTTTTGTCTGACCCGAATTTGAAGCGGCAAACACTGCAAAATCCTTAAGCTCATATTCAGCAGCCTGAGTGCACCCTTCAGTAAGCACAGGAACAAGGAATTCCTTCTTCATGTTTGAATAGATTGCTCTCCTGGCAGGGAAAATCCTGCTACTGCCCTCACCGGTAAGGAAAAGTCCCTTTTTTGCTTTTACCGATTGTACAAAGGGTTCCGAACTGTCAGGATTAAATGCTCTAACAATGCCCGGAGTCTCCATCATTTCCCTTACAAGGGCAAAACTGTGGTATTTTGAGTCGTTTAAGTTCATATGTTCTAGAATTTATTTATTAAGTACTCCGATAAATCTTCCTGGACCTGCGGTTCTTTCTGAAATCCTCCTCCCAGATGCTGCCAGTATACTTCAGCGTATTCCACCCCAGCCATCTTTCCATAATTCCGGTTCCCTTCAAGAACAAACCCGAAGAAGTCATCCATCTTATGCATGTGCCTCATAAGTTCTATCTGGGAGATATGACACTCAAGCATCTGTCTTTTTGTTTCTATTACCGATGTAACATCTACAAGAAAATGAGGCGGTACAATTTGTGAGCCCATAGGATCGGTAAGAGTCAGTGGGGAAGAGTGATACAGGAGAGGTGTAACTTCAACCGGCTTTTCAGGAACCGGGACGGTACCAAGGGAGCAGACCATCGCTGCTGCCTCAACAATTGCAGCTGTTGTCCTATGGTCGGAATGATAGTCGACATTAAGATGAGTAAAAATGACCCCGGCCTGAACCTTTCTTATAAGTGAAATAACCTTGAGTCTCATCTCTTTTGTGTCATAAAGGAATCCATCAATCCCTCCCATGGTGTAATATTCTGCATCAAGCACTGCAGCTGCTTTTTTCGCTTCCTCGTACCTTACTTTTGCAGTCTCTTCCATATTCATGTTGCAACCTCCCAGATCTCCACCGGTCATAGTTGCTATTACTATCTTGTAACCCTTGTCCTTAAGAAGTTTAAGTGCTCCTGCGTTCCAAGCTTCAGCATCGTCGGGGTGAGCATTGATCGACAATGCAACTTTATTAAACTTTATTGCCATTTTATATTTATTGTTTTGTGAATATTTTTTCAAGCCTGACAAATTCAGGAATTTCACCTGCCAGAGGTTTCATGTATTTAATAAAGGAGTCTGACACATAATTTCCTTCTTTGTTGAAGTACTCTGTAGGCATCGGCTTTGCTGCAACTGCAACCTCATGAAGGGGAACCTTGCCAAACTCTATCATATAGGGATCGTCTGACAATCTGTTTATAGTAACCATTACACCGGTTTCACCCTTTAATGCCAGCTTTACAGCTTCTGCACCACACTGAAAGGCTTCTTCAAGATCAACTTCCGATGCTCTTACAAAATCGCACATTATTAACGACTCAGTGATCTGGAACTCTCCCCTGAGACCAAATTCCTCGGATATGATCTTATGGAGGTTGACAGCAACACTTGTTCCTCCCATAGCACCAAACTCTATATTATTGAACTTGTCCCTGGTCATTGATGCACTCACGGGAGTTCCGTCGGCATACTTGAGGCCCTCGCCGCAGACTATTGAAACCCATCCGTAGTTTTTGACACAATTCTCCACGTCGGCAAGGAACTTATTACGCTCAAATTTGAATTCCGGAGCATAGATTAGATGGGGCGCATCGTCCTCATTTTTCCTGGCCATTGCTGTTGCTGCAGCAAGCCACCCTGCATCCCTGCCAATGGTCTGGTAAACCACAAACTTATCAACTTTCTGCATATCGCGGGCCAGCACACCAGCCTGAAGAACATTCAGTATATTCGACCGTGCTGCTGAAGCAAAACCAGGTGTATGATCAGTTCCGAAGAGATCATTGTCAACCGTTTTGGGTATCCCCACTCCAGTCATCTCGTAGCCCGTGCTTCTGCAGTACTCTTCCACCCGATGAATGGTATCCATGGTATCATTCCCTCCTATCAGGAAAAAATAACGGATATTGTATTTTTTCAGAACCTCAAGTATCCTCGGCATATCGTGGTCGCGAACCTTGTGCCTCGACGACCCGAGGGCTGATGAGGGCGTACGCCGCAAACCTTTTATGATATGGTCAGGCTGCCTGCCTAAATCATAAATCCATTCCTGCATGAATCCTTCAATTCCATAATGCATCCCGTATATATCACCATCATGGTTCTGAGCCTTCGCCTCCTCTATTACTCCAGCCAGGCTGGAATTGATGACCGAAGTTGGTCCGCCCGACTGCCCGATGAGAATGTTCCCTTTTAGCATAGCTTAAAATTTTTCATATTTTAATTCTTACCTTATCAATCCTTAATTATGACTTATGTACTTACCTGATAATTTTCTTACTCTTTAAATTTAGCCAATATCCTGTCACCCATCCCTTACAGTCCATCAAACAAATCGCAATGTCCCGAAATATTGAGGTTGATGATAATCAGGATTTTCAGTACCTACGGGATTCCATGTCACATAGTGAGGAACCGTCAGGTTATCACCGCATTTATAAAAGTTGGCCCTGAAGGTCCTGCCTTTGAGATCTTTTATATTATGATGGAAAAAAACCTCCAGAGGGATAGCAAGGGTGAGAGTCCACTCCAAATCGCCCGTTCTTTCCTCAAATGGTTTGCTGCCTGAAGAGGCAAGCCTGCGTATCCCTGAGATGATTTCAGGATCTGCCCTTCTGCTGGTTTCTCTCGAGGTGCCTGTTCCCAGAAGGCATGTACCAATAGGATTAAATTCAAGATTATAATAGATCCCGTCAGCTTCAGGTGATACAAAAAACTCAACGCATGAATCTTCGCAGACCATCTGATTCGTCTCTGTCTTCTCAGCCTTCATGAAGTTCTCCTTTACATAATACTTCAGATAGATTTCCTTTTCGCCGTAAGCTATAGCAAAAGAGACTTCAGGTTTATAGTTGAAATCCTTCCAGTTAAGTGTTTCTATCCTGTGTTTAACAGGAAGATTGTCAAGTTTTGCAGAAACCTCTTCAAGATCAGGTTTTGCAGAATCAATATCCAGCTTCGTAACCTCAATAGTATTCATAATGGAATGAATTAATCCCCGGACGGGGGAAAGCCAAAAATACAATAAATATTTATCAATCTTCCGACATCTTTCACTTAATTAATTCATTCCATATGAGTGCCGCAGATCCCAGAACGGCTGCATTGCTTTCAGGAACGGCTGAAGGAAGAATTTTGACAGTGCCCTTGTATATGGGCTGAACACCCATTTCAACATACTTTCTGACAGGTTTGAAAAGGGCTTCCCCTGCCTGGGCAAGCCCACCGAAAAGGAAGATGGCTTCAGGGCTTGAGAACCCTATTGCATTTATAATACCGAATGCCAGTCTTTCAGCAGTATAATCCATCGCCTCCAGTGCCACAGGATCATTCGCAGCGGCAGCTTCTGCAATTTTTTTTGCTGTGAGATCCGATGGCGGTATGTCGCGGAGCTGACTGGGATCTTTCATTTCGCTGAGAAGATATAGTACAGTCCTCACTAGCCCCGACGCAGAACCATAAGTCTCATAACAACCATGACGCCCACAGCCGCAGGCCCTTCCGCCTGGAACAATTATCGTGTGTCCAAGCTCTCCTGCAAATCCAGTGTGACCGTATACTACCTGGCCATTTACTACAATTCCGCTACCTAAACCGGTTCCCAGAGTGAGGATAATAAAATCTTTCATGTTCTTTGCACCTCCAAACAACATCTCACCCATCGCTGCTGCCTTTGCATCATTCGTCATCACAACCGGTACGTCTATCTTTTCCTTCATGAGACTTACAAGAGGAACAATCCCTTTCCAGGCCAGGTTGGGAGCCAGTTCAATTGTCCCCTTATGATAATTTGCATTGGGAGCTCCTATTCCGACACCAACGAGTTTCAGATCTGAGTCCTTTTTGACCAGTTCCCTGATGTTTTTTACCAGTGCTTTTACAAAATTCTCAACCTTCGGGTAATCGGTGGTATTAAGGGTGCTTTCCATTATCACATCACCAGTCTTGTCAACAATACCAAGTTCCGTGTTGGTCCCTCCTATATCCACACCGGCAACTACTTCTTTCTTCATTTTCATCATAATATAATTTTGATTTTAAAGGTATGATGGAACCACACATGTTTTATAAAATTATATTTATGAGTGTTTGTGTTTGCAAAACATGTGGGTTTCTTATTATTTAATAATCCGTTGATCCACTCATCTTATTCCGGAGCTTTTAATATTTAAAAGTTTTGCATCCTTGAAATTCTTTTCCCCGATATCCCAGTCCTGCTCTAATTCCCAGTTTTCCTTTATTTCTATCTCCTTGGGATAATATGATACTGGCTCCGGCTGCCTGTGGATAGTGAAGTCACCGGTAGTCCATCGCCCGTCTCCATTAAGATCATAAATAACCCGAATCCTGTAAGTTCCCTTTTCAAGAAGAATGAATTCCACCAGACCATCTTCTTTAATATATTTTTCCCTCACAATCTTTTCTGATTTATCAAGAATCTGAATGATGCGCCCTCCTGAATGGTTTTTAACATCCAATGTAAGTTTGCCGAATGATTCAGGTGTCATCAGTGAGAATTTTATTCCCGTCGAGTCGGTGATATCACCGTAAATGCTTTTAAAGGCTGCAGAGTCGGCGATAAACAGGTAGCTCTTACCTGCCTGAAGATCAGCATCCATAAAATATATACAACTGTTGATACTGTCCTTACGCAGAGAATAAGGTACTTTCAACATCTCCGATTTAATTGTTTCAAACAACCTGATACGTGAGGTATCGGTTTCCCCGAAAGGTACGGGAGCAGTAAATTTAATCATGATATCGGGTCTTGTTTGCCCGCTTCTGAGTCCGTAGTTGACTTTGTATGGTGTTCGTCTGACAACTTTTGTCCGGGGTGCCCTCGGCGCAAGGTAACGCATAATGATGGTATCCGTCTTCAGGCTGGTGACCCCAATCGAATCGGTGAAAGGAAATTCCACTACAGTTGTAAGAAGTGGCTTGTTGTAAACAGTACTATCTGTAATCCAAACAGTTATAGTATCTTTGTTCCTGGTGTTCTCCAGATAGTATTTGTTTTCATCAACCTCGGGTATACGGAAACTGAATCTGAGTTTTTCGGGAGGAAGGGAAAGAGTGTAAATCAACTGATAAGGTAACGGCCTTTTCGAAGAAGTCAGATAGTGATTTCGTTTCTCAGCCTGAAACATAATAAGCTGATACTCGCCCTTTATAGGAGGTTTAATCTTGGGTTTTTCAGCAATTCCGCCTGCAGGAGTCCTTGTACCAGATCCGGTACTCCCCGACCTGGAGCTTTCCCTCGCTGATCCAGCAGAAACTTTAAAATCCTTTTCAGAAGATCTTACATCAGAAGAATCCTTTATTACAGGCAGATAATTCTTCTCAGGAGTTATTTCGACAGCCTCGGGATAAAATCCAAACTCTTCATCCGGGTTATTATAATTTTTACTGTTATCAGCATCCTTCAGGGCATAAAGCCTGTATCTGCCGGCTTTTACATTGTCGATCCTGAATTCCCCATTATATTCCGCTCTGGTAATATAATCGGGAAGATGTTTAACAACAAAAGAATCAGCCATTTGTGAATAAAGCAGAATTAGTGTGTTCTCAGGAGGATCGAGGTTGACAGAACCAGCAACGTTGCCTGTGACTGACAAAGAGTCAATAACTGGTCCGGTCGAAACAACAAACTGATAATTGTTTATCGCGTTCCCTTCATTAAGGTCACGGATTGCATCCTGGAAGTAAAATGTATATGTAGTACTGTCACGCATTGCTTCATTAAGCTGGATCCTTACATCTTTACCTCGAGTAAATACCCTGGGCTTTAATTTCATGGGAGGTGAAACCATGAATTTCTCGTTTATCTTATCCAGTACTACATATTCATTAAACGAGATTGAAATCTCTTTGCCTCTGAAGTTGACCGTTCCGTTAACCGGATTGCTTGCGGTAATGACCGGGATCTCCCTGTCTCTCGGACCACCTGAAGGAGAACTTATTTTGGCACATCCGGCTGTCAGCCCAAAGGCAGCCAGCAAAAGCAGCAGATCCCCGAATGCTTTCTCCTTCATTAACTGTCATTTTTTATTATTGCAAACTTACATTTTTTTAAATATACTACAGTTACATGTCGGGCTGCAGGTTAAAATTCAATCTTTTGTTCTGTAATAATAATATTTTCTAAATTTGCTGATCATTAAACCGCCTTGTATGCACTTTTTAATTATTCCATGGGACGTTAATCCTGAAATATTCAGGATAGGTTCCTTTGCCGTGAGATGGTATGGTCTTCTTTTTGCATCATCATTTTTGTTCGGATATATAATTATGAACAAGATCTTCAGGAATGAAAACCTTAAGCAGGAAATCCTCGACCGCCTCACTGTATATATGGCTGTCGGTGTGGTCATTGGAGCAAGACTGGGTCATTGTTTTTTTTATGAACCTGCTTATTACCTGAGCAATCCCCTTGAAATTCTTAAGATATGGAGAGGTGGTCTTGCAAGTCACGGAGCTGCTATTGGGATCCTGATTGCCTTATGGTTGTTCGTGAGAAAAGAAAAGAAAGACTACACATGGGTGATTGACAGAATTGCAATTGTGGTTGCCCTCTCGGGCTTCTTTATCAGAATGGGAAATCTGATGAATTCGGAGATCTACGGAGTGGAGACAACCCTGCCCTGGGGATTCGTATTCCTCCGTAACGGTGAGACGGCTCCCAAACACCCTACACAGATATATGAAGGCCTGACCTACCTTCTGATTTTCATCCTGCTCTACAGATTATACTGGCGTAAAAAGGGTGAACATGTTCAGGGCCTGCTGATAAGCCTTCTTATGATACTTGTTTTTACCGCCAGATTTTTCATCGAATTCCTTAAAGAGGATCAGGTTGCATTTGAGTCAACCATGAAGCTCAATATGGGACAATGGCTTAGCATACCATTCGTACTCGCCGGAGCAGTCTGGCTGTATGTCAGCCTTAAACAGGGAAAAAGGGCGGTTATTAAAAGAAAATGATCCCTTAATGCAATATGCCGTAAAATAGGATGTCGAGAATTGCATTCAGCCTTTCTTCTAAGTTCATTTCTCTCTTTTGCCAGAAAAGAGGCACTTCCAGACCCTTCAGGGCTGTCTGAACAGCAAGGGCAGTGTATTCACTGTTCTCAATTTTAAATATTTTCTTTCTTGCACCGTCATAGAGGATGAGCCTTAATATAGCAAGCTCCTCACGGTCATATTTTGCCCTTATGTTCTCAATGAAATCAAAGTGATCGAGGTTCCTGTCAAAAATCGCATTATAGTAATTTGAGAGTTTTTCGAACGATTTCATTCTTACAAATACATAGTTCCTCATCTTGTCAACCGGCGAATCTACGGACTTTATGGCCATGGTAAGCTCATTCCTAAGCAAATTGGCTTCATATAGAACCACTGCTTTAAATATCTCTTCCTTGCTTTTAAAATAATAATAAACAGAGCTTTTACCCATCTTCAAGGCCCTGGCAATTTCATCCATGGTGGTTTTTCTAAATCCATAACGGCTGAAGATCTGCCTTGCCGATATAATTATTCTTTTTCTATATTCCTCTTTATCAATCATATTCCAAATGAAATATTTTTGCTGATCGAAACAGGACAAAGTTAAAATTTATATAATTCTGATCAAAATCTTCGAATAAAACGGTCGATAATTCGAAATATAAAGAAGATATTATGGCATCCTTTTTAACCAGAATTCCAGCCATCTGATAGCATCATTCTGCATCTCAACGTTCAGTGAATGTGGTACGTCATACCATCTGACCTCAAAACGGTCAACCGCATCAAACTTTCCATATATTTCCCCGATCTTTTCTGCAGAAGCCCGCATTGCATCTATGGTATAAAGCTGATCTTTTTTGCAGTTTATTATCATAAGAGGCTTTGGAGCCCCAAGTGTAACCACATCTGGCAGATCGAGGTATTCAAGCTGTCGCGGCATATATATCATCCATGTATGATGCCGGAAATGATTTTCCATCTGCATGCTGTATGAGGTCATCCAGCCGGCATCCACGCATGCGCTTATACGTGGATCAAGGCCAAACAGATGGGCACTCCTGAACCCGCCAATTGAAAGTCCCATGCAGCCTATCCGCGATGGATCAACCTCAGGTCGGATAAGAAGAAAGTCGACTGCAACCCTGTCGCCATGGAACAGTACTCCCGGCCATGTGGTGCCGGATCCGAATAAATATTTTGCAATTATCTGTTCGTATGAAGAGTAGAACTGGTTAAGGGCCTTAATGGAGATGTTCCTGTCATTTGAACTGATTCCTGGAAAATTATTCTTGAAATAGTCTGGCAACAGCCCGGTATCAAGCCGCTGGGAACCGAAATAAAAGGCATCCGGGCAAAGGACAACGAATCCCTTGCGTGCAAGCTCATCGGCATAGGTCCTTCCACCATATGAATTATCAATGAATTCCTTCAGAATCTCCGGCTGGTTTTCAGTCTCAACGATCTTTTCTTTGCCATAGTAATAAAATCCACCGTGGTCATGCAATGCAATTACTGATGGAGCAGGTTCCGTCAAACCATCAGGTATCAATAGGAATGCTTCTGTCTGACGATATGGTGTCAGAGAATACCGGACTTTATATCGTGTATATCCGGTCTTTTTTGTTGTTTCAAGGATAACAGGATTCAGAGCAACAGGCTCGGGCCAATACCCTAGCAATTCCAGCATTCTTGCACGTCCCTGGACTCTCCATTGTTCGGCTTCCGACCACTCTTCGGAAAGATATGACAATGATTTTGAACGCCTATCTGCGTACTTCTGAAACTCAGTGTAGAACTGACCTATATCATTTATCCCTGGCTGTGCTTCCAGGATGATCGTGGTGCTCCAGAACAGTATGATCAAAAAACAAATTACCTGTCTCATTTCCTATTGAAAGTTTTATTAAGAACTTTTTCTGATCCCTTTCTGAGTTCAGCATGCTTTACTAAAGTATTAATTTTTAAGAAAAAATTCACCAGAGATCAACAATGTTTATTATTATTGATTAAACTATTAACTGACAGGCTACTGAAACAACAGATAACGAGGCAACACTTTCGCATTATTACCTCTGCAATTAAATGGCTTTTAAAAGATGTATGGAGCTTCAGATTACAGATGAAATGCAAAAATTCTTAATTTTACCCTGAGAAAACAAAAAAAGATCTTCTTGGGATGAGGGTTGGAAATGAGAATTTTCAAAGCATCTGGGTTGACAGTTCAGATCCTCAAGTTGTTAAAGTGATTGACCAGCAAAGGCTTCCATTCTTTTTTGAAATAAAGGAACTAAAGTCTGTAGACGATGTATTTGATGCTATCAGTAATATGACGGTAAGGGGAGCTCCCCTTATTGGTGCTTCTGCTGCCTTCGGAATGTACCTTGCCACCCTTGAGATCACTCCAATGACAAACATCCGGGATCATCTCCTTAATGCTGCGAGATATCTTTTATCATGCCGTCCTACAGCTGTTAATCTCTCATGGTCAGTCAATCATTCATTAAAAAAACTGCTTGCAGATCCGTTTTCAGGATCACTTCCGGAAACAGCGTTGAGCACTGCAGTAGAGATCTGTGAAACTGAAAAGGAATACTGCAGGCAGATCGGTATCCACGGGTTGAAGATCATAGAAGGTCTGAGTGAGTCAAAGAAGGGAGAACCAGTCAACATACTTACGCATTGCAATGCCGGATGGCTTGCCACCATTGATTACGGGACGGCCACGGCTCCGATATACTTCGCCCATGATAAAGGCATTAAGGTGCATGTGTGGGTCGATGAGACCCGTCCCAGGAATCAGGGATCAAAGCTCACAGCATGGGAACTGGGTCAGCATGGAGTGCCCCATACCCTTGTTACTGACAATTCGGGCGGTCATCTTATGCAGAAAAAGATGGTTGATGCCGTATTTGTAGGCAGCGACAGGACAAGCTCGTTGGGAGACGTGGCCAATAAAATAGGAACATATCTTAAGGCACTTGCAGCTAAAGACAACAATATCCCCTTCTACTCTCTGTTCCCGTCAACGACTTTCGATTTCGGCACGCGGAACGGATTAAGTGAAATAGAGATCGAGGAGAGGGATCAGGAGGAGGTGACTCACATCTCAGGGCTTTCAGGGGGAAAGCTTCAATCGGTAAGGATCTGTCCTGTAAATACCATAGCCCTGAATCATGGTTTTGATATTACACCGGCACGGCTGATAACCGGTCTCATTACTGAAAGAGGTATCTGCCGTGCAGATGAAGAAAAGATAAAAGAGATGTTTTCAGATAAATATGACAAAGATGGAAGGAGTGGTAAAATTTAATTGTCACTGGAGTCAGTCGGGCCCCGTGATCTCTGATGAACAGTATGAAATAATAAATTACTGGAGGGAAATACTTTACAATATGGATCTTATAGGCGCCTATGAAAACGGAGTAGGATTTGGAAATTTAAGCATGAGGATCAGGGGAGGAAATCAATTTATAATAACCGGATCAGCCACAGGTGAGATACCTGAGCTTGAGCCGGGCCATTATGTGAAAGTAAATTCATTTAACATTGATGACAATGCTGTTCAATGCATCGGTCCCCTTAAAGCCTCATCCGAATCGCTCACCCATGCGGCTATTTATCTGGCTGATCCTGGTGCGAATGCGGTGGTACATGTTCACAGCATCGATCTGTGGAATGAACTCATCTACAAGGTGCCTACCACAAATCCCTCAATGGACTATGGTACAACCGGCCTCGCAAAGGACATTTTCAGGCTGTTTAGTGAATCAGACGTGATTGAAAAGAGGATCATTGTAATGGCCGGCGACAGGGCCGGAATCCTGACATTTGGCCATGATATGGATGAAGCGGTTAATGTTTTGATGCAATATCTCAGAAAGGAAGCATGACCAGAATAGCTGTTATCGGAGGATCCGGACTTGAAAATCCCGACCTCCTGAAGTCGCCTGAAACAAGGGATATCGATACCCCGTACGGAAAGCCCTCTTCATCCCTGCTGTGCGGGAAAATTGCCAATACTGACATTGTTATATTGTCAAGGCACGGTTACGGGCATACCATACCCCCGTCGCAGGTCAACAACAGGGCAAATATTCATGCCCTCAAAAGCCTGGGATGCACCCATATTATCGCCACCACTGCCTGCGGAAGCTTAAGGGAGGACATACATAGGGGTGACCTGGTCATCCCCGACCAGTTCATTGATTTTACCAGGCACAGGAGCATTACCTTTTTTGAGGAGTTTGAGCCGGGCCACATGAAGCACACACCCATGGCTGATCCTTTTGATATGAATCTTCGCCGGCTGCTGATCGAAGGGGCAGCGAAGAACGGGATCCGCGTACACGACCGGGGAACGATAATTTCGATCGAAGGACCAAGATTTTCAACCCGTGCCGAATCGAAGATGTTCAGGATGTGGGGGGCTGATATAATCAATATGTCGGTTGCACCTGAGGTTATCCTTGCAAATGAAATCGGAATTCCCTATGCTGCAATAGCTATGAGCACCGATTTTGATTCCTGGAAAGAGGATGAAAAGCCGGTTTCGTGGGAAGAGGTGATCAAAGTGTTTGAATCAAATGTGGAACGGGTTTTAAAACTTCTGATGGAAGTGATTCCTGCGATAGCTTAAGACTTGCTTTTTCAGGTTTTTCGCCAGGTTAACAGTTCATCATTATACGATGCATAAATAATGGAACATAAAAACCATTTGATTATGAATAACATGCAAAAATGGTTTATCTAAGTATTTTCTTTTTGATTGCTGTTTGGAAAATTTGGTGATTATAATTAATATTGCAGTCCGTTTTAAGTCAGGGTTTAATTACTGATTACTGGATACTGATTTAAAAGTAATTTGCATCTTGGATCTAGAACGGGCCCATAGCTCAGACGGTTAGAGCACCTGACTCATAATCAGGGGGTCGCTGGTTCGATCCCAGCTGGGCCCACTCAAAATCAAGAAGTTACAACCTCAAAAATTGTAACTTTTTTTTTGGCGCCAGTTTGGTGCCAGGATTTTAGAAAAAAATGGATGTTTTAGACGGAAAATTCACCTGCCTCCACGAGAGAATCATCTGTCGTAATTAGGTCTGCTTGAACAATTCTCCCTTTTAAGTTATTATGTATCGGGTACCTGAAGTGTTTAGAATGAACTGATCTGGCATTTCCCGGGCAAATGCAGTAATCGCCTCAAATCCTGTGCAATGTAATGGAATAATATAATCTGGATGAATGGCCTTGATATCTTTGATCGTTCTTTGAATTAATTCTGGTTTAGCTCCCGTTAAATGAAACCCTCCAATAACAGCATGAACTTTCTCAATTCCGGTTATCTTTTGAGCCTGCATTATAGTATTCACAATTCCCCGATGGGCACAACCCGAAAGCACAACCAATCCTTTATCTTTGACATAAAACACAACCGCCTGTTCACCAATAAAATCATCTTGTACTAACTGACCTTCTCGTTTGGTTAAGAATACAGGTGGTATCTTCTCATAATCAGTAACCTGGTCAATTCCCCCAATCAGATATGCTCCTGGTACAATTTGCTTGGGAAGTTTTATCTCAATAATCTCTACCAGATCAAGTTCCACAATGTCTTCTCTTTTCAGTGCCATAAGGCTCGCAACATTATCACTGGAAGTTCTCATGTAGCTCCCTGCAAAAAATTGCTCTCCGACATAAAAAGGAATACCCTTAAAGATTTCTTCTTTTTTATCTTTAAGCAACTCGATCATCGCTGCCTGGTGGTCAAAGTGATCATGACTCAAAATCAATGCCTCAATCCTTTTCAAATCAATCTTTAATAACTCAATATTTCTTTTAATCCCTTGAAAATCTGTTCCAAAATCAAAAAGAAAAGAATGAGATCTGGCTTTAACTACAGTCTCAACATGATAAGCCAGTCCATGCTCGGCATGCAGTATCAGATCCATCGGAGATTTTGTACCCTCAGGTCTTCTGGCAATTTTATAGTGTGGTCTTAAAGCATCTGTGTAATTATCGGTAATTACCGTGATCACTAATTTTTCTGCTTCCTCTATCTTTAATCCTTCCATGGCTGCAGCGCCCTCATTGAAAACACCATCCATGAAAAAAACAGCTCCTGTAGCAGCCGTCACCTTCAAAAAATTCCGACGATTCATTTCATTTTTCATACCATTATCTTTTTTGCCTGACATATGATTATGTATTTCAAGTTATAAGACATAAATTAATCCAATTAATAAGCTGAAGACAAATAGATCTGGTCCACTCCTTTTAAAATCTGGTGTCAATAATGACAATATGACATTCTTGATTAAAACCCATCCTTAAATTCAGATTTTACTGTTCCTGATTTTCAGAGATCGCTTTTATCCATTGTGTAATAGTTGCCGATAATTCTTTTCTGGTTTTAAGGAAGGTGTGATCGTCCTGAAATGCAGTGATTTGTACATTTTGTGCATTTACTTCCTTCAGCGCACGATAAAATGGTAAAATGAAATCGTAAGCGGTATCGTCATCCAGCCCGCAAATAATCAATATATTTCTGTTTGACAGACGATGAGCACTTTTTCTCAAGAAATATGCTGAATCCAGTTTTTCTATTCCTGCTTCTGCAATTTCTTTGGGTGTACCGCCCTTTTCGAATCTGGCAATCCCTGATACAATTGTCCTGTCAATATTTGCATCGGTTGTATTTTTCAACTCCTTATTGCGAAGGTATTCTTCAAAGAAAGCACCCCAATCATTACCTGCAATAGTAATTATATTTTTGATCCTTGGATTTCTGATTGCATAAGTCATACCCATACCTCCTCCGTAAGAATATCCGCCAATAACAATCAGAGAGGTGTCTATTTTGTATCTGATTATATTTTCAGGAAAATATAGGAATTCAAGAGCCGCCTTTATATCGAGTTGACTGTTTTCAAAGCTGCACTCTCCCTCACTTTGATGTGTTCCGCTGAAATTAAAAGTCATCACATTGATCGCGGATTGCGACAATATTTTACCCAATCCAATAACATCAGTCTGGTTTCCTGGGAAACCCTGTAGTAACAGTAAAGTTGGAAATAAGCCTTGGCCTTCAGCTATATAAAACTTTCCTATAAGAGAAACTCCTTGGCGAAAAATGGTAATATTTTCAGGATTGACTTCCTGACTTTGAGCATTGGATCTTAATGTCAGAAACATAAACAAGACCAGGACAGTTATTAAACATAACATTTTCATTTGCTCAAATTGGTATTAAAAGATTATTTCTTTTTAAAAAACAGGAAATAAGCGTACCCCAGCGTAAAAAACAGATAGATCCCGACAACTGGTAAACCCCTTGTCATTACGCCAGAAATTATACCCGATACTGAAATAATAACACCAATGATATTGGTTATCAACAGTGCAAGAATTATAGCTCTTTGCGCTTTCTGATCTTCAACATTTCTGGCAAACCAGGTTACCGTTACTATTGCTATTGATCCAAGTGCACCATAAAGTCCCATAAACGAAGAAGCGGGATTGGATTCGACACCGTACAGTGCCAACACCTTATCAGGAAATAATAAACAGGTGACCGCAGAAGCTCCCAAAATAACAGCGTTTAACACAAAAAAAGTTTTAAGTTTCATCAGATTGTTACATTATATGATTATTATACTCAAAGTTACACCACCAAAAACCCGAAGTCAAATAAATCTTAAGTACCCATCAATATGTATCTGAGGTTTATGAGATTCACAAAGTTGTACGATCAACGGTATTATGTACTTTCCCATAAAAACACTTATCTTTGATGTTCAATGGAACAACAGGAGATAAATAGTATAATAATCAGTTATCTGAGTCAGTACGGTCCTGAAAAAATCGGAATCTTTGGTTCATTCGCCAGGCAGGAAGAAAATGCGGATAGCGATATTGACATTTTAGTCAGATTCAAGGAAACAATTTCACTTCTGGACCTAGTTCGCATACATCGTGAGCTTTCTGCTTTACTTGGAAAAAAGGTTGATGTTGTTACCGAGAAGGCATTAAAAAACGACAGGATCAGAAAATCCGTCTATAACGATCTTCGAATAATCTTTGAATGAAAGACGACCTTTTCTATATCGAAAATATCTTACAGAGTATAACCAGAATTCAACTTTATATTTCATCGAAAGATTATGCAACTTTCGTTGGTGATTTCATAGTTCAGGATGCAGTGATAAGACAATTGGAAATAATCGGAGAGGCCACAAAGAGAATTACTAAAGATTTCAGGAATAATAACCCTGAAATACCCTGGGCTGATATGGCAGGGATGAGAGATATACTCATTCATGACTACATTGATGTTGATCTGGATATCGTCTGGAAAACTGCTTCTGAGAGTATTCCAAAACTAAAAGCGCTTCTTGAAAAGCTTGCCTGATTCGTGTTTTCAGACATTTTTCTGAAGTGGTCAAAGAAGGACGGATTTCATTTTTAGATCAGACACATGAAAAGACCTATTGTGGGTGTCTTTTTGGCTGATGAAGGTTTGGGAGAAGATTTAAAAGACAATTCTGTTTAAATTTAAACAAAGGTCGGTGGTAGTTAACACCGTTCTTATCATATCCCTGCCACAAATTCTCACAAACTGAAAGGAACTTGACTTTGGTTCAAATAAGGTGTAAATTTGATAGTGGCCTAATTAACCTTCAGATGCCCAGTATAATTGAAGGATATAACTACGACATCTTCATCTCCTACCGACAGAAGGACAATAAACACAATGGTTGGGTAACTGAGTTTGTGAATAATCTGAAAGGGGAACTGGAATCAACATTCAAAGAAGACATCAGCGTATATTTCGATATCAATCCTCATGACGGTCTACTGGAAACACATGATGTGGATGAATCCCTGAAGGATAAGCTTAAATGTCTGGTTTTTATCCCGATAATCTCCCGTACATATTGCGATCCCAAATCCTTCGCCTGGGAGCATGAGTTTAAGGCGTTTGTCGAACTGGCTTCCAAGGATCAGTTTGGATTGAAGGTCAAGCTACCTAATGGTAATGTGGCAAGCAGGGTATTGCCGGTCAGAATTTATGACCTGGACGATTCTGATATCAGGTTATGTGAATCGGTGCTGGGAGGAGTCCTTCGGAGTGTAGACTTTATCTATAAATCTGCTGGTGTTAACAGACCATTAAGAGTAAATGAGGATCATCCGCAGGACAATCTGAACAAGACCTACTACAGAGACCAGATCAACAAGGTGGCTAATTCGATAAAAGAGAACATTAATTCAATTAGATTGCGAAAGCATAAACCTGAGGAGAAATCAGAGGAAGTTATTGCACCAAAATCTGTTCTGCGTAAAGATCATAAAATAAAAATTCTGGCAGGGTCATTAATCGGACTGGCATTGATAGTGCTGGGCATATTATTCATTCCAAAACTGTTTAAGCCTTCTGAACAGATTGAAAAATCTATTGCCGTGTTGCCTTTTATAAATGATAGTCCTGACGAGGGAAATGAATATTTCTGTAACGGGATGATGGAAGAGATAATGAATCACCTTCAGAATATAGGAGGTCTTAAGGTAAAATCAAGAACATCGGTGGAAAAATACCGCAACCTTCAAAAAGATATCAAAGACATTGGTCATGAGCTTGATGTATCGTTTATTCTGGAAGGAAGCGTAAGAAAATCAGGAGATGACCTGCGTATTGCAACCCAATTGATTGACGCAAAAACCGGCGACCATCTCTGGTCACACATATACAATGGAAAATATACCGACAGGATATTTGAATTTCAGAGCGATGTATCAAGGAAGGTTGCTGAATCATTGCATGCCGTTATTTCTCCTGAGGAAGAAAGGAGGATTGATTCCAAACCCACCTCTGAAATTATGGCTTATGATTTATGTTCAAGGGGAAATGAAATGTTAGCTAAATGGGATTATACATATGACAGCGTTTATTTAAGGTCAGCTCTCAATCTATTCAACCGGGCACTGAAAATTGACCCTGAATTTCCGGATGCATTTTCTGGTAAAGGCAGAGCATACAATTTATCAGGCAATTATGATTCGGCAATGTTTTACTATAAGAGAGTTGAACTGCTGGATCCTCATAATATTAACAGTGCCTATGGAATAGGAGTGGTTTATATGTATTCCGGTAAACCTGACAGTGCACTAAAATACCTGGAAAAAGTAGTTAAATCTATTCCCGATAATTGTGCATATAATATTTCAACAGGTCAGGTTTTGTTATTCAATAAAAATGATTTAATTAAAGCATTGCCATATTTTCAGAAGGCATATGATCTCGAGGGTAATTCAAATCCATGGGTTAATGAGTGGATTGCATACATGTACTTATATTTAAGCGATTATCCGAAAAGCATCAGACATTTAAATATTTCACTTTCATTAAAATCGGAATACAATTTAATAGTTCGATATAATGGTATTTTAATGGCTCAGGGCAAATATACAGAAGCAATTCATTTTCTCGATTCTATCCGCATCATTACTCCCTATGAACAATTATGTGATGTCTTGAAATTTCATGTCCTGACAGCTCAAAAAGACTTTAAAAATGCTGAAAAATTGTACAATAAAGCTGCCTCCGCAGGATATAAAAGAGATCGGGATGATATTTATATAGGTTATCTGTATAAAGAGACCGGAAGGGAAAAGGAAGCAATAACCATACTGAGAAATTCAATACGGCGTAATGATTCTTTATTAAAAACCGTAAAGAATAACATGACGCTAATCGAAATAAATGTTGAACTAGCTGCAGCCCATGCAATCCTTGGAGAAAAATTCAAAGGCTGAATTCAAGTTATAAATGCAACTTTTTGGTTGTATAAATGTAGTGACAAAAA
>CAZTJT010000018.1:0-85545 GCA_964613785.1 uncultured Rikenellaceae bacterium
AGCTCGACAAAAAAGTCACGTAAGTGACTGAATATGAATAATCCCCGGTGCGACCGGTTGAAGGATGCTCTTTCAGAGCATGTCCCTGCCAGAGTGATATTTGCCGGAGGTAAAGTTCTGTTGTCTCTATGGCCAGCTGCGAAGCAGATGGACAAAGAAGTCACGTAAGTGACTGAATGTGAATAACCCCCGGTGCAACCGGGGGTCGAAGCACACCAATGATTTTAAGCCCTGAAAGGGCGATACCTGGTTGTGATTTATAATAAGAATTATGTATCTTTCTTCCGTCTTGCTGTATTATTAACAAAAATTTTAATCTATGTCAAGCAATCGTCAACAGCTCCCCGCAAAGAGAGACAGGCTCTACATACCTTGGCTTTTAAATCCCGTCAGTGACGACCTGTTTGTAGAAAACAATAACACGGCAAAATGAGCCCCAGCGTGGCGACCTGTTTGTGAATGAAAAGAGGATCAACAATTTACATCTCAATTATTAAAATTAGTCGAACACTATTGATATACTTTGCATACTTTTTGATAATCATATAATTGTTCCGGGATTTTGGTAATTTTATCCTTATATTTTTGCATTAGACTTTTTGGCTGTAAAATCAATAATTTTCAAATTCCATAAACCGTTTTAAGATGAATAAATCAATCCTGTTTTTTGCCGGTTTTATTCTGATAACATCTTTCGTTACTGCACAGAGCAATGATAGGATTACCGTAAAAGCCGGTACTCTTGTAAAAAGCTATTTCCCTCCTTCGGTCAGATACCGTTATCCTGACTTTAGTCCTGGAATGGGAATCATGAAAAATGGTTCCGTTATCAGAGAACGTTTCAACTATAATTTTCTTCTTGGGGAAATGGAATTCATTCGGTCAAAAGATACCCTTATTCTTGCCAATAAGAAAGATCTGAGACTTATTACTGTGGGTCTGGATACTTTTTATTATAATAATGGTTTTATGGAGCTTATAAGGAGTGATAACCCCAGGGTATTTGTAAAACAACTCATTGTACTTAAAGATGTGGAGAAGAAAGGAGCTTTTGGTACAACTGCGAGGAATACATCGGTTGATTCGTATAACTCTGTAGCCACAGGAGGCAGGATATACGAACTACGTCCCCAGGAAGACTGGGTTTTTCAGAAAACCGCTGAGTATTATATGTCATCTTCCGAGAAACCATACGTGATTTTCCTCAGGAAGAACGCAATCCAGGCTGTACCAGGAAAGGAGGATGATATAAAGGCATTCATAAAACTGGAAAAAATTGATTTTGAATCACGTGATGATCTTTTGAAACTTGCCGGATATATAGGCTCATTGTCGGGGGGACAGCCATAATGAACCGTTACGATCTCTACTTCTGGAGAAAACTGATTAATCTATTTCTCCGTATCAGCTTTGTCGATTGTGTTAAAATCCATTGAAATGCTGATACTGTTTCCAGGCAGATGAGATAATTATCACATTTTGTACGTTATTGTGATAATTTGGATATAATTGCCCTTTTTATTAAACCAGTCAAATAATTTAAAATATTTCAAATCAGAATGAAAAACAACAAAACAGATCCGGCAAAGATCTTTGTTACAATTTTAAGAATGGCCATAGGCTGGCATTTCATATATGAAGGCATTGCAAAACTCCTTGCCGGCAACTGGACTGCCTACTCTTATCTGGCCAACTCGACAGGTCCTCTATCAGGATTATATCAATGGATGGCGAACAGTGAGGGACTGTTGAAAGTTGTTGATATTCTTAATATGTACGGATTAATTCTGATAGGTCTTGCTCTTTTCACGGGTATTTTTATCCGACTGGCTGCTGCTGCCGGTTCATTCTTACTGGCTTTGTATTATTTTGCCTATCCTCCTTTCGGCGATTCATTGCTGTCATTCAGCGAGGGACATCTCTTCATCGTCGACAAGAACTTTATTGAGTGCATGGCCCTGCTCTTCATTTTATTCTTCAGGGAAAAGGGCTATGGAATAGATACCCTGATCAAACAGTCATTGTTCAAGAGGAAGAGCATTTCAGGTAATACTGAAGCTCAGGTGTCGGCTGAATCGAATTCAAGGCGTGAAATGGTGAAGAATCTTGCATCATTGCCGTTGCTTGGGCTCATGGGATGGTGGTCGGTAGGCAACAACAAAAAATATGGTGTGGACGTAATGTCAGGAGCTACCATACAGTTGAACCAGGCTGCCCTGGGTGAACTTAAGGGGACTCTGCCAAAGGGAAAAGTAGGTAACCATGAGATCAGCAGGCTTATAATGGGGGGCAACCTGATTGGCGGATGGGCTCATTCACGCGACCTTATTTATGTTCCAGATCTTTTCAAGGCATATAACACCGAGAAAAAGATATATGAAACACTCATCCTGGGTGAGAAAGCAGGGATAAATGCCATCAACATAGGGTTTCCAACAAATGCCCTGATGGCAAAATACAAAAGAATGACCGGAAGCAAGATAATCGTCATCAGCCAGGTGGCTCCCAACATGGAGAAAGGGGATTATTTTGAGCAGATAAACAAGGCAATGGACCTTGGAGCTGATATTCTTCAGGTCCAGGGCAACTGGTGCGACTGGCTTACCCGCGACAACAAAACTGAGATCATCGCTATGATGCTTGAAAAAATACGTAGCCAGGGCTATACCGCCGGACTGGGAGCTCATACCATTGATTCACTTATTACCTGTGAGGAGAAAGGGATAATCCCCGACTATTATATGAAAACGATGCATCACGACAACTACTGGTCGGCTCATCCGAGAGAAAACAGGATACCTTTTGAAGTGGACGGCAATAAAAGCCCTGATCATAACCGTTTCCATGATAATCTCTTCTGCCTGTATCCCGACAGGACAGCGGAATTTGCCAACAGGTCTAAGATACCGGTGATGGGATTCAAGGTCCTTGCAGCAGGTGCCCTGAAACCTGAAGATGGTTTCAGATGGGCATTTGAGAATGGCGCGGATTTTATCTGCGTAGGGATGTTCGATTTTCAGATTGTAAATGATGTGAATATCTGCATTAAAACCCTGGCTGACCTGTCGGGCAGAAAGCGTGAGCTCTATGGCTGATTCTTCAGCTGATGGAACCTAACTCAGGAAAGCCGACATCCAATGATAATTCAGTTGACCGAAAATTAATAAGTATATTAGGGGTGCTTGTATCCCTGTCTATATTCCCTTTTCAGAAGCTTTGATGCCTCGGGATTCCCTGTTATTGATTTTGAATTGTCATCCCACCTTACAAGCGAGTCTGAATAGTAAGAAATCATTGCCAGCTGAACAGTAGCTGTAGACAGGAATGCATCTTCAGTGCTGCAGCTAAGTATGCTTCTATCTCTTTTCTTCACTGCCTCAATGAAATTTGATACATGCCTTTCCTGCATTCCCGGTGTGGGGACAGGGATTTCCTCTCTCTGGTTCTTACTGTCAAACAAGATGATTTTGGAGTCATCTGCAAAAAGAGTCCCTTTATCTCCATAGAAAAAGATCCCGTTATTGAATTCCCTGGTTACATCTCCGGTGCCCCAGAGTCTGTGCTGCCAAAGGACAGGGGCCTTTTCGAATGCCATTTTTGCTGTAAGGGTATCAGGAGTGGTTATCTGGCCTTTCAACACGTTTATTCCTCCCGATGAACTGAATACCGAAGGCATGCTCTCTCCCATTATGTGTCTGATTATATCTATATGATGAATACCCCAATCGACGAGATGGCCATTTCCGTATTCCTTCTCAAGCCTCCATGATTTATGGCCTATGCTTGGCCGGTAATCGAGCTTTGGAGCCGGTCCGCACCATTCATCCCAGTCGAGTGATGCCGGAGGAGCCTGAATTGTAGTGTCGTCAGGTACGGGAATATAGTTAATCTGGGCATTAATCTGATGCACCTTCCCTATTTTGCCTGATATGATGATCTCCTTTGCTTTTTTGAATGCTTCACTCTGACGCCTCTGAAAACCTATCTGAACAATATTCCCGGCTTTTTTTGCCGCGGCCACCATGGCAAGGCCCTCCTGCACGTCGTATGACAGCGGTTTTTCACAGTATATATCAAAACCCTTTTCGCAGGCAGCAATAAACTGAAGGGCATGCCAGTGTGGAGGCGTTCCAATAAATATAGCTTCAATACCCTTCATTTCAAGCAGCTCTTTATAGAATTTGAATGTACGGGGTAAAAATCCCTGAATATTTTCTATTTCCCTGGCACTATCTTCAAGATGAGCGGAGTCAACATCACATACCCCTATTACCTCTGCCTCACCTGTTTTAAGGGCCGCTTTTGTTATGACCATCCCATACCAGCCGGCTCCTATAAGCCCTATTTTAAGTTTGCCTGCCACCTTTGTATTTGGGAACCATAATGATGAAACTGCAGCAGCCGAACCCATTGAAACTGTTTCAAGAAATTGTCTCCTTTTCATACTACGGTGTATTTTTAAAGATTGATAATAATTACCCCAATTTATGATTTTTGATTCATTATCCAATGTTATGTTACTCCTTTTGTAACTGATCAGTACTTAAAGTGAGCAAAAGCGTGGAGTACGTAAGTAGTACTTAAAGTGAGCTAAAGTGTGGAGTACTTAATGTTTATAAAGTATAACTCTAAGTACTTTAGGCACTCTAAGTACTTTAGGCACTCTAGGCACTTATTAGTTTTCTATTATTTTTGTATCGAAGTAAGAATTGATGAAATCTACCCTACTTTTTGCGGACGCACTTAAACTACGAAGGCCAAATGCCTTTAACGTGATGCTTAAGCCTGCAGGCCCCTCATGCAACCTGAACTGTGAGTATTGCTATTATCTCGAAAAAACAAAACTCTACCGGGGAAATAATACATTCCGCATGTCAGATGACCTTCTTGAGAAATTCACCAGGCAGTTTATTGAAGTTCAGGATGTTCCTTTAGTTACTTTTACATGGCAGGGAGGAGAACCAACTCTCATGGGGCTTGATTTTTTCAGGAAGGCTATAGCGCTACAGAAAAAATACCGGGGTGGAAAAACAATTGAGAATGCCTTTCAAACAAACGGTACCAGACTTAATGACGACTGGTGCAGGTTTTTCAGGGACAACAATATACTTGTCGGGATTTCAATTGATGGAGAAGAACATAATCATGACCATTACCGGAGGACATATACCGGAAAACCGACCTTTAAAATGGTGATGAAAGGAATTGAACTGCTCCACAGGTATAAGGTAGAATTCAACACACTAAGCACAGTTAACAGCTACAATGTCCGTTTTGCCCTGGAAACCTACAAGTTCCTTAAACGGATAGGAAGCGGCTTCATGCAGTTTCTGCCAGTTGTTGAAAGAATCCTGACAGACGGCAATGGAAATGATCTGAATCTTGTTTCTCCCGATTTTGAGGGTGATGCAAAGGTTACTGAATGGTCTGTCGGAGCTGAGAGTTTTGGCGATTTCCTTATCTCAATTTTTGATGAATGGGTAAGAAATGATGTAGCAAGGTATTATGTTCAGATCTTCGATACCACTCTGGCTAATTACGTTGGGGAGAATCCCGGATTATGCGTTTTCAACGATACGTGCGGTGACGCTCTGGTAATGGAGCATAACGGAGACCTGTTCTCCTGCGATCATTTTGTTTACCCTGAATATTTCCTGGGAAATATCTCAGAGGCAAACCTTATCGATCTTGTGAAATCGCAGCAGCAGTTTGATTTCGGCATACGCAAAAGAAACTCACTGCCGCGCTACTGTCTTCAGTGTGAAGTCAGGTATGCCTGCCATGGGGAATGCCCCAAGCACAGGTTCATTCTGACTCCCGACGGGAAACCCGGATTAAACTATTTATGCAGGGGATACAAAAAGTTCTTCACTCATGCAGAACCATTTATGGAATTCATGGGGAATGAACTTAAAAACAAGCGTCCTCCGGCCAATGTAATGCAATGGATAAGGAATAAGGAGAACCAGGTGGTCAGACCTCTGATGCCGGGAAGAAATGATCCATGCCCCTGTGGATCAGGAAAAAAGTTCAAGAACTGTTGTTTGGGGAAACTCAGTTTTTAAGGGCTGGCATAAGACGTTCTGATGAAATGATATTATTTGGAGGATTTTTATAAATTTATTGGAAAAATCAGCTATGGACTACTCACGGAGGTCATTCATCCGGAATACTGCATTTATTGCAGCCGGAACGGGGTTAGCACTTACAAATTGCGGATCGGGGGAATCTCCTGCCGCCGAAATAAAGAAAGGATCAAAGAATATTAAAAGAAACAGGATTGGGGTTTCTACCTATTCTTTCTGGCAGTTTAACGGGCCAAAAGAGAATGCACCTATAGAGGACTGTATTGAAAAAGCCGCTGCGATGGGCTTTGATGGTATTGAATTCCTGCTGATGCAGATGCAATCGGAGGAAAACAGCTATCTGCAGAAGCTTAAGCGACAGGCATTCCATGCCGGCCTTGATATAATGGGATTTTCCACCCATCAGGGATTTGTTTTTCCCGAAAAAGCCAGGAGGGAAGAAGAGATCGCAAAAACCATTCATCAGATTGAACTTGCCTACCAGCTTGGAATCCCAACCATGCGCCTTAATACTGGCAGATGGAATACGACAAAGTCTTTTGACGACCTTATGGCCAACAAGGGGATTGAGCCAAACCTCCCGGGAATTTCCGACGACCAGGGATTTGAATGGGTGATTGAATCGATAGGGAGATGCATTCCGACAGCTGAAAAATGTGGTGTAGTACTTGGTCTTGAAAACCATTGGGGCCTTGGAAGGACTGCTGAGGGGGTATTAAGGATTGTTGACGCAATTGACTCTCCGTGGCTTCAGATAACATCAGATACCGGCAATTTCCTTGATCGGCAATATGAGCAGCTTGAGATGATGGCTCCTAAAACATTCCTGATTCAGGCGAAAACATATTTCGGAGGCGGAAAGTGGTATACTCTCGATATCGATTACAATCGGGTTGCTTCAATATTCCGGAAAGCGAATTACAATGGTTATGTATCAATCGAATTTGAAGGCCAGGAAGATCCCTTGACAGCAGTTCCAAAAAGCCTTGATATGATACGTGAAGCCTTTACCTTTGAGGTATAAATCCGGTTTTATTTTCTTATGACCTAATATGAGGTATCTTTTTTTCAGTATTCAATAATTACTTCTGCCCGGCCGGTATAATCTTTGATAACCAACGTTTCATTTGCAGTATCAAATGATCCGCCTATGACTTTCAGGGGTTTTTTCCCCTCAGGATGCGGTAATCTGAGTATAACCGTATGTGGTATCCTGTCTGAGTTGCATTTCACCAAGGCTGAAACTGTGCCTGATTTCAAACTGGAATTTACTGTAAGTGAGATTGGTCCGAAATAGCTTGCCACATTTTTCAGTTCAATGCTTTTTCCGTCATCAAGCCAGTTCCTTGGAATACCTGAAAGCAGCCTGAGGGTATCACCATCCTCGAGGTACAGCATCCATCTTGTTTCCATAAGAAACCATGCTTCCTCGTGAGTTTTATGGACGCTGACCTGGTACAGGTGTTCCCAGAATGTGTATGTCTCCCTGTCGGCAAGAGCCGAAACCGTATTGAAGTATGTTTTGAGAAAAGGCTTAACGAGTCCCAGCTTCAGTTGTATGATGTTGTGCCTGCTGTAGTATGGTTGACTGAATGCGGCATTGCGCTGGTAAAAATTCTCGCTGTGATATTTGAGCATCATTCTGGCAGCAGGCTCATGAGGGTCCAGAACCTCGCAGAAAACCAGGTAGAGAGGCCCCAGGAGAACATCTGAGACAGTAAAGGTTCCATGCGAGAGGAAGGTTTCAGGCTCGTAATACAGAAGTCTGGGAGCCCTGGCTTCTGTCCACGGGGGTGCAGTCGGACACCACGTGCCATCTCCTGCAGGGACTACAGGTGATTCAGCCATCGTCCTGAAAAGTGATTCCCGTATATCATTTCTCCATTCTTCCGCTTCATTGCCAAGCCTTTCCGAAATACTTGCATCTATATTTTCATATACCTCTGCCATCCTTTTTAAGCCCAGATACCCGTAACCGTTGAGCATAAATTGGTGGTATGGATCTTCAGGATCGGCAACTTTGCCATCGATCATGCCATATCCCCTGCCCTTCAGCGCCGGAATCTTGCTGCGCTCGCGCCAGCGGATCAGATAATCACACGACTTCAGGAGTTTTGAGCTTATCTGCCTTATCCAGGCAGTATCGTGAGTGTACCTGAAATATTCGCCTATGGAATAAAGGGCTCCACCCGTTTCGATCATATAACCTCCAAAGCTCTGGATATTTCCTTCTTCATACTGCTTCTCAAGAAAGAACATTAGAGATCTTTTTGCAATATTGTTAAGTCCCATTGAGCTGTAGAACTGGATTATCGGAGAACTCTCGCTTCCAATTGGTGAATATACACCAGGGCAGGGAGCAAGTATTCCGTCAGGATCTTGTCCATATGTGATAAGATCGAGGTGAAGGAGTCCTGCTTTAACCATCTCATTAATCCTCCTGTCGGGAAGGCTTACTTCTGCTGATGATCGAAGTTTGTTTTTCCAGAATTGTCTGCAATCGGAAAGCCTGTCATCAAATGACTCGCCGGCCAATCTAACAGCCCTATCCCGAGAAACAGGACTGTGTGGAAGAAGAAACTCGAAAACAGCTTTCTCCCCTGGTTTAAGAAGGACCGCTATCTCCTGGTCAGGCAAAGGTTTACCGTTCAACCTGGAAATTCCGAATACTCTGTCTGCAGAATATGATGACATCCCAGTTTCCCTGTCGTAGGTAAAGGGAAATTTCTCCCACCATCCGCGGCCGGGCCTCAATGTACGGAAGAATGCGTAGGCAGGCGTTTTAGAAGTATTTTCAGCTTCAATCTTCTGATAAAGAACCGTCTCTTCGTTTTTCTCCTTTTCCTTCCTGAGCAGGTCTTCAATTATTCCTTCCTGCTCTTTTGTAAACGTATGCCCGTAGCTGTAGTAATCTGCGACCAGAAAATGCGATCCTTCAGGCTCATTTTGGCTCAGTCTTGTAATTTCAGAAGAAGCAAAAGATGTAAAATGATAACTTATGTCATCATCCCTGATTAGTTTATGAAATACAGGAAGAGAACCCTCCTCAATCCATCGGGAGGATTCATTTGATACTCCCTGTCCCCTGCCAGCCAGAAAGCAGTAATTGACTGTTGTATTCCCTGTCTCGTCAAGCTTAAGAGGGGTTGATGCATATTTCGGAGAAATTGTTTCCATTTCGCCTGGTATTCCAATTTCAAAAATCCTGACATCCCTGCCAAGGCCCAGAAGTATCGGGCAAATCTGGTTTCTGGTGTGAGGTGCAGCGGATTCGAACGTTTCCTCTGGCTCATCCTCAATCTCTTCGAGCCTGGTCTGAAGAGTGCGGCTCTTTATTTCCCTCTCGGTATCACAGAATGACCTGCCATCGGAAGCGGGAGATACAATAACATTATATTCAGGAATATAAATCGGAAACTCCAATGATACATCGCGCAGGAAGAAAGAGAATGATTTAGGACCGTTGCCGACAGACACCAGGGTGGGTTTGCTGCCCGGCCCTGTATTTATGCTGCCAAAGCTTATCTTAAGGGAGTTGGGCCCGTTTCCGCTGAATCTGTAACTGTCAGCACTTGCCTTTCCCCTTCCCTCACTGATCTTCATTTCAGCCAGCACTCCGTTTTCAACCATTATTCTGCCTGATGCTTTCTCATTCATCCATTTAATGGTTATACTTTTTTGCCCCCGGAGGTCGTCAGCAGCCATATTCGCCTGCGTAAGGCATAAGAGGCATATGATGATTACAAATACTGACCTTTTCATGAACCATTGATTTTAGATGTTATCCTCATTTTTTGTTTTTATTGAGCCACTTCAACCACAGCTTAAGATTATGGGTCCAGACTCCGATGTGGTCATTGTCGACTGCCAGCCCGAATCCATGACCTCCTTCCGATATTATGTGCAGCTCTGCAGATATTTTTTTGTCGCGAAGAGCCTTGTACATCAGAATGGAGTTTTCTGTCGGGACGCCAGTATCTTCATCTGAATGAGCCAAAAAGGCTGGAGGAGTATCTTCTCTGACCTGTAACTCATTCGAATAGTATTTAACAAGGGCCGGATCTGCATTTTTTCCAAGCAGGGCTTCCCTAGATCCGGAATGTGACGAGGCATCTGTGAATGATATGACCGGGTAAATAAGTATCATGAAGTCGGGCCGGCAGCTTATCCTTTGAACTGGATCGGTCGAATCTTTTATGCCATAATCAAAATGGGTCCCTGCAGTTGATGCCAGATGGCCGCCTGCTGAAAAGCCCATAATTCCTATTTTGCCCGGATCTATATTCCAGGCTGCTGAATTGTAGCGAACGAGCCTAATTGCCCGCTGTGCGTCCATCAAAGGCGCCTTATGAGGCTCTATTGTATTGCCGTAAACCGGAAGCCTGTATTTCAGAACGATAGCTGCCACACCAATGGAATTGAAGAACCTTGCAATATCAGTACCTTCATAGTCATAAGCCAGAATGTGATAGCCACCTCCGGGGCAGATAATTACTGCCTGACCCGTAGCAAACTTTTTAGCCGGAAGGTACACTGAAATGTCGGGCGTCTGGACATTGCTGATAATAATGATATCATTTTTTTCAATTTTCTCAGATTGTCCCGTGCTTTTTGAATTTGGAATTGCCCCGTCATATAAAGGGATATTAAACTCCTGTGCATCAACAATAAAAGTATTGATAACCGGGATCAGGGCTATGGCCAGAATGTGTGATTTTTTCATTTGAGATCAATATTTAATTCTATAGAAACTGGTCAGGATCGTTGTTCTGCAATCATTTCGGTAACTGAGCTGAGCGCATCTTTATTTGTTGCAATGAGGAAGAGCACATCACCCGGGTCAATTACCGTGCTTCCTCCGGGAATAACATAGCTGCCTTCCTTCTTTATCAGTGCGATTCGCACGTTCGGGGGGAAATGAAGGTCAACAATTTTCATACCTGCTGCTTTGTATTCAGGTTCAACTGTAATTTCCACCATATGTGAATTTATTGATTCTGAGAGTAATATATCGGCAGGAGTAACAGATTTCACCCTGGCAGGAAGAAGGACGTGGAGCCATTTTGCAACCCTGGTTATCGATGTACCCTGGATCAGAACCGAGGTGAGGGAGATGAAGAAGACTATATTGAAAATCATCCCAGCTTTTTCTATTCCGGCCATAAGAGGGAAAGTGGCAAAAACGATTGGAACGGCACCGCGTAAACCGACGAAGGAAATAAACCATTTTACCCTGGTTTTAATCCGGAACGGAGCCAGGCAGATGAAGCAGGCAAGCGGCCTTGCAAAGATCATCAGGAACAAAGAGATCGCCAGTCCGGCTCCCAGAACTGGTACAATCTGGCTTGGGAACACAAGCAATCCAAGAGTAAGGAAGAGGACGATCTGCATCAGCCATGCAAGTCCGTCATACATCTTCATTATTGTCCTTTTATGGAGAAGGTCCTGGTTTCCCAGATAAAGGGCCGACAAATAAACTGCAAGGAATCCGTTTCCTCCGGCAAGGTTCGTAAGAGAGTATGTAAGGAACATAAGAGTGATTGAGAGGACAGGATACAAGCCCTCGTAATCGAGTTTTATCCTGTTGATAACAAATTTACTGGCGTATCCGAACAGGAAGCCACAGCTTCCTCCTATGATAAGCTGCTGAAAAAAGAGCTTCACGGCAGGCCCGAAGGAGCTGATTTCGCCGGTTATCAGGCCCAGGAACATAATTGTCAGTATATAGGCCATAGGATCATTGCTTCCGCTTTCAAATTCAAGCATCGGCCTTATATGACCTTTGAGTGCAACGTTCTTTGAACGGAGTATCGAAAAAACCGCTGCCGCATCCGTGGAAGACACAATTGCACCAAGAAGCAATCCTTCATAAATATTGAAATCAGTAATAAGCCATGTAAAAATTCCCAGAAAGCCTGCTGTAAGTATTACTCCCATTATGGAAAGTGAAAAGGAAATGCCAAAGACAGGTTTAACTGATTTCCAGTCAGTTTCAAAGCCACCTGAGAACAGGATAAAATTCAGTGCCACTATTCCTATGAACTGGGCAACCTGGGGATTATTGAATTCAATCTTGCCAATACCGTCTGAGCCGGCCAGCATACCGATGACCAGGAAGAAAACAAGTGTTGGTACACCTATGTGGAATGAAGTTTTGCCTGCAAGAATGCTAATAAACAAAAGAACTGAACCAATAAGGAGTATATTTTCGATAGTTATTGTCATGCTTTGTCATCATCAGTTTGGCAGGAAAGATCTGGCAAGTTCTTCGCTATCTCCGTATTTTTTCATGATCTTCGACAATCGCTTATGAAGTTTACGTTTGATTCCATTGTATTTCGGATCATTGTAGAAGTTCCTTGTCTCCAGCGGATCATTCTGCAGATCGATTAGTTCCCACTCATCAATATCATAATAATAATGTATCAGCTTGTAGCGATCGGTGCTTATTCCATAATGCCTTTTAACCATATGTGATCCCGGATACTCATAATAGTGATAATAGTGTTCCTTTCTCCATCCTGATGGAGTTTTACCCTTCAGGAGGGGCAGCAGGCTCCTACCCTGCATATCAGAGGGAACAGTCAGGCCTGCCATCTCCAGGAATGTCTCAGCAAGATCAATATTTGAAACCATGTCATTGTTTATGGTGCCGGGTTTAATAACACCCGGCCATTTGATAATCAGAGGGGTCCTGTATGATTCCTCGAACATCCATCTTTTATCAAACCATCCATGTTCACCCAGATAAAAGCCCTGGTCGGAAGTGTAAATGACTATGGTATTTTCATCAAGCCCTGTTTTTTCAAGGTATTCAAGAACCTCTCCAACGCTCTTATCAACAGCAGCAATGCAGGCAAGATAATCCTGCAGATACCGTTGGTATTTGAATCTTACGAGTTCACTGCCTGAAAGTCTGTGGCTGTAAAACCTTTCAATGATTGGATCATAAACTTTGTCCCAATCTGCCATTTGCGCAGAGTCCATCCTGTCGAGCCCGGTCAGCTTCATTTTTGAACGGTCCCTGTACAGTTTCAGATCCTCCTCAATCCGCATTGTTTTTGAGATAGTCATATCCTGGGTTTTAATGGCAGTCCCGCGATTGGAATAGTCATCGAAAAGTGTAGGTGGTTCAGGGAATATTACATTTTTGTACAGGGTAAGCTCATCAGGCCCGGGTTGCCATTCGCGGTGTGGTGCCTTATGATGCATCATAAGCATAAAAGGCTTTTCAGAATCCTTTGCCTTTTCAAGCCATCTGAGGCATTTTTCAGTTATCAGCTCAGTCACATATCCTTTTTCAGTATGATGCCCGCTGTTGTTTATGAATTCAGGATTGTAGTAAACTCCCTGCCCGGGTAGGATTTCCCAGTGATCGAATCCGGTAGGATCAGAACCCAGATGCCATTTGCCGATCATCGCTGTCTGGTATCCGGCTTTTTGAAGCAGTTTGGGAAAAGTCTGCTGTGATCCGTCGAAAGGTTTTTGGTTTTCATTTGCCAGAAATCCGTTCTTGTGACTATATTTTCCGGTAAGAATTACTGCCCTGCATGGACCCGATATGGAATTTGTCACCAGACATCTGTCAAAGCGCATTCCGTCTCTGGCAATCCTGTCAATGTTTGGTGTGGGAGCATAGTCTTTCAGAATACCACCATATGCGCTTATTGCCTGGTAAGCATGATCGTCTGACATAATATAGATTATGTTGGGTCGTTGGTCGTCAGGCAGCGTTGCAGATGAATTCTGAATTAGGACCGCTCCCAGACCTGTCAATACCGTGTATCCGATGTTTATTTTCATGAAGAAATATGTTTGATTCGGGTATGGTGTAAATATGAATAAGCTGATCAGACCACTTTTGCATCTGATCCATTTGTATCTGCACTAAATATAATATATTATGTTATAATATTTTCAGCTGAAAATTTTTAAGTCACTTTATTTTAAAAGTGCCTTTTATTTCATCGCTCTCGCGGTAGCCATAGCGTACAGCTTTTGCTTTAATAAAATGATTTCCGGGCTTCAGGTTCAATGGTCCGCAATAAAGCAGCCAGTGAGGATTTTCATTTTCCTCGTAGGTATATACGATGGAAGCTCCGTGAGTAGGACAATAAAAACCCAGAGTCATGGGATATGTATAGGTGCCTCCGGTGCGGTAGTTCTTTGATGTCCTGTCTTCGACGGAGTTTATGATGAAATATGGAATATCTGTAACCGGTTGTTTACCTCCAGGCCACATCTGCTCAATCATTTCTGGTTCATTAAGATGCCCCATATCATAAGTTGCAATGGTCCATTCTTTGTGCATATTCCTTAAATCTTCCAGAATACTCGAAAATTCCGGTATTCCTGAAAGATTGTTAATCTGAAAAGGATCAGACCTGACATCATATAATTCTTCTGGAGGACGGGAATATGCCATCCAACTTTTCTGAGGTCCGGTGAGTTTGCCCTCGGCATCCAACCGCAGCATTTCCTTGTATATTGGCATGCTGCTCAGGTATGGAACCCATATCGGAAAGGGCTCATTTGGGTAGTAGTTTCGAATATAGAGGTAATCTTTTGTTCGTACTGAACGTATCATGTCGTATGATTCATCAACCCTGTCGCGTGCGGCATAAACGGCGCTTCTGGGAGCACCGGCCTGTTTGCCAAGAAAAGGTACTCCATGCATATGGCCAGGAACAGGTACTCCTGCCAGTGAAAGTACGGTAGGTCCGAAATCGATTGAACTTATTAACCGGTCGTCAGTAGAGCCGGCATTTTGTTTATCAGGCCACTTTATGATAAGTGGTATTTTTAATCCTGAATCATAGAGCCATCGCTTAGCTCTGGGCAATCCGTCACCATGATCTCCCCAGAAGAAAATTATTGTATTGTCAAGCTCTCCCTCTTTTTCCAGTTCTGCCAGAAGGCTGCCGACTACTGAATCAAGACGGGAAATGTTATCGTACATTTTTGCCAGATTTCTTCTTATTATCTCGTTGTCAGGATAATATGGAGGGACATCAATCATTGAAGGATCGGTTTTTATTTTGCTTATGTCCCAGTTCTGACTCTCATGTGTACCAATATGATTAAAAACAGCAAAAAAGGGTTTATCCTTGTCGGGTCTGTTCCTGTAATGTGCTTTTTGGCTGCAGTCATCCCAAATGCTTGCAGGAACAGGGTCTTTGGAGAACTGATAGTCTGTTTTTGAGTTGTTGGTACAGTAATATCCGGCTGCACGAAGGTATTCAGTAAAGGCTTTTACATAGTGCGGTGGTACAGCCGTGAACTCAATCGGGTTATCAACAGACCTTCTGTAGGATGTGGTTCTCATGTGCATGCATCCTATGCTGGTCTGGTACATACCTGTAATAATTCCTGCCCTGCAGGGTGCACTGATTGCAGCAGTTGTAAATACATTTGTATACCTTATCCCTTGTGATGCAAGGCAGTCAATATTCGGAGTTTTAGCAGTTCTATCACCATAACAGCCCAGATGAGGGCTCATGTCTTCTGTAGATATCCATAAAATGTTAGGTCTTTTCTGGGGATTTTGTCCTGAAGCATTTACTGCCAATAATGAAGCAACACCCAGTCCGATTGCACGAGTCAATATATGCATGATTTTAAAGTGTATGAAAGTTATTTTGACAACAGTGGTATAATTCAGATTTTACATTCCGCGGGCTCTTTTGATGAAATGGTTTTCCTTATTGTCAGTAGTTTTTCAATAGTTTCTCCATGGTCATTTTATTGATCCCGGCAGTCTGCGGTTAGTTCCACGGTCTCCGGTGATTTCATCACCCAGATCAAGCCTTGCCTCGCTTGCCAGCGCTTCAAGTTCTTTTACCTTTTCAGGATAAAGATTAGCGACGTCGTACCATTCACCGGGATCGCGGCGGAGATCATAAAGTTCAGGAGTATAGATTGTTTCAGTGCCATAAGGTCCGGGCCATCCATCCTGACCAGGTTTCATGTACCTGTATGACTGGAAACTCTTGTGGGGCAGTACCAGTTTCCAGTAATCCTTCTGAACAGCCTCAAGACTGTTGCCTCTGTAATAATACAGAAATTCATGTCGTGGAGTAATGGTTTCATCGCCCAGCATTAACGGGAGTATGTTTACTCCGTCAATTTTATTTTCGGGAAGCCTGGCTCCGGTTATGGCAGCAACAGTGGGCAGAAGATCTATTGAACTGGCAAGCCTGCTACATATTTCTCCTTCAGGAATCACACCTGTCCATCTCATGATACAGGGGACCCTCTGTCCGCCTTCCCAGGTATTACCTTTGCCTTCTCTCAGCCCCCCGGTGCTTCCGGCATGATTACCGAAATTGAGCCAGGGGCCATTATCGCTGGTAAATATTATAAGGGTATTTCTTGCAAGACCGTTTCTGTCAACAGCTTTTAAAATCTCTCCCACCGACCAGTCAATTTCCATCATAACGTCACCGTAAAGCCCCTGCCTGCTTTTACCCCTAAACTTTTCTGACACTCCAAGGGGTACATGAACCATTGAATGAGGCAGGTACAGGAAGAAAGGTACTTTTTTGTGGGACTCAATGAATCTGACTGCCCTTTTTGTATATTCAACTGTCAGTTTATCCTGGCCGGAAAGGTCTGTCACCTCCCCAACCTTTTCATTACCTTCGATAATAGGAAGGGCCGGATATTTCATCTTAGTACTTGTTGTATCTTTGAGACGCATGGGAACCCCGTCAAAGTCAACAGGCCACATGTCGTTTGAGTATGGCAGCCCGTAATACTCGTCGAATCCATGCTGGAGGGGAAGAAATTCTCTGTGGTGACCAAGATGCCATTTCCCAATAATAGAGGTATGGTAGCCTTTTGACTTAAGCATCTCTGCTATAGTAGTCTCTTCAGGGTTGATGCCGGTTGTGGACCATGGCATTAGAGCTCCCGAAATGCCAACCCGGTTCGGATAGCAGCCTGTAAGCAGGCCAGCCCTGGAGGCGCTGCTGACTGCCTGAGGGCAATAATACCAGGTGAACTGCATGCCCTGATTTGCCATACGGTTAAGGTTGGGTGTATCATACTGGTTTGCACCTGTTCTGCCCAGGTCTCCATATCCCATATCATCCATAAGAATAATGATGATGTTTGGCGAGGATGCCCTGAAGGCTGCTGTCTTCTGGGCCGAAACATGCATGGCAGCCACTGATATTGCCCCTGCAGTAAGTACAGAATTAAGTCTTAGCATTTCAATTGTTTTTGCGATATTTAATAACTTTTTATTGTAGTCATTGATTTTTCCAGGCGGGGTTTGGCAGCATCATCCTTGCTCCTGTGCGGATTCTCCAGTTATTTAGCGAATCAATCAACTCTTGCGTTTTTTCGGGATATGACGCCGAAATATCTTTAGTTTCCGAGAGATCATTTTCAAGATCATAAAGTTCCTGCCTTTCCCTTTCAAAATTGTCGATAAGCTTATATTTGCCAAGTCGTACCGCACTTCCTGGTTCAACACCCATGTTTGAATAATGAGGATAATGCCAGAATAATGCTCTTTCTACAAGATTACTACCTGTTAGAGTTTTCAGAAAGCTTACTCCATCAATTTTCTCACCGCTGCAGTTATATCCTGCAATCTCAGCAATTGTCGGGTAGATGTCAATTGAGGAAAGCGGCCAATCAATAACTTTTTTTGAAGTCTCCAGCCCCGGGTATTTTAAGATCATTGGTACTCGTATCCCACCCTCATATAACCAGCCTTTTCCTGCTCTAAGAGGAGCATTGCAGGTAGGAGAACCTACTGAGGTGGCAAGTCCCCCGTTATCGGATGTAATTATAACAACAGTTTTTTTGTCAATATTAAGTTCATTCAGCTTTGCCAAAACTCTGCCTATATTCTCATCAACGCTCCAGATCATGGCAGCATATACGGGATTGCTCTGAATAATTCTTTCCCTGAAGTCGTCAGGCATTGACGGCCGTATCCAATACTTGTCTCTTGTAAACGGATTTATTTTTGAGAGACCCATCGAGTCGGCCTTTTGAGAAAACTTCCTTATATGAGGTTCCAAAGCCTGCATAGGAGTATGCACTGCATAATAGGAAAGGAAAACAAAGAATGGTTTATCCTTGTTACTCTCTATGAATTTTATGGCTTCATCGGTTTGTCTGTCGGTGAGATATTCTCCTACAGGTCCGTCATCGAGACGGGGATTTCCATAGGGGGAGAAGTATCCGTTGGATGTTGGTGTAACAAATGGCTGGCCGGCTTTGTAGCCTCCTTTGTTTATGTCGAAGCCCTGATTTTCGGGCCAGAATAAAGGGTCTTCGCCCAAATGCCATTTACCGGATATCATAGTTGTGTATCCTTTGCTTTTCAGCATTTCCGGAATCGTTAGTTCCTCAAGATCGAGTTGAAGTTTAAAAGGCATCGGAAGAAGTTTGTCATATGAAGCACCGTAGTCAGTTGCCTGTCTGCCAGGGATCCATTCGGTAATACCTGTATTTACCGGATATTTGCCTGTCATAATTGATGCCCTGGTAGGTGAAGAGACCGGACTTGCAGAATAGGCGTTCGTGAATTTTATTCCCTGACTGGCCAGTTTGTCAATATTTGGTGTTTCATAGAACCTACTCCCATAGCACCCCAGATCACTGTAGCCCAGATCATCTATTAGGATTAAAAGTATATTAGGATTTGACGTTTCCTGTTTTCCGGAGTTTTGGCAGGATATCAGGGGAACAGATGCAATCATACCAATTCCCAGCGCAGGTTTGAGCTTTATTTTCATGGTATTGCTGTTGTGTCATTTTTCTGAATTCTTTATGCTGAGTAAAAGATCTGTTAATTCCTTAACAATGGGTTGGTTTATTCGCGCCACATTGTTTTTCTCGCCGATGTCCGTTCGCAGGTTGTACAACTGAGGTTCAGGATCATTTCCGGTCTCTGTGTTTGTTTCCTTAAGGATCTTAGGTCCTGCTCCGGGTTCGATGTATTTCCAGTCTCCTTTAATCAGCGAGAGCCGGTCATTAAGAGCATGTTCAACAAGCCAGATCCTGTCCTTATTCGATTTACCAAGCAACACAGGAAGATTATCAAAGCTGTCAGGACCTTCTCCAACAGGAATTATTTGTCCGGTAAGAGAGGCAAAGGAAGCCATCAGGTCTATCTGGCTGAAAAGTGCACTGGATATCCCAGGTTTTATTTTTCCTTTCCAGGCTGCAATAAATATTATCCTCGTACCACCGTCGAAGGCGCTGTATTTCCCTCCTCTCAGAGGTCCGGCAGGCTTGTGATCACCAAGCAACTGAGTTGCTCTATCCTGATAGCCGTCATCAACCACGGGACCATTGTCGCTGGTAACTATGATAAGGGTTCTACGTGACAGATTCAGTTCATCTATCGTTTTCAGAATTTCACCCACCGACCAGTCGAACTGGAGGATTGCATCACCTCTGGGACCCATTTTGCTTTTACCTGCAAATCGCGGATGAGGAACTCTGGGAACATGGATGTCGTGGGTGGCAAAATACAGGAAGAAAGGATTTTTCTTGTTTTCTCTGATGAAACTGACTGCCTTGCCGGTAATTAGGTCTGCCATATCCTCATCTGTCCATAGCGCCGCTCTGCCGCCAGTCATATATCCAATCCTACTTATTCCGTTAATGATACTCATATCATGTCCATGGCTTGGTGCCATTTTAAGAAGTTCAGGGTTCTCCCTGCCGGTAGGTAGATTGCCGATTTTTTCTTTGAAGCTGACGTAAATAGGATCTGACGGATCGAGCCCTGATACTCTCCTGTTCTCAACATAAACACAGGGCACGCGGTCGCCGGTTGCAGGTATAATAAAATTATAGTCGAACCCTATATCCATGGGTCCTGGTACAATCTCGCCATTCCAGTCGGGGCCGCCATCAGGACCCAGCCCCAGGTGCCATTTTCCAATCACGGCCGTTTTGTAACCAGCTCCTTTCATAAGTCCGGCGATGGTGAATCTTCCGGGTTTGATGATCGAAGATGCATCACCAGGTGCTATTCCTGTTCCTGGTCGTCGCCACGCATATTCACCTGTAAGGAGAGAATATCGTGAAGGAGTACTGGTGGCTGAAGTGCAATGTGCATTTGTGAACCGTAGTCCCTGTTTTGCAATTCTGTCAATATTGGGAGTTGAAATGCTTGCAGCTCCATAGCAGCTGACATCTCCGTAGCCCAGGTCGTCGGCATAAATAATTATTATGTTTGGTTTTTCGGGTTTGGATGCTTCAGACGATAATGGCAGTACAGAAAACATTAATGCAGTCAGCCAGAATTTCTTTTCTGAGGTTTTTCTCATAAAAGTATCTTAAATATTTACAGTCAAATTATCTTGTTGAGCTTATGATAAAAAGCTAATTCTGACAGATAGTATCCTTGCTTATAATTCAAATGGAAGGGGGAAGGCATCGGAAGGTTTATGTTCCCGTTGGATGATGTCAATTATTTCCTTAACAATCTCAGGATTCGATTCAGAAACATCATTTTCTTCACCTTTGTCCTCTGATAGATCATAGAGTTCGATGCGCCCATTATCTGATGTATCGGAAATGAATCTGACGGCTTTCCAGTTTCCCATCCTTACTGCCATTTTGCCTCCCTGTTCATGGAATTCCCAGTACAGGAAGCTGTGTTCCGGCTGTTTTTTGTCAGTCAGCGAAGGCAGTAGTGATATTCCGTCTGATCCCTGTATTTCTGATCCGGTTAACTCTGCAAAAGTTGGCATAAAATCCCAGAATGCAGATACATGGTCAGATACTGATCCGGCTTTTATTCTGTCAGGCCATCTGACAATCAGGGGTACTCTTATACCGCCTTCATATAGGTCCCTCTTATATCCTCTAAGTTCCCCGTTGCTGTTGAAATAGTCAGGATCGGCACCTCCCTCAAGATGAGGTCCGTTATCGGAAGTAAAAACCACCACCGTGTTTTTTTCAAGCCCCAGCTCGTTAAGAAGTGCCATGATTTCACCAACCTGATCATCGAGCTGGGTGATCAGAGCTGCAAATGCTGCATGAGATTCCGGTTGTGATCCATATGCTCCGGTTCGGTATCCCGGGCCGCTATCTGTTCCGTTGAATACCTTCTCTGGATTAAATTTACCCCTGAATTTACCCATATATTCTTCTTTGGCATACAGTTCTGCGTGCGGTATTATTGAAGGATAATAAAGAAAAAAGGGTTTGTTTCTGTTTGTTTTGATGAAATCAAGGGCAGCTTTGTGAATGATATCGGGGCCGTATGTACCGGTTTTACCTGAGTCGTTGTTGTGGAGGATTATTTTCTCCTGGTTATGCCAGAGATGCCCAGGGTAATAATTATGTGATAATCGCTGACAGTTATATCCGAAGAATTCGTCAAATCCCTGAGAATTTGGATCCCCCTCGGTTCCAATGTATCCGAGGGCCCATTTCCCGAAGGCTCCTGTGGTGTAGCCGCATGATTTAAGCATTTCGGCCATGGTTATCGATGATGCCGGAAGTGGCCATTGTCCTTCCGGATCCCATTCTTTGTTACCCCTTATGGGTGTATGACCAGTATGAAGGCCGGTCATGAGGCATGACCTTGAAGGTGCGCTTACTGTACATCCCGCATAGTGCTGCCGGAACAACATCCCCTGGCTGGCTAACCTGTCGATATTTGGAGTTGAGAATCGCTGTTGTCCGTAACAGCTAAGGTCTGCATATCCCAGGTCGTCGGCCAGAATGAAAACAATATTTGGCAGAGTTTTCTTTTTCCCTTCGCTGGAACATGATACCAGCACAAGCGATGTAGCGCACAAAGCCAGCGGAATTCGGGGATTGATACGGCGCATGTGCTTGTTTTTCATGTGATTATTATGATTCCGAATAAAAGGAAAATGATTATATAGATGAGTATCTTAAGAATAAATTGTTCATCTTTCTCCATTTTCATGGGAAAACAGGTTTAATTACAGAAACCATAAAATTAATGAAAATTTATAATTATCTGTAAGAGTTAATGTGAACATTTTTAACTGCTCTTCCTGAAGGGTCGATCAGATTACTAAATGAAGCATCCCATGCAAGGGCTTCGGCAGTGCTGCATGCGACAGAAGGAACTGAAGGAACACAGGCAGCTGCCGTATCTGATGGAAAATGTTCGGAGAAAATTGACCTGTAAAGGTATTCTTCCTTTGACAATGGCGGATTTACCGGAAAGCGGTACTTTGCATTTGCCATCTGATCATCTGTTACTCTTGCCGAGGCCAGTGACTTAAGAGTATCGATCCAGCTGTATCCCACACCGTCGGAAAATTGCTCTTTCTGTCTCCAGGCAACACTCTGGGGGAGGTATTGTTCGAATGCCTTTCTAAGTACCCATTTTTCAATCCTTCCATTTGATGCCATCTTGTCTGCCGGATTTATTCTCATAGCAACGTCCAGAAACTCTTTGTCGAGGAAAGGGACACGTCCCTCAACACCCCACGCCGCAAGAGATTTATTGGCTCTCAGACAATCGTAAAGGTGGAGCTTGCTGAGCTTTCTGACCGTTTCCTCGTGGAATGCTCTGGCATCCGGAGCTTTATGGAAATATAAATAGCCGCCAAAGATTTCATCAGCACCTTCACCTGTAAGCACCATTTTAACTCCCATAGATTTTATAACCCGGGCTAACAGATACATGGGTGTTGATGCTCTTACTGTCGTTACGTCGTATGTTTCGATATGGTATATTACATCCCTGACTGCATCCAGACCTTCTTCCATGGTGAAAATAATCTCGTGATGAACCGTGCCTATATGATCTGCTACCTTTTTTGATGCTGCCAGGTCGGGTGATCCTGCGAGGCCAATCGCGAACGAATGCAGTTGAGGCCACCAGGCTTCAAGCTTATCGCCCGATTCTATTCGTCGGGGCGCAAATTTTTTTGCAATAGCAGAGATTATCGAGGAATCAAGGCCTCCGGAAAGCAGAACACCATAAGGAACATCTGACATCAGCTGCCGGTGTACCGATGCTTCAAGGGCATTTCTTAGTTCTTCGACTGAGGTTGTGTTTCTTTCAACGTTTTCATAACTCATCCAATCACGCTCATACCATCTTTTGAGAATACCCTCCCTGCTGTCAAGATAATGCCCCGGAAGGAACTCCTCAATATGATTACAGACTCCCTCAAGAGCCTTGAGTTCTGACGAAACATACAGGTTACCGAATTTATCCCTTCCCGTATAAAGCGGGTTTATTCCAATATGGTCACGGGCAATAAAATATGAGTTGTTCTCTATGTCGTATATTGCAAAGGCAAAAATACCATTCAGATCTTCAAGAAAGTCGGGACCTTTGTCGCGATACAGGGGAAGAATAACCTCACAATCCGAATTAGTAGTAAATTCATACGACTCTTCATAGCGTTTTCTTATCTCCTGATGATTGTAGATCTCCCCGTTGATCGCAAGAACAAGCTTCCCATCCTTGCTGACAAATGGCTGTTTCCCCGACTGAGGATCAACAATAGCAAGCCTCTCGTGAGCCAGGATTGCATTTTCGCAACAGAATATTCCCGACCAGTCAGGTCCGCGATGCCTTATTCTTTTTGACATTTTAAGCACTTCTGTCTTTAAATCAAGATAATTTACCTTAAGATCAAATACTCCTACTAATCCGCACATACTTTTATATTATGAAAATTTGTTAACAATGAATTTACGCCGGTGATTTAAAACATCAAATTTCAGGTCCATAAATGCTGCCTTTTAATTATGATCCGCAAATCTATTAATTTGTTTTAATAAAAAAAAATAGAAATATCACATAAATGTCAATTTAGCTATAAAAAATTAAGGTATTATAGTTATAAAATTAATAAAATATACTAATTGCATTATTTGAATTTAAGTTGTTAATTTGGTATTTTTAATATTATAATAAAGGATTTGAACCTTGATAACATCAAATATGCGTTTCAGACTATTGGTGAGTCAGTAGGTGGTTGTCCTATAAGATCCTTTCAGATCGGATAAGGATCCCGTTTGAATTATTAAATTATGTTAAAAACATGGACATTCCTTAAAAACAGTATCATAGTGACAACATTTAAATAAAATGTTTGTCACATTTTTCTATATTGCGATACTTAAATATTTAAATAAGTCTAATCAAAATTGTATCATATGAAAATTGCAGGAAATTTTATGAAAATCGGAATAGCTTTTTCACTGGTGTTGGTATCATTATATCTGAACGGACAGGAGATCGGCTGGAGAGGTCCGGGAAGGACCGGTGTATACAATGAAACCGGGCTTTTGAAATCGTGGCCTTCATCAGGACCGGCTCTGATATGGGAAGCTTCTGGTATAGGTATGGGATATTCAAGCACCACTGTTACAGATGATGCAATATACATAACCGGAGTGAAAGGAGACAAAGATGTTCTTACTGCCTTTACACAGGATGGAAAGAAGAAATGGGATATAGCGTACGGTAACATGTCAAAGGTAAACAGTGCACCCGAGAGCCGTTGTACACCAACCTTTTATAACGGCAAATTATATGTTGTAAGCGGCATGGGTGAACTTGCGTGTATCTCAACTGCCGGTAAAATTCTCTGGACTGTCGATTATTATACCAAATATAGTGCTACTGTTCCCAGGTTTGGTATTTCAGAGTCGCCTGTTGTTGTTGATAACAAGGTTATAGTTACACCTGGCGGTAATATAGCAGCTATGGTTGCCTTTAATGCTGAAAACGGCAATGTTGTATGGGAAACACCTTCGCTTAAAGAAGGCGGGCAATACGTTAACCCCCTGCTGATTGAGAACAAGGGGACGAAAATAATTATCACTCACACACCTACATGGATCATCGGTGTAGATGCATCAAATGGGAAAATACTCTGGAAATTTGATTTTGGTTCGGTCAATCCCGACAAAAAAGGGGGAAAGAATTATATCCATACCCCTATTTACAGGGATGGATTCCTTTTTGCCGCAAATGGTTATGGACAGACTTCTGCCAAAATCAAAATTAACTTTGATGGCAGAGATCCTGAGCTTATCTGGAAGAACCCCGATATAAATCCGCATGTTGGTGGAATGGTCCTAATCGGAAATTATATATACAGTTCCACTCACGATAACAATTCCATGGGCAGATGGGTCTGTGTCGACTGGAACACTGGAAAGACCATGTGGATCACTGCATGGAACAATAAAGGATCGGTTATTTCAGCTGAAGGATTGCTTTATTTCTACGAGGAGAAAAGCGGAAATGTAGCTCTGGTCAGACCAAACAGCGAAAAACTCGATATCATAAGTTCATTCAGAATCACAAAAGGTTCAGGCCCGTACTGGGCTCATCCGGTAATCAATAAGGGAAGGCTGTTCCTCAGGCATGGCGATTATCTTGCGGTATATAACATTAAAGCCAAATAATATACAGTGATAGTTTTTTGCCTGGTGGCCGGGCAGTGGATTTAATTCAATATCGTTTTTGTAACAGTCTGTAAAACGGGCAAGTATGGCTACTGGAGAGCAGAAATACATAATTTTTACAGTTGCTGCGGTTATACTGTTTGTTTCTGCCTTCCTGTGGTGGATAAATGCTACTCCATCATATAAGGTTGTGGAACGCCTTCCCGGGATGGATAACCGTCCTCCGCGGAAAGAATTGTCAGATTCAGTCATTATAGGCGAATATATTGATTCATTAGGTACTATTGATGAGGTAATTCCGGGAAGCTGGCCCCGGTTCAGGGGGGCAGATTATGATAACATAAGCAAAGATCCCACACCTCTTGCTGAAACATGGGACACAGCAGGCCCTCCCGTTGTATGGAAAAATGAACTTGGCGAAGGATATGCCGGGCCGGCAGTTTTAAACGGCCGTGTTTATATCCTTGATTACAATGAAAAAAGAAAGGCTGATATGCTTAGATGCTTTTCGCTTTTCTCGGGGAAAGAGCTCTGGAGAACATGGTATAATGTCGAATTCAAAAGGAACCACGGCTATTCAAGAACCATCCCTGCTGTTACCGATAAATATGTTGTTACAATCGGTCCGCGTTCTCACGTAATGTGTGTAAATCCTATCGACGGGCGGCTTTTATGGTCGATAGATCTGGAAAAGGAATATGGTATACCCGGTACAGTAAAAGGCAAAATAACTCCTGAATGGTACAGTGGACAGTGCCCATTGATTGACAACGATATAGCAGTTATCGCTCCCGGAGGCCGATCGATAATGATCGGAGTAGATTGTGCAACCGGCAATGTCTTGTGGAAGACTCCAAACCCTGATTCCCTGAGAATGTCACACACATCAGTGATGCCGATGACAATTTACGGAGTGAAAATGTATGTCTATGCGGCCCTCGGAGGAGTATGTGCGGTGGCAGCCGAGGGTGAAAACACCGGTAAGATTTTGTGGAAAACCACCGATTGGAACCCGGCCATAACTGTTGCATCTCCTGTTTATCTTGGCAACGGTGAGATAGCGGTTTTTGGAAGTTACGGAGCCGGAGCTGCAAGGATTAGGATAAGCAAAACAGAATCAGGATTTAATGCCGTTGTGACTGATAAACATAAATCGTCAGAAGGACTGGCAAGTGAACAGCATACTCCGATACTCAAGGATGGCTACCTGTGGACCGTTCTTCCTGAGAATGCCGGCCAACTTAAAAGGCAGCTTGCTTGTTACAGTACAGATGATCTTATAAATCCGGTCTGGACCAGCGGTAAAGAGAATCGTTTTGGTAAAGGTATGGGACCCTATATTCTCAGCGGAGACAAACTTTTTCTTCTCGATGATGAAGGTGGTCTTTTTCTATTCAGAATTGGGAATAAAAAAGCAGAACAACTTGCCAGTAAAAAGGTAATGAATGCAGTTGAAGCATGGAGCCCAATGGCAATTGCCGGCAGATACCTTCTTCTAAGGGATTCTCATAACCTGCTCTGCCTTGATATAGGAAAAAAGGAATGATATTATGAAACCCACATGTTTTGCAAACACAAACACTCATAAATATAATTTTATAAAACATGTGTGGTTCCATCATACCTTTAAAATCAAAATTATATTATGATGAATAAAAGGTGGACAACAATTACTATTATTCTCCTTATCCTTGTTTTTACAGGGTTTGTTGTTGTTGATTCTGCCCTGAAAAAAAATGCTGTAAATGTAAATATTCCAGTTGCCAGTAATAAGTTTATTCCCGACAGGTGGATCATAATTAATGCATTCAATTCCTTACATAGAAATCTGAGTTCAGTGACAATTGCCGCCAGTTCTCTGATTGTCACAGGCGGAGACTCCTCAGTTAATTGTTATGATACTGACTTAAAACCCTTATGGAAGTATTCTGCCGAATCCCCGGTCACCTCTCTGGCCTCTTATGGCGATCGGATCTATGCAGCTGCAGGAACGACAATTCTTGTTATTGATCTGAAGGGACGAAAGACAGATGAATGGAATCTTCTTAGAGAAAATACCTATATAACATCTCTCGCTGCCAACAAATATAATGTCGCCTGTGCAGATGCAGCAAATAAGATAGTTATTGTTCTTGATCATAATGGAGTTGTACGGCATGTGGTAGGTGAATCCGGCAGGGAATTCATAATTCCGAGTTATTATTTCGATTTAGCACTGAGCAATGATAACATTCTTTATATTGCAAACACTGGTAAAAAAAGGATTGAAAGAAGGAAGATAGACGGAACACTTATTGATTTCCTAGGAGAATCAGGGACTGGTCCGGAGGGGTTTTGCGGATGTTGTAATCCTGCTCACTTTTCTGTATTCCCGGGTGGATTCGTAACTGCGGAAAAAGGCATTAACAGACTGAAGATCATTGGCGAGAACGGAGAATTTATTGAATTCGTTTCATCAACAAACAAATTCAAACCATCTGTTCCTCTGGATGTGATCTCATCAGACGGGCAACTTATCTACGCAGCAAATCCTTCTGATGGTAAATTATATGTATTTAAAAGAAAAGTGAAGCAGGATGATGTGAATTTATAAATATTTTAAATATTAACCTTGAAATCAATAATGCATAACACGCTGATTTCAATTGATAATACATCTGAACAACAGCTGAACCGTAATAGTAAAAACCTTAAACTATGAACAGAACAGAATTTGCAAGGAAGGCTATTAGTTTAATTTTGCTTGCACTGCTTGCAGGAGTGACAATTCTGCTTGGTAAAAGATCTGCAACAGGATATGACTGCAGTCTCTGTCCTGGAAAGGGGATATGCAAGGGTAAATCCGATTGTTCAACATATATACCGTAGTCAGAAATGGAGGAGCAGAAGAATAAAAACGGATCGAGACGGGAATTTGTTAGAAAGGCCGGCAGAATAGCAATGGTAGTTCCTGTTTTTGGTATTCCCGCAATTCTTGCCAGCAAAACCAAGGTAAAAGGCTATGTTTGGCAGATAGATCCCTATAAATGTACCAGTTGTGAATTATGCAAAAGCAGCTGTGTCATGACACCCTCCGCAGTAAAGTGCACAAATGCATTCCCTATGTGCGGTTATTGTGATTTCTGCCCCGGATTTCTCAGGGCGGGAGCAAAAGTTTATGATACTTCTGCCGAGAATCAGTTATGTCCGGTAGGTGCAATAAAGAGAAAATTTGTTGAAGAGCCTTATTTTGAATATACGATTGATGAGAAGCTATGCGACGGTTGTTCAAAATGTGTCAAGGCCTGTTACGATTTCGGCAACGGATCACTATATCTTCAGATAATGCATAACCTTTGTGTGAATTGCAACCAATGCGCCATTGCACGTGTATGCCCTTCTGATGCCGTGATAAGAGTGCCGGCTGAAGAACCTTATATCAGGAAAGATTTGAAACGAACAATAAGCTGAAAGAGTTGAAAGAATTAAAAAAATACCTGCCCCTTTTTGTGTCTTTTGTTTTGTTATTGTGGCATACATCAGTCTGTGCACAGCCCCAGAGGTTTCCACGACCTGAATTTGAAAGCGGATATGATTTTCCGACTCATCAGTTTCTGAATCAAAGGGGCCCACTCTGGGAGTATATGGATGTTGCTGTACTTATTGCAGCATTGATAGTTACAGCGTGGCTGGCCATCAGAAAAAGATCTCGCAGAGGGCTTGTCTGGATGTCGGTGTTCTCTCTGGCGTATTTCGGATTCTATCGTCAGGGGTGTATATGCCCAATAGGATCAATTCAGAATGTATCACTTGCAGTGTTCAACACTGGTTATGCCATTCCCCTTACTGTGCTGCTGTTTTTCATCATTCCATTGATATTTGCACTTCTTTTCGGCCGTGTGTTTTGTGCAGGAGTATGCCCTTTAGGGGCTATTCAGGAACTTACAGGATTCAGAAGGGTACGGGTTCCAAGAAACATCGAAAGAGTACTGGCCTGGATCCCGTTCATATATTTAGGAATGGCAGTTCTGTTTGCTGCAACTGAAAGTCAGTTCATCATCTGCCGGTATGATCCGTTTGTAGGTATCTTCAGAATAGATGCTCCATATACAATGATTATTTTTGGAGCTCTTCTCCTTATTACAGGCATATTTGTAAACAGACCATATTGCAGATATCTTTGTCCTTATGGCGTACTTCTCGGAATATTCTCCCGTTTTTCTCTTAAACATCTGACGATCACTCCGGCGGAATGCAGGAACTGCAGACTCTGTGAATCAGGATGCCCTTATGATGCCATTCTTCAGTCAGATTCACCCGCAATAACAGAGAAACCGAAAACAACGAAAAAAGATTATGCTCTTTACATAATATCTACTCTTGTTTTGGCTGCAGGTTTTGCAGTTTTACTGCGCAACCTGGCACCAGCCCTTTCGGTTGTTAACGACAATGTGAGGCTGGCAAAAGAAATTCGGCTTGAAAAATATCAGGGAATAAAAGCCGACTCAAAAAATGCAACTGCATTTTTTGAGTCGGGTAAAACTGAAAATGAACTGTACGAAGAAGAAAGGCAGATAATTGAGAGGTTCAGGAAAGGAGCACCCTGGGTTGGTATTTTCTTTGGATTGTCTCTAGGTATAAGTTTGTTTATGCCGGCAGTGAGATATTTAAGAAGAGATTATGAACCTGATCGTGGAAGATGCATAAGTTGCGGTAAATGCTTTGCATTTTGTCCGGTAATGAAAAATAAATAAAAAATGAAATTTTCAGAAAAAGATATCAGGATTTTCAGGAATATAAGCCTGGTTTCAGGGGTATTCACTCTATTGGTGGCCTTATTAATGTTAATAAGCCTGATACAGCTTAAGACCATCGATCCTCTTGACAACCCTTCGATAAGAGCTGTTAAAGAGCAGTTTGACAGTGATCCTGACAACAGGGACAAAGCTGAGCAGGTCAGAGCAATGGACCTGATGGCCAGACGAGCCTATTTTTCCTCACGCTGGCAGGTTGAAACAGGGTCTTATCTTCTATTGGCAGGTGCTCTTATCTTTGTCGTCTTTCAGCGGTTTATTGCCGGGAATGAAAAGCCTGCACGGGCATTGTATCCCGACAAGCCTGACATAATGAAGGAGAAACAAAAAAGCCAGAGATATCTTTTTATCTCTGCTTCAGTTGTTACACTCCTTGCTGTTGTGTCATCATTTGTCCTGAGGTCTGATCTTCCTGCTCCTGGAAGGAGCAGGTCAACACCTGACGGGTCAGCATCTTCTGGAGTGGTTTCTGAAATCCGGCAACCGGATGGCGTCAACTACCCTTTTTTCAGAGGTGAGGGCAGCCGGGGAATAGCCGGCGGATCGGATTACCCGGTTGATTGGGATGGAGTTGAAGGAAGAAACATTAAATGGAAAACCGCAGTTCCCCGACATGGGCAGAGCTCTCCCGTAATATGGGGAGATAAGCTTTTTTTAACCGGTGCTGAAGGAAGCTTCTTCGATGTTTATTGCTTTGATAAGAATAACGGAGATATCTTATGGACCGGAGCAGCTTCAGATTTCCCGGGAGCTTCTTCAGAGGTGCCTGAGTCGGATGCCGAAGCCGGAATGGCAGTTCCTACAGCTGCAGTGAATGAAGAAGTGGTATGTGCGATTTTTGGAAACGGGAATCTTGTTTGTTATGATCACCAGGGGAACTTAAAATGGGGAAAAAATATCGGTGTTCCCCAAAGTTCCTATGGATATTCTGCCTCACTTGTGATGTACAATAATCTTGTCTTTGTTCAATACGACAGCCAGGAGGCTATCAAACTTCTTGCATTCGAAATAAGCTCAGGTGAATTAAAATGGGAAACACCACGATCTGGCCGTCCGGTCAATTCCTCTCCGGTGCTGGCAATTTTCGACAGGCAACCGCAGATATTAATAAACGGAAATCCTAATGTTTCATCCTATGATCCTGTATCCGGTAAGGAATTATGGAGCCTTCCTGGTGTTTCAGGTGATGTTGCTCCGTCTCTTGCAGTGAACAGCAGCCTGGTATTTGCAGTTACAGATTACTACAACCTTATTGCACTCAAACCGGGAAAGAACGGTTCGACTTTGTGGGAGGATAATTCGTTCACTCCGGATGTTTCAAGCCCTGTTGCAACTGATGAATTTGTTTTCCTTTCTACAGGGAATGGTGACGTAGCCTGTTACAGTTCCGAGAAGGGAGATACATTATGGTCTCATTATTTTCAGGACCAGTTTTATGCATCTCCGATAATAGCTGATGGAAATGTTTACTGCCTCGACAGAAGCGGAGTTATGCATATAGTAAAAGCAAAAGCTGAGTTTCAGCTCGTAGGACAACCATCGCTTGGTGAAAGAACGGATTGCACGCCAGCTTTTTCTGAAAGCAAGATCTATATACGATCAAAAAATAACCTTTATTGCATATCAGGAAATTGAGAAAGATGCTCACATCATTGGTAGCAACAATGCTGTTCATTTTCAACCTGCAATCACAAGTTGGTGAAGATGAGTGGCCTGTATTCAGAGGAAAAGCTGACCTTTCCGGCAGCGTATCTTTTGATTTACCTTCATCACCACGCCTGCTCTGGAGCCTGCCTTCCGGCGGAAGATCAAAATCATCACCTGTAATTAGCGAGAATGTGATTTATTTCGGAAATGATAAAGGAACTCTGTTTGCAGTCACAAAAGAAGGCAGGATAAAATGGAAATTTGAAGCCGGAAATGCCATTGAAGCTGCTCCTCTGGTGAGCCAGGATAAAGTCTTTTTTGGTGCCTCTGATGGAGTTTTAAGAGCTGTTAATAAATTAACAGGAAAGCTGGTGTGGTCGTTTAAATCGGGAGCTCAAATTGCGGGATCAGCAAATATCTGGACGTCAGGAAAAAAGTCGGGTCTGGTTTTTGGCAGCTATGACTACTTTCTTTATTGTGTTGAACCTTCTTCAGGGAAATTATTGTGGAAGATTGAAACAGCAAATTATGTTAACGGGACTCCGGCTATTGGTTATAACTCGGTAGTGTTTGCCGGATGTGATGGAATTGTAAGATTTGCCGATCCATTGACAGGTAGAGAAAAGGATACGATAAAAATTGGTGTATACATTGCGGCTTCCCCTGCCCTCGCTGATAAAAGAGCATATTTCGGCGATTATGAAGGAAATCTTTACTGTGTGGATATTGAAAGGGGAAAATTTGTCTGGAAAGTGCCATCTGACGATAATTCAGGAGCATTTATTGCCACCCCTGCAGTAAGCAGCAATAAAGTAATCATAGGAAACGAAGATAAATTTCTATATTGCTACAATTCCGATACGGGCAAACCTATCTGGAAGTTCAGGACCAACGGGCGAATAACCGGATCGGGTGTTGCTGGACCATCAATGATTCTTGCGGGCAGTACCGACAGTAACATATACATTCTCCAGACCGGTGACGGCAAAAAGATATGGAGTTTTAATGCAGGAGCACCGGTCAGCAGCTCGCCTGCGGTAACACGAGACCGTTTTTATTTTGTTACGGATGATGGAAGGCTTCTGGCCTTCGGGAATAAATGAATTCTACTGTTATGGATTTCATAGAAATTCTAAGCTATTGTTTGAATCGTTAAAGATAAACCTTAATACTGAAGTGAATCTAAAATAATTTCATATACAGCTGCCAGATGAAAATAGTTTATTTGATCACCGGGTCGGGAGGATCTTTTTATTGCGGGAATTGTTATCGCGACATGCTTTATGTGCGCGCAATAAGAAAAGTTCCTGGGATAAAAGCCAGAGCCATACCCCTATACCTGCCACCCGACAAGATAACAAGCAGGGAGAGCGGCTTCGACGAGAATGTGTTCTTCGGAGCCATCTCAATGTTCCTAAGGGAAAAAGTTCACTTTCTCAGAAATATGCCAGCCTGTATTGATAAGGTTCTTGATTCGAAACTTCTTTTAAGATTTGCAGCCAAACAGGCAGGGACAACGAGCGCGGAAGGATATGAAGAACTTACAATAAACATGATAGAGGGCGACAATGCATTTAGGAGGACCGAAGTTGACCGTCTCGTCAGATACATCATCAAAGAAGGGAAGCCTGATATCATACATCTTTCAAATGCCCTTATCCTTGGTCTGGCCAGGCAGCTAAAAAAAAGGATCGATGTGAGGGTGGTATGCTCCCTGCTGAATGAAGATGACTGGATCGACGACATGGATGAACCGTTCCGTTCCAGGGCCTGGCAAATGGTTGCAAAGGAAGCCGGTTATGTAGATGTTTTTGTTACCCCAAGCAACTATTACCGCGATCTGTTTAGAAGTAAAACCGGTCTGAAGGGTGAGAACGTAGTGGTGGTCCCTCTTGGTTTTGATCCTGAAAATGAAGAAATACCGAGGCCTGACAGAGAACCCACATCCATAGGTTTTTTCAGCCGTGTGAACAAATACAACGGATTTGACAAGCTGGTAGATGCTTTCATTGAGATGAAAAAACAGAATCAGATTCCGGGATTATCACTCAAAATCTGCGGAGGCTATACTGGAGCCGATAAAGAGTTTATCTCGGAGCAGATCAGAAAAATAAGAAAAAGTAAACTGGAAAAATCGGTCAAAATATATCCGGAATTTGCCGGTGAAAAGAAACTTGAATTCTTCAGGGATGTAGATGTGATAAGCGTACCTGTAAGAAAATATGACGGATACGGACTTTACCTTCTCGAAGCCAATGCTTCCGGGGTCCCTGTGGTACAACCTGCAACAGGGGCATTTCCGGAGATAGTAGAAAAAACCCGTGGTGGTATAATATATTCTCCCGACACGGTAGATGAACTTGCCGGTAACCTTACCAGATTAATGAAGGACCGTAGTCTTATTTCCAGCCTTGGGGAAAACGGCAGGAAAATGGTGAGGCAGGAATTATCACTGACCAAAATGTCGGAAGGACTCGCAGGTGTATATAATAAAGCTTTGAAATGATACTCACACTTACGAATATATCCAAATCATTTTTGCAAAGGGGAGTTGTACTTGATAACCTGAATCTTGAGGTGGAGGAAGGTGACTCCGTTTCTATTTCAGGTCCTTCCGGTTCGGGAAAAACCACTCTTCTTCATATTATTGGATTGCTTGACCGGCCTGACAGCGGGGAAGTGTTGTTCAGGGGTAAGCCTGTATTAAAATATAGCCCGGATGAGTCGGCTCTATACAGAAATAAGAACATTGGATTCGTTTTCCAGGATCATCTGCTCCTTCCCTATCTTACCATTTTCGAAAACATTCTTCTGCCTCTTCTAGCCTCAAAAATATCAGATGAGGATTTCAGACGCAAAGCCGACAGGGCGAAGCAGATGATGGAAACTACTGGCATTACGGGCATTTCAGGAAAGTACCCCTATCAGATTTCAGGTGGTGAAGCTCAGAGGGCAACACTTATCAGGGCTCTTGTCAACCAGCCCTCCATTCTGCTGGCTGATGAACCCACCGGTTCACTCGACAGAAAGAATGCCGAAAACCTAGGAGACCTGCTTACAGGCCTGAACAGAGATTACGGTATAACACTCATACTTGCCACTCACTCCGACTCACTGGCCCGAAGGATGAAAGTACAATACAATCTGTCAGAAGGTAAACTGATCGATTCCAATAACAGATAATTTGCCAATGAAGCTTAATCTGCTCAGGATAATTACACGATCGATCGTATATAACCTGAAAGGTTCTATTTATCAGTTGATTATTATTGTCCTGCTAACAGGTGTCGTCACCGGCTCACTCATGACAGGGAGATCCGTTCGCAGCAGCCTTAAACAGACGTCTTTTGAAAAGCTGGGAAACACCGGAGTACTTTTAAGCTCGGGAATCAGGTATTTTGCACCATCAGTTGCCGATAGGATCTCCGCTGAAACCGGTGTGAAATGTACTGGAGTCCTTGAACTTGACGGATATTGTCAGAGCTTTGCTACACAAAAAATAGCGTCTCAGGTAAAAATATTTGCGATAAACGATAACTTTTTTACCTTTAACGATAACAAATATATTGAAATTCCTGAAGGTAAAGTAGCTGTAAATCAACGCCTTGCTTCATATCTCGGAATAACCGAAGATGAGGAACTTATAATCAGATTCAATTCCATTACTGACATTCCGGCTGATGCCCCATTTTCACCCGGCAAAGAATCCGGTCCATCCATTGTTCTGAAAGTGGCAAAAATACTTGATCCCTCTGATGGTGGAAACTTTTCTCTGGGCATCAGCCAGCTCGTTCCCATGAATATTTTCATAAACCGTTCAGATCTGGAAAATGCTTCTGGTAAAATTCCAGATATCAACAGGATTCTAGTCGATTTTCGTGGAGATGTTTCTCCCGAGATGTTAAATAGAGCATTAAAAAAGATCATCAGACCTGAAGATGTCGGATTGTTTATCAGGAGGATTCCTGCCACTGGTGGATATGAGATCATCTCAGAAAGAATATTCATTGATCAGTCTCTGGTAGAAGAGGTACAAAGTAAGATAAATTCAGCTTATCCGGTAATAACGTACCTTGCTAACAGCATCAGAAGAGGAAAAAGGTCAACGCCATATTCCTTTATTTCAGCGCTGGCACCTTCATTGTACGAAGGGATTCCTGAAAAAAACGGGATACTAATAAACAGATGGCTGGCTGACGATCTGGGTGCCTCTGTTGGAGATACGCTTACCATTACATGGTATTCTCCTGATCCGATGAACCGGCTTACAGAAGAAGAAATGGATTTTGTGGTCCGGAACATAGTGGAAATGAACGGGATATGGTCTGATTCACTGCTTATGCCCGAGTTCCCGGGAATATCTGGAAGCGAATCGTGTACATCGTGGGATGCCGGCGTGGAGATAAACATGAGCCTGATAAGAGATAAGGATGAGGATTACTGGGACAAATACAGAGGCACGCCAAAAGCATTTATTAACTACGAAAAAGGCAGGGAACTATGGGCAGGGAATTTCGGGCCTGCGACTTCAATTCGGTTTGGGGCAGAAATATCAGAGAATGAGATCAGGGAAAAGATGGCAGGGTCTCCTGATCCGGATCTTTCAGGTTTTTCTTTTACCGACCTGCGGCATGAATCAGCAATGGCAGCAAGGAAAAGCGTTGATTTCAGCACTCTTTTTCTGGGACTGGGTTTCTTCATAATCTTTTCCGCTTTTATCCTTCTGATACTTGTGATATCGACTCATTTTGAATCGAGAAAGGATCAGGTTATGACACTCTATTCCCTTGGTTTTACGGACAGAGATATAGATAAGCAGTTATTTTTTGAGACAGGACTTACAGCTTTTGCAGGGGCTTTGGCTGGTGGGTTTGCTGGCGGATTGTTTAATGAATTGGTGGTCAACGCGCTGAATTCAGTCTGGCAGGGAGCAGTTCAGACGAACACGCTTATTTCTGAGTTTGACGGGTTGTCCTTTCTGACTGGATTTACTTCAACTGCCATTTCAATACTTGTTATACTCAAAATAAAGTCGACCCGTTTTCTGAAACGTCTCCGTGCACAGGACACGGGAGAGACTGATCGGCCATCCTCACGAAGAAACTTTGCTGCCTTTATTGTTGCCGGCTCTTTTGCAGTTGTTTGTATAATCCTTTCCTTCCTCCTTCCCGACCATGAAACATTGCTTTCCTATATAGGAGGAGTATTTACTTTTGCAGTTCTCATTTTATTAATAAGGCAGTATTACCTTACGCCAATGAGAAGGGATGAATACAGTTTCCGGACAGGCAACCGGATTTCATCAGCTTATTATTCTTTTCATCCTTCCCAGGCTATTGCTCCTGTCCTCTTTCTGGCTGCCGGGCTTTTTGCAGTTATTATCACCGGGGCAAACCGGATGAGCATAAACGACAACATGCTTAAACCATCTGGTGGTACGGGCGGATATCTTTTATGGGGAGAATCGTCTGTTCCGATAAAGGGCAGCCTGACCAGTCCGGCCGGACGAAGGGAATTTGGTCTCGATGATGCCGGAATGGAAGAGCTTACACTGATCCAGGCAAGAAAAACGGCCGGCAATGATGCAAGCTGCCTAAACCTGAATCATATAACCTCTCCCCCGTTACTCGGACTCGATCCTTCTGAATTTATACATAAAGGATCATTCTCATTTGCTGTTACCATGAAAGGCATCAGAGAGGAGAATCCGTGGGAAACGCTTAAATACCCTTCAGTGAACGGGACGATATACGGGATTGCCGATCAGACAGTAATGCAATACGGACTTAAGGTGAAAGCAGGAGATACACTTAAAATACGCACTGAAAGCGGGCAGGTTCTTAATGTTGTGTTGTCTGCAGGTTTGAAATCGTCAGTATTTCAGGGATATGTCCTGATAGGTATTGAAAACTTCAACAAGTATTTTCCATCGGTAGCAGGGAGCCAGGTATTCATGGCAGACGGCAAACCGGAAATGAAAAATGAATATTTAAACATTCTTGTCGATCGTCTGGCAGAATATGGGGTATACTTCGAGCCAGCAGAGGAACGGCTCGCTTCCTTTTTTGTGGTAACCAACACATATCTTTCAGTATTTACAATTCTGGGAGGCATCGGAATGATACTTGGCGTAGCAGGAATCGGTCTTATACTTATACGAAATTTTAATAACCGAAGAAGGGACCTTGGATTGCTTCTGGCAGAAGGCTTTTCAATTAAAAGCATCAGAAAGTTATTATTCAATGAGCATTTGTTGATACTTAATGCGGGCATTATCACTGGAATGGTATCAGCTATTGTTGCCACCAGGCCTTCGCTGGAAAATATTGGAGGTCTGCCGGTGAAAATGATACTGATTATGATACTGCTTATCTTTGCAACCGGAATATCTGCCCTTCTGATATCTGTGAGATCTGTGAAAAGTGAGTCGTTGATGAGCAGGATTAGGAGAGAATAATATACCTTCTTTTCCCATATAAAAGAATTCTAACTGCTGCCTTTGTGTCAAAATCTGAAACTATAGTTTACCATGATAATATTTATATCCACCATATCGGGAAAGAAGTCCCTCTGAAAAATATATTCCAGGTCAATTGAATGTTTTTTTGCAATATTGTATTCAAAACCAACCGCATATCTTTGTTTATCAACGGTTCTTTTAACGTGGTCGAAGACGGGAAGAAAGAGTTCTGAAGCAAGATATGGATTCACAGGGAATGAAGGAATATCATATAAGGCTTTAATTCTAAGTCTTATATGTTCTTTCGGGAACCTGTCGTTTTTATCTTCAAAATATGTTTTGTAACGCTGCTGAAATCTCACTCTCCCGGATAATTTTATATCCCTGAAAGGTATTTTTATCCTTGCATCAGCAAACCACTTGTGCCGTGGATGGAACCTGCCATCATCTTCGGTATTCTCACTGAACCGATATGCTGCTCCAAGAGACAAATAATCAGTCAGTTTAAAATTCAGACCGGTTTCAAGAAAACCCTCTTCTATTCTCGAGGCATTTCTATAGGTTCTCAGTGCCCCTTCAATATCAAGCTCGATACCCCTGATAATTTTGAACTCGGTCGAAAAGTTGTACCATATCCCGAAATCATCATCTCTGGACAATGCCTCAGCAAAGGTAAATGACAGAAGCAAAAGAATTATCAATTTTCTAATCATAATCATCTTCATTTTCTTCTGAAGTCCTGTCTCGGACAGATACATTACCCCTGTTGATTCTATCTGAATAATAATATATCGTAATTTCACAAACATCCCTGAGGAAATTTATTTTGCCAACCTCAATCCGGTTAATTTTCCTGATCCCTGTTCTTTCCTGCAGATCGCTTATGAGTTCATCATATTTTCCATCTCTGATAAGATTGATCTTTTCGTATATTATAAGCTTTGACGATTCATGCCTGAGCAGCCATAATTTTTCAAGTCCGTAGGTGATGAATACTATTGCAAGGTTAGTGAAAACAAGATCGGCGATACTTGTTTCAGTACTTGTCAGTGCATTTATAACGGAAACACCAATAACCAGAAATAGATATGTCATCTCCTTTATCGGAAGAGCGTCGGTACGGTATCTGATTATGCCGAATATGGCGAACAGGCCCAGTGCAAATCCAATTTGAAGCTTAACGCTTTCGAGGAGATAACACAGCAGGAATACAACTGTAGAAATCAGGATATAAGTAAAAAGATAATCTTTTCGTTTTGTTGTTGAATAATATAGCCACCTGACTAGAACCATGATGACTGCAATGTTGAGTAAGAATCTCAGAATAAGTTCAAGTGATTGCTGGGGTTCAATTATTTTTATTCCTGCGAGGTTGGCGACCTCAGCTGGCATGAGATTCATTGTATTCATTTTCAATACGTTTAATTAAGAGTATCTTTGGTTTGAGGATATTTTTCCTGGGCACTTCATTTGTCAGGGCGATGCCAACGCAGTATTTACTGAAACCCGTCGGATGGATGCCATATTGCTTAAGAAGAGAATTGAAAAGGGAACGAGAGGCAAACTCTTCACTTTTCAACTCCGCAATTGCCATCGAAGGAATTCTGACTGAAATGGTCTCACTACTGTTGAAGCTCAGGTTGAGGTCAATGGTTATACGTTCGTGGAAATCAAGGTTTACAAAGGTTATTCTGCTGAAGCAACTGTTCAATACAGGCTTTAATGATTCTGAGCAAAACGGAATAAGGTTTTTTATAAATGTGTCGGCAGCCTCATTGAATGAGCCGTTTACAGGCTCATTTTCAATGCGCCATTTGATAGTTCGGTTCTTTCTTATTCTTTTCTTTATTTCGAGGTAGGTTTTATCGCTGGAGTTATATTTCCTGAATCTGACCTTTATCCGGCTTGCTCTTCCTGTAATATGTTGATTATAAAACATATAATCAGGAGTGTCAAAATATAGAGTGTTATATTCCGGGATCCTTATCCCATTTACCTCCAATACCCTGTAGTTTTTTATCATTGAAGCTACAATGTCTTTGACCTTATCCATTGAGAAGACATACTTAGTTTCAATCCTGTCCATCAGCCTCACCCCTTCAATATCATTAAGTCCGATACAGGGTAATGAATTAATAAGAGATGATATTCCGGAAGTCATCTTGTTCAGAAGATAGTATACTGGTAAATCTTTTTAGACTTGATCTTCCTGTTAGGATAATACACAGTTTTTTCAAGTCTCAGCCCGTTTTCATAGATATATTCCGAGAATTCGATCATTTTACCTGAAGGATCAAATTCTTCTTCCCTGATCTTGTTATTGTCGGAATCATAAACATATTTGAAATGGGTTTTGATTTTACCCTGTTTATAGGTTATTTCTTCAACAAGATTGCCCCTGGCGTCGTAGTATTGCTCAAGTTCCTTGTATTTTTTTGATATGAGATTGTCATATTTCTCCTGATATACAATTACGCTGCTTATTTTTTTTGTCTTTTCCGGTTTCTGGGCAGGTGCCGATGATGTAAAAATTACAATTAGCCAGGTGATTAAAACAAAACATCTGATCTTCATACATTTTTATATTAATGAAAATTAAAACTGAAATTAAATCCACAATCACGCCGGGAGTGATTATAATAATGAACACTGAATATTTTGAGAGGCTGATACAAAAGGTCTATTCCCATTCAGTTAAGCAGGATGAATGGTTAATGTGTCAGCTGCTGATCTCAGTCAATCCGAGATTGAGTTCAGGGAGCGCATAACCCAACGACTGGAAAATAACGAGTGCCGTTCCAAGAGCGGTGGCATTTTTTATAACCGAGGTCCACACCCTTTTTGAGGGGAAAGCCTGCGAAATGAGCTTAAGAAAAATAGTGTTCCTCGAGAATCCTCCGGTGATGTAGATATTTTCAGTTTCATCCTTTTCTGCAAGGATCAATCCGATTGAATCAACAGTCATTTCACAGAGTTCAATCATCAGTTGATGATAACCTTCCTCAAATGTCCTGAATTCATAGAGGTCTATTTTTTCCCTGAATTCACGTGATCCAGGCGCAATGCTGAAAAATATCCTTTTGTCCCCTTTATATCTGTCCTTCAGCATCATAATCAGATCACTGTCATATTTAACACCTTTGTAATAATCATCTGAGGTTTTGAAATGCTCTGAAAGCATCCTGACGCCGTTATCGTGCATATTTCCTAGAAAGAGTCTGGATGATTTCACAGGTTGCATGTTGACGCTCATGTAGCAAAGGCAATCATTGTCAAGTTGCATCGCAGTCAACTTTTCAGGATTGAAAGGATTCATATTTATGCACCACGTTCCTGTCGACATGAGCAGGAATTTTCCTCTGTTGCCGGTAAAATATGGTGCCAGCGAGGCGGAACTGTCGTGGATACCAATACCGCATTTAATTTTTTTCCCTTCTATCTCTATCTCATTGCAGGTCAAAACTGATACAGGTTCCGGCAAGCTGATTCCATAGTCAGAGAGCCAGGGGTGGTATTTCATATTGTCGAAATCCCACAGGCTAGTATGACAACCCACGGAAGTGTGTTCTGAATATATTTTCCTGGTAAACAGATATGATATATATTGTGGAAAATGTAAGATCTGGTAAACCTTTGAAAAAACAGCAGGTTTTTCAGACTTCATCCAGAATATCTGCATGCCGGAGTTGAGCATACCCAGTGCAGGTGAGGCTGTTCTACGGCAAAATTCATCCTGTCCTCCGTATCTCTTGTAGAGCTTTTCCGGTAGTTTTTCATCAAGGGGTTTGAGATAGTTGTAAATGGGTGTGAGCCGTTTGCCCTTTTGATCGAGATATGCAATGGTTGCCCCGTAGGTTGCGAAATTAACTGCGGCAAGATCGTATTTGTCAGAATTGGCCAATTCAGAAACTGAATTTCTGACCCATTTTTCAATTTCATCAATGTTGTCGCACTCAAATCCATCATCATCAACTTGTTCAGAAAATCTTGTTTCTGTCTCAGAAACAAGCCTGAGATTATAGTCAAAAAGAAGTAGCTTTTTATTGGTTTTACCAATGTCAAATACTGCTATAACTTTTTCCTTCATACAATGTCTGAGAAGTTAATAATGTATCAAAAGTCCTTCTGTTACCTTTGTTTTATCAGGACCTTTGAATTCCTTTATGGTTAATAATGAATCAATGAACCACCAAGGATAACAAAGGCGCGTCCAAAAGTTTCCAGTGATTAAATGGCAATTTAGAGCACTTTTGATACAGCCCATTCATTTTCCAAATAATTATCTTTTCAGAAGTACATCTTTTTCATATTTCCTGATCTCTTCAATGTAGTCGTGTCCGACGGGTACGTCATTTATCAGGCAGTAATAATCCCATACAGCACCAAATGGCATTGTTTTCATTAATTCGAGAAGCGAAAGTCTTTCGAACGTTTTTCCGGCTTCTTCATATTTTATAAGAGTCTCAGTGGGTTCGAGGAGTGCACTTATGAATGCAATCTGTGCTGCCCTGGTTCCTACCACATACGCTCCTATTCTGTTAAGGCTTGCATCGAAGAAATCGAGGCCAACATTTATTCGTCGCAATGCCTTTGCCCTCACTATTTCCTGTGCAATGAGCATCAGGTCATCATTCAGGGTCACAACATGATCACTATCCCATCTGATCCCTCTCGTAAGGTGAAGAAGTATCTCATCTATATACAGAAGTATTGAAGAAATTTTGTCGCCAACCTGTTCGGTCGGATGGAAATGGCCGTTATCGAGAGTTATAAGTTTATTGTTCTGCACTGCATAGCCTATGTAGAAATCGTGAGATCCTACAACCATCGATTCAGATCCAATTCCAAAAAGCTTACTTTCAATAGCATCCTTTAAGTATTTCCCCGGATACCTGACTTCGAATATCTCATCAAGAGATTTCTTGAGGATTTTTCTCAGGGTGAACCTGTCGACCGGTGTATCTTTCGATCCGTCAGGTATCCAGATATTGTGTATCGAAGGGGTTCCAAGCTGTTTCCCCATTTCAGCAGCTATTCTCCTGCATCTCTTAGTATGTTCGATCCAGAACTTTCTTATTTTCGGATTCTTGCTCGATAGTGTAAATCCGTCATCTGCCAGGGGGTGTGAAAAGCATGTGCAATTAAAATCCATACCGATACCTCTCTTTTTTGCCCAGTCGATCCATCCCTGGTAATGTTTGAGTTCAATCTGGTCCCTGTCAACCTGCTTACCTTCAAACTCCCCGTATATTGCATGAAGATTAAGTCGTTGTTTTCCAGGAAGGAGTGACATGACCTTGTCAAGGTCATCTCTCATCTGTTTAATAGTCTTCGCTTTACCCGGGTAGTTTCCAGTTGCCTGAATTCCACCGCCACCTAGTTCAGCTCCTTCCCTTTCGAAACCGCCAACATCATCAGTTTGCCAGCAGTGAAGGCTGATAACCAGTTTATCCATCTCCGACAGAACTTTTTCAGTGTCTACTCCAAGTGCAGCATATTGTTCTTTAGCAAGTTGATATGATTTCTTTATCAGTTCCTTTTTCATATAAAAAAGATTTAAATATTACAGAAAAATAAGCAATTAACATTGACCCTACATGTATTCCAGGTACATAATGTCTGAATGTGATTTATCATTTTGTTGATTTCATTATTTATGTTGTCACCATGTAAATATTTTACAATAGTATTATTCCATGAAGAAAACCTGTTCGAGCGGGATGGTAACCGGCGAATTATCGGGATTTGTTTCCATTATGTCGGCCATATATTTCCACCATTTTTTTACTATTTCATTGCTTCCTAGGTCCTGCGATGAACTGTCACCTGATTGTTCCTGATATGCAAATAATGTATTTGTTTCCTCGTCGAGAAAAATAGAGTAATTTCCAATTCCTTCCCTTTTAAGTAGTTCTTTCAGCTCGGGCCATATTTCATCATGTCTTTTCTTGTATTCTTCCCTGAATCCGGGATTAAGTTTCATTTTAAATCCGAATCTTTTCATAACTCTGAATTCATCCAAGTTTAACAACAAAGGTTGAAAGAATAAGCACTGCTATGCCAATAAGTAGTACAGCAATAGTTTTTGGACCCGATCCTTTCCATTCCCTGAGAATAATGCCCCAGATATTGCTTATAGCGATGTTGAGGGCCATAAGGATGCTCCATCCGAAAACAGCCATACCCTGGGGTAGCTTACTGGCACCCATTCCGAAGAAATGGAACTGCAGGAACCAAAGGAATCCGGCCAGTAACGTATAAAGGATATTGTTCAGGAGGACTCTACCGGTTGAATAAATGTAATCCTTATATGTTTTATTTTTGATATTGAGATATCCGCAATAAACGAAGTTTGTAATAAATCCTCCGAAAAGAATGAAGATCAGAGTAGGGTTTTTCTGGAACAGTGGGTTGGTGCCATGAGCCAGCGCTATATTTTCGATGGGTTTTCCTGCTTCAAAACCAAAGTTGAAGCATGCGCTCATTACACCCGCAAAAATGGCAATAAGTATTCCTTTTTTAAGTGCAAATTCCTTTACAGCGGCCCTTTTATCTTCTTCGCTCATTTCCCTGCTTTTAAGTGCTCCTGCATATCCTATGATTGCTATTCCGGCCACGGTAAGAGCAACGCCGATAAGGGTAAGAATTCCGGGACGTGAAGAAAACAGGTTCTGACCGTAAACTGCAGCAGGTATTAGTGTGCCGAATGCAGCACATAATCCCAATGCAATACTTTGTCCGAGTGCTACGCCCAGATAACGCAGACTCAGCCCGAATGTAAGTCCTCCGAAACCCCAGAGGACACCAAATAAAACAGCCATAAATTTCGCTGATGAGGGAGCCTCATTCAGAATAGGGATCAATTCTCCACGAGGGATGAAAATAATGGCAAAAAGCCATGGAGCAATGAGCCATGCGGCAACACCCTGTGCAAGCCAGTAGGATTCCCAGGCCCATTCCTTAACTTTTTTAAAGGGCACATAGAAACTGGCTGCTCCTATACTCCCTAATGCTATCAGAAGTATTCCTGCAAGTGGATTCATTTAAAAGCTTTTTACTCCGGTCTGTTAAAATAAAAGGATAAATTTAATTATTTTACTTTTCAGAAATCTGAAAAAAATGGATAAATTTCAAATCTCGAAAATAATAACCTAATCAGAATATCATGAAATCGCTATTATCGTTTTTATTGCCGGTGCTTTTATCATTAACTTCATATTCACAGAAACCTGTTGTTGTTTATGACCTTACATGTGAGCATAAAAAAGATCCACTTGGTGTTGATGCGCCTCATCCCCGACTGTCCTGGAAGATCAGGAGTGCCGGATATAATGTTATGCAAACCGCATATTCAATCCGGGTGGCAACTGATCAGAGGTTCTCAGGATCAGGAATGTCATGGCAGACAGGTAAAATCGTTTCTGATGAATCTGTGCTTATTCCATATGAGGGAGCTCCTCTGAAGCCTGGGCAAAGATATTACTGGCAGGTAAAGGTATGGGATAATAAGGGAAGGGAATCACAGTGGAGTGAGGCAGGATATTGGGAGACAGGACTGCTTTCTCCTGCCGGATGGAAAGCTAAATGGATTGAACTTGATTCCGATACCTTAAGATATTCTCCATCTACACATTTTCGCAGGGATTTTTTTGTAAGTAAATCAGTGCGTACGGCAAGAATATATGTAACATCTCATGGATTTTATGAACTTAATCTGAATGGTAAGAAAGCAGGAGACCAGGTTTTTACTCCAGGCTGGACGTCTTATGGAAAGCGGCTTCAGTATCAGGTTTATGATGTTACTTCATTGCTGTTACCCGGTAAAAATGCCATAGGCGCAGTTCTTGGTGACGGCTGGTACAGAGGTACTCTTGCGTGGGGAGATAACTGGGCTGTTTATGGAAAACGGCTTGGCCTGCTTATGCAGATGCATATTAAATACTCAGATGGTACCGAATCAATTATTGTTACCGATGAATCATGGAAAGGTTACACGGGAGGTGCTATAGTTATGAATGATATATATAACGGGGAAACTTATGACGCAACCCGGAAGCTTACTGGATGGAACTTACCAGGTTATGATGACAGCAGCTGGAAACCGGTCACGACCGGCAGCTATTCCATGAGCAACATCATAGCCTCTGAAGGAGCAGAGATTCGCAGAATAGAAGAAATAGTACCTGTCCGTATTTTCAGAACACCTAAAGGGAGCCTTGTAGCTGATATGGGTCAGAATATGGTTGGATGGATCCGGCTCAGGGTCAGGGGGCCAAGGGGTACTACCATTATCCTCAGACATGCCGAAGTGCTCGATAAGTATGGCGAGTTTTATACTGAAAACTACCGAAAGGCCAAGGCTCAGCTGACATATACACTGTCAGGTGAGGGTGAAGAAGTATATGAGCCACGTTTTACCTTTATGGGATTCAGGTATGTTGAAGTGACTGGATTTCCGGGTGAACTACGTCCGGAAAACCTGACGGGAGTTGTGATTCACTCGGATATGACTCCAACTGGAACTTATGAGAGCTCAAATCCACTTCTTAACCAGCTGCAGCATAATATACGGTGGGGGCAGAAAGGCAATTTTGTTGATGTTCCCACCGACTGCCCACAGCGCGATGAGCGGTTGGGATGGACCGGTGATGCACAGGCATTCTGCCGTACAGCTGCCTTCAATTATGACGTCGCAGCTTTCTTTACAAAGTGGTTGAAAGATGTTTCAGCCGATCAGAGGCCCGGAGGAGAAATACCTGTTGTTGTACCAGATGTACTCAACAAGCAGGGATCTCTTACTGCTTCAGCGTCGGCCGGCTGGGGCGATGTGGGGGTTATCGCTCCATGGACAATGTACCTTGTATACGGAGACAGACAGCTACTTGAAAACCAGTATCCCGGAATGAAAGCATGGGTTGACTTTATAAGAATGAAAGCAGGAGATGCAATGATATGGAAGGATGGAAGTATCTATGGCGATTGGCTGTTTTACCATCCGCCTGTAAACAACCATCCAGAACCTGACGGACATACAGAACATGATTTTATCGCCACAGCTTATTATGCATATTCTGCCAGCTTACTTGCCAAGGCTGCCAGAGTTCTGGGAAAAACTGATGATGAACGGATCTATACCGACATTTTTGAAAAAATCAAGAAGGTATTTAACCATGAGTATGTTACACCTGCCGGAAGGATCGGTACCAATTCTCAAACTTCCTATGTACTGCCATTAATGTTTGGCCTGCTTCCTGAAGAGATAAGACCAAAAGCTGCCGCGTTCCTTGTAAATGACATTAAAAGCAGGGGTAATCACCTTTCAACAGGATTTCTTGGCACGATCTATCTGTGCCATGTGCTTACCGAGAATGGTTACACTGATGTTGCATACGACCTCCTACTTCAGGAAAAGTATCCTTCCTGGCTTTATCCGGTAAAAATGGGAGCCACTACAATATGGGAAAGATGGGATGGGCAGAAACCCGACAGCACATTTCAGGACGCCGGTATGAATTCATTCAACCATTATGCATATGGAGCCATAGGTGACTGGATGTACAGGGTTTCGGCAGGGATCGAGACTCTTATTCCGGGGTACAGGCATCTGTTAATCCAGCCTCATCCAACTGACAAACTCGATTATTCACAGGCTACCTTCGAAAGCCGTTATGGAACCATTTCTTCAGGATGGGAAAGAAAAAATGGAAAGATAACCATTAAAGTAGTGATACCTGTTAATTCTACTGCAACAATCAACTTACCTTCAGATTCGGTTGACAGAATAACAGAAAGCGGCAAACCATTAAATGAAATCAAGATATTTTCTGATGTGAAGGTTGAGGATTCTGTTGTAAAAATCATGACCGGATCAGGAAGTTATGTTTTTGAAATCGAAGACAAAAGGTGACACCAGGCGAATTAAGAAAACGAATCCCTGAACATGAGTTGGTTATTGTTACTTCAAGGAGTAGCGGCCCCGGAGGTCAGAATATAAATAAGGTAAACACCAAGGTAGAAATACGGTTCAATGTGATTGAATCACCATCACTGACGGATACTGAAAAGAATCTCATACTTCTCAGACTGAAAAACCGTATAAGTAAATCGGGTACACTTATTATAAAATCGCAGTCGGAGAGGAATCAGTTACGTAACAGAGAACGAGCTATATTGAAAATATACCAGTTGCTTTCCCAGGCACTATCAGAAGATCATGAGAGGATACTCACGGTTCCGACACGGGAATCTGTCGAGAGGCGGCTTAATGAAAAAAGGAAAAGGAGCGAAATAAAGAAGGTCAGAAAGTATCCCGATAATATCATTGAAGGTAATTAAACCACTCTGTTTTTCCATTTCCCTCTTCTGAAAACCATCCACGCGGTGAATGTCATCAGCGATTCCGCTATTACTATTGCAGTATATACTCCTCGCTGATCCATGCCCGATTTTATTGCAAGGAACCAGGCCAGGGGAATTTCTATCATCCAGAAAGCAAAAATATTGATTTTCAAAGGAGTTGTTGTGTCGCCTGCTCCATTGAACGAGTTTACCATAACCATTCCGAAACCGTACGCCACATACCCTATGCTAACTATTCTCAGACATTCGATGCCTGCAAAGAGAAGATTCGCTTCTTCGATGAAGAAGCCAATAAAGGGAGCCGGGAAAATCACAAATATCAGCCCAATAAGACCAAGAAGTATCATATTAATGTATCCTGTTACCATTACTGCCCTTTCAGCACGGTCGGGTTTAGCTGCTCCCAGATTCTGTCCGACAAGAGTGGATGCTGCGTTGCTTATTCCCCATGATGGCAGAAGTGAGAAGCTTACTATCCTTATCGCTATAGTATATCCTGCAACTACTTCGCTTCCAAAGGCAGAAATAATCCTTACGAGAGCAATCCAGCTGGAAGTACCAATGAGGTTCTGGCCAATGCTTCCCAGTGATATCTTCATAAGTCTTACAATTATCTTAATATTCAGGTTCAGTTTTTTCATTTCCAGCCTTATCCGTTTTTTGCCATAGAATAGAAGCCAGAACTGGTAAAGAACGGCAAGACCCCTTCCTGTAGTTGTTGCTACCGCGGCTCCTTTCACACCCAGTTCGGGAAAAGGGCCAATTCCGAATATGAAGCATGGATCAAGGATTATATTTATTATGTTCCCTATCCACAGTACCCTCATTGCCAAAGCAGCATCTCCCGCACTCCTGAAGATAGCGTTTATGATGAACAGCAGCATTATCACAACATTTCCTCCAAGCATTATCCTGGCATATCCCGACATGTTTTGTATGATCTTGTCAGATGCTCCCATAAGATCCAATAGCTTATCGGAAAAAATAGCTCCGGGGACTGCAATAAATAATGAAACGGCAAAGCCTGTCACTATCGCCTGAAAGGCGGTTTCTGAAGCTTTGGCATTATTCTTCTCTCCTATTCTTCTTGATACCATTGATGTGGTGGCTGTTGCAAGACCCAGCGAAATTGCATAAACAATGGTGATGAGTGATTCTGTAAGTCCAACAGTGGCTACTGCATCAGCTCCAAGTTTTGAAACAAAGAAAATATCAATTACAACAAAGACCGATTCCATTATCATTTCAAGAACCGCAGGAATAGACAGGAACAGAATAGCCTTGCTTAACCTTACCTGTGTATAATCCTGTTCCGTCCCTGATATCGCCTCAGTTATATTGCCAGCAATGTTTCTGAGCTTTAAAGCAATATTTCTGTACAAAACCTTCATGTAGCAAAACACAAAAGATCATGAAAACTCATTATATTCAGCTTAACAGACACAATAATATAGTAATCAACCATATATAGGTTTTATCATAACATTAAAAATAAATTAATGCTTGGTGAAAATGATCACAACCAGTAAGTTTCCACACGAAATGGTTGGTATTCATTGTTTTAGTTGTGATATTTTCTGTGAAACCTTCAATTTTTTTCTCTTACAAATAATTATTGATGTACGGGTACGTTATTATGCAGATTTTTTGCGGAACAAAAGTATCTGAAATTTGTTACTGTCTGGAAAGAATTAAGACAAAACTTTTGGCATAATTGTTGTTCAAGGCAACTCCGAAAAAAATAAAAGATCTTTGGGTAGCTGAAAATATTGATAGGGAAATGATTAACAACTGTTATTATGATCGTTTTAAAGGCATTTTTCAAAGTCGCTCAGATTTAGAGCTGTGATTTTTTAATGTATTGATTAGTAATTATTTGACAAGTTCAACTTAATTATAAAACAAGCATTTATGTTGATAAAATACAGATCATGTTAATATTTATAAATGCCGGGAAGAACAATGTATTTGTAGAATATATATTTTCGTCCCAATTTATTTTAAACTAAAACCTAGAAACAAGAAAATTAAGAGAAAGGTGAAAGTATTCATCGACGTATATGAACGCTAACAATAATGAGGTTGTTGCCCTCCACGGTGAGGGCCGCCTCGTGGGTTGCTCTTCTGATGAAGAGCCTGGTGCGAAAACCATGATTTTTTCGCAAAACGTAATCCCAAACCAGTTAGTTAGCAAACGGAGTTCGGAATTCATGAACCGCTACTTCCCCCTAACAACTTTAGAATCGTGGAATGATTGGAAATGGCAGCTTCGCAATGCTTTTACAAGCCTGGAAGATCTGAGGAAAATCATGAAATTATCACAGAAGGAGATACTGGCAATTAATAACCTAAAAGGCCGGCTTCCTCTGAGGATCACTCCCTATTTTGCATCCCTGATTTATCATACAAAGCCTTCACATCCACTCCGGAGGAATGTTGTTCCGGTTGTTGAGGAGCTTTTTGAAGCGAAAATGGAACAGTCTGATCCTCTTCATGAGCGATCGTTTTCGCCTGTCAGGGGAATAGTTCACAGATATCCCGACAGGGTGCTTTTCACCGTCACCCAGGTCTGTTCCAGTTACTGCAGGTACTGCACAAGATCGCATTCAGTGGGCAGACTTGATAAGCTTGGACACCAGGATTTCGAAAAAGCATTCGCATATATAGCAACGCACAGGGAAGTGAGAGATGTTCTCATAAGCGGAGGCGACCCTCTTACACTGCCAGATGCTACACTTGATTACATATTATATAATATAAGGAAGATAGAACATGTAGAGATAATTCGCATAGGAACAAGGGTTCCTGTTGTATTGCCTCAGAGAATAACAGACGGATTGATAAATGTGATGAAAAAGTATCATCCTCTTTATATCAGCCTGCATTTTTCTCATCCTGATGAGATTACAGAAGAGTGTGCAAAAGCGTGCATTAAACTGGCCGACAATGGATTTCCTCTTGGAAGCCAGACTGTTCTGCTCAAAGGTATCAATGATAATGTTCCTGTGATGAAGGAATTAATGCATAAGCTATTAAAAATCAGAGTCAGGCCATATTACCTTTATCAATGTGATTTAATACCGGGTTCCGGCCATTTCAGGACAACAGTAAAGAAAGGTCTTGAAATTATAAAAGGTCTTAGAGGTTATACCAGCGGGTATGCAATTCCGACTTTTGTCATTGATGCTCCCGGCGGAGGAGGCAAGATCCCTCTCCTGCCCGACTATGTGGTTGAGCACAATGAAGAGCATATCGTGCTGCGTAATTACAAGGGTGTCTTGTGTGAATATCCTGAAAAATAGATTTTAACAGATGAGAGTCGGACTGACGTTTGACCTGCGGTCATGGTATCTTGACCGTGGTTATTCTATGGAGGATACTGCTGAATTTGACAAGCAGGAGACTATTGACGCCATTGACGATGCATTGAGGAATATGAATTTTGAGACTGAGCAGATAGGCAACTGTTTTCAGCTTATTAATGCCCTTTCATCGGGAAAAAGATGGGACATAATATTCAATATTGCAGAAGGCCTCAATGGAGACGGACGTGAGTCTGTGGTACCTGCAATACTCGATCAATACAAAATCCCTTATGTTTTCAGTGGACCGGTTATCCTGGGGATATCACTAAACAAGTATCTTACCCGTCTTGTTGTTTCGGCAGCAGGAGTTCGTGTGAGCCCAGGATTGCTTGTCTCATCTCCTGAGGATGCTGATAAGTGCGACCTTCAGTATCCGCTTTTCATAAAGCCTGTTTCTGAAGGAACGGGAAAAGGTATTAACGATAAGAGCCTTGTTAAATCACCTGAAGAGTTAAAGGAAAGGGCCGTCTATATTTTATCGAGATTTAATCAGCCAGCACTGGTTGAAGAATACCTTCCCGGAAGGGAATTCACAGTTGGTATTACGGGTTCTGGCGATAATGCTGCTGTAATAGGTGGAATGGAGATCGAATGCAGGGATAATCTTCCATATTCGGTAGAATTAAAAGAGAATTATCAGGCTTTCTGCAGATATACTCCATTGGATGGTAAATTGGAAGAAGAATGCAAAGCAATTGCACTCAATGCATGGAAAGCTCTTGGCGGGCTAGATGGAGGAAGAGTTGATCTGCGAGCCGACCGCAACGGGAAGATCTGTTTTATGGAGGTAAATCCACTGGCAGGGCTTCATCCGGTACATTCCGACCTGCCTATCCTTGCCAATATGTACGGAATCAATTATCAATCTCTGATGAGTATGATAATGAATTCAGCATTAAAGAGATATAATATGCATTTATGAACTGCAAACTGTGCTGCATATTGTTTAATCAGCCAGGCGAGGATGCCCTCCCTGATGAACTGGATGTACTGACCCAGGTTGATTTCGTTGAAGAAAATCTTAAGAAGCTTGATATCGATACATACAGAAAGGGCATCACATCCAATTTTATGAATGAAATTAAAGAGCTGGGAAGCGAGAAACCAGATTTTGTTTTTAATCTGGTTGAATCAATCAACAACAAAGGGGAGCTGTGTTATTTTATCCCGGCAATTCTTAACATGTATTCAATTCCTTATACCGGAAATCCCCTGGAAGCAATGTTCTTAACAACAAGTAAGGCGCTATCCAGCCAGATCATGTTAAAGGAGAACATTAAAACTCCTCTTACCTGCTTCCCTTCACAATCAGCAATGCTTATTCCGGGCAAGAAGTATATAATCAAGCCTGTTTGGGAAGATGGATCCCAGGGAATAACAGCTGAATCCGTTTTTACCTACATAGCTGGATATGAGAAAAACTTCGAACATAAATCTGACACTCATTGGATTGTTCAGGAATACATTGATGGAAGGGAATTCAATATAAGTATTTTGTGGAGTAAAAACGGTCCTGAGGTTATGCCTCCGGCAGAGATGATATTTCATAATTTTGGTGAGGAGATTCCGAAGATAGTTGACTTCAGAGCTAAATGGCTTGAGGACAGCTTTGAATATAAGAATACCATACGAGAATTCCCACATTCAAATCTCGAAACTGCCCTGAGGAAAAGAATCGAGATGATCGCACTTAAGTGTTGGAATGTTTTTGGCCTTAGAGGATATGCCAGGGTTGATCTCAGAATTGACCGGGATGGTAATCCGTATGTAATTGAAGTAAACGCCAATCCCTGCATTTCGCCTGACAGCGGACTGGTTGCTGCAGCATCAGAAGCAGGTCTGCCAATGACTGAAGTAATTCATAGGATCATAAGCGACCTTAACAAATGACAATTGAAAATGCATAAAGTTATTAAAGGAATAGAGAAGCATGAGATAATGGCTGTTGAGGATATTTTGAGGTCCACGGGTTTTTTTTATGAGTTTGAAATTCAGACTGCACTTGAAATAGCCCAGGAAACATTTTCGCATGGCTCGGATAAATCAGGATATTATTGGATGAAAATAACCAACGAGGATGGTATGGTGGCATTTGCAAATTATGGAAAGAATCCCTTCTCAACTCACTCATGGGATCTTTACTGGATTGCTGTTCACAATAACTCAAGAAACAACAAATTTGGCACGGTGCTTCTTGATGCTGTGGAAAAAGATGTGAAAGAAAAAGGAGGTAAAATACTGTGGATTGAGACATCAGGACGCCCATTGTATGCTTCAACAGAAAGATTTTACCGTAAAAATGGATATAAGCTTCAGGCAACGCTTGAAGAATTTTATGGACCGGGCGATCCTAAACGAATATATTCCAAAACACTTTAGTTAATATAAACAGGTATTTTATAACAGGTAATTTGTAGTTCAGATAATTGTATTAGATATGAAAGGTGTGAATGCAATATTGTTGCTGGTATTATCTAATGCTTTTATGACAATGGCATGGTATGGACATTTACAGCTTAAGACATTACCCAGGTTTGCCAACCTGAGAGTTTTTTAGCAATCATTCTTTTAAGCTGGTTTATTGCACTTTTTGAATATTCCCTGCAGGTTCCTGCAAACAGAATAGGTTTTCAGGGCAACGGAGGCCCATTTTCACTCGTTGAACTAAAAGTAATCCAGGAGGTTATCTCAATCATGGTTTTTACATCTTTCATGCTGGTTGTTTTTAAAAGTGAACATTTCCGGTTAAATCATCTTATTGCATTTGTTTTTCTTATATTGGCTGTTTACTTTGTCTTTAAAAAGTGACAGACTTCAGATAAGATTTGAATTGTAATATTCAGGATTGCCTGTAACCTCTTTTCCGAGCCAGACTGGTTTTTCAAATTGTTCTGATTCGTTCTCCAGTTCAATTTCTGCTATAATAAGCCCTTCATGTTTCCCATGAAATACATCAACTTCAAAGGTATGACAACCGCAAGGTATAAGGTACCTTGATTTTACAATTCTTCCCGGAAGGCATATTTCCATCATTTCGCTTGCAACCAGAAGAGGAATTTCAAATTCCCATTCATACCGCTCAACGTTTACCATTTCAGACTGGCTTTTTACCGTGAGAAAGGCTCTATTCCCACAAATACGCAATCTTACCGTTCGCTTGGGATCAACTGAAAGATATCCCTGAGTTATAGTTTCAGCTTCAGGCAGATCTCCAATCAGATCTGGTTTTACCAGAAATTTCCTTTCGATTTCCTTTCCCATTGTCTTTATATAAAGTTATTATTTCTGTGTTTATATGCACTACTTTTCAACATAAAACGGTTAGTAAAATTGATTGAAAATATTAGGAAAATCAAAATATTTTATATATATTTGATACTAATACTAATATAAAAGGTTAAAAGATTCACTATTTCAGCAGATTGTTCTTAACAACAGTAGTTTTCAGTTTGATTTGGCTGTCTGCATAAGTTTTTTTTTCAAGTTTTAGGTTATGAAGGGTAGAAGGTAGTGAAGGCCGGCATATAAAGCCGGCTTTTATTTTATATTAGCTTTAAAATCACCTCTGATATGGATGTAAAAATTGAACCTACCTGGAAATTAAGACTGAAAGCTGAATTTGAGAAGGAATATTTCGAAAAACTAACTCATTTTGTACGCGATGAATATTCAAGGAGTGTTGTTTATCCACCAGGTGCGCTTATCTTCAACGCGTTTGACCTTTGTCCATTCGACAGCGTTAAAGCTGTAATAATAGGTCAGGATCCTTATCACGGGCCCGGACAGGCTCACGGATTATGCTTTTCGGTACGTGATGGTGTGGAGTTTCCTCCCAGCCTGGTAAACATTTTCAAAGAGATTGAATCTGATTTGGGAATCACAACCCTCCCATCGGGAAACCTTGAAAGATGGGCTTCGCAGGGAGTATTACTGCTTAATGCCACCCTTACTGTAAGAGCTCATGCTGCGGGATCGCATCAGAGGAAAGGATGGGAGGAATTTACAGACTATGTGATAAAGGTGTTGAATGAGGAGAAAAGAAATCTTGTCTTTTTTTTATGGGGAGCATTTGCCCAAAAAAAGGGTGCCTCGATTGACAGGGAAAAACATCTGGTTCTTGAATCGGTACATCCTTCACCTCTTTCTGCCCAGAGAGGATTTTTCGGGAACAAGCATTTCAGCAGATGTAATGAATATCTGAAGATGAACGGAATAGCGCCAATAAACTGGGCATGAATATACGATCAGGCTTTTAGTTTTTCCAGAGCATAAACCACTGCCGATTCCAGTTCATGATAATCTTCAAACCCTGCTGATAATCTTATCATCCCCGGCTCAGGATATTTTTCACCCCAAACTGATTCCACTGGCATCAGGATAGTATTGGGATCACCTAATGAAGGTATAAGCTTTATTTTATTACTGACTGATCTGATAAAACTGTTTCGTCTGTCTCTTTTCTCTTCAGGTCCTGAACCGTCGAAATCAAATGTTATCATTCCTCCAAATCCCCTGTTGCCGAAGAGCTCTACAGCTTCTTTGTGAGTAGGATGCTCAGGAAGACCAGGATAGAGTACTTTTCCGATTGTACCGGCGGCCTTAAGTACATTACTCAGCTGTGATGCGTTTTTGCATTGCTGTGTGAACCTTAAAGCAAATGTTTTCATATGGGTGGTCAGCCTGTATGCATCATCTGGCGACAACATATGTCCTACATATTTTCTGTATTCAACTGCCGATTTCATCAATAACCTGTCATTTCCGCAAATAATTCCTGCTGTAATATCTCCGTGGCCTGAGAAATATTTTGTTGCGCTATGGATTACCAGGTCAGCACCCAGGTCAAGTGGACGACAGAGAAAAGGGGTTGCAAATGTGTTATCGACAATGACTTTTATACCTGCCCTGTGGGCTCTGGTTATGATTTGTCCTAGACTGGCTACAATTAGTGTCGGATTGGAGATTGTTTCAACATATACTATTTCCGGATCAAGCTTTGCAAGGGTCTCATCAAACTGAGTCAGATCATACCTGCCGTTTTCAGGGCTAAAAGTAGATATCTCCAGTCCTCTTCTATCGGCCAGCACTGATTTAGCATATGCAAGGGTTCCGCCATATATTTCGCTGAAGAAAAGCCATGTCTTGTTGGTTTTTCCTTTCTGGAAGATCGACAGTGCAGTATCGATCGCCGACATTCCCGATTGTGTAAGAATAGCCCATTCGCAATTCTCAATATTCATTATCTCATCTTCGGCAGCTTCTACCGTTGGGTTTCTGTACCTCGAATAAATATAAAGTTCAGGCTTTCTTTCATTTTCAGTTTCCCTGTCAAATGCCGATTTGGCGGTATCGGGATCATATAATTCAAAACCCGCATCTCTGAATACAGGTGTTCTGGAGGTGTTTATCTTTCTTCTTTCCATTTTAAATAATACTGAGACAATCGGAAGGGACCCAGCCTTTATTGCCATCAGAAAGTCTTATTTCATACCATTGGCCAACTTTGTCCTCAACTGTAACCTTTGAGCCTTCATGAAGTATAAAAAGATCGGTGCCGCTTTCATCAGGGGAGCTTTTACCATTTACTGAAGGGGAGAAAATGATGGCCGACCGGCTATGATATACAAGTGTCCTGTTCCTTAGTGAAAAAGACAATGCGAATGCAGAAATCAGCATCATTAGAAGGGCTATCCAGAAACTTACCACCTTAATCTTGTATGCAGAGGAATAAAGGTAAACAGATATGAAGACCAGGAAAATTATAAAAGAGGCAAGGCTTATTAATGCCCATTTATTTGTTGGTAGCAGCAATGCCAGAAAGTCAAACCACCTTACAAAAAACAATACAGGAATCTCTTCGAACTTATCCACAACCATCGATCTGGCTATCTGAAGATTGTATTTAATGTTGTCATTTCCCGGCTTAAGGAGCCTGGCTCTCTCGTAAAAAAGTATAGCACCTGGAATATTATTGAGTTTGAAATAGGCGTTACCGATATTATAGTTAAGACTTGCCGATCTGTAGCCAGTATTATAAATATCCAGCCATGTATCGAGGGCTTCCCTGAAATTTGCTGCCTTATAATACTCAACTCCTTTATTGAATTTTTCAGATGGCAGCTCCTGTGCGGAAATATGACCGATCACTAAAATGAAAGAGAAGATCAAGACCAGTAACTTTGTGTATTTATTCATCTGAAGGCAATCTATTTTAACGATCGGATGAAATCCGAATGAATGATTTTCATACCCGTTTTTGGTTGCTAAACATGCTCGTTTCATATCAGCTTATCGGATTTTCAACAGAACTTATAAAATTTGAAGCATCTTCATATAATTTTTCTGCTTCTGAACCTGAGGATGCAGGAGCATATCTGGCAAATTCGCATGCATCAAGCACTGAAACCAGCTTTGTGATCTGTTCTTCCCTGATACTCCTTTCCCTCAGTGCTTCCACTGCACTCTCCCTTGTCAGGTCAGACAAAGGAATGTTAAGCTTATCACTCAGATAGCCCCATATAGCTTTCAATATCTCATCGTAGAATTTATCTGAAGGGCCTTCTTTCAGACAGGCTTTTGCTTCTTTCAGCCTCCTGCCCGCTACCTTTGCGGCTTTTCTGTTCCTTACCATTGCAATATCCGAATTCCTTCTTATGTGTTCCCTTCTTGCAAATAGTATTGAAAGGAACAGGATAAGTGCTATTGCATAGATTGTATAGAATGATCGTTTTGAAACCAATATGTTACCTGATCTTTTTAACATTCCTGGATTCTGATCTATGAATCTGATATCTTTGCCAAGATATTTGACATCTTCTTTTGATACTCCTCCTATAACTGTTATTGTTGAGCCGGGTTGGTCGCTTTTAACCGCGGAAAAGCGAAGTTCAGGAATTGTAAGTTTTTCATATTTTCTCGTGGATATGTCAAAATATGAATATGATACAGGCGGGATCGAATATTCTCCATGATGGCGGGGTATAAGCAGGTACTCGAAAATTTTTCTTCCGGAAGTCCCGTCTGAAGCATTTCTGAGATCATCAGATATCTTGGGATCGTAAACTTCTATATCAGCAGGCATTTTCAACCTGGGTGCATTTGCCAGTCGAAGGTTACCGCTTCCCGAAAGCACGATTTTAAGGTTAATGGCATCGTTGACTTTTACAGAATCTTTATCCAGGGAAGCTGTAAGGGATACTTTGCCAACAATCCCGGAAAAGTCATCAGGTTTTGTACCGGGGAGAGGTTTTACCTTAATTTTAACTGCAGGGCTTATTATTGCTCTCGGGACGGTGGTATAGGTTGCAAAAAAATCGCCGAAAAAAGGATCTGACTGGCCTGATCTCTGTTTTACAAGTGCTGTGATTTTCACCGGATCTATAGTTATTTCTCCTGCTACCTGAGGATAAAGAAGGAATTGCTGAACCACACCCGTACCGTAAATTGTGCCGTTGACATTCTCCCTCTGAAGTGAAGTAAGAGGCGGAGTGTTAAGGTCAGTCCTTAGAAAGCCTTCAAATCCCGGATATTTTATTTCGTTGATTCCAGTGATATCAACTTTAGTATAGATCTTTACGGTGGCAACAATGTGTTCGCCGATAAACACTTCCCTTTTATTGACGGAAAGATTCAGGAAAATGTCTTCTTTTGTTTCTCTTATTGGTTCATCAGAATCATTTACGGAGGATCCCGGAACGCTTCTCCCCTGCTGGGCGGCAGTACCGGTGCCGATCACTTCTATCCTTAAAGAGTCGGAATTGTAGGTCCTGTTCTTATAGGTAAATGTTGCCGGCGGAAGAACATATTTACCGGGTTTGACAGCCTGCAGGTAATACACATAGGAGTATGATGTCTCTCTGCTCACTTTGCCGTTAATTATCTGAGTGCTGGAACTGTAGGAAGTCTGGGGCCCCATAAGCTTATAAAATCCATCAAAAGGCGGAGGTACAAATTCTCCTCCTCCTGAATTGATTGTCCATGAAACTGTAAATTGCTCACCTACCCTTACTACCTCAGGGCAGTCAGCGACAACTGATATGTCCTGGCCTGTAATGCTCAATGGCAGGAACATCGCTAAAAGCTTTAAAATATACCTGTTAAGTTTCATTTTTCGATCACCAGTTTTTCAGAGTTTTTACTCTTGCATTTGCTGCTTTTGCAAGTTTAACTTTTTCCTGGACATTCTTCTCATCGTTTGCGATGGAATTCAGCAAACGTTCGGCATCTTCCTTAGAGATTACCTGTTGGGATTGTTGCTCTTGTTGCTGTTGTTGTTGTTGCTGTTGTTGCTGCTGATTATTCTCTTCCTGTTGTTTTTGCTCATCTTTGTTATTATTCTTATCCTGCTGTTTTTGCTGATCCTGGTTTTGTTCACTGTTGTCCTGCTTTTTCTGATCATTCTGGTCCTGTTTCTGCTGTTGCCTGAGCAGATCCTGTGCATAAGCAAGATTGTACTTAGCTTCAAGATTGCCGGGTTTAAGCCGGAGAGAGTTTTTATAGGCGTTGATGCTTTCAGTAATTTTGCCATTCATCAGAAGCGAATTTCCAAGGTTATAAAACGCTGATGACTTTTTATCGGGGTCATCATTCATTGATGAATTGCTATCAAACTGTTTTACTGCTTCTTCATATTTATTTTGTTTATACAAGGCAGCTCCGATGTTGAATACCGCATCAGGAAATTCCTTGTTTTTATCAAGAGCTCTTCGGTATGATATTTCAGATTCAGAAAACCTGTTTTTTTCGTATTCCCTGTTGCCCTGCCTGATGAATTTTTTTTCACCCTGTCCGCTTACGGCAGCAGGTAGCAACAATAAAATACATATAGAAATCATTATCATATTTTTGCAGGTAATTTTCATCATAATATAATTTTGATTTTAAAGGTATGATGGAACCACACATGTTTTATAAAATTATATTTATGAGTGTTTGTGTTTGCAAAACATGTGGGTTTCATATTTATAAAGCTGGTCATTGCTGTTGATTAAATTTTGAATTTAAACAATCTGACGTTTGCCAGTTTACGGTTTTTTCTGTTCATTATAATGAATTCCAGAAGCAGAAAAAAAACTGAAAATCCGGCAAATATCTGGAACTGGTCGCTGTATTCAGTGTACATGGTACCCTCGAGTTCTTCTTTCTTCATTTTTCGGATGTCGCTGAGAATTTCATCAAGACCAAGGCTTGAGTTGCTGGCCCTGATATAGTTGCCTCCCGTCCCGAGGGCTATCTTTTTAAGAGTTTCCTCATCGAGTTTTGTAATTACAGTGTTGCCATCGGGGTCTTTCAGGTAATCTCTTCTTCCTCCGGAGTTTACTGGTATGGGAACGCCATCTGGAGAGCCAATTCCCACTGTATGTATGACAATTCCTGCTTTTGCAGCTTCTTCGGATGATGATATAGGATCTTTTTCATGGTTCTCACCGTCTGTAATTATGATCATAGCTCTGCTCTTACCTTCACCAGGGCTGAATGATCTTATACCCAACTCGATTGCGGCTCCGATTGCCGTTCCCTGTTTCGGCACCATTTCAGGAGTAATGGTGGAGAGAAACATTTTTGCCGACACATAATCTGTTGTAACAGGGATCTGGGTATAAGCATCTCCGGCAAAGACAATTAGTCCGATCCTGTCGTTGGAGAGTTTGTCAACCAACCTTGAGATTGCCTGCTTTGCTCTTGTAAGCCTGTTTGGCTGAATATCTTCTGCCAGCATTGAGTTACTTACGTCAAGTGCAATTATTACTTCTACTCCCTGTTTCTTAACTTCTTCTATTTTTGATCCATATTGTGGCCGGGCAACCATTATGATTGCAGAAGATAAGGCAAGCAGCAGAATAAGGAATTTGACAACAGGTCGAATTCCCGACATTTCCGGAATCAGCCTTGATACAATTGAGGGGTCTCCAATTTTTCTTAATGCCCTTTTCCTTCGGAAGTCATTTCGCAAAAACAGGATAAGCAATACAGGTAGCAGGATTAAAAGGTAAAGATACTCTGGATTGGCAAATCTGAATAATTGCATACTTTTCTTTTATTAAGTAAGGTTTTTCATCAAAGCATACCGCAGAATCAACTCAACTGCAACAAGACAAAAAGCTGCAAACGCCGGGATCAGGAATTTCTCTTCCTTTTTACTATATTGTCGTACATCGATTATTGATTTTTCGAGCTTGTCAATTTCTTTGTAAACCTGTATAAGTTTGTCATTATCTGTTGCCCTGAAGTATTTTCCGCCCGTTTCCCCGGCAATCTGTTTTAGTATAGCCTCATCAATCTCAACAGGCAGGTTCTGATATTGTGTGCCGAATGGAGTCTGAACCGGATAGGGAGCCATTCCCTGGGTTCCCACACCTATTGTATAGACCCGTATTCCATAGGTTTTTGCTATTTCAGCAGCAGTTGCGGGTGCAATCTCACCCCTGTTATTGATCCCGTCTGTAAGCAGGATTATCACTTTACTTTTGGCTTCGGAGTCTTTTATCCTGTTTATGGCATTGGCAAGACCCATTCCTATAGCAGTTCCATCCTCGATCATGCCGCTTTTTATTTCACGCATAAGGTTTATCAGAACTGCGTGATCTGTTGTAAGAGGGCACTGAGTAAAGCTTTCGCCACTAAATACAACCAGACCGATCCTGTCGTAAGGTCTGCCTGATATAAATTCCGTAGCGACATTTTTTGCTGCTTCGAGCCTGTCGGGTTTGAAATCTTTTGCCAACATGCTTCCCGAGATGTCCATTGTAAGCATGATGTCAATTCCTTCTGTCGATACATCCTGGAATTTGTTAGTTGCCTGGGGTCTGGCAAGAACAATTACCAGTAAGATAAAAGCCAGGGTTCTGAGTGCAAAGAGTACATGTCTAAGGTAATTCCGGAAAGTTTTTCCTGCCTTGCTGAAAGGCTGGAGCCCCGGCATAGTTAATGCAGCAGAGGCTTTATGTTGTTTCAGAACATAAAAAGCGATCATAGCCGGTGCCAGAAGCAACAGGTAAAGAAAAGCCGGCTGAGCAAATGTCATCCCGTTCATATACTGGATTCTTTATTCAGATCATTTCCGGAGGCCGGTTGAGAAGATACCTCCTCTTTTTTTGTAGAAGAAACGAACTTCCATGCATTTTCAAAATGTATTTCATTTTCCGATGCCTCAGGTTTGTATTTGGCAAACTTAACCAGGTCGGCTCCATTCAGTACCGACTTCAACATAGCATAGGATTCATCTTTTCTGAAACCTGTTTTTATAAGAGCCTCAAGAGTTTCCGATGTTGTCATCTCAAGTGAAAAGACACTGAATCTGTTTTCAAGGTATTTGCGGAGAATCTCAGTTAGTCTGGTATAGTATTTTTTTATCTCTCCCGCCTGCCATAATTTTTCATCCTTCAATCGTTCAAGTTCACGGAAAGCAATAACATGTGCCGGTTCTGTAATTATAATCTCAGGAAGTTCTTTCTTTTTTCTTCCTAGTTTTTTTCCGAACCGGAATACCAGCCAGATTATTGCACATGCTATGATGCCAAGAAGTATCCAGGGCATTAATTCACCAAGTGAAAGAGGTGCCCTGTAAGGTCCTATGATGTCAAAAATCTTTGCAGCTGTATCTGGAGGAGTGATTCGTACCCTTGCAACTTCGAGTATTGAATAGTCGGAGTAATATCTTTTCACTCCGTTCTCATTCCTAAGTTCAACAAAAACAGGATTTACCCTGTAATATCCTGAATCGAACGATGTGACAAGATATTTTCCGGTAATTCTTATAAGACTGTCGGTTACAGAAGTAGTATCAATTACAGGTCCTGACAGAATTTCAATATTTTTTACCAGGGTATCCCTGAACAAAGGCAGGGGGATGTGCAATCGGGCAGGCTGTTCAACAATTACCGAGAAGTTAACCTGATCCCCTATAAAAATTCTTGAAGTGTCAAATTTTGCTATAACATTTATTTCCTGCCCCGATAAGTTCATCAGCCGGAGAACATAAAGCAAAAAGAAGGACAGAAACAGTCTTGTAAATTTTGTGATCATCTGTTCTCAAACAACTTTATCAATGGTTTAACATAGTCTTCACCTGTTGAAAGGCTTACTGAATCCACACCGTATTTTCTGAATGTATTCTCAACATTTACTGTGTGGTCATTCCACCACTGTGCATAAGCTTTTCTTGCCAGAGATGAAGATGTGTCGATCCATTTCTCATATCCCTTTTCAGAATCCCTTACCTTGATAAAACCTATTTCAGGCAATTCCTTTTCAAAGGGATCGTATACCTTCAATGCCACAACATCATGTTTGTTTGCTGCAATTTTAAGGGCATCTTCAAAATCAGGTGCAATAAAATCAGATATTATGAATGCCGTGCATCTTTTTTTTATGGCATTTGTAAGGAATCTGAGAGGTTCACTGAGATTGGTATTATTGCTTTGAGGTTTGAAATCGAGCAGTTCACGTATAATCCTGAGTATATGTTTTCTTCCCTTCTGTGGAGGAATGAACTTTTCGACAATATCGGTAAAGAAGATCACTCCTATTTTGTCGTTATTGTATATGGCAGAAAAAGAAAGGACCGCTGCGACTTCAGTCATAACATCTCTTTTAAACCCGGATTTTGTTCCAAAGCTTCCCGATCCGCTTACATCTATGAGGAGCATGACTGTGAGCTCTCTTTCTTCTTCAAAAACTTTTATATAGGGATGATTGAACCGTGCTGTCACATTCCAGTCGATGTTCCTGATATCATCTCCATACTGGTATTCCCTGACCTCATTGAAGGCAATACCACGGCCTTTGAATGCACTGTGATATTCACCGGCGAAGATGTGTCTGGTCAGTCCCCGGGTTTTGATCTCTATCCGTCTTACTTTCTTTAACAGTTCAGTTGCTTCCACTTTTCAACGCCTCTAAATGAGATTATCGGGTAAATATTCAGATCATTCTGTAAGTTAACCTGATGATGGTTTTTTCAGGGAACTTCTACGACATTAAGTATCTCGGATATTATCTTATCCTGATTAATATTCTCAGCTTCAGCTTCGTATGTAAGTCCAATCCTGTGCCTCATAACATCTGCACATATTGTCCTCACATCTTCGGGTATGACGTATCCCCTTCTTTTAATAAAAGCGTAGGCTTTGGATGCAAGGGCCAGATTTATGGAGGCACGGGGTGATGCACCATAGGATATCATATTGTTAAATGACGGCAGGCCGTATTTACCCGGATTCCGGCTCGCAAACACAATATTGAGAATGTAGTTTTCAATTTTCTCATCCATATAAACCTCCCTTACTATATCTCGTGCTCTTATTATATCGTCCGGTTTAAGCACACTATTGGGCCTTGGGAATTCCTTGACAAGATTTTCTCGTACAATAAGCTTTTCCTCCTCCAGAGACGGATAATCAATAAGTACTTTCATCATGAACCTGTCAACCTGTGCTTCGGGAAGCGGATAGGTTCCCTCCTGTTCTATCGGATTCTGGGTGGCAAGAACAAGGAATGGTTCATCAAGCCGATATGTATTATCACCAATAGTTATCTGCCTTTCCTGCATGGCTTCAAGAAGTGCGCTCTGGACTTTTGCAGGCGACCTGTTGATTTCATCAGCAAGAATGAAATTGGCAAAGACAGGACCTTTTTTTACAACAAATTCTTCCTTTTTCTGACTGTAGATCATTGTCCCGATCAGATCAGCCGGAAGCAGATCAGGAGTGAACTGTATCCTGCTGAACCTTGCATCAATAATCGAAGCCAATGATTTAATGGCCAATGTCTTAGCCAGTCCGGGCACCCCCTCAAGAAGAATATGTCCGTTTGCCAGAAGACCGATCATAAGCGAGTCGGTAAGATGTCGCTGTCCTACAATCACCTTATTCATTTCCATGCGAATGATATCAACGAATGAACTCTCTTTCTCGATCTTTTCGTTGAGTATCCTGATATCCTGAGTTTGCTCCATAGGTCAAAAAATTTAAGTAGCAAATATAGTAAAATAGCAGTGAATGGAATGACCGTGCATTAACGGAAAATTTTCCACAAAAGAAAAATGTGATAATTAAAGTTGAAGTTAATGAATGTTAAAATTACGTTAAATCGGGTAAAGTGAATGGATTCCAGCTGAAACCGGCCCTGACTGAACTTCTCAGTATCAGCAGAACAGTCAGCGGGAATATTGCATTATTGAATTTCTGGGGCAGGATTACAGCAACCGCCAGAAAGATTACCGCGAACCAGAAAACTAACCTGAACCATATCACTTTGTTATTATTTATTATCAGAAGGGCGAGGCAGATGATTATTAAAGGATTAAGCCATATTATATTAAGGTTCCATCTCAACTGATGGTGGTCGGAAAAAAAATTGAAGAAAACCAGCATTATTGCCAGCAGTGAGAAAACAGAGAAGACAAAGATATCAATGATTCTGGCTGGAAGCTTATCTCTCAAAACAGCTGAGAGAATAATTGAGATTATAAGTACCATGCAAAAAATGAAAACAGGCGACTCAAAAAATCCTTCCTTCAGTTCCTGCTGGCCGAATTTCAGGACCACTTCAGGATTCTGCAATAGGGGTATCATTTTCCCATCATGTCGTAGTTGCAGTGAAGAGAGGCCTGTCTGCAGGCCGACTGGCAGGAACATCCTGTCTCTCATCGTTGCTTTTTTATCAACAGGTGCTCCTAGCAAAAGATCAATGCCAAATTTCATCCAGGGGTAACCCTTCTGATAATCGGAAATCAGTTCTCTGAAAGTGGGCAAATTTTTCTTTGATTCATCATCCGGATAAATCAGGTTGCCTCCGGATGCTTTTTCAAGCAGGTCGCGAATCCTTGTTGAGCAATTGTCATAGAAGAAATCATATCGGTATTTTATGTTTTCAGGTCTCAGGTTCACTGATATGAGATTAAAAAGCTCTTGTTTTTCTTCGACCGATAGGTTGATTTTTTGTGATATCACCCAGCGTTTTTCCGAATCATATTCCCTCAGAAAACTATCGTATGAATATACTCCAAGCATATACTGAAGCCTGCCTTTGGCGAATTTCCACACAAAATTCGGGGTAGCAAAATCGAACACACCCCAGTTGTAAACCTGATCATAATTCCTTTCAGGAATAACAATCCTTAATGCACTGTGACCATAAATTGAATATGTCTCGGTTCCCGGGCCACATGTAAGAAGATATATGTCAGCTGCCGGGCCTTCCTGCGACATAATACCGTATGTTCCGGAAATCAAAAAAATCATCAAAATAGTCAGCTTCTTCATCTTCATTCTGTTTCTGTAAACCTAATTCATTTTTTTTTAATAGTAAAAATAAATAGCTGGTGCTGTATGAATCTCTGTAATCTGTAATACAATATTCATATTAAATGAATATAAATCATATATTTTGAATGTTCTGTGCATTTTATTTAGATTTATGCCGTTTTGGATAATGAAATATACGAATCCAGTTAACCACTCACTTAAAAGAAATATATGGAGCATTTTGCCCTGGCCAGGATGTTAAAATTTCTTCCCGGCATTATACTTGGATTGACCGTGCATGAATTCAGCCATGCCTGGGTGGCTCGGTATTGTGGTGACAACACTTCACATGAACAGGGAAGGGTTTCGCTAAATCCATTTAAGCATATTGATATTCTTGGATTTGCAATGCTTCTTTTTGCAGGGTTTGGATGGGCGAAGCCTGTTCAGTTCAATGAACAGAACCTTAATAATCCACGGAAAGATATTATTAAAATAGCTATTGCCGGTCCTCTTTCAAACGCGTTGACAGCAATTATAATTTCATTTTTTTATGCGTTATTCAGCACTTTCGCCCATGGTTATGGTTCCGGAATATGGATACTGAACGACATCTTTTTGTATGCAATATATCTGAATTGGGGTCTTTTTGTATTCAATATGATCCCGATCCCCCCACTTGACGGTTCACACCTCCTTCTTAATTATTTCAGAAGATTTCCTGTACTTCATGCCAAAATGTATAAATACGGATCATATGCCTTCTTTGCAATAATACTGGCTATGATCATAACAAAAATTGATCTTCTTCCGATATGGCCCGTGGTAAAGTTCCTGGGTAACGGATTCCTTGATCTTTTTAAAAATTTGTTCAATTGAGTGAACTGCCCTCGCTGACTCAATAAATTTGGTCGGCAATAGTTGTAATTGCCCAGGTTTTTTAGTATCTTGTAAAAATATAGGTGTTTAATCCTCTCTCTGATAAAGTCATTTTAGATGGGGAATTATATTTATCAGCAATCAGACAAATATGCTGCCGCAAGGGAAAGAATGGTAAGGGTTCAGATTATTGACCGTGGAATTACTGATCCGGCCGTATTAAGAGCCATGCGAAAAGTCCCGCGGCATTTGTTTGTACCTGATGATTATATCAAGGAAGCGTATGATGATAATCCGCTTCCCATCGGCTACGGACAGACAATATCTCAGCCATACATTGTAGCCTATATGACCGAGGTAGTGCATCCTTCAATCAGAAAGACTGCCCTTGAGATAGGTACAGGATCAGGATACCAGGCAGCAGTACTTGCAGAAACCGTTAAGCATGTTTATACCATTGAAATTGTTCCCGAGCTTGCAAAAATATCATCTGACAGACTTAAAAGCCTGGGATATAAAAATATTACAGTGAAGCATGGTGACGGTTATCTTGGCTGGCCCGAGCATTCTCCATTCGACATTATAATAATAACCGCTGCAGTTGAGCAGATACCCGAACCGCTGATCGAACAGCTTGCTGATAATGGTCGTCTGGTGGTTCCTGTGGGTGCTCCCTATGCCGTCCAGGAGCTTATTCTGATTGAAAAGAAGAATGGGAAAATACAAAAAAGCCGTTTGACATTCGTACGGTTTGTCCCATTCAAAAGGTTATAATCAGAGATGTAAAGAATTTTATCGTCAATGTTGTCATGGAATTATATCCCTCTCAGAAACTGAAGTAGATAAAAGGGATACAACACTGCGATGGGCAGGATATTGAAAAAGTATCTTATGCAGGTGAATTTGTATTAAACTATTCCAGTATATTGTGCGGTTTTGATTTGACTTTTACCGGGAAGCTTTGACTTGAGAAACAGGATGAAGAATGTCAGACGCATTGAATTAACGTGAGCGAATGTGAAAATGAAATCATCAATTAACTATACCTGATAAAATGAATGAAGAAAGCAACATATTATACAAACCCCGTCATTATAATTCTATTGAATTGTGGAAAGATGTGACTGAATCTCAGTGGAAAGATGCAAACTGGCAGAAAAAGAATTCTATCCGCGGGGTTGAGCAACTTGCAAAGGTTATAGAATTAAATGATTATCAGAAGAGTGAAATTGAGAGAACCGTAAAAACACTGAAGAACCAGGGCAAGGAACCACTTCGCATTACGCCGTATTATGCTTCACTAATGTGTTCCGATCCTTTTCATCCTGAAATGCTGGACGGTGAAAAGTCATACAAGCGCCTCGACCCTGTTTTCTGGCAAAGCGTACCTACTCCGGCAAATCTTCTTTTTCCCGATACGGGTGCAGAAGGTGCAATGTGCGAAAGTTCGAGAAGTTTCGGAGCTGCATATCAACGTTATCCAAACAGACTGGCCCTGTTTGTAGCCGAAAACACAAGCTGCGCATCATACTGTGTACACTGCCAGAGAGCCAAGTCGCTTGATGGTACAGTTGAAGTAAGCACTGCGGAAATTAACAGGGGATTGTTTTATATCAGTTATAATAAAAACATCAACGAAGTACTGGTTACCGGCGGCGATGCCCTGATGATCAGCAAAAACCGTCTTAAATACATCCTGGAAGAACTGAGCAGGATACCTCACCTCCGCGTTATAAGGATTGCCACAAGGGTTCCCGTTGTATTACCCATGGCCATTACGGATGATCTGCTTGAACTGATAAATGTTTCTGCAAACAGATTTAACTCCGGACCTGAGAAATATGTTTATTTCATGACTCACATAAATCACTATCATGAGATAACCGAAGATCTGGCGATTGCATCAAAAAAGATCCGCAGTCATGGATTTACCATACGTAACCAGACTGTTTTACTTAATCACGTCAATGATTATTACAAAACTCTGGCCGAAACTTTCATAAGAATGTTCTGGGTTGGAATTCATCCATATTATCTGTTACAATGTCATAAGGAGAAAGGGATTGTTCATTTCATCACTCCGGTTCAAATCGGCAAAATATATATAAAGCATCTGCAGGGTTGGATCTCGGGCATCACAATGCCGCGCTATGCTGCCAATATTGAAGGAGGAGGAGGCAAAGTGCTTTTGATGCCTTCGGGACATGATACTATTGGGCATGAAAGCGGAATAGATGAAAAAATATCAGAAAGCTATGCAATGGTTTCAACATGGGATGGTAAAAAGATCTACCGCTATGAGTCACTGGGCCGATCAACCAGGCAAGAATTTGACGATGCAGTTGCTCTTATGGATAAATTTATCGGAAGAAAGGGAGTCTTTCTTCCAAGAGTCATAATTGTCGATAGCCAGGGAAATCATATTGAAACGACCAACAGGACAAAACTTCCTGTATTTGAGAAATTCAAGAAATCACAGCTGCTCGGATATAAAATACATGATAAAGATATGCCTCTGACCAATCCGCAGGAAATACTCGGTGAACTTGAAAACCAGTATGCCAGATCAAAATACTCCGCGAAATGAGATAAGATCAGATCATGGTTCATCAGCCGGGGAATTTGAAAATAAACATTAAATATCAGATGCTTACTTTATGCTTAAGTCTGAAAAATCATTTATATTTATACACCTGACATTCGAATTAATTTGATATTTAAATTATTAGTATGAGGAAATATTTTTCTGTAATTTTTGTCGTACTCATTATGATGAATGCCTGTAGCACCGGCAAAAAAAAGCCGGACTATACAGCAATAAAAACAGAGATAAAGAAAGAAAACAATCATTTCAGGCTTTACAGGGGTGCCGAACCCTGGTTTATCAAGGGTGCTGTGGGATGGGGATTTCTTGACGAGTTGACAGAATCGGGAGCCAACTCTGTAAGATCTTCGTACAGATTCCTCGATGAAGCGCATCAGAAAGGGCTTACCGTACTTGTCAACCTTCCGATGGGCGCGGAAAGAAACGGATTCGATTACAGTGATGCACAGGCGGTAAGAGAACAATATCTGAAGAACAGAGGGATTGTGGAAGAGTATAAAAACCACCCAGCCGTACTGATGTGGGCTATCGGGAATGAACTCGACCACATTCCGGGCGATAAGGACTACAATCTTAAAGTATGGGATGCCATCAATGAAATTGCAGGAATGATCAAGGAAACTGATCCAAATCATCCTGTAATGACAGTGGTCGGTTACGGGAAACTTGAGAAAATTAAGGATATAAAGGAAAGATGCCCAAACCTCGACCTGCTGGGAGTAAATGCCTATGCTGCCCTGCTGAATGTCCCGGAATGGCTTCGAGAATATGGCTGGGACAAACCATTTGTAGTGACTGAATGGGGACCATCTGGATGGTGGGAGGTTCCCAGAACCAAACAGGGAGTTGTTATTGAGGAGACAAGCACCGAAAAAGCCAGGGTTTACCGTGAACGGTATGAGAAGGTGATAATGGCTGACCCGCTGTGCCTTGGTTCTTATGTGTTCTTATGGACAACGAACCGTCAGGAGAGAACACATACCTGGTTCAATATGTTTCATGACAGTCTGAAAACCGAAACTGTCGAGGTGATGCGGTATATGTGGACCGGAGAATGGCCCGCAAACCGTACACCGCAAATTGGCTACCCTAAAATAAACGGTCTGGGTCCACTCGACAATATTGAGGTTTCACCTTCAAGTATAAATACAGCAGCCGTTGATGCAAGTGATCCGGATAACGATGAGCTGTCATTTGAATGGGAGCTGTTGCCCGAACCTACCCAGTTTGGAGCATATGCCGGACAGGGCGAAACCAAGCCGGAACCGGTAAGAAATTTCATCAGAAGCCGGGAGAATGGAACTATACGGTTCCAGGTGCCATCCGGTGCCGGGATAAACTACCGACTGTTTGCTTATATCCGTGATGGTCACGGGAATATTGCTGTTGCAAATACTCCTTTTTATGTGAAATAGAATCCAAGATCACTACTGATTCTGGCACCACCTTTAAGAACTATTATGCGATATATATTTATAATTGCAGGGATACTTTTGTTTAACCGTGCTCTTGCCCAAAACAGCCTGACATTCAAAGTAAAAGAAGAGTCAGGCGACGCATTGGCCGGGGCTGGTATTGTAATAAAAGGAACTACAACAGGAAAAATTACAGATTCAAACGGTATAGCATACTTCGACAACCTGCCGGAAGGTAAAACCGGTTTTGAGGTTACTTTTGTTGGCTATAAAAAAAAAGAAATCACACTTTCATTTCCCGAGAGTAATAATAAGACAATTGAAATTGAATTGGAGGCTGGACAGGAACTGGAAGAAGTAATTATTGTTACAACCCGTTCGTCAAGGTCGATCCAGGAAATTCCAACAAGAATTGAAACCATTACAGCTGAAGAACTTGGTGAAAAAGCAGCGATGAATTCAAGTAACATAGGAATGCTGCTGAGAGAAACCACAGGAGTACAGATGCAACAAACATCTTTAAGCTCAGGCAACATGAATATCCGTATTCAAGGTTTGGACGGCAGATATACCCAAATATTGAAAGACGGTTTTCCACTGTATGGTGGTTTTGCAGGCGGACTTTCGATTATGCAGATTCCTCCTCTGGACCTGAAACAGGTTGAACTTATTAAAGGCAGCAGCTCAACCCTTTATGGAGGTGGAGCAATTGCTGGATTGGTAAACCTTATTAGCATAACGCCTGACAAAGATCCGGTTTTAAATCTTATGATTAACCAGACAAGTGCAAATGGCACTACCGGAAACCTTTTTTATGCCCGGAAATATGGTAAGACAGGGATTACCTTTTATGGTTCTGCAAGTGACCAATTTCCATATGATCCTGATAATGATGGATTTTCAAACCTTCCCCGGTCGCAAACGTATAATTTTAACCCTAAATTTTACTTCTATGTCAATACCAATACGGAATTAAGTCTGGGTTTTAATACGGCATTCGACCACCGGAAAGGCGGAGACATGGAAGTGCTTAAAGGGAATGAGAATGATGCCCATGTGTTTTTTGAAAAAAATAATTCTGAACGATATTCGACTCAATTAAGTTTTAGGAACACTAAAAAGAATGGGACAATAAATTTTAAACAAAGTCTCTCCTATTTTCAAAGGGAATTATCAATCCCTGAATACATTTTTAACGGGAATCAGTTCTCGAGTTTTTCAGAAGCTTTATATACCATGCATAATAATGAAAATACGGAATGGCAATTCGGGGCCAATCATTATCTGGAAAATTTCGAAGAAGAGAATACCGAATCAACTCAGGCAAGAAATTATCAAAATCAAACCTTTGGTGTATTTCTTCAGAATACCTCAAATTTAAGCTCAAAATTAGTGTTTGAAGGAGGTTTACGAACCGATTTCAACAACGATTTTGGTGCATTTTTTCTGCCAAGGATTTCAATTCTCTTTAAGGCAAATTCCAAACTGTCATCACGCATAGGCGGAGCAATGGGATATAAACTTCCGACAATTTTTACTGAGGAAGCCGAACAATTATATTTCAGACTTATAGAGCCGATGGATGTCAGTAAAGTCAAAGCAGAAAAATCAATTGGAGGAAACCTGGACATTAATTACAAGACTTCTCTATCTGACGAAATTACATTTTCCATAAATCAGTATTTCTTTCTGACACAGCTTCAAAATGCGTTGGTTTTAAGAGAGAACAATGTACAAAATGATTATTTTTTTGAAAGTGCTGACGGAAATATTTTAAGTACCGGATTTGAAACCAACATAAAACTCACTTATTCCGATTTCAAACTATTTATGAATTATTCTTTTATAAATACCGAATTAAATTATGATAATATAAACAAACAGAAAGCTCTTACTCCAAAACATAATTTAGGTTTTGCATTGATATATGAAATTGAAAAAAAATGGTCGGCAGGTTATGAATTATACTATACGGGAACACAATTTGACAATTCGTACAACAAAAAACCTGATTACTGGATTATGGGATTTATGCTGATGCGCATGTTTAAAAAGTTTTCAGTATTCATAAACTTCGAAAACTTCACCAATACACAACAGTCAGATTATGAAGCTTTGGTAATGCCTCCGTTGAATAATCCCACGTTCCGTGATATATGGGCACCAACTGACGGATTTGTCTTTAATGGCGGGATACAGTTCAAAATATTATGACAATTCATGTCTGGTTGTCAGAACGTTTGCAGTCCCCACATGCCAGGCTATAACCAAAGCATGCCAAAGGGCTTTCAAAGCCAACCAGAAGATACGGCTATAAATCCTTCAAGTGATAATCAGGCAAATATCTATTACACCTAAAGATGGAACCAACACATTCTATATTAACATTCTGTGACCTTCGCTTTCCTGATATAATTCTACACCTTATTTACTTGCATTTCCCGACTGGTCAACTGCCACAACATGATAATAATATTCAGGCATATTGTGAACAGACATATCCTTAAATGAGTTGACAATAGTGGTTCCGATTTGCTTTCTGGGAGATATTTCAACCTCGGGTATTTCAGACCTGTAGATCCTATAGTAACAGAAGTCTTTTTCAGTACTCTGATCCCAGGTAAGAAATGCCCTGTCGCGGCCTTCGTCCTTTCTTCTTTCCACTTTCAAATTCTTAATGTCTGCAGGAGGATCATCATCATATAATGTAGTATAAACTACGAGCGACTGAGATGGAATAAGATCGGAAAGAATGTTGCTTTTGAGAGAAATCTTACCGCAGTGATCCTGCAGATCGGCAAAATAATTGAAGGGCACATTTTCAGGGTCATACAGGTATTTTCTGAAAGGCTTGTCACCGGAAAGAGGACCCATGTTTATTTTTACTTTTGTTGGAAGATTGTTCCTGTTTACGACAGCCACAGAAACTGAACCGTTCTCTTTGTTTTTAATGGCTGAAATCCTTATAAGTGAATCGGAAGATTGTACTTCATATGCTTCCGAGGGGCCCCTGAAAAACTTGGTCAGCAATCCAAGGCAGTAATAACTTGGCTTAGTTGTATAATTATCTATTTCCCAGTGGTATAAACCCCACTTGTTTGTGCGGTGACTTGTAGTCGGGAAGGGAAAATCGCTGAATGTCCAGTAACCGCATGCATAAACGCCGGCATTAATAATGGCCATTATTGCTTCAGAGACCTGTATACCCATGTATGTCTCAAGCGGAGTATGATTGTACATATTGGCATCGTGCATTATGGAATCGATAATATTGCTGTTCTGTTTTGCACCGAATTCCCCTACAATGAACATCTTGTTTTTACTTTTCGCAAGATCTGTTCCCCATTTGATCTTTTTATAGAAATAACTGTAAAAGGAATTGTCGAAAAGATCATAGTTGTTGATATAATGGTGGCCACCGTAGATACCCGTTATGCTGTCCATATTGTTTGCAGCCCATTCTATTGTCGGCCAGTATTCGAAAGGTGAGGCATCAGAAGCCAGGAGTTTAATATCAAGACCTCTGGAATTCAGTTCATTATAAAGCATTCCATGGATTTTCTTAAAAAAATCCAGGTCTTTTGTCATAGAAGCCCACTGGCCAAGGGATAACTCATTGGCCATGCAGTAGTACGTTATTTTGCTGAAACCCTTATTCTTCTTAAGGTATTCGAGATTATCAACCTCTTTTTTTACATATTCCTCCTCATTTTTACCTTTCTGCAGGCAGTTATTATGGAAAGTAGTAATGTATATTTCGGTATTTGTCTCTTTTAGAACATCCAGGAACCAGGAAACTTCATCAATCTTTTTAAAATCCCATGTACAGTCATCCGGGACTCTTGCAAAAGAAGGATTCAATTCTCTCCATCTCTTGGCAAACACCTGTTCATAATTCCAGCGCGATGCTTTATGCATATGGTCAAAAACATCGAATCCTACTCCGCCAAAATTTTCATTTACTATGGTGGTTTTAATATCCACATCAGCCCTTACGGGATTAATTTTCCGGTTTTCCTTCTGGGTACAACCCAGCATAATGATGATGATCAGTGGTAAAAGACGAAAAGTTTTCATAAAGGAAGGTTTTTGGTTTTCACACAAATTAAGAAATATTGACTAAACTTCATACTCCCAAAATATCAAATTGTAAATTAATTTTGATATAAGAGAGAAATAAATTGTAATAGCCTGAAAGTCAAATTATATATGTCGGTCAGATTATTATAAGGAATCGGAACAGCAGTTGAAGCAGTTGGACTAATTGAATTTGATAAAAGCTTGGATGAGCCCTCTAATTGCCGTCTGAAGAAGAGTAAGCTCCCTTGTCTGAGCGCAGACTGACAGGATATCAGGTACCCTTGATAGCCTCCTGCGTGATTTTCAATGGTTAAGGATAAATCCGCCAACGATTTAAATAGCGACATTAAGGCTTTCGATGCCACAATGATGAATTTTGTTGTTGTTGGAGAAATGGTTGATAAGATGTAAGAAGACTGAAACTAATTAGTTGCAAATTTTTTGGTCTCCAGAATTGGTTGGTACGTACATTATTTATATATTTGTACGGACAAAGCAATAGAAATGGATACAAAATTGACAATAAAACTTGACAGTGACGTGATAGCTCGTGCAAAGAGATATGCTCATCATCGCAAAACCAGTCTCTCCAGGCTGATCGAATCTTATCTGGATTCATTAACAAAAAATGAATCCGATGATATTGAAATAACACCTTTGGTAAAAAGTCTTAGTGGTGTCATTAAATTAGCTGATGATTATGACTACAAGAAGGATCGTATTGAATTCCTTATTCGAAAGTACTCATGAAAAGCATGTTTCTTGACACTAATATTGTTCTTGACCTCCTTGCTTGTAGAATGCCATATTACACAGAGGCAGCGAAGTTATTCTCGCTTGCGGACAAGAAAAAAATAAAGCTTTCTATTTCAGCACTTTGCCTGGCTGACTCAAATTATATTCTTTCAAAGCAACTTCCAGTAATGGAGGTAAGAAAAGTTTTAAGGAAATTCAAAGTTTTGGTTAATATTTTACCCCTTGATGATAAAATTACTGACTTGGCTTTAAACTCTGATTTTAAGGATATCGAGGATGCAATACAATATTTTACTGCAATAGAATATGATCAAGCGATAATTATTACGAGAAATCAGCAGGACTTTAAAGAAAGCAAAATACCTGTAATGTCTGCCGGAGAATTCATCAAATCAATAATAAAATAAAAAATAGTACTCACAAGATTGTCGCTTCGATCTTCGGTTCGAATTTCTCTTCGATCCCTGCCGGCAGGCTCCATATAAAAACATTCACCTGGTGATTTCTTTATGTCCGGCCCTGTTCGAATCACGATGCTAAAAAAAGACGAAGCCCCGAAAGGGCGAGCTCGTGAACGCAGTGAGCAAAGGGAGTCGGGAACCGAACCGCCGGATGGCGGTGAGCATGGCGAAGCTGAAAGGAAACCGTTCCTGTTTTTCGCCATTTGCGCATTACCATTTACCGCTCCAGAAAACAGGATACGGTTCGCACCTTTTCCGGGTTAGCCCAAAGTGTCGGTGAGTTTGAGAAAGGGCTGATATGCCTTGTAAATGCCGTAAAAATGGATTTGCAGTTAATTGACGTTTATGTCATAGGCAACAAGGCATATTACTACTTCAATTTCAGGGTAATAGGGCGCAAATGAAAGAAAGCGGCAATTAGGACGGAAAGATCCGAAAGCCGGTTTTAAACTACATGGTATAGGGAATCCTGTCTGGATGGATTATTATTTGTTCATTCTAGAATTCTTGACTAATTTTGATCAGCCTCAGGTCTGAAAAATACTTTTTATCATAAAAACAGCAATATGAAAACTTACAAAAGAGTATCACTTATTTTTTTGATGTCCTTAATTATACTCACCTTTGTCAATTCTTGCACAAAAAAAATTGATCTTCCAACGGTCACTACAGCAAATGTTTCTGATATAACAAGGACTAGTGCTTTATCAGGTGGAGAAGTTATTGATGATGGTGGTTCAATGATAGTAGCAAGAGGAATATGTTGGAATACCCAACAAAATCCAACGACTTCAAATTTCAATGCATTGGCAGGTGGGGATACAGGTCCTTTTTCATGTGCTCTTGCTTCATTAACTCCCGGGACTACTTACTATGTTAAAGCATATGCCATAAATAGCAAGGGAACTGCCTATGGAAATGAAGTATCGTTTACAACAGACCAGATTATTCTAGCAGCTTTAACAACTACTGAAGCATTGGCAATAACGTCAACTACTGCCGTTTCGGGTGGAAACATTACCGATAACGGAGGTGGTGAAATTACAGCCAGAGGTGTATGTTGGTCGACTTCAGTAAATCCAACTACTGCTGACAGCAAGACCACAGATGCCACTGGATCAGGTACGTTTACAAGTAATCTGACCGGATTACTTCCGGGAACAACCTATCATATACGGGCTTATGCAACCAACGTCGCGGGTACTGCCTATGGTAATGATATAACATTTACAACTCTTTCAGTTGTCCCAACCCTGACAACAATTGATGCCTCAGCAATTACAACCACATCGGCAATATCAGGAGGAAATATTACTTCCGAAGGAGGAGATCCGGTAACAGCACGCGGGGTATGCTGGAGAACTACAACAGGACCTGTTATCACTGGTTCGCATACAACTGACGGGACAGGTATGGGCAATTTCACTAGCAGCATTACAGGCCTTGCTCCAAATACGACTTATTATATCAGAGCCTATGCAACGAACCGTGTAGGAACAGCCTATGGCAATGAGATTACATTTACTACATTGGCTATGATTCCGACAGTTACAACAACTGCTGCATCAGCTATGACTCAGACTACGGCAACCTCAGGAGGTATTGTTACTGCAACAGGCGGGTCAGCAGTAACAGCAAGAGGAGTATGCTGGTCTACTTCACCAAATCCCACCATTTCAGATTCACGGACTACTGACGGAAATGGAACAGGCACATTTACCAGCAGTATAACAGGCCTGACTCCCGGAATACAATATTATGTGAGGGCATATGCTACCAACAGTGTTGGAACTACCTACGGAAATGAAATTACCTTTACAACAAATGCAGTTTTACTTGCAACTGTTTCTACTTCTCCAATAACATCAGTAACAAGTACATCTGCTGTTTCAGGAGGAAATGTTACATCGGCAGGAGGTGGTACAATAATCGACAGAGGAATCTGTTGGGGCACCAATGTCAATCCCACAATTGCAAACTTTCATGTTAGTGCAGGTATGGGCACTGGAGTTTTTACTGCTTCATTAACAGGACTTACAGGAAATACAATTTATTACGTCCGGGCTTATGCAACAAACAGTGCTGGTACAGCATATGGAAATCAATTGAGTTTTGAATCAGGACATATACCTCCCACTGTTAATACCACAGCTGTGAGTAATATCACAAGTACATCAGCAACATCAGGTGGTAATGTTGTATTGCAGGGTGGAGAAAATGTAACAGTGAAAGGAGTTTGCTGGAACAAAACAGGCAATCCAACAGTTTCTGATTCACATACAGCAGATGGTGTGGGACTTGGGGCATTCACAAGCAATATCACGGGACTTTCATCAAACACAACTTATTATGTTCGGGCCTATGCAATAAATTCAATAGGTACGGCTTATGGAGAAGAAAAAAGTTTTATAACGGTTGATGTCCCATATCCATTTAATCCTAATTTGACTTATGGAACTGTAGTAGATATTGATGGTAATATTTACAAAACCATCCAAATCGGTACTCAAACCTGGATGGCTGAAAACCTTAATACTTATAGGTATGAAAATGGTGATTCAATTAAAATTGCGATAAGGCATTCTGGAATTAACCTTCAAGATGAACCAGAACCCAAATATAGATGGAATATTACACCTGGATTTTACACATGGTATGCAGCAACTGATAGCCGAAACATATGTCCAACAGGCTGGCATATACCAAGCGATTCTGAATGGGCTATTTTAACTGATTATCTGGGAGGTGATGATGTTGCTGGTGCAAAATTGAGAACAATCAATTGGGAAAGTGATTCCCAAGGTATTGGAGGAACCAATGAATCTGGATTTACAGCTCTTCCGCAAGGTTATATTAATACAATCGGTACAAGAAACAGTAACCAATGGAGGGCTTGGTTTTGGACTTCTACGAGATCAAACGGAGTTTTTATTTGCAGGTCACTTCTTTCTGCGCATCCAGAAATATTAAGATTGGAGATGGAGGGAAATTTTAGTTTCTCCGTCCGATGCATAAAAGATAAATAATTTTGTAAATAATTGTGCTAGCGTATAGGTCTTAATCTGTAGGAAAATAATTTATTGACAATCATTAAAATCTTCTTCCAACAACTGGTTAGCTAATTCCCAGAATTACTATAGTTTAAAAGTCCCTTTCAATTCACAAACTCTCGTTCAAAAGGGACTTTGGTGAATAGAATATAGTTTTAACAATTATCAATTGTCACTTTAAATCATTTATATTTATCATTATGGCTTGTGCATGTATTGGCGTTTACAGAGCTGAAAAGCTTGATGATTCCTTTAGGCAGATCATTTGGAATTATCAGCAGTATGTTATTGAAGATACCTGCTGGTTTTCCATTGAATTTGAATGGCATATGCAACCAACCTACACTGATTATGAAAAGGAACAGCTTATAACTGTGTTTGGCAAATTTCCTGAACAGGTAATCTGGATTTTTGGTGAAGAGGACAGGGTCTTTGTTGCTGCTTATGAGCTAATCAGTCATTTTGGCGGTTTACTTGATGTGAATATAGGCTGTAAATTATCAGTAGTCAATAAATATCCCGGCATAAAGATTCCATTCTATAAAATGAAATATAATAATCCATTGAAACATAAGCCTGGTCGTTGGCTTGTAGATCAGCAGTTCATCTGGTATTTCTTCGGTGGAGACAGTAATAAGAATTATGAAAAGTTCAAACTTGATGCCTTTATGCCTAGTGCCTGATTCAAATGGGCATTAGTAATTAGGATAATTAACCAGGTAAATAGGTGTTCGGGTTGCTCTCTTTATGTTGCATTGCAGTAATCCTCAGGGAATAGGGATGCAACATAAATCGCAACCCTCACTGATTGATAAGTGCTCGCCTGCGGCATCCAATTTTATACGGCAAAACGTGGGTTTGCAGGTAAGCAATATTTAATCAGAAAATAATTAATTTCAAAGGTCTGATTGAACCTGCATGATTTAGCTTGTTCATCAAATAGATAACCTGCATGCAGGTTTCATGACACAGCAAGGCCAAGCCCTATCGGGTTACTGCGTAAGCCTTGCTTTAGTCATTCAATACCCCCACTTTATTTGCCGAAAATTGTGCCTACCTTCAGCCTGTCTCTTCGCTGAAATAGCACACCGGGCTATTTCTTTGCGCTCAGCCCTTCGCGACGGCTCGCGCCAGTTGACAAAATATTATTTCTTTTTGTGACAATTTTGACTGTCATAAACAGTAATTGCCTCTGCCATACGGAGCAACAACATAATTTCACTTAAGGAGGTAAGCATTTGGCCTCCTACATATTGCCATGAAGTCTAATAATGCTCATATTGTCACATTGTCTTTGCGAAGGGACAAGAGCTACCAGAGTTCTTTGAAGTTTTTAAGACAGGAAAGTATTTTTCCAACATTTTCCAACTATTTCCAAAGAATGTTGGATTTTATTGGACTCATTCGCAGAGGTGATTTTTAATCCAGTTATGGGGTAGAAGTTCCGCCAGATCCCTGCTATAGTCATTGTTATAAGCCGGTATCCTGGTCAGCACGTCTGTTAACCACTGCCCGGGATTGACATTACACGCTTTACAACAACCCAGCAGTGAGTACATGATGGCTGCATTTTCCGCTGCATCGTGGTTACCGCAGAACAAATAGTTTTTCCGGCCCAGGGCCAAAGGCCTGATGGCATTTTCCACCAGGTTATTATCAATCTGATACCTGCCATCCAGATGGTATCTCGAAAGGCGCTGGAACAACGCGTAGGTATAGGTCAGTGCCTTATACATTCTGCCCTGGAGTATGGCTTTGGGATAATAGTTTACAATCCATTTTTCAAAGGCACACAATATTGGATAAGCAAGCCTTGAACGAAGCTCCGCCCTCTGCTGATAATCCAGCCCCTGGTCGTCTGCCATGGTTTCAACTCCATAAAGCAATCCGATTTGTTCCAGTGCATAGCTCGCCCCGGATTTATCTTCTTTCAGTGCCTCTGTGAACTTCCTGCGTGCATGCGCCCAGCAGCCAAGCAACAGAACACCTTTTTTGTTTTCATAAATTGAGTAGGCATCATAACCATCCGTCTGGACGGCCCCCTGGTAATTGCGAAGAAGTTCTATCACCACCTTCTGGGCTCTTGAACCCTTATCGTAATGGAAAAACATCAGCTTCTCCATTACCGATCTCACCACCCAAAGGTATGATTTTACTGCCCGGTGCTTTTCATCATTAATCACCGGTACAGTGCTTTCATCAACCTGTATATAGTCAGAGGACAGCACAATATCCTTCAGCCTGTAGTACAGTGCACGTAATAAATCGCTGCTTGCGGTGAACCACCCATTGACTGTTGATGCTGGTATGGATACTCCTGCCTGCTTAAACATGGCTATTGAACGGTGGAATGGAAGATGATAGACATATTTACCAATCAGCAATTCTGACAGTAAACTTGCTCCGGCATTACTCCTTGGCAGCGGCAGGAGTGGCAGCATGGCTATCTTCACGTTCTTTTGCTCGCTTTCTCCACCATCTTCCGTGAGTTGCTGCAAGTCTTTTCTCAATGCATATTTCGGACGAACGATGCGGCGAACATAAAGCTCTCCGGGTTTATGCTCCAGTACCTCGGTTACTTCCTCACCGATGCAGATCCAGTTCTCATCTATACCTTCCGGCTCAATGACTTCTTCTTCGCGGCGAAGATCCTCCGGAAGGGGAAGCCGGACAGGTTGCTTTTTCTCTTTTTCCGGCTTTCTGCGCTCATACGATATGATTTCTTTTGCGGCTTCCTTTATCGCCACTTCCTCCTGGGGAAGGATATCCAATCCATCAAAATCAAGCCTTCGCTGTGAAGGATCCTGAGGTATGTACTTCTCGCTGCTTGCCTTCCAGAACTTGCGGCGGTACCAGGCAAGCTGATCTGTTAATTGCCGGATCTTATCCTCAAAGTTTATGATCTTATCATCAAGATCTTTGATCTTTTTATCCAGCTGGCTAACAGTACCATTTAATTGTCTGATCTTGCTATCTCTGTCCTTTATAATGGTCTCATAATGCTCCAGGGCACCTCCACTGGATTGTCTTAGTTTGGATAGCTCCTGATAAAGCTCATCGCGCTCAAGAAGGAGGGTCTCTATTAATGTATCTTTATCAGCTTTATTCTCCACAGATCTTTCGGCGTTTTGTCTGTGTCAAAGATAACAAAACAAAACGGGGTAACAAACTAATATTGTGTTAATAACTAGCTGAACAGCAGTTTTTTATTAACAATTTTATGCGGTTTTAAACTCCTTATTTTTACACTTTGAACCATACTCATTAAATCCTTCCAGTCAATGATAATTGAAGTGGTATTTTCATCAAAAACAGGAAGCTTAAACCTGCCTGATTCTAACCTCTTATGATAGATTACCAGACCGGCATATTCCATGTGAAGTATCTTCATCACGTTCTGATGGCGGTTCATGAAAATGAACACCCCTCCGTCACGAACATTCTGGTTCATACATGAATTTACAACACCACTAAGGGTGTAAAAGCTTTTGCGCATATCTACCGGAAGAGGGTAAAGATAATACTTAAGTGAGGCATGAAGATGGAACATGATCTCAGTCTAACAGGGATACAAGGGAACGCAGCCCTGCCAGATCCAGGGTTTGTCTTATTCTTAGGGTTGTTCCGTTTGGATAGGCGATTTCCAGAGGTGTATTTTCCATGTCAGGCACAGGTTGATGAACTGAGGCCGGGCAGGAGGCTGATCCCGCAGCCCTGACAAGTAGTGGTATAAACCGCCCGCTGCCGGTATCCTTACGGAGCTTCTTCTGCCAGTAATAGAATGTTGATGGTGCTATGCCTTCATTGGAACAAAAACCTCTGACGCTTAATCCTGACTCCTTCTGCCGTTCCTGAAGTTCCGTGAACCTTGAATGGTTTAACATTGCTTTTTGGGGCACAAGATAACTGGTCCCTATCCTCAAAAAAATACGCAGTTGCCCGAATGCTTACTTAAGGAGTGTATATGGCAGACCAGTGAGCATAAATTTCTCTTTTAATGTTTTCATAAATACTTGTTATTTGTGACTGATCTCAAAAGGTTAAAGAGATCACCTGTCCTAAAAGTATATGCGAATAATGCAGAATGAGGTTGCTTATTGTATTGTAAAACAAGCAATTAACAAAGTTGAATAATTGCATATTGAACAAGACCTATAGGAATTGAATATATATGCAACATTTAACCTGGGACTTTGGGGACAGGGTTACCAGCTTCTACTACTCAGGCCAGGTATAATTTGGCTGAAATATTCTTTAATTCCTCATCTCCTCAATTCCTGCTTTCTTTGATTTTGTTTAATTTTAATGCATTTTACAAAGACTGAAAGTCAGGCAATAGCAGCAGAATGGTTCAGGGATAGGTGAAAGATTGGTTATTGCTATTGTGACTGACGGGGCTGTGCAGTGTATAGTGTCATTATCTTCGCATTTTTTAAAGCAATAAATATAGTTAACAATAAAATCAACAAAAAGTGTACAATAACTCCAATATAAGCAGATAATGTACACCAGAAGAAGACATATAAGTAGTTACCAACAAGCCGAAAAAAAGACAACGACCGAATGACAATGATATTTTTGCTGCAAAAAGACAAAAATGAAATAAGGAATATGCCAACGCACAAAAGCAAGAGTTTGGTAGCCCTAGCGCACGACCATCTTCGGCTACCAAACACATGCTTTTCTTGCCGACCCACAGGTGATTAATTTTAAACAAAAAATGTATTTTTGACAAAAAAAGAATATGTACCAAACACATAAAACATTCATCAAGTTGGACATGAAAATGTCCGATTTAATAAATGAGAATTACTCATTATTAATGCTTCTGGAACATTTAGATATTGATTTTGCTGTTGGTGATAAAACTGTATCCCAAATATGTAAAGAAAATAGTATTAATCAATCAGTATTTTTAATTATTAGTAATCTCTACAATGGATTTTATC
>CAZTJT010000019.1:0-1370 GCA_964613785.1 uncultured Rikenellaceae bacterium
GATTGCCGGTTTTTCTTCATAATAGACACCTTTTGTCCCCTGGAGCATCCACCTGTTAGAGTATGGTCTTGGCAGCTGCATATCGTAATTTATTACAAGGGTTTTACCCATCTTTGTCTTAAGTACTGATGTTACAATATCACCCTGTTTATAATTAAGTTTTGCGTTTGGATGATTTTCTCCAAACCTTCTTTTAAAATATGCATTTATCCCTTTAGAGGCTGAAGCTGTAGAAGTTATCTCAGTAAAAATATCGCCCCTGTTAATATCCAGCCAGCTGATGACTGGTCCTACCGAATGGGTGGGATATTGATCACGGTTATATTTAAGAAGATATTCTGCCGGCCATCTATTTTCTCCTGTCTTACTATCAAAAAACCAGTGATCGATGCAGTCGTGAGAATGTGCGCAATGACAATGAACTATGTCGCCGAGCATTCCAAGCCTCTTCATGTTCAGAAGGGCAAGATTGTCCTGCCTGAAACTCCAGTTCTCAAGCATCATGCATGGGACACCTGTTTTTTCAGATGTTTCAACGAGGTTCCATGTGTCTTCAACCGTAAGTGCTGCCGGCACTTCAATTCCAGGATAAATTCCGTTTTTCATTGCATGCAGGGCTATGGGTGTATGTGAATCCCAATATGTTGCAATTATCACAGCGTCTAGATTTTCTTTGTCAAGCATCTTGCTGTAAGTGTTAAAATCACCAAAGTAGACTGAAGGGCGCTTTTTTCCTGCTTTCACACATATTTCCGCAGCATTATTGACCCTTTCTTCAAAAAGGTCGCATAATGCAACAACCTCTACTCCCTCTATTGTAAGAAGAATACGAACATGGTTTGTTCCCCTGTTTCCTGTTCCCACAACACCTACCCTGACCGGTTTGGAATTGCTTTCAGCCGCCAGCGCAGCCTGTGGGACGACACTCATTCCCAGGGCTGCAGCAGCGCCTGTCATGATAAAGTTTCTTCTTGTTAATGATTTCATTATAGTTTAGGTTTAGATTAATTTTCAGATCCTGTTAAAATTATACACTTTTATAATTAGTGTCCACCAAAAATCAAATATTGTTCTTATAAAATTTAAAATATACCGAGGTTAAAGCATTTTTTGATTGCGTGTCTATATGAATTTGCTGTCATTCCCATCATAAAGATGAAAAAACATTATTCATATAAGATGATTGCACACTACTGAAAACAGGGAGATCCCTCATCTCGTTGCTTAGGTTTACCAATGACAGTTTTGAGCTGTTAATGTATATCCTTCCCGTTGAAGGAGATCCCTCTCACGCTGCATAGGATTACAAATGACAATACTGAACCCTAACAGCAAATCCTTCCTGCTGAAGGAGATCCCTCTCACGCTGA
>CAZTJT010000019.1:1470-84112 GCA_964613785.1 uncultured Rikenellaceae bacterium
ATACTGAACCCTAACAGCAAATCCTTCCTGCTGAAGGAGATCCCTCTCACGCTGATGTATGATACCAATTACAATTCGGAGCCTTAACAGCAGATTCATGCTGCTGAAGGAGATCCCTCTCACGCTGCATAGGATTACAAATGACAATACTGAACCCTAACAGCAAATCCTTCCTGCTGAAGGAGATCCCTCTCACGCTGACGCGTGATCGGGATGACACGGCAAACTGGGGGATCAGGGGGGAATGAGGCGGGGCGTTTTGCACCAGCGTTCTGTAATGGAAAAGATTTTCATCAAAACGCCCCGCCTCATTCCCCCATTTGTCCCCGTTTTGAATTGTCATCCCGAATGAAACGATCCGGAGCCTGCGGAGGATCGTTGAAATGAGGGATCTCCATAACATGCAGATTATTTAAATCTGCATTTACCATCTTATTCGAAGATCTTTCTCAGCACCATAACCTTTAATCGATATTGAGTCGTTATAAATTTCTGCGATTGCAAAGGAGTTTTCCTCCATCTCTACCATTCCTCTCAGAGAAACATAATGAATCCCATTCTTCTGGAAATAATTGCTCCTGTGAGTATGTCCGCTCATGAAAACCATTTTCCAATTGCGGGATTCGACCAATTTTCTGATCTCACTTGCATTCCAGAGGTTCTCTGGCTGGCTTTCCGGGTATATCGGGAAATGACAGAACATAATTATATTCTGACCTTCTGAATGTGAATTGTCCAGCTCCTGCTCCAGCCATTTCATCTGTGTTTTTCCAACGCCGCCGTTCCATGAATGTGCATTGGGAGCTCCTTCCTTTTTAAGTGAATCCAGGATTGATTGCGCCTTTTTATACTCAGGATCTTTTTCCCTTCGTGAAAAGGTACTTATGTCAGTACCATCAAGAAAAATAAATTGCCAGTTATTCCTGGTTAAGGAATAATATCCTGATTTGATATTCAGCAGATCCGGAACTTTTCGTTTCCTGCTCTCCCGAACTGAAAAGTCATGATTACCCAATACAAAATAGACAGGGATGTTTATCCCCCTGATGATCCTGATAAGTGGCTTGTAACTTTTAAAATCATTGTCAATAAAATCACCAAGGCTGACAATCATATCGACATTTTCATCCCTGAATTTTCTTACAGCTTCTGAAAATTTCGCTGCAGAGGCCCTGTAATGACGCGTACCCTGATTTTCGATATCAGCATACTGAACATCGGATACCAGGCCCACTTTCAGAGGCCTTTTATCGGTGCCCTGTCCGGTTAAAATGGCTGAGTTTAGAAATGAAAAGAGGCATAAGATAATTATCCGGCTTATCCCAATTTGAATAATATCAGTTCTCATAATCATTCGTATTTGAGCCAGGCTGTAGCCCTGCAATTTCTGTCAGGAACAAATCTTATCCACCTCGCCTGAAAACTCTCTGGGAATATGTGCCTATACACTTCGCCTGAGGCAACAGCGACGTCTGCATACTGCATCCAGGTCCCATTCCCCGAGGGATCTGCCTCAATAACAAAACTGACCGTACGAGGTGAGTCATGACTGATTTCCAGGCTTCTCCTGTCAAAAAAGCCGATCAGGTAAGGATCTGACGGAGTGCCGGCAAAAACCTCCGAATTTTTCCACGGACCTCCCTCCCCGGATGGCATGCCCAACTTCCACAGGTCATCGATAACACCTGCCCATACTGCTGCCTTACCGTCATCCGAAATAATCACATTCGGATTCGTCTTTGCTTTTTCAGGATCAATTCCGGTCATTATAAGCATACCCCTGTAAGATGCATAATCGTGGATCCGGAAATTATGGGATGCCACCGGACGGATCTTTGCAAAACCATCGGCGTTGTTTGCCGGAAGCTCATAAAAAGTGCCCCCGCAGTTGAAAAGATCCCGCTCTGTGGCTACCTCCCTGCAAAGCCTTAATGCTGTAGCATTTGTAAGGTCCGCAAAAGCCCTGTTTTTAATCGGCAGCCGCCATCGCCTTCCCATATCATCGTCAATGATTACAGAAGCCTCATCAAATCTTACAACTTCTGTCGGAATAGCAAACCTGTATCGTATAAAATCAGCTGTGGTGTCATATCCTTTTCTTGAAAGTACCATTCTTCTGTCAAGCTCGTAATAGCCTACTTCATTAAACACATTCCCGTTAAATTTTCCGGCAAGGATACCCAGTGCCCTCCGGTTGTTTCCGAGACCGTATAGGAGCCCTCCTGTTGAGGTGATATCATCAGCCGAAGACAATCCCCAAAAAATATTATCCGGAATAGATCCCCTTTTTTCCTTTCCTGAGTAAGAGAAATGAACTGTAGCCGTAACAGATTTTCCAGACTTTACCCTTATCCACTCTCCGGGAGATTGAGAGTCAAACTCAACCAGTGATGAATTTCCTTTTCCGACTTTTACTGATTTCAGAAATTCCCATATACCGTTGCCCGCCCTGTCAATTTCAAAAATGAATTCATTATCAGAGTTTCCGTCATTCCTTATCCAGCAAGCACGAACTGACCAGCCTGCGAACAGGAACGGTTCAGAAGTTTCACCTTCAGCAATTTTATCATTGAGCCATACTGCTCCGCCCGCATTGACAGGTCCAAGATTGTCGGGCTGCGACAGGGAGGTGAACCATAAATTCGAGTTGGACTGTCCCGGACCTTCAATATTTCCTTTCTCTTTCCGCTTGTTAAGGAATTCTTTCTTAGCCGAGTCGTCACATCCGAACACGAGGGAGGTGTCGTTCCACCTGGCAAAATCACCTATCACTTTCAAATAGGCAGAGCGAGGCCTGATCCCGGCACTGTTTGATGAACTGAAAGTGCCGGGAAAGCGCCAGAACATCCCGTGCATGGTCATCAGATAATCAGGATGACCTGAATCTCCGATATCCCGTATCCGGGGCCATTCTGTGTTCCAACCGTGGGCACCGTCGTATGTATGGCTTGCCTTGGGTAAACGGTAAAAGCTCCATCTGCCTGAGTCCCTTATTCCCAGGAGCAATGATTTATTATCCCAGCCGGTTGCCCATAAAGGATCTGTCTCCGGATTTTTATTTCCGTACACTCCTCCCGGACCGGTAACTTCCACAAACTGATTCCTTCGTATCAGCTTCCATTCGCTGCCATCCCATTCCGAAAGCGATCCGCTTTCGATATTCGGGTTGGTAAGGGCTTCCTCGCCATATTCACCATTATTTGAGTAAACAGCTACACCCTGTCCAGAATAAAAACCTTTTCCATGATCACCGGCCAGAAGGGCATTTTTGAGATTTGATGATACTTCCTCACCTTTTTTTGCAGCTACATTTGAATCTTCGTAAAGCATTCTGACTTCAAGCGAGTTTACATCCACCTCATAAAAACCTTCCTCCATTGTCGCGTAGTAAATCTTCCTTTCAGGATCTGTCAGATGACGGGCATTTCCTGTGAGTCGTCCAGGCATGATTTCATAGGGAATCACCCTCACATTCCTGTTCCGGTCTATTACATAGGGCCCTATAAAAAGCTGACCGCTCTCTTCATGGATCATTCTGTTTGCGGGTGTTCCGCCGATACTTTCCTTTCGGGCTATCAGTCTGAGATCAGGTGTAATTTCATAAAGCTTGTCGGACGAACCGAAAGGAAGATGAGGGCCATAAGTCACTACCCATAAACGCCCGGCCCAGGGAACTACTGCTCCTGTACCGCATTCACTTTCATTATTATAGTAAGCAAGGTGAGGGTAGATTCCGCTGAATGACCTGTAATCCTGATGTCCCTTTTTGCATGAGGAACCGGCAATCAGGATGCTTATCAGGAGAATTATTGGTCTTTTCATGTTTATCATATAAAAGCTGAATAAAGGAAGAATTCACGATCAGGGAAAGTATGCTTCTCAAGGAGGAACGATATTCAAATTTATAAATAATTTCTTTTTGAAGACGCGGAAATTATGTCTCGCTATTAGATAAAAAGACCTCTTAAAAGACCTCTTAAAAGACTCCTTAAAAGACTCCTTTTATTGACAAACAGGTATTTAAAATTCTATTTTTATTAAATATTGTACACAGAGATTCGTAAAATAAAACACTGATATACATAGAATTGAATCAATATTCTCCATGGAACCATGTGATTCTTCCTGGGACTCTGTGTAATTCAGAATTTACCTGGTTAATTGTAACCAGTTGATATCTCGGGCATTTGACCATACGATTAAAAGTTTTAATTTCAGGAATATATCCCGCCGGTTTATCTTATTTTATAATGCCAAAATCTTTATTTTTATTAAATTAGATACTTCATAATAATCACATGCAAACACTTTTATTTAAATCCCTCATCCCGCTGATTCTGATTGTATCAGCCTGCTCTCAGAAGAATGAATCCTTTACCGTAAATTTCGGTAGTACTTCTACGGAGAAGAAATGGGCCATCAGTGAACTTAAACGCGATCTGCCCTCCGACTGGTCAGGCGCCCGTTACCTTACTTTCGATATGAACTCGTCGACCCCCCAGCGTTTCGACCTGAAGCTTTATGATGCTGAAGGAGTCAGGATCCTTTCGATACATCCGTTTCAGGGAGCCTGGGTGCGGGCATCAATTCCTCTTGTTCATTTCCAGAAAATGAATACTGAAGGGATGGACATGGCAGCAATCTGGAAGACGCCAAGGCCAGGTTACTGGATCGGATTCACCCGTGCTGTCGGTCCGATAACCAATATTGACTCCCTTGGAGTATCAATGCGGATGCCGGTGGGCTTTCCGACACTCGAGATGAAAAATTTCCGTCTTACAATGGCTCCGGAGGATTCGATTCTGGGTCCCGTTCCCCTGGTTGATGAATTCGGGCAATGGATCCCGGGGAATTGGCAGGGGAAGGCAGGATCGATTGGAGATCTCAAATCTTCATGGGATCAGGAAGAGAAGGAGTTTGAAACAGCTAACTTTAATATTTCAAGATATGGCGGTTTTACCGTAAAGAAATTCAAGTCCACAGGTTTCTTCAGGGTTGAAAAAACTGAAGGAGTATGGTGGTTCATTGATCCGGACGGATATCCGTTTTTTTCCGCAGGTAGCACCTGTGTAAATCCCAGCGCTGAATCAGCCCGCGTCAATGGACGGGAGTACATATATACAGAAATGCCGCCTCCCGAATTCAGAAGCCAGGGCCGGCAGGGCAGAGGCAACCAGGTTTCATTCTATACATGGAACCTGTACCGAAGGTTTGGCGACGACTGGTACAACAAATGGACAGACATGACTGTGAAGAGGATGTTAAGCTGGGGGCTAAACACTGTTGCCAACTGGTCGGATCCAAACCTGGGCAAAACTCAACGCATACCATATGTAGCTACACTCAGAGGATGGGGTATTGAGACAGGAATAATGGGGATGCCGGATATTTACGAGCCCGGGTACAGGGAAAGGGTCGACTCAGCTGCAAGGTATCAGTGTGAGCCATTAAGGAATGATCCGTTTCTAATCGGCTATTTTATTGGCAATGAGGTCCCGTGGCCCGAAAGGGAACAGGAGCTGGTCAATGAGATACTTTCAGGTGATGAGACGTATATGCAGAAAGAACTCAGAAAATATCTTGCCGGAGGCGACACACCTGAGCGCCGCAAGGCTTTTGTATACGATACCTTTTCAAAATTCCTTGACATTGTGAACAGTGCTGTCAAAAAGCATGATCCCAATCACCTGAATATGGGAATCAGGTACGGTGGGTCCGCCCCTGATGAAATCATAAGGGCTTCAAAAGGTTTTGATGTATACAGCCTTAACATATATGCGTATGAACCTGATCAGAAAGTTCTGCAGAACATTTACAATATTTCGGGGCTTCCGATCGTGATCGGGGAGTTCCATTTCGGGACGCCAGGGCGCGGGATGGCTCCCGGACTTGCGCAGACACGGAATTATGAAGAGCGGGGTGTGGCCTATCGTCATTATGTTGAGAATGCGGCTTCGCACCCCGCCCTGATAGGTACACACTGGTTCCAGTGGATCGACCAGCCATCTACCGGCCGTTTTGACGGGGAGAACTATAACATAGGCTTTCTTGATGTCACCGACCGCCCGTATCCGGATATGGTCAATGCATCAAGGGAAACCTTCAGGAGACTGTATGATGTTCACTCCGGCAGGGTTCCTCCCGTAAGCCGGAAAGCGCTTGTCAATTAGGGTCTGATTATTGTTCCGTCAAACTTGCGGACTGTCCAGCCCGGAGCCCTGTTGTGGATAGGATATTTGGCAGCTTCCTTTTCATTGATATCAACCCCTAGTCCGGGTACTTCATTTACATAGAGATATCCATCCTTGAAAGTGGGGCATCCCGGAAACACTTCTTTTTCCTTATCAGTGAAAAAGTATCCGCCTTCCTGAATCCCGAAGTTCCAAACGGCAAGGTCGATATGAGCGTTGGCTGCATGCCCTACCGGCGACACATCCCCGGGTCCGTGCCATGCGGTCCTCACATTGAACCATTCTCCCAACCTTGCAACCTTCATGGCCGGAGTTATTCCGCCAATCTGTGATATATGAATCCTTATGAAGTCAAAGTAATGATTTGCCATCGGCTCGAGGAACTCATTAATGTTGTTGAAAAGCTCACCCATGGCAAAGGGAACGGTAGTGCTCTCGCGAAGCTGCTTCCACCAGTGAGTGTTTTCGGGTGAAAGAGGATCTTCGATGAAGAAGGGCCTGTATTGCTCGAGTCTCTTGCACAAATTAATTACATCGATCGGCTGGTTGCGCTCATGGATATCATGAAGAAGCTCTATCTCATCGCCACAAGCTTTGCGCACTGCCTCGAACAGTTTCGGGACATTTGACAGATAGGCATACTCGTCCATGAAGTTGTCGGTTTCCGCACCAAAGCCTGCAGCCTTGAAATCGGGTGTCTTGGGGACGGCTCCCACGCCGCCGTAACCTCCCAGCTGGATCCTGATGTACTTGAATCCTTGGTCCATATATTTTTTAACATTGCCGACAACTTCCTCAATGCTTCTGCCGCTTGCATGGGCATAGACCGGTACTGCAAACCTGCATTTGCCTCCGAGAAGCTGATAGACCGGCATATTAGCCCTCTTGCCTTTAATATCCCACAACGCTTCATCAAGCCCGCTTATCGCGTTGTTCAGGACAGGGCCGTTCCTCCAGTATGAGCTCACGTAGAAGGCCTGCCACATATCCTCGATATTGTCGGCATCTCTTCCCACGCAGAATTCGTTCATGTATTTTTCAATGGCAGTAACAACCGGGAAAGCGCGTTGGGTGAATGTGGCGCAGCCAAGGCCGTACAATCCCGGTTCGGTGGTTTCCACCTTTACCACGATAAGGTTTGAATAGGACGGAGCAGTGGGGATAGCCTTTACGCTCTTGATCTTTATAGGCGGCATCCCTTTTGCATAAGCAGGGGGTTCATAAGGGGCAGCGTTTGCCCTGGATCCAGCAAAACCAAGCAACCCGGCTGCTGAGCCCATTGCCATGGTCTTCAGGAAATTCCTTCTTTCTGTCGAAAACGGAGGATTTTCTTTTTTCATAATATAAGAATTATCGTTTTATCATGAGTTTTTTGTACAAGTCCTTAAAGCACCTCCTGGTTAAAAACAAATCACCGAATCACATATTCCGGATACCCTGGAACAAAGGCAGGCACAAAGGTCAATAAAAATAAAAAAGACATTCAAGACAATTATAATACGGCCTTATAAATTTAAATAAAAATATCACCTGACAACAGTGGGAACATGCTTTTTTGCAGAAATCTCCCCCCCTTACCTTACTGAAAACCTGTAAATAGTCTGCGACCTGAATGTCTCTCCCGGGCTTAAAAGTGTCGAGGGAAACTCCGGCCGGTTAGGACTGTCGGGGTAATGTCCCGATTCCAGGCAAAATCCTGACCTCAGATTATAAGGCTTGCCTCCGTAACCCACCTGTGAGCCGTTGAGAAAATTCCCCGTATAAAGCTGCATCCCGGGCTGATCGGTAATGACCTCCAGTACCCTCCCGCTTACCGGCTCATATACCGTTACATCAACAGGTTCCTCGTTGTCGAGGATAAAATTGTGGTCATAACCCCTACCCATCTTAAGCTGTTCATAATCCTGATTTATTCTTTCTCCTATAGTATGAGGGGTCGTAAAATCAAAAGGCGTCCCTGCCACAGGCCTGATCTCGCCTGTTGGGATCGATACCGAATCAATTGGCAGAAATGCTGAGGCCCTGAGGGTGAGTTCATGATCAAGGATATCCCCGTTGCCTGCACCATGAAGATTGAAATAGGCATGATTTGTGACATTTATCACAGTCTTTTTGTCCGTCGTACACCTGTAATCCATTACTATTTCATTGTTGTCGGTCCATGAATAAATAACCTCAGCTTTCACATTTCCGGGAAAACCCATTTCCATATCGGGACTGTAGTATGTGAACCTGACCGAAGGATTTTCATTGCCCTGTAGCACCTCGGTATCCCATACCACGCTGTGCCAGCCTCCCGGACCGCCATGCAGGGTGTTGGGACCATTGTTCAGAGGAAGGGTATATTCAACCCCGTCGATACTGAATCTGCCACCGGCGATCCTGTTAGCGTACCTGCCGACAACAGACCCGAATGACATGTCTCCTTTTATCGTCCCCTCAAAAGTGTCATAGCCGAATGTAACATTGTCTTTCTTCCCATTCCTGTCGGGAACTTCTATCCATGTTATTTTGGCTCCAAAGTTTGTTAATCTTATAACATTGCCTGCCTTGTTGGTCAGGGTAAGGAGATATACTTCCTTCCCGTCATGAATGCCGTAAACTTCTTTTCTTACCATATTTTTCTTTTTTGCCGATTGTTTGCATGATGTTACTACCACTGAGACTATTATCAGTGTAAGTGTAAATAATATAATCCTTCTCATTTCAAGTTATTTTAAGTTAAATGGTTATGAAGTGCGTTTTACCGTATCATTACAACAATCTTTTTCCCCTCATATCTTATCTGCTTCAGGGGAGGTTTTTCAGTATCCAATGACACTGGATTGTTCCTGTCAACACGGATCAGGTTGAAATTCCTTTCTTTAAACATTCCTGGATATTCACCATGCCTGTCCGATACAGTCAGTTCACCGGAGCTCTCACTGTAACTGAATTTTATTGTGCTGCACAGGCCTTTTTTATAATTGCAGTTCACACCCTCATCCTCATAAATTGTAAATGCGCAATCACGGCCCGTGTAAATGTAAACTGAAACCGGATCGTCAGGCTTTGTACTAGTGAAATCAATATCAGGGCAAAGTGGAATTATTGATCCAGCTTTAACAAAAACAGGCATTTTTTCATAGGGGGCATCGACTTTTACCCAACCGGTCCCATCAATATACTTTCCGGTGTAAAAATCATACCATCCTGCTGACCGGGGGAAATATACTTCCCTTTCCCTGGCCTTGTAGCTGTAAACAGGAGCTACAAGCAATGAAGGACCGAACATGTACTGGTCACCTATCTTCCTGACTACAGGATCATCATTGAAATCCATAACCATAGCTCGCATGATTGTGTAATCGTTAAAGTGAGTCAGACCGGCCAGTGAATAGATATATGGCATCAGCGAATAACGAAGTTTGTCGTAGTAGCCCATGCTTTTGCAAGCCGGATGTCCTTCCGGCACATTATTGCATATTTCGCGGTAAGGGTGTTGACCATTGCTTCTGAACAAAGGGCAGAATACTCCGAACTGGAACCAGCGGGTATTAAGTTCGCGCCATTCATCAAGTTCATCCGATCCTTCCCTGGCATTCTCAAACCTTTTATCTACACAATAGCCTCCTATGTCATGTATCCAGTATGGGATGCCAGAGAGAGAATAGTTAAGGCCCGCAAAAATTTGTAATCTCATGTCCTCCCAGCAGTTTCCTGCGTAACCTTTCTCTGTCAAGTCTTTTATGCTGTCGTTCAATGACGGCCGGTGGGACCAGCCGAGGACAATATTGTCGGGAGGGATGTCTCTGTTTCTGTAATCACTTAACACATCAATCAGTTCTGACTGCGATTTATAGCTCTCACGGCTCTGCCAGAACCCAAAAGCCCACTTCGGCGGAATGGGTGCCTTTCCTGTAAGTGTTCTGCAGCCGCTTAAAACTTCATCTATGCTTTTTCCATGGATGACATAATAGTCATTGTAGTCAAAATCATACGACTGGTGCTGGCAGAGTCCGTAAAAGGAGCCGCCTTCGGAGGATTCAAAAACCTGACCTGTTGAAAGTCCTTCATATCCTTCGACAGTCGCCGGGGTGATCCTTTTTCCTCCTTCCTTCTCCTTCAGGATTACATTATTACCGGAATCGGTGAATATTATCCTGCCTGATCCCAAATCGATCTTTGCCTTTAATGATGAAGTTGAAACAACAAGGGTATTTATTTCCTGCCTCACTCCAAACCCTGGCAGAGGCAATGTATTTTCTGAAAGGATCAGGCATTTTTCATGCGGGAAACTATTTACGGGAGAAGAGGTAACATGAAGGATATTGTCATTCACAACATCGACCCTGATCTTTCTGATGTGGTCATTCCTGGCTCCCCTGAGTTGTATTATCACGCCGCTTTCAGTCGTATTCCAGGTAGACCGGGAGCACATTGAAAACAGGAAGAGAGTTGTCAGGAAAACAAGGTTTCTTATCATAATTCATTTGTATACAATTTCAGTATACAATTCAATTTTATTATTCGGACGAAACCGCATGTGATTAGCTTCGCCGGGCTCGAATGTTCGGTTGACTGCGTCGGGCTCACCCGACAAAGTCGGGTTCGGTTTAAGAAAAACATCAATTAATGTTTGCGCCTGCTCAATCATGCGGGTTTCAGAATGAATATTCTGCCTCAATCTCTACCAGAAGCTCATCCCTGCATATATCTGCTTCAAGGAAAATAGCAGGTACTTCGGGAAAATGCTCTTTGCATATATCCTTAACCACGCTGAAATCATCCTGATCCTTAACGTAAACTCTTATAAGCGTGCATCTTCCGCGCGACAATTCCTGACCGGTGATTTCTCCAAGGTAATTGTTATCGATCAGTTTATTTATGTTTTGAATTGTCACAAGTGTCTGCCCGGCCACATCGCCTTTCCCAATTGTATCCTGGCCTATAATTGATGCAGTGCCCGAAACAAACAATGTTTTCCAATGATTATTTGCGATTATAAGAGCTCTTTCGAACTGCGGCGGGTTCTTTGCATGCTTGCCTTTTTCGATCAGTCCTTTCAGAACTTTCTGGTCATATTGATAGGCATCGATCTGATTTGGATTATGAACTGCTTTTATTTTGACGGAGGGAGAATTGCGTACAGCACAGAAATCGAGATAGACCCCTCCTATCTTCATGCCAATGCCTGTTGCTGATGGGAAGCTTTTGATTGTTCTGTATCTTGAATAGAACTCGCTTCTTACTTCATTGAAAGTCTGGTAATTCTGATATCCCCCGTGTGTGCCAAGGATATTTCCGATGTAGTTCCATTGCCTTATCAGATCGTTGAAGGACATTTCTTCCTGATCCAGGATCCCATAAATCATGTCAAACGATTTAACGGCTGCGGTTCGGGTACTCTGGGATAATATATCATCTCCGAGCCCTGCAGCCCAAACCTCCTTTTTCGATTCCGGTCCAATAACCACATATGGAACAGATCTCCAGAATTTTGTTTTGACCTCTGCGTTTCCATTCCTGACAAACATGCCTTCAGCAGAGACCTTCCATGGGTTTTCAGGCGGATGTATTGTGATACTTAATGCAGGACACTGACTACCCAATCTGTCGAGTAATGAATCTCTTATGATTTTTTTCTGTCGCAAGAATATTTCAGGATCTGTCGAATCGACAAAGACATTAAGTTTTAACAACCTGTATCCTGCCCCGGTTCTTTCAATCACCTTAAGAAAGCATTGTTCCCATTCATCCTCAAAACTTCCGGCAACCGATGGCATGAAAATAAAATAGTCCTTGCGCATAAAAACAAGCCTTTATATAACTGTCAAAAATAAGCATTTTTTCCGCTATTTCTTCTCCAGGAGATGATCAGCCGCCAGAACAAGAAAAACAAAGTTAGTGGCTCCGCCTCCCATAACATATTCCTGCTGCTGCCACAGGTAAGGCCAGTCGAGCAGTTCAGGAAAATCGGGCCTTATGAGCGCCGTACCCGATGATACTCCTCCCGGGATGTAGGATTCATCAGCCCTGTTTATGCCGTAGGCTATTGTTGTCGACCTTGCTCCCACTCCTGATGCAAAAGAGGATGTATTGTCACCCGGATGAACACCGAGAATAAAATTAAGTGCATTGAAGATCGGAGCCGCTTTGAAAATATCCGGAAATGCGGTATAAAGGAAATATTGCCTTACTCCAAAACTCTGGATATCCCAGCCTGCTCCCCAGATACGGGGGCGGTAAGGCACTCCGAAAGGAGTCTCTTCCGATTGCTTGTTTATCTCATCCGACAGATTTCTGGCAGCATTCCTGACAAGGTCTGTGAATTCTTTATTATTTATCTTAGGAAGTGCTCTGCCTATTATCCACCCAAGATTATTTATCCCTTTAACGACGGTTTCTTTGTTTTCAAGGATATAGCTTTTGTATTTCTCCTTACCTGTCGTAAGATACAGTTCTACTGCAGCATGAAGCTTAGCATTGGCGACCATTCCCGAGATCTTATATTCGTGATTGAAAATGGCCTCTGATATTTCGATGCAATCCCCGCTTAGCACATCGTTGAATCCTCTGAGAGCCCTGGCTCCTGCAGCAAGATGTGCAGCTACTGTAAGCTCCCTGGGAGGATTGTCTTCAGTGAACACCCACCGGTCATCGTTCTGGGCAGAATTAGTGCCTGTACGCTCTCCGTGTTTAAGGTTCCTGTCATAAATAAGACCATCGGTCATTGTCGATCCATCGCCCAACAATACATACTGCCTTTTATCGGCCTCAATGATGCCCCTGTAAAGCCTTCCCATGCTTTTGTAACCCCCGACAATTGAAAGAAGCCCATGCTCGATTTGCTGGAGAATATCAGGTTTCCCGTCGGGCTGATGTATTTCGACGATCCTTGTGTCCTGATTAATAGAAGTCTCATCGTAGTCGATCCCGAAAGTTTCGTATATAAGAGTAAGGATATTCACTTCTGCGCTCTGTGATTCCACCCTGAGGTCCCAGTCGCCGGCATCATGCCATCCTCCTATATTGATCCCCGGAACATGATCGCCCGGTTTGAAGTCTGTTAATGTTGATTCCCTCTGGATGTATCCGTCGAAATGATTATGATTGACCGGTGCCATAAGGGCATCATCCATGTGACAGAGCCCATGCCATACCCGGTATTTTTCGTTCACTTTCATATGACACATCTGTACGGGAAGGAAAAATTCAATGGTAGGCTGCCAGACATTTCTTTTGTAAACATCGGCAGCAATCCTGAAAGGTTGCGACTCATAATTTCCATATTTTGCAATATACATTCCCTCTTTTCTGATCGAGGTAAAATCAAATTTAAGGTAATTATACCGGAGAAACTGCCCCCATGGTTCAGCACTGAATGTTCCTGTCTCAGTCCTTTTTCCATCAGGTTCAATTCTTAGGATAACACAATTTTCATTTTTATTGTCTTTCCTGTCCAGCTCTACTATTGCAGTTTTCTCCTGTTCTGGGCGGTATCCGATTTGCGAGACATGGACAACGGGAGTTGAAGTCCATCCAGGAATAACACTTGGAGTAATTACCCATTCTACAGCTCTTTTCGTTGTGCCTTCATTTACAAGGGAACGCACAACAAACCAACCATTATTATGGACATATCTCCCGTCTAGAAGTTGAAGCTGACCTGTTTTTGTTTCAATCGACATTCGTAAAAGGTCATCCTCTGGTGCCACTGTTAATTTTTTTCCGGTTGCCATCGGCTGGGCAGCAACAATCTCTCCCTTTGAATCCTTCATAGCTGGTCCATTAGCCTGCCGGGGAAAGATGCCCGAATATTTGTCCATTGCCCAGCTCTTACCGAATAGCCACCCGGGGAACAGTTCCATGTTGAATCCGACTTTGCCAATGAATTCCTTAGGAACAGGCTGGTCAAGGTCGACAGTGACGACCACCGATTCTCCTTCAGCACGGACGTTAACCGTGTATGTAAGATCAAGGTCAGGGTACTCGATCGGATTGAATCCCTTTCTGTTAATTGCCGGATCGGGATAAGCAAGTTTAATGGTAATTGTATTTTTAATAGGGTCAGCCTTTCTTTCAAGTTGCTTGGGGATGGGCTGCCATTGCCCTGGTGTTTCGTCAAGCCTTATATCACCATTGGTTGCCAGCCTTCTGCCATTCATAATGACTGCCACACCTCCCTGGTGCCCCTCGGGATATATATCCTGGAATGCCATAACATTAACACCTTCGCGCTCAAAGTATTCCAGTTTGTTAAGTACAAATGACGGCTGTTGTGAAAATCCTGTCCGGCAGAAGGACAGTAATAACATAATAGTAAAGAACTTTTTCATGATCATATTATTTTAATTTCCATCTGATATAAATAATGATGAATGCTATAATCAAGCAGTACTGAAGTACCGGTCGGGATATATGGTTTTTAAATAATGTTTGTGATGCAACTTCCTTTTGCGTTTCTTTTACTTCACCACCCACTCATATAATCCCGCAGAATAATTTTTATTAAGCTTCACCTTCAGTTTTACCGCTGATGCCCTGACCGGTTGAAACTTTAGTGTATCCCAGTTGTTTTTTGTGATTCTGTAGGGATTCTTTGGTTTTACCGGTTTCCATATATTTCCGCTAAGATAGAGAATTTCCCATTCATCGGGAATACGGCATTCGCCTTCAGGGGTATCATCATACCAGTAGACTTTTGTTCCGGAAATAACATGGTTTTCAGGGAAATCATACTGGACATAAACCCATTTGTCTTTTTCGGGCCACCAGTGATAATAAGGTACACTTTTATCTTTGGAGTTCTGTGGCTCAATCTGGTCATTTACTGCAGCAAGATCTGGTGTCATTCTGCTTGCCTTTACCCGGCTCATGAAAGCTATTGAGGGTGCAGGCAACGGTTTTGCTGCTCCGGGTGTTACCGGAAGCCAAACCGTCATCTGACCAGGCCCCCTGTTGTTCCACAGTGCGTATGGGATAAGAGTAATGACCTCTTCATCAAGCATCCTTATGTCACCTTCAACAGTTCTTACAGTCTGGCTACCCCTGGCTTTAATGATCTGTGTTCCACCAAGCAGATCAGTCGTATACCTGGAAGTAAATCCTCTTTCTTTTTTTAGCACAAGATTAAGTACATTACCTTTATTGTTATCAGGCCATTCGACACAGTAAATTACCGGGCCACGCTGAACGGCGACTTTGCCCAAATTGTCTTTTATCCTTTCATCGGAAGTAACCAGTCTTACCGGCATAGGCAGGAATAGTTTAAGCTTATCGCCGTCAACCCATACTTTGTCGATTGACACATACCCATCATGGATTTCGGTAATTATCGTATCTCCGTTCAACAGAAGGCTGAAATCTTCCGGGATTTTTTCCTCAAACCTGTAAAGATTGCCCGGGATAGCTTCATTCCTTGCCCATCCCGGAATCCGAAGCTTCATTACAAATTTTGCCTTTTGCTCGGTGCCTACAAGGATTTGAACTTTTCCGTCCCACGGGAAGCCGGAGCTTTGCGAAATTTTGATTTTTTGGCCTCCTATTTTTATGTCTGCCTCATTTGAAATGTACATGTTTATAAAAAGGTCCTTGTCAGTAACTGCGTAAATATAGCCGGGAATTGCAGGGATGAAACGTGCGATATTTGAGGGGCAGCAGGCACATCCGAACCAGGGGCTTCGCTGATGCTGGCCTGAAGACTCCAATGGATTTGGATAGAAAAACCTGTCGCCTGTAAGGGATACACCTGACAGCATCGAATTATACAATGTCTTTTCGATAATATCGGCATATTTGCTATCTCCATGCAGAAGGAAGAGCCGGTGATTTGTAAAAATATTTCCTATTGAGGCACATGTTTCGCAATAAGCCGACATGTTAGGCAGAAAGTAAGGTTCAGCGAAACCCTCATTTCCACCTGTTGCTCCAATACCCCCTGTGATATAAATCTTTCGGTAAACAATATCTTCCCAGATTCTTGTAATTGCCTTCAGATATGCATCATCATTTGTCAGTGCTGCAATATCTGCCATCCCGGAATACATATATGTTGCCCTTACCGCATGTCCTTCCGCTTCAGTCTGATCAACCGGTTTTCTGGCAGCCTGATTATAATGTCTTCCGTTAGGACCTCTTATATCCAGAAAGAATTTTGCAAGATCAAGGTAACGTCTGTCACCGGTAGCACGGAAAAGTTTTATCAGCCCCATTTCAATAACCTGATGCCCGGGCCATACTTTCAGTTTATCATATCCGAAATCCTTAAAGACAAGGTCGGCCGACCTGACAGCAACATCAAGCAGAGTCCTTTTTCCTGTGGCCTGGTAATGGGCAACTGCCGCCTCATAAAGATGTCCGATATTATATAACTCGTGGCTGTGCAGTGAATCGTTAAGCCATCGTTCCTTATTGGCCCATTCATGCAATCCTTCACCTCCGTGCATCTCTGCAATGGTCCGGTTGGTATAGAGGTATCCGTCATCTTCCTGAGCAAGAGCTATTTTACTGATAAGAGTGTCGAGATAGGAATCCAGTACCGGGTCGGGATATGTCTGAAGGGAATAGCTTGCACCTTCAATGATCTTAAAAACATCCGAGTCATCAAATGGATAAAGTGATCTGAATCTGCCTGTATCAAGTCCACCCGCAACCTCAAAGTTCTTAATTCTTCCTGTGGATTCGCAATAGCTGAAAGCAATGGGGATTGTAACATCAGCATTTTTCATGATCCGATGTGACCAGAATTTATCAGTGAGCTTTACAGAGGTGAAAGGAACCGGTTTAATAGGATAATCTTTAACTTCAGGCTTTTTTCTGCTGCATCCGGTGATAATAATCAGGATACAAAGCACTAGAGCTGCCGGTAATGATTTGAGCATGATTAGAAATATTGGTTTAGGTCAATTCATTTTCGATAAAATATCCCAGGCTTTTATATTTTCTGAATAATGATTCATACTTTCTGGCTCTTTCCGGATCGGGCACATATTCCCTTTCGAAGCCCCTACCCATTGCCTTTTGGGCTGCCGGGATGTCTTTATGTACACATGCAGCAACCGATGCAGCCATGGCAGATCCCAGTGCGCAAGTCTGGTCTGAGATTGCGACCTTAATCGGCATATTGAGCACATCAGCAACAATTTGCATAACAAACGGATTCTTTTTTGCCACACCTCCAACAGCTATGACCGAATCGATTCTGACACCTTCGGAGATAAAACGTTCGTTTATCATTTTTGAGCCAAAAGCAGTGGCTTCAACGAGCGATTTGAATATCCTTGGAGCATCTGATCCCAGTGATAACCCGGCAATAGCACCTTTAAGTGCTTGGTTTGCATCCGGGGTACGCCTTCCGTTAAGCCAGTCGAGGGAAACAACCGATACGTCATCAGTGTTAAGCGATGCGGCTTTTCTGCTTAGTTCCGAGATCAGGGAATCGGATGTTTCGTTTAACAATCGTCGCCTGTTTCCTTCATCGAGCCAGTTCATCTGCATCATAATCTCGCTCATGGGCCACATAAGGAGCTTTCCGAACCAGGCATAAACGTCACCGAAAGCCGATTGTCCGGCTTCAAGGCCTATCATACCGGGTAATATTGATCCATCGACCTGACCACAGATACCTGCCACAAGATTATCGCCGATCTCATCAGGGCTGACCACCAGCATATCGCAGGTTGAAGTTCCCATGACCTTTACAAGGACATATGGCTCTATTTCTCCTCCCACAGCGCCGAGATGGGCGTCAAAAGCACCCACCCCAACGGTTATGCCTTGTGGCAGGCCAAGCTTTTCAGCCCATTCAGCAGTAAGTCTTCCCGCGGCAACATCGCAGGTATAAGTATCCCTGTAAAGTCGATCCTTCAGACCTGTTAACAGAGGATCGAGCCTTGACAGGAATGTCTCACCAGGAAGCCCCTTAAAATTTTCGCTCCACATGGCCTTATGACCGGCTGCACATCTGCTTCTTTTCATTATGAGGGGATCGGTGTTACCTGTAAGCAGGGCAGGTATCCAGTCGCAATGCTCAACCCATGAAAAAGCATTCTGCCTGACCTTCTCATTGATCCTCATGATATGCAGTATCTTTGACCAGAACCACTCAGATGAATAGACTCCACCCTCATATTTAGTATAGTCAACTCCTCCCCACGATTTTGCCAGGTCATTTATTTCGGCAGCTTCATTAACCGCGGTATGGTCCTTCCACAGAATAAACATAGCATCAGGATCATCCTCAAAGCCAGGCTTCATCGACAACGGTGTACCTGCACGATCGACTGCAACCGGAGTTGACCCGGTGGTATCTACCGTAATTCCTGCAATATTTCTGATTATCGAGCTATCGAGGCCCTGAAGGGCTCCCTTTACCGATTTTTCAAGTCCTTCAAGGTAATCGTAAGGATGCTGTCTGAAACGATTTGCGGCGGGATCACAGAATAATCCTTTTTTCCACATTGAGTACTCATGAACCGATGTTCCTACAATTTCACCGTTTGATGTGTCGGCTATTACTGATCTTACTGAGTCTGTTCCAAAATCAATCCCAATTACATATTTGTTTGTCATAATTAACTTATAAATTTCTATTGTCGTGAAAATTCGTGTAACTCAAGAAGCAGGTAAAGCAAAAATGAATTCATTAGTTAAACCATGAACTCACCCCCTTTAATCCCCCTCTCTGCTTCGCAAAGAGGGGGAAACCTCAGTACCCGGTTCATTGGATTCTGAAAATATAAATGCCTGGTTCTTCTACCAGAAATATATATAAAATGCAATAATTACAATGATTATCAGGCCCGAGAAGAACAGATCCCAGTTATTCCAGCTGGCTCTTGTGATGGCTTTTTCCTCTTCTGAAGCCGATCCAATATACAATCCCTTTATAGTTGCAGGATCTGCCCGTGGGGTGAATGCGCTCACAACTATCATGAGGATTATTACAAGGAAGAACAGTACTATTTCATAATGAAGCCAGTTCAGCTTCAGGAAAATCATATACATCAGATTGTCGGTGCTCAGTCCGGTGCCGAATATTTTAAATCCGAGTCTGGTCATACCCAGTATGAATCCTGTCAGCAAGCCTACAAACCCGGCTTTGGGGGTGATCCTTTTGGATGCTATACCAAGAAGAAATACTGCTGCAATCCCCGGAGCGAGAAGCGACTGGACATCCTGAAGATAAGCATAAAGAACTTTACCCAGGCCCCTCATTACGGGAATCCATAATAATCCAAGTATTACAACCGCCACTGTTGCGATCCTTCCGACCCTTACAAGTTCCTTTTCCGAGGCCTCCGGTCTGAATTTCTCATAAAAATCGACAGTGAACAGGGTTGCCGATGAATTGAAAAGTGATGCAAGGGAGCTCATAAGGGCTGCCAGTATTCCTCCCACTACCAGTCCCTTAAATCCCAAAGGAAGAAGTTCACTTACCAGAACGGAGAAAGCAGAGTCCGAATCCGGAAGTGTAATCATCCCCTTGTAGTTAAGAGCATAAGCTATCATTCCAGGAATGAGGAAAATAAATACAGGTGAAAGCTTGAAGGCTGCACCCAGGATGGCTCCTCTTCTTGACTCGGTCTGATTGCGGCCCGACAAGACCCTCTGGACGATGAACTGGTCGGTGCACCAGTACCAGAAGCCTATTATTGCTGATCCCAGGATGACTCCTGTCCAGGGGTATTCAGGATCGTTTGCAGAACGGATAAGCTGGGTCATAGTGTCTCCGTCAGCATTTACAGGGACAGCCCGGCAAATCTCCATCATTTCTGACCATCCCCCCAGTTTTATAAGTCCTATTATCAAAACTGCAATTGAACCTATCAGCAGGATAGGTGTTTGCAGGACCGAAGTCCATAGTACGGCTTTCATTCCTCCGAGAGTTGTGTAGATCCCTGTCAGCACAACAAGGCCGACAGCGCTGATCCAAAAGAAATCGATCCCGAACATTGATTCAATGCCGAATACCTGTTTGAAGACTATTCCTCCTGCATAAACCGTAACTGCAACCTTTGTGAAGACATAACTCACAAGTGAAATTATCGAAAGGACACTTCTGGAACCTTTTGTATAGCGCTTTTCAAGGAATTCTGGCATGGTAAACACTCCGCTTCTTGCATAGAAGGGAACAAAGAACCATCCGAGGATGAGTATAAGCCAACCGTGCATTTCCCAGTGGGCCATTGCCATCCCACTGGAAGCTCCTGCACCGGCAAGACCGACAAGATGCTCTGAACCTATGTTGGATGCAAATATTGAGGAGCCTATTGCCAGCCATGTAGCGTCGCGGCCGGCCAAAAAATAATCAGTTGAAGTTTCATTTTTCTTTCTTGTTACCCAGATAATTATTCCTATTAATCCGAGACAAAAGAGGCCAAGAACGATCCAGTCGAGTGTTACCATAATCAGGTTTGTAAATTATCAATAATTGAGAAAATAAGATTCACTAACAAAATTGGGGGCGCGTCATTAATCCGCCCATAAACTCTTAAGATCATAATCCCCATTCAGCAAGTGACGATTGAATGAAATCAATTATCCGCTGATTTTCAGCTTTCCCATTTCCTGTTACCGGAAATGGTTTCCCGAACCTTATATTAATTGGTTTTGAACTGTCGAGCAAACCCAGCTCCTTTATCAGCTTTCCCTGTCCCCAAAAGTCGGTCCTTAATGCTATCGGAACTACATTTACCCCTGCTTTTTTTGCAAGCTTTACTCCCAGGGAATTAAATTCCTCAGGTTTGAACTCCACGCTTCTGGTACTTTGGGGGAAAATTACTATTGATACTCCTCTGGCAAGAAGCTCAGGTCCTTTCTTCATAACTTCCTCAAAATCCCTTCGCGGATCGGTTCTTTGTACCACTATAGGATCTCGCGACCTCATTACATGGCCGAACAGGGGATGATGAACAAGGCTCTCCTTAACAACAAACGTAACGTCACGATGTGGAGCAATCAATCCGGGAAGAACCATTGTCTCAAGGGTGCTCATATGATTTCCGATGAACACCACCGGATAAGGACATTCCACAATATTTTCCATCCCTGATATATGAAATTTCCCTCCCGCCTTTTCAATGAATCTTAAAATAAAAAATGATGAATCGGCCCATGCTTTCCTGTCATAAATGCCTCTTATTGCTTCCCTTCTGGTCTTAAGAACCACAAAAGCATATTTTATAGTGAAATACAACCTGTTATGGTGTGTGATCCTGTACAATAAACCTGCGTTGCCTCTATCTGGAGTATCATATGTCCATGAATCAAAATAGCCGTAATTCATCTTCCTTCAAAATATTCCTTCTTTGCCGATTATGTTAATTCTTTTCCAGGTTAACTTACAAAATAAAACAAATTAATGGTAATTTTTCTCATCCATTAAAGCATCCCTGTATTTATTCATCAGTGTTCTGTTAAGGTCAAGCGGAGGTGCTGCCCCTTCAGGAAGGAATGACTTATATGGATGCTTTTCAGAATATTTATTGAATTCATCTTTTATTTCCTTCAGCAGCTTTGGTTTTGTAAGCAGGTCGAGTGCTGTAGCAGCGATAGCGCTGGCACCTGCAGCGAGTCCTTTCCAGGCTGCGGGACCGAATCCGGCCGCTACTGTCGACCAGTGGTGTCCTATGGCACCGGGAACGCCGACCGGAAAGCCCACTGTTGCCGTTGGCACAAGAAGTGTTACTTCACCCACATCCGATGATCCTCCACCCGTTTGAACTGAAGGTGGATCTTTAAGAGTATTCACCTTTGTGCTATAGCCTGTTTCCTTTGCGCCTAGCTCTTTCTGAAGTGATTTTGCGAAAGCATTCTCTTCCTCTGTCCATTCAGGCATTCCGATGAGTTCGATATTCCGTTGAATGGTCTCTGCCATCCCTTTGTTTATGTGTCTCTGATGGATAGCAGATATAATAGTTACGGTGTCAAGGCTCGTACCTGTTGTGATAGCAGCACCCTTCGCACAATCAACTACCCTCTTAAACATATCTTCCAGTCTGTCGTCAGTGTTCCTTACATAATACCATACCGAAGCTCTGTCAGGAACCACATTGGGTGATTCACCACCTTCTGTAATAACGTAATGGAGACGGTTGGTATAAAACAGGTGTTCTCGCAAGTAATTTGCAGATACATTCATAATTTCCACGGCATCCAGTGCGCTTCTTCCGCTCCAGGGCGAACCTGCGGCATGTGATGTCTTTCCGGTGAAAGTAAATATAACCGACATTACTGCACTTCCAATAATCCCGTATTCTGTGCCGAAACCTGTTGAGGCGTGATTGTCTATAACGGCATCAACCCCTTCAAAAACACCAGCTCTTACCATAAAAGGCCTGCTGATGAGAGTTTCTTCGGCCGGAGAGCCAAAAAATTTTACGGTACCCGTAATATTGTTCATTTCCATACTCCGTTTTAAAGCCACCGATGCGGCAACACCTGCCGTACCCATAGTATTATGACCACATCCATGCCCGGGGCCTCCGATTACTACAGGATCCTTTACGTGAGAGAGAGGTTTCTGCGACAGCATGGGAAGTGCATCGTATTCACCCAGTATCCCGATGACCGGAGAACCGGAACCCCAGGTCGCAACAAAACTTGTAGGGATGCCTGCAACTCCTTTCTCAATACTGAATCCTTCTTCCTCAAGAGCTTTAATAAGGATGGCAGACGATTTGTATTCCTGCATTCCGAGTTCAGCAAATCTCCATATCGAGTCGGAAATGGTGCCGAACTTTTTTATAACTGCCGGATCAGAAAGATAATCCAGCGCTGTTTTCTTTGACTTGTAAAGCTCGGCCTTTCCAAGTAACCGGCCCTCATTCTCAGTCTGGGCAATCAGTAATGCAGAACCAGACATGACAGCAACCATCACGGCGATAATCTGCCTGCAAAGGAACTTAGGATTCATCACAGATTCGATTTTGTTTACAGGTTAGAAAATACATATACAAATCTAATATTTAATTGTAAATTTAACCGGTCATCGAAGCACCGATTCTCTTAACTGAAGTCAATGAAGTTGTCTCTTCCCGATGCAATAGTATTTATTATTCTGGTATTAAGCAATATAATTGTAGGGGCAAGTTTCTATTACAGGAACAGGTCTTCAGATCAGTATATCACAGGTGGAGGTAAAATCCCTGCCTGGGTTGCAGGGATGTCGATTTTTGCAACATATCTCAGCAGTATCAGCTTTCTTGCACTTCCTGGAAAAGCTTATATGACAAACTGGAATGCATTTGTTTTCAGCCTTTCAATACCTGTAGCTTCTTTTGCAGCGGTCAGGTATTTTGTTCCACTCTACAGGAAGATTGGAAATGTGTCGGCATATTACTTTCTTGAAATGCGCTTTGGTACCTGGGCCAGGGTATATGCATCAGCATGTTACATACTCACCCAGCTCATGAGAACGGGAGCTATACTGCTCCTGCTTGCACTGCCATTAAACGCCCTTTTCGACTGGAATGTAAGGACAATAATCATTGTCACAGGGCTGGCAGTCATCTTTTATTCAATGCTTGGAGGCATCAGGGCTGTGGTGTGGACTGATGCAATACAGGGAATAATATTGATTGCAGGAGCAATTGTTTGTGCCGTATATATTACATTTTCGATGCCTGAAGGCCCAGCTCAGACATTCAGTATTGCAGTAGCGAACAGTAAGTTTAGCCTCGGAAGTCTGGGGCCCAGTCTTACTGAGTCCACTTTCTGGGTTGTCATGGTATATGGTTTATTCATTAATCTGCAGAATTACAGCATTGATCAGAATTATGTTCAAAGGTATCTTACAACCGGATCAGAAAGGGAAGCAAAGAAATCGGCTCTTTTTGGATCACTCCTTTATATACCGGTGTCAATGTTGTTTTTCTATATTGGTACGGCATTATTTGCATTCTACACTGCGCAGCCGGAAAAGCTTACAGAAGATCTCAGATCGATTACAGCAGGCGACAGAGTATTCCCTTACTTCATTGTAAATGAGCTCCCTGCAGGCATAACCGGCCTGCTTATAGCTTCGATCTTTTCAGCTGGAATGAGCACCATTTCCACCAGTCTTAACAGTACTGCAACAATTTTTCTTACTGACTACTACAGGAAATTCATCAACAGGGATGCAGATGAGAAAACATCAATGAAAGTCCTTTACTCCGCATCGTTTGTCACTGGGATTGCAGGCATTGGCATTGCGCTTGCCCTTACCGGAGTGGAAAGTGTGCTGGATGCGTGGTGGGCGCTTGCTTCGGTTTTCAGTGGAGGAATGCTGGGTCTCTTCCTTCTCGGATTCCTTCCGGGAAAGACAGGTAGAAAAGAGGCTGCTGCAGGAGTTATTACCGGTGTAATTTTAATAGCTTGGATGAGCTTGTCCCCTCTTCTTTTAAAAGGAGACGGCTTGCTGCCGTTCAGTAGTCCTTTTCACAGTAATCTCACAATTGTTTTTGGTACAATTGTAATTTTTCTGACAGGATTTCTGCTTGGCAGGCTAAAATTCGGGGGGAGCAGTCAGGTGTGAGCAATTCATTTCAGCCAGGATTTAATTTTCACGAGCAATGGGTGAAACAGAACTGATAGATAAAGAACTGATGTCGAAAAACATAATTTTACGGAATACTTTATGAAACTGCTTGGATCTCTTCAGATTTTCCTTTTGCTGGGGACCATTTTATATTCACAGAATCCATTCAGGGGAGATCAATGTCTCGTCAGGACTGAATTTATATATGATTCTGCATCGGTCTGTTTTCCGAGCTGTCATGCATCAACTATTGCTGAGACGCCTGAAGGTTTGGTTGCCGCCTGGTTCGGGGGTACTGCTGAAGGTAATCCGGATGTTGCTATATGGATAAGCAGGTTTTCAGAAGGTAAATGGTCTATACCCGAGATGGTTGCTTACGATAAAAATGACAGCCTCAGATACCCCTGTTGGAATCCGGTATTGTATAATGTCAATAATGAGCTGTTACTTTTCTATAAAGTAGGGCCAAGCCCGTCGGAATGGTGGGGGGAACTAAAGATATCGACCGATAACGGCATATCGTGGTCCCCGTCAAGAAAGCTTCCCGATGGTATAATAGGACCTGTCAAAAACAAACCGGTTCTGCTGAACGGAGGAGTCCTTCTTTGTCCATCAAGCACTGAAGATAACGGATGGAGGGTACACATGGAACTTACCTCTGATTATGGTATTACATGGGAAAAAACCGACACACTCAATGGCAGGGATATTTATGCGATACAACCTGCGATCCTTAAGCATAGTTCCGGGAAACTACAGATCCTGTGCAGAAGCCGGCATTCAAGGATATTTTCGTCATGGTCGGATGATAAGGGATTAACATGGAGCAATCTAATACCCGACACTCTGCCCAATCCCAACTCAGGCATCGACGCTTTAACACTGGCTGACGGAAGACATTTGCTTGTCTACAATCACCTTACAGAAGGCAGGAACCAGCTTAATGCCGCTATATCTGCTGATGGAAGAACATGGTATGCAGCATTTCTCCTTGAAAGTGACAAACCCGGGACTGAATATTCATATCCGGCAGTGATTCAATCTGACGACGGGCTAATTCACATAACATATACATGGAACCGCAGGTTGATAAGGCATGTCGTTGTCGATCCGGTAAAGATTGAGCCAAAGAAGATGATGGGGTCGGCATGGCCAGCGGAATGATTTCATTTATTTGATAACAAAGGCATTACAAGAAGCATAGCCGACAAAAGAATAAGAATTATCACTGCTCCCCATCCTATTATATTCTGAAGGGGTTTGTTCGTATATTCTCCCATTATCTTTTTATTATTGATAAGCATGATCATGCTTACAAGGACGGCTGGAAGGAGTATTCCGTTGAGGACCTGGGACCAGATAGAAATATCAATAAGCGGAGCGTTGGGAATCAGGATAATGACCGCTGAAATGATCAGTATTCCCGTATATAGGATATAAAACTCTCTTGCTTCATCCCACGATTTATCAAGTCCGGTCTCAAAACCAAATGCCTCACAGATATAGAAAGAGGTTGCAAGTGGCAGTATTGTTGCAGAAAAGACTGATGCCACAAACAGGCCGAAAGCGAACACATGACTGGCAAGTTCTCCGGCAAGTGGTTTAAGCGAGATTGCTGCATCCTTAGCCTCATTTATCTGGATTCCATTTGGATACAATGTAGAGCCGCATGCCACCATAATGAAAAAAGCAACCACTACCGTGGCCAGACATCCGATAATAATATCTATCACAGTATATTTATAATCCTTGATCTTAAGTCCTTTCTCAATAACCGACGACTGCATATAGAACTGCATCCACGGGGCAATGGTTGTACCCACAAGAGCTATTATTACAGTCAGGCTTTGAGTATTCAGTTCCACACCCGGTTTGATTATTGCCAATCCGATTTCACTCCATTGAGGCTTGCTCATAAGAGCCGATACCACATAGGTAAGCAATGAAGCGCTGAATACCAGGAATATCCGTTCTGCAATCTTATAGGTACCTTTTACCACAAGGATCCATACCATAAAAGCTACCAGGGGAACAGAGATATACTTGTTAACACCAAAAATTTCCATGCTTCCAGCTACTCCTGCAAATTCAGTGGTCGTATTGCCAATATTAGATAGCAGCAATCCAATAAAAATAAAAAAGGTGATTTTAACGCCGGCATTTTCGCGGATCAGGTCGGATAGCCCCTTGCCTGTAACAATCCCCATTCTGGCATTCATTTCCTGTATTACCAGAAGTACTATCAGAGAAGGAATCAGAGTCCAGATCATTCCGTAGCCATACATTGCTCCGGCGACTGAGTATGTTGTTATACCTCCTGCATCATTATCGACGCTGCCTGTAATTATACCAGGGCCAAGTAGGGCAAGGAATATGGTAAGGTTACGGTAGAAGCTGGTCTTGGTGAATCTTGTTCTGAACATGGCATTTCATTTAGCGCTTGTTGGTCCTCCTCTTGCTTATCAGGTCTTCAATGACATCATCAACCACCACCATACCCTGCAGTTGATTCTGCTCGTCCACAACAGGCACTGCAAGAAGATTATATTTCGAAATCAGCTCGGCAAGATCATCAATCCTCTGATAATCGTAAACAAATACTGGTTCGGATTTCATGATATTCATTATTACTGTATCGGGGTCAGAAACAACAAGATCTCGGAGATCGAAGGTGCCTATAAGCTCATCGTTTTTTTCTGTGACAAAAAGGGAGTAGAGTTCTGCAGGTTCAGGCTTCTTAAGTCGGAGTTCCCTGATCACCTCATCAACAGTCAGGAGTGGGCTGAATGTCAGAATATCGGTGGTCATAAGTCCTCCTGCAGAGTTGTCGGGATACTCAAGAAGCTCCCTTACTTCCTGTGAAGATTCGCTGTCCATCTCCTTAAGAAGAAGCTCAGCTTTTTCATCCTCAATCTCATCAAGTATATATGCAACCTCATCGGCAGGCATTTTTTCAAGCACATCGGCTACTTTAGGAACAGGCAGACTTTCAATAATATGGATCTGTGCGTGTGTTTCAAGCTCTTCCAGAACGTCGGCGGCCTTTTCCTCATCGAGTGCCGAAAATACATGAGTGCTTGATTTTTTACCCAGATCCTCAAGAATATCGGCAAGATCGGAAGGGTGAAGAGTATTCAGCTTTGCGTAGCTCTTTGAAAGTTTAATGTTCAGATTTGAGAAATCAATTGCCTGTACATCATCCCAGAGGATAAATTTTGCAGGTATACTTATTCCGAACAGGGAAAGGAACCTCTTAATGGGAGTTAAGATCCCGATTCTTCTCAGCAACCCTTCAATACCGATATCAACTGCTACCACAAATGTTCCGGCAGGTATAGTGGCAAGCCTGACATCATTAACCCTGACCAGCTTTCGACCGTTAAGGTCCACTATCTGCTTGTCAAGCATGTTTTCCACAAGCAGAAGACCATTGTTCACCTCATCCTCGCTCAGTTCAATGAGCCCTGAACATGTTACGTTTATCATCTCACGGGCCTTTATAACTCTGAATGTATTGAACGAATAGTACCTTATTTCTTTCCGTATTTTAAGTTTGATCCCGATAACCAGCTGCTGATTCTGATCATTGTTTCCTGTTGGGAAAGCACTAATCAGCAAATCCCTGATGCGTCCTATGGCTCCGCCATCAGCATCAAAAACCTCCTTCCCAATAATACTGCTTAAATAAAATGTTGTGAGTGAAGTCATAGTTACCTCCTTGCTTTTAGGATACAGAAGGAAGCAACCAGATGAACAGTTAGCCTCCTCTATACCTGATTATCAAATCGTATATTCGCCGGGCCGTCGTCCATTTATTCCAGAAATTTTAAATTCGGGCGTAAAAGTAAATTTCATTCGATAACTTTCCAAATAGTTTTTCCACAAAAATCTGAACAGGAATCGACTTTTTTTTCATGCAACGGCTGGCCGGATTTTTAAACTGAAAAATAGTTACTTATGCAAACGGAATTTAATATCTTTATTAATCTGACAAAACGTCAAACCACCTTTTTGATTTATGGAAACCATCCTTATTACCGGCGGAACGGGAGTTGTAGGCCGGCACCTCTCAAAAAGCCTTCTCGAAAAAGGATATAAGGTATGCATCCTTGGAAGGTCTGAAATAAAAGAGCCCGGTATCACCCATTATTTATGGGATCCTTTCAGAAACATAATAGACCCTGAAGCAGTGTCGGCAGCAGATTACATAATTCACCTGGCCGGTGCAAATATGGGCGAAAAGAGATGGACTAAAAAGAGAAAACAGGAATTATATGATTCACGGATCAAAACCGGTGAACTGATCCTGAAAAATGTTAAAACCGCAGGAAAAAAACTCAGGGCATTTATTTCAGCATCCGCAACAGGATACTACGGGATGATTACTTCCGGAAAAATTTTCTCGGAGACTGATGAAGCTGCCACTGACTTCACAGGGGAATTATGCAGGCAATGGGAAAATGTGGCAGAAAGTTTTGGCGAAACCGGAGCCAGAACCGTAACTATAAGGTGTGGAGTGGTGATGACAGCCAGAGGAGGAGCTCTAGGCAGGATAAAACCCCTGGCACGGGCCGGACTTGCATCAGCTATCGGAACAGGAACACAATATTTTCCATGGATACATATAGATGACCTCTGTGGTATTTACATGAAAGCAGTTGCCGATGCTGCCATGAATGGTGCGTACAATGCCGTGGCACCCGAACAGATAACAAACAGGGAATTTATGAGAGCTGTTGCAAGATCCCTGAATAAGCCTTTCATTGCCCCTGCAGTACCGTCTTTTATTATGAGACTGATTTTCGGTGAAATGGCAGGAATGCTGTTGGAAGGAAGCAGGGTGTCGCCCGAAAAGATAATCAGGTCGGGATTTGACTTCAGGTTCAAATCTGTTGATGCCGCACTGAAGGACCTGTTAGGATCAGAATCATAACATGTCTGCTGCAGGAAAACATAATAAGTCAGATTATTAATTATATATTTGTGGATCATTTTATTTACATATGACGATAAATTATGTTACAAACCGCCACATATCCCCTCTCTGAAATCGATGGCCGCAATTTGTACTATGCCTTCATTGCCGGAGCGAAAAAAATCATTGAGCACCAGACCGAACTCAATAAGATAAATGTTTTTCCTGTAAATGACGGAGATACGGGTTCAAATCTTGCAGGAACAGTCAGGTCGGTGCTTGAAACCATTCATCCTGACAGATCATACAAAGTTACTGCCGGCAGGATAGCTGAGGCATCGATAATAAATGCCAGAGGCAATTCAGGCATCATTTTCGCTCAGTTCTTTTATGGCCTGAGCAGGGAGACTGAAGAAGTAAAATCAATCAATCTGAGTCAGTTTGCCGAAGCATTGAAAAGATCTGTAAGGTATGTCTATGAAGCTGTTGCAAAGCCTGTCGAGGGAACAATGCTGACAGTCATTAGGGAGCTTGCAGATTTCATTTACAGCAGTCGGAACAAGTTCAGTGATTTCAACCATTTATTCATCAGCTCTTATGAAGTACTGACAAAATCTCTTCTCGAAACCCGGACTAAACTGGAAGTGCTCGAAAAAAACAAGGTCGTGGATGCCGGGGCAAAAGGATTTGTACTTTTCTTTGAAGGGATAAGGGATTTCATCAATTTAAGAAACATAAAAGAACTTGTTTCAGCACGATCGGCAGTTTATTCTTTTTCCAGGGAAGAGGACCTGATCACGGAAAATATCACATTCAGGTACTGCACTGAAGCAATCCTGAAGGAATCTCCCCTTACGAACAGTGAACTGATGAGTATACTGGAAAGATATGGGGATTCGGTTGTTGTTGCAGGGTCAGATAAGGTAAAACGGCTGCACCTGCACACCAATAATCCATCAGAATTGTTCCACTATCTCAGGGACAAAGGGACCATTGCTTTCCAGAAAGCTGACGACATGGTACGTCATAATCAGATCGCTAAAAACAGGAAATGGAATATTGCCCTGGTGACCGACTCGGCATGCGACCTGGATCAGGAGCTTTTTGACAGGTATCAGATCAATTTGGTACCTATCAATATTAATTTCGGAGAGAATCATTACCTCGATAAGGTAACCATCCAGCCGGAGCAGTTTTATTCAATGCTGGAAGATTGTAAAGAATATCCGAAAACTGCACAGGTGAATGAAACTACTTTCATTAATCTTTACTCCCACCTTGTTTCTCATTATGATTCCGTTATTGCCGTACATATAAGCGACAAGCTCAGCGGAACTTTTTTCAGCAGTGAAAAAGCAGCACAGAAGATCAGCATCGAGTTCAATAAACCTATATCGGTTATCAACTCCAGGAATCTTTCGGGATCACAAGGACTCATCGTACTAAGGATAGCACAGGCAATCGAATCGGGATTGCCTCATGATCAGATTGTCGCTCAGGCGGAAAGGTGGATAAGGAATGCCCGGATATTCGTAAGCGTGAAAAATCTTAAATATATGGTGCGCGGAGGAAGGGTTTCATATACCAAGGGACTAATTGCCCGGATACTGAACATCAATCCCATTGTTTCGCTTGACGAAACCGGCAAGGCTCTTGTCTTCGACAAAGCTTTCAGCCAGGAATCCAATATGAAAAAGGTGATGAAGTACATTGAAAAGATAAAGGAAGAAAAGGGTATCTGGAACTATATCGTGCTTCATGCAAACAATATCAGGGCTGCCGAATGGTATAAACGGGAAATGGAAGCACTCACGGGAATTAAACCTGTTTCCGTGGTGAATATATCACCTGTGATAGGAGCAAATGCAGGAATAGGATCAGCTTCTGTTGCACTTCTTCACGACTAGATAATTATCTTCAGATGTCATTCATAAATATTTACCTGCAGACCCTTGTCCTGATCCTGATCATGATGTCATTTATCTGGATCGTAAGCGTTTTCCTGAAAAATGTAAGCATAGTCGATATCTTCTGGGGTTTCGGATTCGTTGTCGCAGCAACTTTCTATTTCTTAAAGTCAGGAGGCAATGAGTCCAGAAAGATACTGATTCTTTCGCTTTCAGTAATATGGGGATTACGTCTCACTCTATACCTGGCATGGCGTAATTACGGAAAAGGGGAGGACTACCGGTATAGGGAATTCCGCAAAAAATATGGAGAAGCAAGATACTGGTGGATAAGTTATTTCCAGACCTTCCTCCTTCAGGGAGTACTGATGTGGCTAATTTCTGCACCGCTGCTCGGAGCCCAGTACTACGGACACGACAAACCGCCTGGAATACTCGATTATGCAGGTATCCTTTTCTGGATAACTGGTTTTATCTTCGAAGCCGGAGGAGATTATCAGCTTGCAGTCTTCAGGGCTAATCCTGCAAATAAGGGGAAAGTGCTCAGGTCCGGATTCTGGAGATATACAAGGCATCCCAACTACTTTGGCGATACAGCAGTGTGGTGGGGTTATGGACTGATTTGCACAGGTGCCGGAAGCTACCTTCCCGCAGCTGGTTCATTATTAATGACAGTATTGATAATCAAGGTCTCCGGGGTAGCCTTGCTCGAAAAAAATCTCAACGATAAAAAACCCGAGTACAGAGATTACATTGAAAAAACCAGTGCATTCATCCCCTGGTTCCCAAAGAAATGATTAATCCAGGCAGGTAGTTAAACGGTGCCTGGTGCCTGGCGTCTGGTGCCTGTTACCGGTTGCCAGTTGGACTTTCCTCTAACCAGAACCAGCAACCAGGAATCAGCAACTTTTGCCAATTAATCATTTCAGTGCAATTTTTATAGTCAACTCCTGAAAAGAGAACATGGTTAATTATTCCGGGTAAAATCACTTAGTGGAACTTATATTATAAAGGGTATTATGGCTTTCCTGTTCTCCGGATAATCCCTGAAATGGCTTTTGTACCATCTGTGGGAGGCAACAGCCCTGGGAAAAAGATTTGCGAAGGTGAAAACGAAAAATGCAATCCCCGGTAGTGACCAGGTAGCAACAGCCCACCCGGCCCATTCAAGAATTTCACCAAAATAGTGCGGATTTGATATGTAATTAAATAATCCTCCCCTGGGCAATAAATATTTATCTGGACTTTGTTTCCTGAGTTTACGCAATTGCTCATCCGACATTTTGTTAATAATGAATCCTGTTATAAACAAAGCCGTTCCTGCAATGAACTTTACGCTGATAATATATGAAAGATCATAGCTGTATAAATGGAATACCCCATACCCATTTATTAAACCATTGATACAATTGAAAGCAAATGCCATCAATGCTACAACAACCGGAAAGTCCTTTTCTTTCCCTGCCTGAAGGAATGGATAGATAAAGGTCCTGTGAATATAATGAGCCAGCCAGAGTAAAAGGAAAACAAAGCCAGGTATACTATAGCTGCCCGATGTAATGAAAAAAATCAAAATTAGTGCCGGAGAAGGAAATTCCATCACCATCCATGCCCATTTGGATCTTATTACAGGTCCCCATCCTTTTCTGAGGAATTTCCCATAGGGGGCAGAAACAAAGAAAAGGATGATGAAAACTATCAAGGCGAGAATAAAAACAAGCGGAACAAGTAAATTGTAAAGATATGTCATGAAATGGCTGAGATTTGCAGGAATCCTTTTAATAAAAAAAGATTACCTCTGCAATATACAAATATTTGATATTTTTGATGCTCTGATCGAATATCATTAATTCACAGTCTATCCATGTCAGATCTGGAGAAATATTTTGAGAGATTCAGAAAAAATATCATAGGCATTGATACGTTAATCGAGACCCCATACGGAATAAAAAAGCTCATTTATGCTGACTGGATAGCCAGTGGCAGATTATACGGGCCAGTGGAAAAACGAATTGTAACCGGTATAGGACCCATGGTAGGCAATACCCACTCTGAGTCATCGGCTACCGGAAAAGCCATGACAGATGCATATCATACTGCCCAGAAAATTGTAAAACAACATGTAAATGCGGATGAAAATGATGTGCTGATCTTTACCGGCGCAGGCATGACTTCAGCAATTGCAAAACTCCAGAGGATCCTTGGTCTTAAAGTTCCTGAACAGGCGATAAATTATTGTGTATTCACTCACGGAGAGTATAACAACTGCAGGGAAATACCCAATGAGAACAGGCCCGTGGTTTTTCTGACTCATATGGAACACCATTCAAATCATACCTCATGGTTTGAAACACTTGCTGATGTTTTGGTAATGGAACCCTCTGATGACCTTACAGTAAATCCCGACATACTCAGAAAAGAAATTGTCAGGTACAAGGACCGTCCTTTATTAATCGGCTCGTTCACTGCATGTTCAAATGTAACGGGATATACCCCCCCATATCATGAACTTGCAGAAATCATGCATCAATATAACGGTTACTGCTTTGTTGATTTTGCGGCATCAGCACCATATACCGAAATAAATATGCACCCTGAAAACAAGTTGCAGCAACTTGATGCCATTTTCTTTTCACCCCATAAGTTCCTTGGCGGACCCGGCAGCGCAGGAGTTCTTATTTTCAACAAGCAGCTGTACAAGAATGAGACTCCGGATACCCCCGGTGGAGGAACCGTAAAATGGACCAATCGCTGGGGCGGCTACAGCTATATTAGCGATATAGAAGTAAAAGAGGACGGAGGAACCCCAGGATTTATCCAGGGAATAAAGGCAGCTCTTGCAATCAGGTTGAAGGAGATGATGACAGTTAAAAGGATACAGGAAAGGGAAAGAGAGCTTAAGGAGCTTGCATTTAAAGAATTATCAGCAATTGACGGTCTTCATATACTTGCTGAAAACATTACTGAACGTCAAGGGGTTTTTTCCTTTTATATCGACGGTATACACCATAATCTCATCACCAGGCTCCTTAATGACAGGTACGGTATCCAGGTAAGAGGAGGATGTTCCTGCGCCGGCACCTATGGTCATTTTCTCCTGAAGGTTGACATAAATCTTTCAAAAGAGATAACAGACATGATTGAAGCCGGAGATCTGTCGATGAAACCCGGCTGGGTAAGGCTGTCTCTTCACCCTACAATGACCAACAGGGAATTGTTGTATATCACAAACGCAATTGCAGAGATCGCAAGAAATGCTAAAGAATGGAGTGAAGACTACATTTACGACCGGCATACCAACGAATTTAATCACCGGTCTTTCAGAGAAGTCATCGCTTCTGACCATTATGGATGGTTCACTGATTTTGACTGAAATCACGATCGGAGCCCATCACTGTAACTGTAAATTAAATGTCAGGATTGGGATATTCGAAAAATCGGCATGAATTATTCATACCCTGAAAATGGCATTACTTTCATCCTAATCTGTTTTAATACTAATGTCGCCCGGTTCACAATCAGTCTCGAAGAGGAATTACAGAATTTGTTACCTTACCTTCGACAGACATATACAAATATTATTTATCAAGCGGCACTCATGATCACGATTTTCGGAAAGAGGTAAATCTTAATACAGGCAGGTCATTTTCAATATTTTTTCCGGCTTATGGGAATTTAGAAGACAATTTTTTATAATTTTGCAGTCTGAAAAGTTTACGGTTCGTAGCTCAGCTGGTAGAGCACGTGACTCTTAATCATGGGGTCGAGGGTTCGAGCCCCTCCGAGCCGACCAAAAACGTTGTAAAAACTCCAGACCTGGTATTTTTACAACGTTTTTTCTTCATGATAGACAAATTATATGCTTTTGCCACCAACCATGAATAAGGTTTAAAAATTGGATCCATACGGTTCCATTATACCATGCGATAAATTTTTAAATTGTTAATAACTTTATTTGGCCAGTAAGCCTTTAAACCTTAATTTTGAATGCTATTTATATAGGAATCATTATCAATTAATAATTGATATTAATGCCGGATAAGACAGTCATAAAAATACTCGTAGAGAATAACCTGAAAGTAACACCACAGAGAACAGCTCTTCTCGAGGCATTGCTGAACCTGCGCAATCACCCTACGGCAGAGGATATCATAGAGTACCTGAGAATTAATTACCCGAATATTTCAGTAGGAACTGTCTACAAAAACCTGGAGAAATTTGTCGAAAAAGGAATAATCAAAAGAGTAAAGACCGGTAATGAAATCCTGAGGTATGATGCTGTCGGAGAAATGCATCATCACCTATATTGCACTGACTGTGAACGTATCGAAGACTTTTATGACGAGGAGCTCAATAAAATCCTGGGAAATTATTTCAGCGAAAAGAATATTCCGAATTTCATAATTAAAGATATTAAGGTCCAGATCATAGGGAAGTTTACAAATGACAAATAGCAGATCCGGCATGCTTGCGGAATAGGGCAAAGATAAATGTTAAACCACATAAAAAATTAAGCTATGGGACAAAAAGGAAGAGAAATAGTCAAGATGGATGTTGATGAACTCATCAACATATTAAACAAGGCCTTATCGGATGAATGGCTCGCATACTACCAATACTGGATAGGTGCAAAAGTCGTCAAGGGTCCAATGAAGGATGCCGTAATTGCTGAATTACAGCTACATGCCACAGAAGAACTGACCCATGCCGAGCTTCTGGCTACGAGGATCGTCCAGCTCGGAGGAACACCTGTATTGTCACCTTCTGAATGGCTGAAACTGACATCATGCGGATATGACGCACCCGCTGATCCCTATGTAGAAAAAATACTCGAACAGAATATCAAAGGAGAACAATGCGCCATCAGGGTTTACAACGAGCTTCTCGATATTACCAGAGTAGCTGATCCCGTAACCTATAATATTGTTCTTACAATCATCTCAGATGAGGTTGAACATGAAGAAGATCTTGCCTCACTTAAGGAAGATCTTGAACTGATGCTAATGAAAAGGCAATAAGGAAATCAGAGATCTTACTTCAGAATCATTTTTTCAATTAACTATAACAATTTAAAATCATGGAAGAAACAAAAACCTTTTCAATGCCTCGCATTGGAGATAAAGCTCCTGAATTCAGGGCTGTTACTACACAAGGCAATATTAATTTTCCTGCCGACTATGAAGGCAGCTGGGTTATTCTTTTCAGCCATCCCGCTGATTTTACACCCGTTTGCACATCAGAGTTCATGACCTTTGCAAGCATGGAAAAACAATTCAATGAGGCAAACTGCAAGCTGGTAGGACTTTCAGTCGACGGGCTCTACAGCCATATAGCATGGCTCAGAACCATAAAAGAAAAGATCGAATATAAAGGTATGAAGAATGTTGAGGTGAATTTCCCCCTCATTGAAGACATAACAATGGAAGTTGCAAAGACATATGGCATGCTCCAGCCCGGAGAAAGCTCCACAAAGGCGGTAAGGGCAGTATTCTTCATTGATCCAAAAGGTATCATCCGTACCATAATCTATTATCCTCTCAGCCTGGGCCGCAACTTCGACGAACTCTACAGGGTTCTTATCGGACTGCAGACCGCTGATGCTTTCTCAGTGGCTCTACCGGCCGACTGGCGTCCGGGAGATGATGTTATTGTTCCCCCGGCTGGTTCATGCGGTGTAGCAAAAGAAAGGATGGAAACAAAATCGGAACTGACGTGTTACGACTGGTTCTTCTGCACTAAAAAGCTTGATAAGGAAAAAGTGCTCAGCACCGTTTTAAAGAAAAAATAAACCTTATTGCCTTATATCTGTTATAGTCTCTGTGAAGCTCAGCAGACCGTTTGATTTTAATTTGTGCCGATGATCCAGTTTTTAGAACATCCACAAAAATACGGATGGCGGATGATTTTCACAGAGACTATTTTTATTTCATTTCATATGAACGAATTTGACATCAAGGCTGCAGGATGGGATTCAAATCCGATGCATGTCGATCGTGCAGGAACTTTAGCAAATCGGATAATTGCCAGGATCCCCCTTACGCCAGCAATGAGAGCACTTGAATATGGTGCAGGAACCGGACTTGCAAGCTTTTTCCTTAAAGACAACCTGAAGGAAATTGTAATGATGGACAATTCACCTGAAATGGTCAGGATCATGAATGAAAAGATAAATGCTTCAGGATCATACAATCTTAAAGCAGTATATTTTAACCTTGAAAAGAACGAATGGGTAGATGAGAAATTCGACCTGATATATACCATGATGGTTTTGCATCATGTGATCGATATCAGATCGGTGACAGAAAAGTTCTTTCGTATTCTCAATTCCGAAGGATATATAGCCATTGCCGACCTTTATCCTGAAGACGGCTCTTTTCACGGAAATGACTTTACAGGCCACAGAGGATTTGATCCAGAAAGCTTGTCATCGCTTCTTGAAAGCCATGGTTTCACTGATATCTCATTTGAGAAAAGCTATGTGATAACCAAAAAAATTCTGGAGTCTGAAGAACAACAATTTGATGTATTTTTAATGACAGCAAAAAAACTGTAATCTGATAAAATATGAGTTACGAATTATAAAATTTCGGTATTATGATGGAAATAACATTTGACGGAGGAAAAGTGGTGACGGCACATATTGGCAGGCATGTTATAAGAACCGACCAGCCCGTTGAAAATGGCGGGGCTGACACAGCTCCGGCTCCCTTTGATCTTTTCCTGGCTTCAATAGGAACCTGTGCGGGTATTTATGTCAAGTCCTTCTGTGATAACAGGCAAATCCCTGCTGAGAATATTAAGCTGATTCAGACTGCCCGATACAATAAAGAAACCGGCCTGCCGGCTGAAATAAACATTGAAATCAAACTCCCCCCTGATTTCCCGGAAAAATACAAGGCATCCATCCTTCATGTTGCAGGATTGTGCAAAGTAAAAAAATCAATCGCTGACCCACCACGGTTTGAGATAACTGCAACGCAGGGCTGAAAATCTATAAAATCACAAGTTTTTCAGGTATGGAGATTGTCATCGTTTCCTCCCTGAATTTATAAGCTTATTCAAGATACATGTTTATGAGTTGCTCGAGAAGTTCCTGTTTTCCGCTTCTAACTTCAGGTTCTCCTTTTTTCAGGGCAATATTCCTGAGATCCTCAAGTGTAAGCTTGCCTTCCTCGTAATCTTTTCCTGCGCCGGTATCAAAAGATTCATATCTTTTCTTTTTCATCAGCAGATAATTACTTTCCTTTAATATTTTATCGGCGATTATTAGAGCTCTTGCAAATGTATCCATTCCGCTTATATGCGCAATGAAAAGGTCCTCCGGATCGGTAGAATTCCTTCTAATGTGAGCGTCGAAATTAATACCTCCCGTCTTGAATCCTCCCATCTGCAAAATGACCATCATCGCTTCGGTTATCTCATATACGTTGGTGGGGAACTCATCAGTATCCCAGCCGTTCTGGTAATCACCCTTATTTGCATCTATGCTTCCGAGCATTCCCGCATCAGCCGCAACCTGTAGTTCGTGCTGGAAGGTATGTCCCGCAAGGATTGCATGGTTTGTCTCGATATTTAGCTTGAAATCCTTGTCCAATTTGTATTTCTGCAGAAAGCCTATTATGGTCGCAGAATCATAATCATACTGATGCTTTGTTGGCTCCATAGGTTTTGGCTCAATAAGGAAAGTGCCCTTAAAGCCTTTTTTCCTTCCATAATCGCGGGCAATTGATAGCATCATGGCCATATGGTCGAGTTCACGCTTCATGTCGGTGTTGTGAAGAGTCATGTATCCTTCGCGCCCGCCCCAGAAAACGTAATTTTCTCCTCCAAGCTCTATAGTCGCATCTATGGCATTCTTCAACTGAACAGCAACGTTTGTCAGCACATTGAAATCTGGGTTTGTTGCCGCACCGTTCATATAGCGTGGATTGGAAAACAGGTTCGAAGTGCCCCAAAGTAGTCTCACGCCGGTTTGTTCCTGCATGGTTTTCATTACCGGAACATATTTTTCCAGCCGTTTCTCAATGTCGAAAACCGAACCTTCATTACCCACAACATCAACATCATGAAAGCAATAGAAGGGCGCTCCAATTTTCGTAATGAATTCAAAGGCAGCATCCAGCTTGTGCTTTATCTTTTCATCTGCCGGCAGGCCGCTCCAGGGATATGCATGTGTTGCATCACCAAACTGATCTGTTCCTTCTCCACAGAAAGAGTGCCAGTACGCAATGGCAAAACGAAGATGATCTTTCATCTTTTTACCCGAGATCACTTGATCAGGATTATACCATCTGAAAGCAAGAGGATTTTTTGAATGCTTACCTTCATAACTGATTTTCCCAATTCCGGGAAAAAACTCCTTTATTCCTTTGTAAATCATTTTAAAGATTTTTTATCATATAATAATATCAAAACTTGTCAATAAATAATCAAAGTGATTTTACATGAGACTTCCATAACTCATATGCATCCGAGTACTGGATAATTTTTTCACTGTCGGGTTCAGTAATACCAACTGACTTTAAGCCAACGAATGCCTCACCGGCCGATTTGTAATATCCGCATCCGATCCCTGCTCCACGTGCAGCACCTGTTGATCCGTCGGTATTGTAAAGATTCAGGGGGATTCCTGTAATGCACGACACAACTTCCCTGAAAACTCCGCTAAGGAACATATTGGCCATGCCTGCCCTGATAATGACCGGGTTGATGCCCGTTTCCTTCATTATGTCGAGTCCGTACCTGAATGAAAAAGCAATTCCCTCCTGAGCTGCCCTGAACAGATGCCTGTTTGAGTGTCTGTTAAAGTTCAGCCCGAGGATCATGCATCCGGTATCCCTGTTCATCAGAATCCTCTCGGAACCATTTCCGAAAGGAAGGATCGCCAGACCATCCGATCCGGGAGTAACTGAACCGGCCAGCCGGTTCATTTCATCGTACGATATACCGTTTGCAGAATTCCGTTTGAGCCATGAGTTTAATATTCCCGTTCCGTTTATGCAAAGCAGGACTCCCAGCCGCTGCTTCTCAGGTGAATGGTTCACATGCAGGAAAGTATTTACCCTCGACTGCGGATCATATTTTTTCTGATCAGTGATCCCGTAAATAACTCCTGATGTTCCTGCTGTTGCGGCAACATCACCGGGTTCGAGAACATTGAGCGAGAGTGCGTTATTAGGTTGATCACCTGCACGATACGAAACAGGTATCCCGACAGGAAGTCCTAGCTCATCTGCAACACTTTTCAGAAGATATCCCTGTACGGAAAATGAGTTTACCGGTTCAGGGATTATTGCCCGATCGAATCCAAAGAAATCCATCAGTTCACCTGATAGTTCCCCATTAAGGAAGTCGTAGAAAATCCCTTCAGAAAGGCCTGAATATGATGTAAGAGCCTCTCCTGTCATCCGGAAAGCAATATAGTCGCCGGGAAGCATGATCTTGTTTATTCTTTCATAAACTTCAGGTTCATGCTCTTTTACCCAGGCGAGCTTTGATGCTGTGAAATTTCCCGGAGAATTGAGCAGGTGAGAAAGACTGAATTCACTTCCGAGTGCTGCAAATGCTTTTTCTCCGTAACTTACAGCCCTGCTGTCGCACCATATAATTGAGGGCCTCAAAACAGACCCGTCTTTATCGATTATGACCAGCCCGTGCATCTGGTAGGAAATGCCAATGGCACCTATCTCACTGTTACCTGAGCCCAACTGACTGTTGCATTCATGAATTGCCGTTCTGAGGTTTATCCACCAATCCTCCGGTTCCTGTTCGGCCCATCCCGGCTTAACTGAAAGAATCTTCATTTCCTCTTTCGGAGAGAAGGCGGTTGCAAGACATTTTCCGGTTTCTCCTTCAATCACCGAAGCTTTAACCGAAGAACTGCCCACATCAATTCCAAGCAAAAGCATACTGTCAGGTTTTTAGATGAATATTCTGATCCACAGATCATTCAAGTGACGAAACAGGTTCCAGCCTGTATCATCAAACAAATTTAATATAAAATGCATCACTCTTTCTTATATTTATTACAAATAAGCAGACATTAATGGATATCGGTTTTAATTGAATTTCTCCGTATGTTGAATATTGACTAATTTTAGCATCATCATGGAATTCCGTATCTCTTTTAACCAAATTCCATAAATCTGGAATTAATTTTTGATCTCGGTATAAATGTGTGATAATGGTCAAAAAAACATGAAAAGAAGAAAATTCATAAGAAGCTCGACAGGTGCCGTTACAGGAGCCCTGATAATTCCCACCATTGTCCCCTCTTCTGTTTTCGGTAGCGATCCTCCCAGCGAAAAGATTAACATAGGTCAGATTGGTTTTGGAAGAATAGCAATGACACATGATCTTGCCGAGACTTTGAGATATGATGTAGCTAGGGTGGTAGCTGTTGCTGATTTTGATTCGGAAAGGCTGGAAAAGGGGAAGCAGTATATTGAAAGCTATTATGCAACTAAAACCGGTAAATCGGATTACATGAATGTTAAAGCTTTCGGCGATTATCATGAGATTTTGGCAGATAAAAGCATTGATGCTGTCATCATATCAACACCCGATCACTGGCATGCTCAACCGGCGATTGAAGCTGCCCTGGCCGGAAAGGATATTTATCTGCAGAAACCCACATCTCTCACAGTTACCGAAGGAAGGCTTCTAAGCGATGTCGTAAGAAAACAAAAGGTTATCCTCCAGGTTGGCACTCAGCAGAGGTCTTTCGCACAATTCAGGATTGCTGCTGAGCTTGTCAGGAACGGACGCATTGGCAGGCTTCATACCGTAAAGATCGGACTTCCCGGTGATCCGTCGGGCCCTGAAGCCCCTGAAGAGCCGGTCCCTCGAAATCTAAACTACGATGCCTGGCTTGGTTCAACGCCCTGGGTGTACTATACAGAAATGAGGGTTCACCCACGTAACAGCATTACCGACCGGCCGGGATGGCTGAGGTGCGAACAGTTTGGGGCAGGTATGATCACAGGATGGGGACAACATCATTTTGACTCGGCTGCCTGGGGTATGGATACCGAGCAGACAGGACCTGTTACAGTAGAGGCCGTAGCACAGTTCCCCAAATCAGGATTATGGGATGTTCACGGGGATTTCATGTCGAAGGCAGAATACAAAAACGGAATAACAATGCTCACAAGCGGTGGATATCCGAATGGCATCAGATACGAAGGTACCGAAGGATGGATTTTCGTTACCAGAGGTGATTACAGGGTCTCCCCAAGCGATCCGGTGCCTGAAGGATCGGTGAAGGCACTCGAAGCAAGCGATCCCGGAATATTGACATCTGTAATCGGACCTGATGAAATACATCTTTACCAAAGCAGCGAGCAGCACGGGAACTGGCTCGAATGCATAAAATCGCGTAAGGAACCAATATCTCCCGTGGAGATTGGCCACAGGGCCTGCACCGTGTGCCTCATAACTCATATCGCAATGAAGCTGGGAAGGAAACTTTTCTGGGATCCGGAGACCGAACGATTCGAAAATGACGATGAAGCCAATAAAATGTTGTCCAGGCCTCAGAGGGCTCCTTATGGAACTAATTATATCAGGTTGTAAAAAAGAATCTTATGAAGCGACTTTTTTCTTTCGTCATTTTTCTACTGACAGGAATCATAATACCATTTTCACTCTGCGGATCTGTAATCAGGGCTGAAAAAACAGGTCAAAGGATCAATGTCACAATTGATGACAGGTTTTTTACCAGCTATATTTTCTCGGAAGATGAAAAATATCCCTTTTTCTATCCCGTAAATGGACCTTTATCAGGAGGATCCGTTACCTCAATGAGGAATGCTGTTTACCCTCATCACTCATCTCTCTTTTTTGGATGCGACATGGTGAATGGAGGCAATTACTGGCAGGAAGGCCTTGATAGAGGCAGGATCATTTCAGTAAATGCGATGATTGAAAAAGAGGGCGGTGATACGGCAATTATTTCTGATGAATGTATCTGGACCCGGCCGGGAGCAGCTTCTCCAATAAGGGATATCCGCAGATATGTAATAACATCCCCCTCCGACAAAATTATCCATATTGACGTCCATATAGATATGCAGATGCTTGAAGATGTGTGTATAATGAAGACAAATCACTCCCTTTTCAGCGCCAGAATGGCAGCTGATCTTGCTGTAACCTGCGGAGGAACAATGATAAATGCAGAAGGTTTAAAAAACGAAAAAGAGACTTTCGGAAAATCTTCCGCATGGATCGATTATTATGGACCAAGAGGTCCTTATACAGAAGGGCTTGCAATAATGCAGCACCCGTCGAACAAATGGTATCCGTCGCCGTGGTTCACCCGCGATTACGGTTTTATGTCCCCAACACAGATGTACTGGCCTCCTCAGGGTGATTATATCTCATTGCCAAAAGGCATGGTAATTACGTTCAGATACAGGGTAGTGGTACATGCCGGCACATGTCAGGAAGCAAAAATCGCCGAGGAGTTCGAAAATTTTATAACACAATAAAAAGGGTTTATCCCGCATCCTTGCAGGATAAACTTTTATCTTTTTACTTTTGCCTTTTATCTTTTGTCTTGCATTTCCCTGTATATACAATCCAGCCTGTCACACAATCCGCAGGTATAACTATTAAACTTCACATCGGTTCCTAATCCGATAAAACCGCTGACTGACTTTTCAGGAACCATCAGTGCCGATGAGTTTAATCTTATGCCGCAATGGTTGTCGGGCATGAGCCTGAAAAGTTTCTGCTGTTCGTCCACCTTCCAGTCACAATAACCCGGATTGTATCTGTTTGTAATCTTTTTACCTGCTGCTGACATACTGACTTCAAGCTCCTTATGCATAAGATTTGCTGCTGCGTCGACGATCTGGCTGCCGATAATATCATAGATATATCCCGTCAGAATGTCTCCGGTCTCCATTGCCTGTCTGCTTTTTAAGCTTATGTCCGGGCCCGCCGTGCAAAGAAACACAGCAATGGAATCTGATCCGATTAGCTGTGAATAGACAATCCTGTTGACCTCAAAAACAATTTCATTAATTTCAATTGTCTTAATCAGACTATTGAATTTCACCCTCTCGAATACAGCATATTCAGCTTTCGCATGGCATATTTTACCTGAATCTTCAAGTGCCGCCCAGATCATATCAGAAATGGGGCCTGATGATTCTCCTTCCCGATATCCAAGTATCTGTTCGATTCTGGCAAAACTGAGATCCAGTTCTGAAATGCCGAATGAGAAAACTCTCTTATGCATGTTTCACAATATCATAATAACATTATGTTTCGCAAATGATCGATTTTTTTCTAAAAGATTATAAATATTTCTTCCCTTTGTGACCTCCGTGTTGAAAAACAGATGACCTGATTTTACCGCCAATGCGTACTAAGCATACACCAAGCTGCACAAAGTGAATAACATATATGATAGTTACCAGGGATACAAAGGTAATCGTAAAATTCAGATTATTTAACTGATAGGCCTGATTCAAGTACTATTCTCCCCACTATTTCTTCCCATCCCAGGGTCATCAGGTGGATGCCTTTTATACCTTTTTTTCGTTTAAGCGAATCAATCAGTTCAAGGGCGATCATTACACCCTCCTCGGAAGATTTATTTCCTGCTTTCTCCATCCTTGAAAGTATTTTCCCGGGGATGGTTACGCCCGGTACTTTGTCGTTGAGGTAAAGTGCAGCTTTATAGCTTTTTAACGGAACGACACCTGCCAGAATAAACACCTTACCCAGAACATTTCTTTTTTCAAGGTTTTCCAGCCAGGGGTCAAGCCTGTCGGGTTCAAAGATCAGGTTTGTCTGAAAGAACTGGGCACCAGCGTTGACTTTTTTCTGGTCTTTTATTGCCTGAAGCCCGGGGTCTGATGCAAAGGGTGATGTGGCAGCGCCGAGGAAATAGCGTGGCGGGTATTTCATTTTACGACCGTCGAGATATATTCCTTCGTCGCGCATTCTCCTCAGTATCCAGAGCATCTGTACAGAATCAAGGTCGGGCATGCTGAGGTCGGCAACGGGGTGTGGTCCTATAATCGGGCTGTCGCCGGTTATGCATAATATGTTTTTTATTCCCAGATTATTGACTCCGACAGCGGTCGACTGAAGCCCAGTCCTTGTTGTATCACGGGCTGCTATCTGAAAAACAGGTTCTATACCAAGGTCTATTGCGGTTCTGCAACAAGATATTCCCGACATTCTGGGTATAGATGATGATGCGTCGGTGAAATTGACTGCCGCAACGTGCTGTTTCACCCTCGTCAGGTTCTCCTTCAGCTTCTCTGTATTTGAGCTCAACGGAGGTGTAACTTCCGTTACGACTACAAATTCACCTGATCGGAGTTTCTTTTCAAGCTCAGAAACCGGTTCCTCATAATTTGGAGGATGATACTCGGAATCCCCCGACCACCAGTCGGGCTGACGTATCGTTTTAAAAACCGAGTCCCATACCTCCGATTTTACTTTCTTGTTTTTCAGGAACAAAGATGAAATGAATCTCCATGTTCCTGTTTTTCTTATCTGCCTTACAACATCTCCCCACGTTTCGGTACCTGTTTTGTTCCAGTCGAGAGGTGGAAGAACTTCAAGAAGTGTTTCTTCCCTGCCGGTTCTTATTGCCCTTTCATAGATACAGTACCATACGCATTTACGTGTTTGATCCACATAGCATTGTTTATCAGGTGTAATCCCGCCGCACGGCCCGTTTCGAAGGCCTTTCGGACATTCCATCGGGCATATTAAAGCCGTCTCCTGAAGCAGGCAGTTACCGCACATCCGGCATCCAAAAAGCGGACCTTTGATTAAAAGTTCAATTCTGGCGAGAAGGCGTTTGCCGAATGTTTCCTTCCGGAACGGGTAAAAGGCCGGCTGCCATCTGCGGTTAGGTTTAATACCTGACATATATGAATTAGCTTAAATGCAGCTGGAGAAAAACATTTTAATTCTGACTATCTTTGAAAATGCATAACAAAACGAACTGCAAAATCATCTCGTCCCATTATAAGGTCGGTAGCACGAATCGTAGAAGTAATTTTTTCGGGATTTGCAATAGGACAAGTGAGGCCGTTTTGAATGCAGATTGCGATGAAAGCAGCATTTAGCTCTTCCCTTCCGGGCAGTCCGAATGAGATGTTGCTTGCCCCCATCGTAATATTATGACCCAGTTTATCGTGAATAAGCTTTATTGTATTTAGTGTGACCATACATGCCATCGGTTCGGCACTTACGGCCATGGCCAGCGGATCAATTATTACATCTTCCTGTCTGATCCCGGTTTTTACTGCTCTTTCAATTATCTTTTCAGCAATTGCCAGGCGTTTTTCGGGATCATTCGTTATTCCGTCATCGTCCATACATAACCCGATGATAGCTGCTCCGTAGTCCCTGGCCACCGGGAGAAGGCTCTCGAGGGATGCTTCCTTACCGTTCACGGAATTGATAAGGCACTTGCCCTGTGAAACCTTTAGAGCTGCCTCAATGGCTTGAGGATTCGGAGAGTCAAGGCACAGTGGCACATCAAACTTCTCCTGGATTTCCATGAGTGCCTCAGGAAGCAGTTTAACATCATCAACGCCCGGAAAGCCTACATTTACATCAAGCACATCCGCCCCTGCATTTATCTGATTCTCTGCAAGTTCAAGAAGATACCCAAAATCATTTGACTGGAGGGTGCTGACGAGTTTCTTTCTGCGGGTCGGATTTATCGATTCCCCTATAATAACCACCGGTCCCCCGGTATCAATAACAACCTCCCGGGTCCTGCCTGTCAGAACTGTTTTCATATCAGGACTGGTATTTAGGAGACCAGTTGTTTGAGGTAATTAACGGCTCCCTGGGGATCAGGAGAATAGAAATCTGCACCAATTTTTTCACAATATTCCCTGGTGACCGGGGCGCCTCCGATAAGAATTTTTGTATCGGCATGTGACTCCTTTATCACTGCAACCGTTTTCTTCATATTCTCCATGGTTGTTGTAAGAAGGGCGGAGAGACCGACTACAGAATTTGGATTTTCATCGATCGCTTTCATGAATTTCTCAGTGCTAACGTCCACACCAAGATCAATAACCTCCCAGCCTCCTCCCTCAATCATCATTGCTACCAGGTTCTTGCCTATATCATGAAGGTCACCGGCAACGGTACCAATTATAAACTTACCTTTTCTCTTTGTTTCTCCCGACTGGAAGAAAGGCTTGAGATGTTTCATTGCGCTGTTCATTGCCTTTGCCGACATCAGCATCTGGGGTACATAAATTTCTTTTCTGCTGAACCGGTCGCCTACAATCTCCATTGCAGGGATAAGAGCCTGATCAAGGATCTGGTCGGGTCTGATCCCACTTTCAATTGCAAGTTTCGTAAGCTCATCAGCTCCATCCTCTCCTTTCATGTCGGGAGGATATGGCGAAACTTTGTCAATCTTTCCCGATTGTATGCAACGGGCAATTTTGTTAAGGATATCGTCCATTTAATTTTGTGTTTTAGGTAAATATGGAAATTTCAAATCACTGATTCATGCTGTTATCAAACACGGATTAAATTTATAAATTTATTTTATATTCAAACTCATCCTCAATTAATTTGATATTAGGCTTGATATTTTGCAAAACATATGGTAATTTCAATAAATTTGAATCAAATAACCTGAGAGACTATGAAAACCATATCCTTGCTAATTATGTGCCTTGTATTCGATTTGTCATCAGTAACAGGGCAGCCAATAGGGATTTTCAGCAACAGTGCTGATATAGGCAATCCCAAAAATGCCGGTTCATCAAAGTACAATTCTGCAGAACAAACCTATATCCTGAAGGGATCGGGCTATAACATCTGGTTTGACAGGGATGAATTTCACTACCTGTACAACAGTATCAAGGGTGATTTTATCCTGACAGCAAATTTCAGACTTGAAGGAAAGGGTGTGAATGCGCACAGGAAAACCGGATGGATGGTTCGGTGGTCGACAGGGGAAAAATCGCCGCACATCTCTGCAGTCCTTCACGGTGACGGACTGACGGTGCTCCAGTGGAGAGGCGAAGAGGGAGCATCAATGAGAGACCCTCAGGATCAGGTTTTTGCAAAAGGATCGGGATATGATATCATCCAGCTTGAGCGTGCGGGGAAAAAGATAATAATGAGGGCGGCACATACCGGCGAGCCGCTTGAAGAGATAGGATCACATGAAATGCAGAATCTTCCGGATGAAGTACTTGCAGGATTATTCATATGTTCACACGATCCTGAGGTAACTGAGGAAGCGACCGTCTGGAATGCAAGAATTGATAAGCCGGTAGCTGATAATTACGATCCGGGAAAAGAAGGATACCTTGGCTGCCGCCTTGAAACTATGGATGTCTTTACAGGTATCAGAAAAGTGATCTATGAGAAGCCGGGAAGGTTTGAAGCTCCCAACTGGATGCCTGACGGCAAACAGCTGCTTTTCAATATGGACGGGCTGCTTTATAAGATTCCGGTTAACGTAGGCAGTCTGGTGAAGCTCAATACCGGATCCATCACAAGGAACAACAACGATCATGGCATATCTTTCAATGGAAAGCTGCTGGCTATTAGCAGTCACAGGGAAGGTATGCCGGGAGGTGGCTCGACAGTATATGTGCTGCCTCTCAGGGGAGGGGAACCAAAGATGGTAACTGAAAACACACCCTCTTATTTCCATGGATGGGCACCCAACAACAAGGAGGTGATTTATGTGGGGCAACGCGACGGGAAGAATATATATAATATTTACAGAAAATCAATCAGGGGAGGCAGAGAGGTAGCCCTTACTGATCTGAAGCCAGGGGAACATGTTGATGGATGCGAGTATTCACCCGACGGAAAATATATTTATTATAATGGCAGCCATACGGGAACGATGCAGCTTTGGAGGATGAAGCCAGACGGTACAGGAAGGGAACAACTTACCGATGACGGTTATTATAACTGGTTCCCTCATATATCACCCGATGGAAAGTGGATCGCATTCATATCATTCCCTTCCGACATCGAAGTCAATAGTCATCCCTCATATAAACGTGTTATGCTGAGGCTGATGCCGGTCTCGGGAGGCAAACCGAAGGTAATAGCTTACCTTTACGGGGGCCAGGGTACAATAAATGTTCCTTCATGGTCGCCCGACAGCCGGCAGATCGCTTTTGTAAGTAATTACGGCAAATAGTATCAGAATAGTTTTTTAGTAAAATGCCCAGGTCTTGAATTTCAGAACCATTACAATACCCGACCGGAAGTACGTAGCCATCCAGATTAATTCAGGCTTAAATGCGCTGCTCACCGTACCGGTGTTTGCAATTCTCTACGCCTTAACCGCAGCAGGACTGTTCCTGGTGATAATAATTGCCTGGTTCAGGGGGAAAAAGACAGTCCGGTTCCTTATGAAAATGTGGTCAAAGCTGGTCTTTCTGCTGATGGGAAAAAGGCTCGATATTTCGGGCAGGGAAAACATTAGAAAAGATGAAAAATATATTCTGGTTGCCAATCATGCCAGTCTATTCGATATTGTGGCTATAACTTCATTCTATCCCGAGGTATCGTGGTTTGGTCATGAAAGGTTACTTAAAGTACCTGTTTTCGGGAGATTTCTCAAGCTCATTGGGTATGTTCCTTTCAGGGAGCCCACGGTCAGCAATACAAGGAATATGATCAGACAGCTCATTGAAAGGGCAGATAGTAATTCTGTAGCCCTATTCCCTGAAGGGACCAGAACCCTCGACGGCAGAATTAATCCATTCTACAGAGGATTCATCTATCTGTTCAGGACCAGGGAAATTCCAATTCTTCCTGTGACTCTGAATGGTTTTTACAACCTTAAACCCAAGAACAGGTTTTATATAGATTTTGGTTCAAAGCTCAGCGTTGTAATACATAAACCCATTCAAAAGGAAGAGCTTGAAAACAAAAGTGATGAAGAAATTATTAACATAGTTAAATCGGTGATCGAATCGGCTTACCATTGAGTATATTACATGCAAAAGGACAAATGGATTTTTATCGTCAATCCTACTGCCGGCAACGGTTTCGCAGGAACCCTTGTAAGAGAGATTGAACAGATGATGATTGAGCATCATGCTGAAGGAGAAATTGTTCTGACCGAATACCCGGGACATGCATCCTTGCTGGCGGGTTCATATTTCGATAAGGGATTCTCGAATTTCATTGGAGTGGGAGGAGACGGAACATTCAATGAAATTGCCAGGTCTCTCACCGGCATGAAGAACATCACAACAGGAGTGATCCCTGCTGGCACCGGCAACGATTTTATTCAGATCCTTGGATTCCCCGGCAGGTTCAGCGAAAAAGAATGGGATACATTTTTCCGGAAGCATACTATCAGGATGGATGTGGGCAAAGTCAACGACAAAGTTTTTGTCAATGGAATGGGACTCGGATTTGATGCACAGGTGGCTGCCGAAAACTATACTGAGCCGGGAAAGGTAAAAAAAGGCGGTGCCCATAAATATATCTGGCATATTATCAAAACCCTGCTCTTCTTTAGGGAAAAGAAAATGACTCTGAGAATAGGCCGGACGGTGACCGAAACAGATTGCTTTATCAATACCGTTTCAATAGGACGGAGGTTTGCCGGAGGCTTTTTCCTTACACCCAAAGCCATTGCAAACGACTCTCTTCTTGACGTTTGCGCCATAAAGAAGCTTAATCTTTTCCAGCGATTCAGATTGTTGCTGAAAGTACCATCGGGAAAACACATCTCAGATAAAAGGGTAATTTACTATCAGACTCCCGAACTGGAAATTGAGTTTCCGGAAGAGGTCCCCTTCCATATCGACGGAGAACTGTTTTACGACCGAAAATTTAATGTTGAAATCCTGCCGGAGGCATTGAATATCATCTATAATCCTGATGGAAAACACTTCTTCAGAAAAGACTGAACAAAAAGTAACAAAATATCTGGTTTTTTTTGACCTTGACAGGACAATTACTCCTACCATCAGCGGAAGGATTATTGCAAAAGCTGCATACAGTAAAGGTATGCTCAGCAGAAAAGTAGTGATGAATGCATTGTTCAATTCATTCGCAAACAGACTGAGAATGAGGGACCATCTCTCCATAATAAATGACATGTTAAACTGGGTAAATGGCATTCCTGTGTTGTCTGTGGAGGCCTTGTGTGCAGAAGTCTTTGCCTGCATCATAAAGCCTTCCATTTACCGCGATGCCATAAAGGAGATAGAGATGCACAGGTCGGAGCAGGCAAAAATCATACTCCTCTCCTCCTCGCTTGAACCAATATGCTCACTCGCAGCCACTCATCTCGGAATGGATGATATAATATGCACGGTACTCGATGTAAAAAACGGATTGTATACAGGAATGACAAAAGGAGCTCCATGCTTTGGAAAAGAAAAATTAATAAGAATGAAGGACTATTGTGAAATGAATAACAGCAGACCCGAAGAAGCATGGTACTACGGAGACTCAGGATCAGACATACCGGTACTCGAATCTGTCGGACATCCGGTTTGTATTAATCCTGACCGTCGGCTGAAAAAAACAGCTTTAAGAAGAAAATGGAAGATTTACCAATGGAGTTAGTTGTTCATATTCCTGAAGTATCTCTTCACCTGATCAGATATGGAAATGACTTCCGGATAGTTACCAGATATAATATCAAGACAAATCATGACAAAAAGAGTATTTCTCCCGCTTTCATTATGCCTCTTCCTTCTTTCAGCAGGTTGCGGCAACAATGAAGATAAAATCAACAAAAAAGATTCTGATAAAACCGGATATCAAATACCCCGTCTTGAAAGTCAGGGGTCTGCTGCCCGTGTGGTGGCAAATGGAAAACCCATGCTTCTCATTTCAGGAGAGCTTCATAACTCTACATGCGGAGGGCTCGATTATATGAGGCCAGTATGGAAAAGAATGGCTGAAAAGAACCTGAACTCTGTAATTGCTACAGTTTCCTGGGAGCTTGTAGAGCCAGAAAAGGGCAAATATGACTTCACCCTTGTTGACAGCATTATATCAGGAGCCAGGGAAGCAAACCTGAAACTGGTTCTTATCTGGTTCGGAAGCTGGAAGAACGGGGGATCGATTTATATTCCGTCGTGGGTTAAGAAGGATTTTCATAAATATCCCAGGGTACAGGATGAAAACGGGAAACCTCTTGAGATACTGTCTGCTTTCGGTGAAGCTTCATGCGAGGCAGATGCTGAAGCATTTGCAATGCTTATGCGTCATATCAGAACTGTTGATGAGAAGTATGGCACAGTGGTTATGATGCAGGTTGAGAATGAAATGGGGATACTCGACAACATGGGGGAGACACCGGGCAATGCCAGAAGAGATTTCAGCGACGATGCCAATAGAGCATTCAACGAACCTGTTCCGAAAGAATTAATGGATTATCTGGAGCGGCACCGGGAAAGTCTTTTTCCAGAACTGCTTAGAGTATGGGAAAAGAACGGTTTTAAGAGTGAAGGTACATGGGAGGAGGTATTTGGAAAAGGAGTGCTTAAACCTGAGGCCAGGGACTGGAAATTTTACTCGTACTATACTGAAGAACTTTTTTCAGCCTGGAATTATGCGAGGTATGTTGAGAAGATCGCTGCTGCCGGAAAGCACGAATACCCTCTGCCAATGTATGTAAATGCATGGTTGAAACAATCGACAACAAGATGGCCGGGGAGATATCCTTCTGGAGGCCCTCTTCCTCAGGTAATTGATATCTGGAGAGCAGGAGCTCCATCAATCGATTTTATAGCTCCCGATATTTATATAGATGATTTTAAATGGGTTTGCGACGAGTTTACCAGAAGCGGCAATCCCCTTTTCATTCCTGAGACCAGAGGAGGAGAAACCGGTGCCGCAAGAGCATTCTTTGCATTCGGCGAATACAGCGCCGGCTGTTTTGCTCCCTTTGGAATAGATAATCCCGTCTTTATGAATAATGATCCGCTCGACGGCGCATATGCTGTTCTTAATAATATGTCAGTCGTGATACTTGAACACCAGGGTAAAGGTACCATGAGGGGAATTCTGGTTGATGATAATACACCCGAACAGCAGGTCAATCTGGGAGGCTACATTATAAAAGTGTCGCTTGCAGGTAACGCTGATGTAAAAGTAGCAGGTGGATTAATAATCAATACCGGTTCAGATGAATTTATCGTTGCCGGAAAAAACCTTGATGTATTCTTCTTTCCTGAGAATGGATCTGGCAGAATAGCTGTGAATGCTGTGGATGAGGGCAATTTCATAAACAATAAATGGACCCCTTCAAGAAGGCTCAACGGAGATGAGACACATGCAAGCACATGGTCGGGTACCGGAATGAAGTTCCCCCGCAACGAATATACCATCCAGAAAATCTCACTTTACACTTACAGGTAGTATCCTGTTATCGCAGACCGGTATATCTGGTGTCGTACGGACTGATTATCTTAACACAAACTCCTTTACCGGAATATCACCATAGGCAACAGTAAGGAAAGGTTTGCCTTCTTTGATGCCTATATTCCCGAATCCTGTATCCGTGGAAATAAATGAAGTAAAATCAGCTTTACCCGGATTAATGTAGATTGTTTGTGACAGGGCATCATATCTTGCTCCTGTAAGTCCCTGTAAAAGAGCGTAACTGGCAAGTGCTCTGGCATACCAATGGCCACATTCGTACTCATTGAAGGGATTCCTGTATCTACCGTCGTACCTTTTTCTTGCTGCCTGAACTATTTTAAGTCCTTTTTCAACTTCTCCCATCATCATAAGGTGTGATGCTACCTGGTACTCAATTCCTGTCCACACCTCATTGCTGTATACAAAAGGCAAAGAAAGCATTTCTCCCTTGGGCCATGTGCAAAGCAGCAGGCCGCCTTCATCGCCGAAAGCATAAGCAGGCCTCTGCGGGTTAGAGTGGTTTGTGAGTGTGGTCTTAAAATTATACCTGAACACTGAATTAAGGTGACTTGTCACTTTTGATGAGTCGATGATGTTTTTTATCCCGCAAACTTCTGCGATCCATGATCCCAGAACACCGTCGGAGAGGCATCCCTTACCATACTGGTATTTGGGTCCCTCTTTCTCCAGAAGCACCCTTGCTTCTTCCGAATAATCGCTGTTCCACGAACCTGCTGACACCTGAACAGGATCAGCTGCACGTAACCCTTTCCATTTGATTTGCTGAATAAAATATTCACCGTCGTACAGCTCTGATTCCATGAACTGCTTTCCCTTGCTGTAAAGATTTTCATACCGGGTAACATCTTCACCCAGTGATCTTCCCATTTCCGATATAGCTTTCAGAGCCCCCAGGTAAAAGCTGGTGCACATACCGTCGGGACCCCAGAATTCTATATCATATGTATTATGATGAGGCTCCTCAAGTGTTCCCTTGTTATCGGGATCCCATGTTTTTATGCAATAATTCATGCTTGCTGTCACTTTGGGGTAGATTCTTCTCAGCCATCCATTGTCACCACTGATATGCCAGTCGCGATATACCTTCATTATACCACCCAGCTGACCATCTGCTGCAGCATGGAATGTAGATGCCACCGGCCTTATGGGCAATGCCGACCTGAATGTCTGATGACCTTCAAGATTCTGGCTCTGGTTGAATTCCGTCTCCCTGAGTGAACGCTCCAGCTTTGGAAAAAGATGAGGTATCGCCTGAGCATAATTCCAAACGTGTGTGCATGAGCCTGCACAGCATCCGGAATTATCGCTGCAACCTTCCCAGTTCCATAGTTTACCGTCGGGCTGCCTTAAAACCGTGGTCGATTTTAGAATTGTCAGATTCGCAGCCACTGCTTCAAGAACCTCAGGTGGAAGTGTGCTTGCATAAAAAGAATCACGGAATAGTCCTGATTTCCTGTTGAGATCATCGTAATTTGTCTGCCAGTAATTAACAACTTCTTCAACCGAATTGAATTTTGACGTATACCATGGTTTGTAAAAAGGCATGTCGGTACAACAACCGGGTTCTTTTAACCTGGCGTCATCGGCTTTTACATCCTGCCCGTATTTCAGGTCGGTATCAGGAACGTACCATGCAAACATGAGCCTAATAGCCTTTGTCTCACCCTTATCGATTGTTAATGGAACGTATAGTGAGGCGCCGGGAGCTGAAGTTGATACAGGCGGGCTGTTCCTTACCTCACCGCGCATGACAGTGTTCCATGCAATTGTCAGCGGGTCCCACCATCCTCCTCTGAACCAGCAATGATCGACTACTGTTTCAGGCATATTTGTGAAGATGGCGAAGCTGCCTTTCGTTTCAGGCTTTTCTTTGTTTCCTTCCTCTGAAAGGATAAAACCATTTTTAAGCGGTTTCACCAATGCCCTTCCATTCTGAACAGACATGAAATTCACCGTGTTATACGAAAAGACTGCCTCTATCTTTGAATTTCCTGTATTTCTGAACGTATATTCTATACCTCCGACCGGAAGGCTGGAATTATCTTCATCGGTGGGGATGAATGGGCTCCAGGCTGTAAGCTTAACTTCAAGGGGTATATCAGGATCATTGAGGTCAACTGAAGCATAAGGGAATCTTGCAGTGAACACTGCATTTTCAAAGCGGGGCAGACCATAGGTTGTACCGGGAGAACCGTTGCCCGAATTCGACTGGCCAAATCTTTTCCATCCCGGGACTGGTCCTTCCAATACAAGAGCACCGTTTTCAATTCCCTTTACAGAGACAGCAGCAAACATTAATGGTTCATTGAAGATCTGGGGCCTGTTCCTGACCGACATGTGTGAAATTGCTCCCGTTCCCTCAACACAAAACATTCCGGCACCAATGCCTCCAACAGGAAAAGCAATTCTGTCAAGGTTTTTCCCCGAATACGATCCGTTGAATTGATGCCCTTCCTTTTGCAGATTTTGATCCTTTACGGTACAGGAAAAAAGCAGAAAAGTAAAAGCTGCAACCACTAAAACCGGACGGAGTTTTATTTCATTCATTTCAGGTAAATTTAAAATGCAACAAATAAACTATCAGGCTTATTATCTCTGTAACCTATCAGCTTTGATGTATAAGAACGAGCCTGTCGCACAGATCCTTTAATCCCTCAGGGGTGTCTCCTCCTGGCTGCTCAATAGTGGTCCAGCCGGTATATCCTACACTTTCAATGGCATCCATTACCGCGCTCCAGTTAACATCCCCTTCTCTCAGCTTCACTCCGAATCCTGCTGACCGGCCCTGCTTATCAGCAATTTTCCGGCTGTATTCCTTGATATGTATCTTGGCTATCCTGCTCCCCAAAATACTGATCCATTGTTCCGGATAACCATACGCCAGAATATTTCCGCAATCGAAATAGAACTTAACCCAGCTACTCTCAAATTGGTCGACGTAGTATGCGGCCTCCATAGGGCTGAGAAGAAATCCGTTCCAGACGTTCTCAATGGCTATGCATACATTCAGTTTTTCCGCCAGGGGCAGCACTTTCCTGATTTCCTCAACGGACCTGTTCCAGCAGTCGTTGTAAGCAACAGTCTCAGTAACACGGCCCGGAACAAGGAGTACCGTATCGGCGCCATAAGCTTTGGCATCTTCAAGCGACACTTTCAGCGCATCAACACCTTTCTGCCTTACCTCGGGATCAGGATCTGAAAGAAGGTACTTCCAGTGCATCTCACCGCAGACACTGGGAACGGGCAGGCCTGTTGCATCCATTGCCTTCAGCACTTCATTCCTGTCAAGGTGGCTCATAACTTCAATTCCATCGAATCCAGCAGCCTTAGCCGATCTGAATTTTTCCATTATGGTTTTGCCTACACCATTGCTTCCCCACATTATCCCTTTTTTCAGTGAAGGAACGGTGGGAGTGATTATAGATGAAAATCGGGGAACGACTGAAGCTGAAACAAAAGCCGCAGCCATTGCCGTTTTTTCTGTGAACTGTCTTCTGTTCATTTTATTAGTGATTTTATCCTTTATTAAGTCAGTTTAGGCTCGGAGCCGATTACGGGAGGTGTTTCCGGAATTCCCGGTACCGGACCGAATGCGTATGTTTTTGGTCCGAGATAGAGGTCGGAGTTTAGTACTTCATCCCATGTAACATCCTTTCCTGTATAGGCCGACATTCTGCCCATTATGGTGATAAGGGTTGAATTGACCTGTGCTTCTGCATCATTGTAGGGCTTGCCAGTCCTGATGGCCGTTACCAGGTTTATATGTTCCTGTACAAAAGGATCTTTTACTTTCCAGGTCTCATCTGTTGAGCCTTCTTCCGGATATGGGTATTTCCATATTTCCTCGCCTTTAAGATTGTAGAGCATACCCTTTGCATTAGCAAAACCTTCGGTGCAGACAATGAACTGCTCGGTAAGATTACTGCATCCTGTTATCTGACGGGCTGCACAATGGGTATGCATACCATTGTCGTAGATATATTCGATGCTGAAGAAATCGTACTGGTCGCCTGTAACTCTTCTCTGACGGCCGCCCCATCCGATTGCCTTTACAGGATTCTTGCCTATATACCAGTTCATTACATCAATTTCATGTATGAACTGTTCTGTAATATGATCTCCTGACAACCAGCAGAAATTAGCCCAGTTGCGGAGCATATATTCCATGTCGGACCATCCGGGTTGTCTCTGGATAACCCACAGGGATCCTCCGTTGCGTATTATATGAGCACTTACTATTTCTCCTATCTGGCCACTTGCGACTCTTCTCTGGGTCTCCATGAAATCTTTCTGAACCCTGCGTATTGTTCCGCTTACCATGCTGAGTTCCTTCTCCACGGCCCTTTTTGCTGCCACCATTACTTTGCGTGCGCCAACGGGGTCAACAGCAATGGGTTTTTCCATGAAGATATGTTTTCCTGCATTAACGGCTGCCTCTACATGTGCAGGCCTGAAATGCGGAGGAGTACATAAAAGCACAATATCAACTCCTGAATCGATAACCTTCTCAAAGCTGTCAAATCCTACAAAGCACTTTTCGTCCGGTACCTCTACATTTTTTTGCTTTTTAAGTTGTTCGCGGCACTGGTCGAGCTTGTCCTTAAAAACATCCCCCAGGGCTGCTATTTCAAGGTTAGGGCCTGCATCGAGGAAATTTATTGCAGCACCTGTACCCCTGCCTCCGCAACCTATTAGTCCGGCCTTCAGTACTTTGCCGTCAGGGGCCTGATTAAGCAGAACCGGCAGTTTCAGCTCAGGCTTTTTTGGTTTGCCGCTGCAGGAATTCAGCAAACCTGCAGTTCCTATTGCTCCAATTGCAGCCAGCGATGATTTGGAAATAAACCCGCGGCGATCAATTCCTTTCTTCTCCTCTGATTTAATTTTATTGTTCTGTTCCATTTAACATATAGTTTTTGATTAGTATACTTCAAGTTCTCTCCATCCGGGTATTTTTGGAAATTTTGCATGTGGTTCGGACTGATACCAGTAGCACACCGATGCAATATCAGATTTCTGGGCAAGATACCTTCCTCCCTGCCTCCATCCCAGATCCTGTATCGTTATCTTCAGGTCTCTGTCAAACCTTACAGGATCCATCACATGCCACCTGTACATACCAAAGCGTTGCATAACCTTGTAATGGCCGTCGCCGCGTATAACCTGATGGAGCCCTGAATATGGGGTGCAGAATTCTGTATAATTGACCTCCTCAACTCCAGCAGCATTCCTTTTTCTTGTGTCAAAATCATACGAACCACAGAAATAATCTTCTGTACCTGTACCACATATTGTGGGAAATTTCGTGTCGCCATCTATGAAAAACTTGATTTCACCTTCACCCCACCAGCCATTGTTGTTTACACCAACAGCCATATAAACACCTACGTAATGCCCTTTGCCCTTTATTCCGTCAACGATCGTATAATCGGAAGTAACATTTGGATTAAGCCTGCGATATTGAGCATGAAAATAAGCTGCATCAGCAGGTACATCAGTCAGCGTGTAATCTATCTGATAATAAAGGGTCATCTGATCCTGATCTCCTATATTCTCCATAGTTATCCTGCACTTTTTCCTGAAAGGCATCACCCAGTAGCTGTTGAAGGCACTTCCGGGATTAACACATACAGCCAGAGAGACCAGCGGTGCATACTGACCCCAGCCCATGCCGAAAAAGTCGCCAACAGGGCATTCTACTGATGGTTCGGGCTCATCGTCCCAGTAAATCCTAAAAATAGAGAACCGCCAGTTTCCTGCAGGTGTCATCCAGATATGCTGTATTGCACCTGGTCCTTCGATCTCAGCCATCGTAAATGTTTCTCCGGGCTTAATACGAACATATGGATTGACTTTCCAGCCCTGACCCAGGTCACGGGCAGCATGGTAAGCATTTGCAGTGTTCGGTCTATCCTTGTCTTCTGGCTTTGCCATCCCTCCCTTCCCCTTTTCTCCGGTGAAATTCTCAGGACTGATGGAACGTGTTTTTGCATCCGACAACCTGTAAAGATTGCCCATATTCATGTCAAGTCCGCTGAACTTCTGCTGCGACAGCAGTGCCATTGGAATAATAATGGTCAGTAAGGTAACGATCAAATTCTTTTTCATGGTGAATTATTTTTGATTTAAATGGTCGAATAGAGTATCCGTACAGAAAGTTGAAACCCGATTTCTGGTAAATTATTCATTTATTAGTTGCATTCAGGTGAAGATCAGTATCCCCGTTCTGCAATGATGTTAAAAATAGTAAATTATCAATTATGGACGGCGAAAAAACAGCCGTTAGCTGTTAAAAAATTCTAAACTGAAATTATTTACGTAATTAATTACGTAGTTTATTACGTAATTAATTACGTAAATTAGTTTCAGGGATTACAGTTTTCCGGAATTCCTGATCCTTAAGCAGTATATGTCAGATGCAATCTCCCTCAAAACCTCTTATCACAAGCAACGATTTGCCTCACCCCTGACCTCTTCTCTGCATAATTCGCCTCATCCCCGTCCCCTTCTCCTCTCGCATTCGCTTAGCCGCTTCGGTGGAGCAAGGCAGGAGAGAACGGGAGAAAAAACACTTCGAAAGAGGCCGAGCACCAAAGTCCTTGCCTCAAGGGAAGGTAGGAATTTTAGCTGAGCTTAATAACCGGGTTAGACTCTTTTTAATTAATTTTACCGCTTCCTTTAAAACAACTGAATAAAGAAACTGGAATTCATTCTGGAAATCTTATGGGATTTAAATTTTCAGTACCTCATAATCTGGTAATAGTTTTCAGTATTGTCATAATTGCGGCAGTGCTGACATGGATTATTCCGGGAGGCAGATTTGAACGGCAGACCATCACAGTTAACGGTGTGGAGCGTAGTGTGATAGTCAACGGATCTTATCATCAGGTTGAGAGCAAGCCCCAGACATGGCAGATTTTTTCCGCTTTTTACAAAGGATTCATCAGCATGTCGCACATAATCGTTTTCATTCTGATGATTGGTGGGGCATTCTGGATTATGAACGAAACAAAGGCAATAGATGTTGGTATTTTTTCCTTTCTCGGCTTTACCCGGAGGATGGAAAGGTTTCGGCTTGTAAAACGTATGGGGGTGAACAATATAATTATCACCCTGATAATGATCATATTCAGTTTATTTGGCGCGATTTTCGGTATGAGTGAGGAGACAATAGCCTTTGCAGTGATTTTCGTACCCCTTGCCATATCGATGGGGTATGATTCGATTGTAGGAGTAGCGCTCTGCTATTTTGCAGCTCATGTGGGCTTTGCAGGAGCCATACTCAACCCGTTCACAGTAGGAATTGCCCAGGGACTTGCGAGTGTTCCGCTTTTTACCGGGATAGAATACCGTACATTATGCTGGATAATAATTACTTCAGTAAGCATAGTAATCATATTACTTTATGCCGCCAGGATCAGAAAAAATCCGGAAAAAAGCCCGATGTACGAAGCAGATGAATACTGGAGAAAAAAAGGTAACGCACATATTGAAGAAATTAAATACCATACACCTTTATCAGCGTGGATCACCGCAATTCTTACTGCGACAGTTCTCATTATTTTTGCAATTCAGCACCCTGTTACTCACCTATCGGTAGGCATTTCAAAATTTACGGCACCTGTATTGCCTGTCCTGGCCTTCCTATTTATTGTTTTCAGTATCATATCTCTCAGGAAATCAATTCACTTCTTTGTTCTGAACATCCTGGCATTTACAATGTTGTACCTTGTTACAGGGGTGCTTGGCTATGAATGGTATATTATGGAAATTGCGGCGCTCTTCCTGGCAATGGGTATAATTACGGGTTTTGCAGCAGGAAGGAAACCGGGAGAAATAACAAAACTCTTTGTGGAGGGAGTAAAGGATATTGTATCAGCTTCGCTGGTGGTGGGATTTGCCGGTGGGATAATTGCAATACTTACAGACGGACAGATAATCGACACTGTACTTTACAGCTTATCTGGCGCACTGAAAGGAGCCGATCAGATTTCGGCTATCACAATAATGTACGTCTTCCAGTCACTGCTCAACCTTATTATTACATCAGGGTCGGCCAAAGCTGCCCTCACTATCCCGATAATGGCAGAATTCTCTGACATTGTGGGACTTTCCCGGCAGGCCACAATCATGGCTTTTCAGTTCGGTGCCGGATTTACTGACATGATAGCTCCTACTTCCGGTGTTCTTATCGGAGTGCTTGGCATGGCAAGGATCCCTTATGTGAAATGGGTGAAATGGATATTGCCCATATTGCTGATACTTGTTTCTCTGGGATTCCTTCTCCTGATCCCTACAATAACAATTAAGCTGAATGGATTTTAGTATCTGTAAAATTATTTCTTCGGATCCCCTGAAGAGCACCTTTCGTAATTTAATGAATCTGCTTATACTGCTTTTTGCTTTGAACGGATCATTCCTTGAATCCTATTCAATGTACCAGGGGAAAACCATTGTAAAAGGAACCGTAATCGATGCAAATACCGGGGAGCCGCTATCATATGTATCTGTCCTGCTGAAGGGAACCACTATAGGGACCCTGACCGACAGCAAGGGGAGATATAATATTGAAACATCATCAGAAGCATCTGAACTTAAATTTTCATTCATTGGCTATGAGTCGGAGTTCCGCAAAATTAAACCCGGGACAGAACAGGTAATTGACATCCGTCTGAAGCTTTCTTCCATTTCGCTCGATGAAGTAACTATCAAGCCCAAGAGAAGGGAATACCGGAATAAAAACAATCCCGCCGTTGAATTGATCGGTAAAGTCATAGCCCGGAAAGACTTAAACAGGAGGGAATCATTCAGTTTTGTCAGATACACGAAATACGAGAAGATACTGCTTGCCCTTAGCAACATCACGGAGGATTTTAAGAAATCAGAGCTTTTCAAAGGCTACAGTTTTATTTTTGATAATACAGACACCACAAAGAGAATAGGTAATGAAATTCTGCCTCTTTATATTAAGGAGTCCCTTTCTGATAATTACTACAGGAGGGAACCCGAGGCAAAAAAGGAAGTAGTTAGGGCAGAAAAGGCAATAAATCTTGAAAGATATCTCGACAACAAGGGAGTAACGGCGAACCTCAATTATCTTTATCAGGATATTGATATCTATGACAGTGAGATACTCTTTCTCACCAACAAGTTCCTCAGCCCGGTAGCTGGTACAGCTCCTCTTTTCTACAGATATTTCATCATCGACACTCTGACTGTAAAAGACATTAAATGCATCCAGCTTTTCTTTCAACCAAGAAATCCTGCCGATTTTCTTTTTCATGGTAATCTTTATATCACGCTCGACAGTACATATGCGATCAAAAAAATCGATATAGGCATCAACAAGAATATCAATATCGACTGGGTTCAGAATATAAGTATCACTCAGGATTTTGAGAAAAACGGACATGACACATGGCTTCTTTCAAAGGAAGAGATTTCGATCGATGTGGGGGTTGTTAAGAACTCGCTGGGTTTATATGCCCAGCGTACGGTTGCATATGATGATTATATCCTTAACGAGCCAATTGATGATAAGATCTTCAGCGGACCTGAAAGAAGTGAGAAACCCGATCCTTTATCAGGTACACATGATTTCTGGGAAAAGAACAGGCAGGTTCCTCTCTCGGGATCAGAACGAAGATTATATTCCCTGGTAGATAGTGTAAATCAGGTTCCTGCATTCAGGCGAAGCATGAACCTGGTAATGCTGGTGTCAACTGAGTTTCTCGACCTGGGAAAAATAGAAATCGGACCTGCAGGCAGCTTCTACAGCTTCAACGAGGTGGAAGGAAGGAGGGTCAGAATCGGCGGCAGAACCACTCCCGATTTCAGTAAAAAGTTAACCCTTGAAGGTTATGCAGCATATGGTTTCGGAGACCGGACATTCAAATACAATACCGGCATAACATACTCTCTCACACCCCGTACCATTTACCAGTTCCCCGTCAAATACCTTAAAATCACATATCAGAAGGATACCAGGATCCCGGGACAAGAGCTTCAATTCTCACAGGGCGACAACTTTTTCCTGTCGTTCAAGAGAGGCATAAATGATAAACTTTTACTCAATAATACCCTAAGGTTTGAACATCTTAATGAATTCGAAAACCATTTTTCCTACCTTGTCGGGTACAGTTTTACCAGACAGCAGCCACTCGGTAACCTTTTCTTCAACGTTAATGATTATTTATCTGAAGACGGGAAATTAAGTTCTATAGATATTGGAGAGTTGTTTCTCGATCTAAGGTATGCACCTAACGAATCTTTCTACCAGGGAAAACTGTACAGGGATCATTTCCCCAATAATTACCCCGTGATAAGGCTCAAAACTGCCGCCGGATCAGGATTTCTTTTTAATGATTATGAATATCTCAGGTTTCAGTTTAACATAAGCCGCAGATATTATGTTTCTATCCTTGGATATACTGACATTTCCTTTGAAGCAGGGAAAATTTCCGGGAAGGTCCCATACCCTCTTCTTTTCATCCACAGGGCAAACCAGACCTATGCATATCAGAAAGATTCCTACAACCTGATGAACTTCCTTGAATTTGTGAGTGACAAATATGTCGCGCTAAACATTGACCACAGCTTCAACGGGTTCCTTCTGAATAAGGTGCCCTTACTGAAGAAAATGAAACTAAGGGAGATAATAACATTCAAGGCATTGTATGGAGGACTTGGAGATAAGAATAATCCTGATTACAACAGTGATCTGTTCAGGTTCCCGGTCGACTTAAACAATGTGCCTCTCACTTTTACCCTTGAGAAAAAACCATATATTGAAGCCAGCGTGGGACTTTCAAATATCCTCCGGATATTCAGGGTTGATCTCATAAAAAGGTTTACATATCTTGATCATCCTAATGTGTCGCAATTTGGAATAAGGGTTCAGTTCAGGCTGGATATATAAAAAAAGAAGAGAAGAACCAGCCTCTAGATTCTTCTCTTCAAACACCAGCCGGCTCATTGACCGGCATCGCCTAACTAATTCATACCTGAAAACCTGACCTAACTTACAAAGAACATATATTTGTACGTAAAACCGTTTTTACGCAGCCACCACCTGAAAGCTTTTGCTATTTTCCTCTTTCTCAGAAGAACTGTGCCATACTCACTTGATGTTATCTGATAGAATATTTTCATTTTTAAAGGATCTAATTTTCATTATATGTAATTCATTACTGATTCGTAATTCATAAGCATCATGTTGTAAAATTAACGGCCAATCACATGTTTGTCAAGACTTAAAGACCCAATCTGCGGGCAAATGAGCTTCGACATTAAATTGTTTATCGAAGAAAAAACATTGCTTACCAGGCGAAAACTGAAAGCTTATGACAGAAAATTCAGTGTTGGTCAAACAAGACATGAAATTTACTATCGGAAACTTTTTATTGATGAAATTCGTTAGTCGATTTCAATACATTTTGCTCATAATCAGAACCATATTTCATACATTGGATATTTTAACCCCGAATTGGCCCTTTTGACGAATGGAAGGTAATTGTTGACAGGAAAATTGAAAAACGGGCAATTTTTCATTTTCCACACGATGCATCAAACAATCTGGACATCATTTTTAATGAGATCCGGAAAATTTCTTATATTTGTTTAGTTGATGTCGGCGATGATAATTTACGTTACAAACCCTGATGCAGTGGGAAAATGAAATGTCAGTAATTTTTACTTTAATCTTTTATCTCTTTAATGAATTACATTAACCTTTTTAATTCATCTGCTTTTCTTCCCTTTTTATTTCCGAAAAGATCAGGACGTTTGTGCCAGAGTGTTTATAAATCTCCTTTTCACAAAGTCTCACAAAGGTTCACAAAATAAAACAAAGAAGTATGGTATATCAATAATGTTTATGAATTAAACAGACTTAAATTTTCAATCATGTACACCTATACTTTTGGCGGCAAATCTGGAAAGAAATATATTCTGCACGAAAGCACTGACATGGTTGCTATTAGGACCAGGAGTGCACGGAGTATAAAAAACGCTGTCAGCTCTCCAGGTGGCAAAAAAGTTCTGAAGGACTTTGACCTGGTACTTGAATTTCCTGAAGCTGATATTTCGGTTTACAGGATAAAAGGATCGATAAAGGATCCTATGGCTGTAAGGGATAAAGCAAGAATGGCTCTTAAAAAAGAACCTGAGCTCAGATTTGTGGGGAAGGTTTTGGTTGAAGCTGATGGCAGGACGCTGGTACTTTACACAGAGAACATTTTCATTAAGTTTCACGATGACGTAAGAGCTGAAGTTTGTGAGAAGATCCTGAATGACTATGATCTGAGGATCAAGCATAAGCCTGATTATGCCAGGAATGCATATTTTGCAGCTGCACCAGAAAACACAGGTTTGAGGATCTTCAAAATTGCAGAGTCGTTACTTGAGATGGAGGAAGTTGAGCTTTGTCATCCGGAGCTTATCAGAAAAAGGGGATTCAGGGGCATAAGCCATAGGCAATGGCACCTCATGGCGACCCGGATCAATGGCAGAAGGATAGATGCTGGGGTAAAGGCTGATGCAGCTCACCGGTTCTCGACAGGAAAAAACATTGTTATTGCGATTATTGATGACGGTTTTGAAATAGATCATCCTGAGTTCAGAATTCCCGGTAAAGTTATTCATTCGAGAGATATCACCACCGGCAGCAATGATCCGCGTCCAAGGAACAGTTATAACAATCATGGTACGGCATGTGCAGGCGTTGCTGTTGCTGCAGGAATAGAAGCCTCAGGAGCAGCTCCTGAAGCATTGTTCATGCCAGTTCGGCTCAGTGCCAACCTGGGATCAGCAGCTGAGGCAGCGGCATTCAAATGGGCTGCAGATCACGGTGCTGATATAATTTCCTGCAGCTGGGGTCCCGAGGATGGAAACTGGTCAGATCCTGACGATCCTGTTCATACCACGATGATTGACCTTCCCGACAGTACGCGACTGGCAATTGAGTATGCTGTATCCAGAGGGCGTGAAGGCAGAGGCTGTATCATAACCTTTGCTGCAGGAAACGGAAATGAGGACTGCGGTTATGATGGTTATGCAAGCTGTGAAAAAGTAATTGCTGTAGCAGCCTGCAATGACAGGGGCAGGCGTAGCATCTACAGTGATTACGGAAAGAATGTATGGTGCTGTTTTCCCAGCAGCGATTTCGGATTTCCACCCTTTAACCATCCCGACCCGCTTACTCCGGGCATTTTCACAACCGACCGAATAGGCAAGGCAGGCTATAACCCTGAAGGTAGTTATACTGACAGTTTCGGAGGCACTTCAAGTTCATGCCCTGGGGTGGCAGGCATAGCTGCGCTTATATTGTCGGTCAACCCCGGCCTGTCCTGGGTACAGGTAAGGAATATCATCAGGGACACCTGCGACAAGATCGACTCTTCCGGAGGGGATTATGACAGCGAGGGACACAGCAGGTTCTATGGCTATGGCAGGATCAACGCATTAAAAGCTGTAAAACTTGCCCTGGAACTTAAGAAAGGCATACCTTCCAAAAAAAGAAAACCGGCTGCAATTGTCGTTAACAATTAAAATCCAAAATTATGGGCAGACAAATAATTACCCTTAAAGATTTAAAGGTTGAAGAAAATGGTGGTGAAACAGCAAAAGTCCGTGCAAATCAGACACTGACGGTAACAAAAGACGGGTATTTTGACCGGCTTTTCAAATATATTCCGGCAGAACTTGTGGCCGGATACATATTTGTATCCGGTGCAGCCTCCGGTCTGACGGATCAAAGTGAATCGCTGATCCTGAAATGGATCCTTTTCTCGGTTTTCTGTGTTCTTACACCATTATATCTGTGGAAGGTCCAGAAAGTGATCAGGATACAGCAACATATAATTTCCCTGTTGTCGTTTGCAGTATGGTGTTTTGCACTGGGAGGCCCTTTTGCATCTTTCGGATGGTATGATCCCGTTTACGGGCAGGTGCTGCTGCCGGTTTTTACACTGATTGTTGCCATTTGGGAGGCTGAGAATTAACATTTTTTAGTAGAAACCCGGCTGTTTTTATAATCTCTGAATTTTATCTTGACTAAATTTAGGGCAGGATACACGTAAAAGAACATTTTCGAAAATCCAATAAAAACTATTGTCATGAAAATCCAAACCAAATCAATCAGAAAAACATTTTCCGGTGTCTTAATAACGGCTGCAATACTTATCGCTTGCAGCCCAGGAAGCTACGCCCAATATCCGGGTATCGACCAGGATATCTCAAGATACAGGAAAGGAGAGATAGTGGTCAGGGCAAAAAAAGGAGATAAGGTTACCATTGAGCAGCTCCGTCACGAATTCTGGTTCGGATGTGCAATCAGCGATGGTTTTGCCAGCGGAAGAATGTCAGAAAACGACATGAAGAAATACAGGGAAAACTTCATCAGAAACTTCAACTCAGCTGTTACAGAAAATGCAGTAAAGTGGCCAAGCATGGAGCGCAACAAGGGAGAAGTGAATTATTCCAATATCGATGCAATCCTGAAATTCACGGATGAGAATAATATACCTCTCAGGGGACATAACCTTTTCTGGGGTATTCCACGGTTTGTGCAACCCTGGGTGAAGGAAATGAATGACCAGGAGCTGAGAAAGACACTTCAGAACAGGGCGGAGACTGTAACCAGCAGATATAAGGGAAGATTTGCCGAATATGATCTGAACAATGAGATGATCCACGGAAATTATTATGAAGACCGGCTTGGACCTGAGATAACAAAGCTGATGGCTCAGTGGGCGCATAATGGTGATCCTGACGCAAAGCTTTTTCTTAACGACTACGACATACTGACGGGAAACAAGCTTCCCGAGTATATGGCGCAGATACGCACACTACTTAAACAGGGAGTCCCCATTGCAGGAATCGGAGTACAGGGTCACCTTCATGGCGATACCTTTGATCGGAATCAGCTAAGGAATGCCCTTGACTCTCTTGCAATTTTCAAACTCCCAATACGCATAACTGAATTTAACATGCCGGGGCAGCGTTCCAGGTATCATACAGAGAAAATACTGACAATGACTCCTCAGGAAGAAGAACAAAAAGCAAAGGAAATAGTTGATTATTATAAAATATGCTTTGCGCACCCCGCAGTAGAAGGGATTCTTATGTGGGGATTCTGGGAGGGAGCTAACTGGATACCGGTTTCATCTCTTTACAAACTTGACTGGACACCTACTCCCGCTGCTGAAGCATATCAAAAGCTTATTTTTAATGAATGGTGGACAAAAGTCTCAGGAAATGCCGGTAAAAAAGGGGTATTTACAACTCCCGCATTTTATGGAAAGTATCGGATAACAGTCAACGGTGTTACAAAAGAGGTTGACCTGAAGAAGGCTGAAGGGAAGGTTGTTGTCGATTTCACAAGATAAGCAATATAGGTCCTGTTGAGGCGGGGGCCGTGGAATCAGATATTATAATAGTATTTGAATGTGGTATGTTGCAGGAGGTAGATTGTCTGGTTTTGAATAAAACTAATTGTCTCAGCTTGAACCATGCAACCTGCGCGATAGTCAAGGCAATCAATCTTATTAAATTCTAGATCGCCTTTTCTATCCTTAAAATCAATGATCTCTTAAAATCAGGCAAACTTAGCGATGTACCTTCAGGTATGACAGAATGCCATTCATCTGACCACGGATTATAAACTGAGATTCTGCCTGCAGTACCTGAAATTCCAAGATCCCTGATGTTTATTTTTATTCCCCGTATTGTAACAGGGGATCTTCCTTCCTCCAGTTCTGACATCCAGTTGCTGTTCTTCTCGCGGACCCATGCAAGAAGAGTATTCTGCCCATTAAGTATGTAGATTCTGAACTCACCGGTCTCTGATTTGGAAGGAACAAATTTTTCGGATAATGGATTCAATCCTTTAACAGCTTCATTAAATCTACCGTAATGATACCATAGATTGTTCCTGTCAACATATGATTCCCAATGCCAGCTCATACCTGCACCCGCGGCGCCGCTGAAGAAAGGAGCAAACAAAATGTCGTGAAGAAGTATCCCTGCCGTATCGCGCGGGTAATATTTACTCGGGCCGGAATGGCGTGGTTCGACAGCACCTGTTTCAGCTAGAATCACAGGTTTTCCCGGATTGTATGAAAGCAGTTCTTCCACGGCAGATGAACATATTATATCCATGGGCATGCGACACACTTCCATCCTTGCGCCTAGATCAAGATAACGGTGAACTTGCGCTACCTGATTCCCTTTTAACAGCATCATTTTTCTGTAAACAGGCCTGATGCCTTCGTAATCGAAACTACCAAGACTCTGCATTACCAGATTCTCGGGGAATCTTTTTTTGACCTCTTCGAGCATTTTAACATTCCAGGCAAAGAAAAGCGAGTCTTCGGGACCTTTCATTGCATTCATTTCATTCCACAGTTCCCATCCGAAAAACAATGTGTCGGTTCCATATCGATTCCTGTAATAGTCAGCCTTATCAAGAAACAGTTTCTGACCCTCCTCCGATGACAGATATTGTCTTATACTGTCGAGAGGTCCCCCCTTTGAAGTATGATACACCGATTTTACAGCCCATGTCTGGGGATTCTCCTCAAGAGTAATACTTCGGAAATGTTCAAGGGTCATTTTTATTCTCAGGTTGTTCTTCCTTGCCATTTCAATGAACCGGTCGATCCTTTTAACCTTGTCTTCACTGTAAACACCTGCCGCTGTGCTCTCTATGTCCCAGAATGACTGACTCAGCCAGATCCTCACATAATTACCTCCATACCCCGAAAGCTTTTCCATCCATTGTCCTATCTCATAAAGTGATGAATCCGGATTATCCCGATATTTACCACTTGGATTGATCATATTTATTCCAACCGGAATATATGGCGAACCGTCTGAAAACTGAAAATAAGAAGAGAGGTTCTTACCAACACCAATGTATCCCATTGAACCTGAAGGCAGATCAGTTTTCGGATTTTTGTTGCTGCATCCGTTACAGATAAGCAAAATGGTCAGAACCGCAGAAAAGAATGTTTTTATTTTCATCATAATATAATTTTGATTTTAAAGGTATGATGGAACCACACATGTTTTATAAAATTATATTTATGAGTGTTTGTGTTTGCAAAACATGTGGGTTTCATATAGGTGATTTTTAGATTAAAGAGAATATTATAAGGACAACTATACAAGTATCTCTTGCATTGAAAATGGTTAAACAAAACAGAGCACTCTAAAATTAATTAATATTATAGTATCTTTCATGCCCGGAATTAAAAGCATCTGGTGTTTTTGTTAATAATTTAACAGTAATTGAATTATGCCACTTAATATCTCCGACAATCTGCCGGCAGTAAAGATCCTTGAGAATGAGAATATTTTCGTGATGAAAGAGACAAGGGCCCTGCATCAGGATATAAGGCCACTGCAGATCCTTATATTCAATCTCATGCCGGTTAAGATCACTACTGAAACGCAGATTCTGAGACTTCTCTCCAACACACCTCTTCAGGTTGAGATCACCCTGATATATACTAAGATGCATCTCTCAAAGAATACTCCCAAAGAGCATCTGGATGCATTTTACAAGACATTTGATGACATTGCTTTACATAAGTATGATGGCATGATCATCACAGGAGCTCCAATCGAACATCTTGCATTTGAAGAAGTCGACTACTGGGAAGAGATGGTAAGAATCATGGACTGGGCTGATCATCATGTCACCTCAACAATGTTCATTTGCTGGGCTTCTCAGGCAGGATTGTATCACCATTACGGGATTCCAAAGTATATGAGGAATGAAAAGATGTTCGGTGTTTTTAATCACAGGGTTTACAATAAAACCAACCTGCTTATCAGGGGTTTTGATGATGAGTTCCTGGCACCTCATTCAAGATATACAGAAGTCAGAAAAGAAGATATAGAAAAAATAAGCGATCTTGAAATACTTGCCGACTCGGATGAGGCCGGAATTTACCTTGTTGCTTCAAAGGATCTTAAGAGAGTTTTTGTTACAGGTCACTCAGAATATGATCCTCTTACATTAAAGTCGGAATACGACCGTGATATAGCAAAAGGCCTTGATATTAATATTCCAAAAAATTATTTCCCTAATGATAACCCAAGCGAGCCGCCGCTTGTAAGATGGCGAAGCCATGCAAGCCTTCTGTTCTCCAACTGGCTCAACTATTGTGTTTACCAGATTACGCCATATATCCTTGAAAACGGTGGAAGACAGGAGCCTATCTGATTATTGGACCTTCTTTGCCTTATGGAATACCTCTAAAACAATTAAAGCATGCCATATTGACATGAAAATATCAATATATATGTCAATATGGCATTATGCTTTTTTTTGTAAAACATTAATTTCCAAAAAATAAGAGTATCTGATTGTCTCTTGATCCTTCATTGCAATCAAGTGGTATGCTGTTTGAGAAGTAATAGTCGAAAGACAAAATAGAATGTTTAACAAGTAATAATGGAGGATTTAACCATGGCACTAGTAAGATTTACAAATCAGTTTCCGTCGTTTTTCGACCGTTTTCTGGACAATGAATTGTTCGACTGGTCGAGCCGGAACTTTTCAAACACAAACACGACTCTGCCATCAGTTAACATCAAGGAGAGTGATGATGATTTTGAAGTTGAGGTTGCTGCTCCCGGGTTTACCAAAAGCGATTTCAGGATTGAGCTGAACCACGATCTTCTTACGGTATCTTCCGAGAAGGAAGTTGAAAATGAGACCAAAGAAGGTCAGCAATTCACACAGCGTGAATTCAGTTATCAGTCTTTCAGCCGTTCATTTACCCTTCCCAACACGGCCGACAGTGAAAAAATAGAGGCAAAATATGAAAATGGTATACTCAGGATCTTAATACCCAAAAAGGAAGAAGCAAAGCCAAAACCTGCAAGACAGATTTCAATATCATAATGTAATATATACATACGGCTCCTGGTGACCGGTTATAACACTTACATCCAGGAGTCGTAAATAAAATATAAAATGATTGTCTAACTTATTAAAAAGGAGGTAATTATGTCGCTAATTAAAAGGTATGAAAATTATCCGGCATGGTCGAACTTTTTTAATGATTTTTTCAATCGTGACTGGTTGGACTGGACGACCCGCAACTTTTCTGATACCAATACCACTTTGCCTTCTGTGAATATCAAAGAGGGAGAAGAAAATTATGAGGTTGAGATGGCTGCTCCGGGTCTTCAGAAAAAGGATTTCAGGATCGACCTGGCAAATGATGTCCTTACTATCTCATCCGAGAAAAAGGTTGAGAATGAGACTAAGAAGGGACAGCAATTTACAAGGCGAGAGTTTAGCTACCAGTCTTTCAGCCGTTCATTTACACTGCCGAATACTGTCGACAGCGAGAAGATATCTGCCACTTATGAAAATGGCATTCTGAGGGTTTTAATACCCAAGAAAGAGGAAGCTAAAACCAAGCCTGCAAGAACAATTGAGATCAAATAATTTTATGATTTCAGATGTCTATTTAAAATGAGGTGTCTCTAAAAGGCACCTTATTTTTTTCTGACTATCATCAGACCGTCTCTCAGGGGGAGAATCAGATTTTCTATATCTTCTTGTTTCGTTATCATCTCATTGAATTCGATTATCCCCCTGGTCTGATGATCTTTTGTTTCTTCTTCCAAAACCTTTTCGCCCCATAATACATTGTCAACTATTATAAATCCACCTTCTTTTACCTTGTTTATGATCAGATTGTAATATTCTGTGTATTCACGCTTGTCGCCATCGATATAAACCAGGTCAAAATGTTGATCAAGGCCTGGGATTATGTCCTGAGCCCTTCCTGTTAACTGAAGAATGCAATTGGCAACTCCTGCCTTATGAAAATATGAATTGCTGAAATCGTAGAGTTCGTCATTTGATTCAATCGTAATTATGTGCCCGCCTGCCCTTAGTCCCCTCGCCAGGCATATTGTTGAATATCCTGTAAAAGTACCAATCTCAAGGATATTGAGAGGTGAAATCATTTTTGAAATGAACTCGAGTAGTCGACCCTGAAGGTGTCCACATATCCTGTTGGGATTAACGAATCGCAGGTGGGTTTGCCTGTAAAGATCTGCTAGAACCGGATCTTCAGGAGTGGAATGGTCGAGAAGGAACCTCTCAATATTTCTCTCCATAGTTACTTGTAAATTAGGGTCGACAGCCTGGCGGGATCGAATATTTCGTTGGCAGATTCCATTAGATGGGAGGACGAAATATTGTCTATCTTCCTGTATATCTCTTCAGTGCTTTCAACTGTATTAAATACAAGAAGGCTTTTACCCAGACCAAGCATAAGGCTTTCATGATTCTCATATCCCCTTGCAAGGTAGCCCTTTATCTGATTCCTGGCTTTGCTGAGCTGTATAATCCCCAGTCTGGTTGTCCTCAGTCTGTTCAGCTCCGACATTGCTACTGAAATACTTTTTTCCAGATTATGATTTTCTGTTCCGAAATAGATTGAAAAAGCTCCGGTATCACAATATGGTATGTAACTCGACTCAACATTGTATGCCAGTCCGTTTTTTTCCCGAAGCGAGAGATTCAGCCGCGAATTCATTCCCTGTCCTCCAAGGATGTTGTTAAGAAGGAACATCCCAAGACGCCGCTCGTCCCTCAGATTGTACGCAATGTTTCCGATTATGCAATGATCCTGAAATGTATTGAGATGCCTTGTGATGGACGACGGTTTGTACAACCAGGAAGACAAGGTATTGATTCTTCCTGTTTTGGCGGGAATATGCTCGAAATATTTTCTGAACAAGGAGGTCAGCTTTGCGGAGGAAATGTCACCAACAGAACAGAAAACCATCTGGTCAGTATAATAATTCCTTGAAATGAAATCTTCGATAAGTTTATTTGTGAATTTCTTAACAGTAGCCGGAGTGCCGAGTATATTATGTCCGATTGGCTGACCTGCAAAGATAAGTTCTTCGAAATCATCGAAAATCAGTTCGCCGGGGTTATCAAGATATGAATTGATCTCTTCTGTCACTACATCTTTTTCCTTTTCAACCTCCTTTTCGGGAAAAACTGAATTAAAAATTATGTCACTGATTATCTCTATTGCCCTTTCATAATCTTCCTTAAGGAATGAAGCATGGACAGCTGTTTCTTCCTTGGTAGTATATGCATTAAGTTCACCACCGACATCTTCCAGACGACTCAATATATGATAAGCTTTTCGTTTTGCGGTCCCTTTGAAGAGCATATGTTCGATGAAATGGGCCATACCATGCTCATGTAATACTTCATCTCGTGAGCCGGTCCCAATAATAAATCCGCAATGAGCTACCATTCCGGATACCGGATGGTGGACCAGCCTGATACCATTGCCGAGGGTATGATAGAATAGTTCCATTCAGATTTTTCAGGATGCAAAGTTATCATATCGTTGATATGATTGCAAACTGAAATTTTTTGTTTAAAGTTTTGGTTTAAACGTTTTGAGATTTATATTTGCAGTCCGAAAAGGAGGTGCCATAGCTCAGTCGGTAGAGCAACGGACTGAAAATCCGTGTGTCCCTGGTTCGATTCCCGGTGGCACCACAGAAAAGCAAGTATTCAAAAACTGATAGTGCTGTAAATCAATGCTATCAGTTTTTTTATTGCTTAAATTTGCACGATATCTGCACGACATCTGATCAAAATACCCTATTTGAATTTATCTATCCTTGGAATACTCGCTCCAAATTGACATCAATTTGACGTCAATCTGACGTCTCTTGAGAAAAGTTCATTCTATCAACAGCCTCCCCCTTCTTTGGTTAGTAGCTTGGACAACTCACTGCAAACGATTAAATACCAGTCATATAATCATTATCTATATGTAACAATCATTAAATCAGCTATATATATAATAAGTTAATAATCAGTCAGATAATACACTATTTTCAACAAGTTTTTAACATAAAAATGTTAGGTAGTTTGCTTTGTAATTTTTCTTTTGTCAATTTTTACTTATTTTATTTACGATTCCATCAATAGAGAAAACAAATGGAATCACAACCTCTCTACACACTCTCAATAAATCAGGCCAAGTCCCTAATAAAGGACTGCATTAAAGAATGCCTCGAGGAAAAGAACTCAGAAAATACAAAGATCGACCTGCCAAAGTACTATCATAGGAAAGAGGTTGCTGAGGTCCTTGGATTGTCACTTCCTACTCTTGATCGTTACTCAAAACTTGGAATAATAAAGTCAAAACGAATCGGCAACAGGATTTTATTCTCAGAAGAAGATATACAGAAGGCTTTAAATGAGGGGCCAGTGAAATATGCCCGCATATCCGGTAGTCCTGAATAAAATTGTGGCCAAAGTATGATTGATTTTATCAAAATAAATAATTTGAACATCGGTCCAAGGATTAAGGACCGTTTTGATTTTGAAGGTATATTCAGTCTCAATTCGGGGGAAGTCCTGACAGATAAAAAGAACTCCGGGTATCTTAGGAACCTAATATTTACAATTATCCCTGGAGGTCAATTTGTAAAGTTACAGGGATCTATTCACAAATACGCTAACGGTGGGAAATATAATAATGACCGTTTCACCCTTGCCCGGTTCCTCAATGTGGCCAATGAGCTGAAGGATTATATTTCATCTGATGATATAATAAATACTTTAGAATTCGGGATTAACATTCGGACTCCATTTGATCCCTCCCTGTTTATAAAAAATATAATTTCTCACCTCAAAAAATCAGTTAACAAAAAAGTCACAGCGGAAGAAGTTTCTTCAATATTTGAATACACCCATTTTCTAATAAAGATCTACAACAAAGGTCTTCATCAGGGTCCGATAGGAGTTAACATTCTAAGGGTTGAGGTGAAATACTTACGAATGCAGAAACTCTTTCCTTCTGGGCTGAAATGGTCCGATTTAGCTAATAAAGATACCTGGGAATACCTGGGAGATATAATCAGAAGTAAATTCAGTGAAATTATTTACTATGATCCTTCGATTGATTTAGACCAAGTTCCGGAAAGGGACAGACTAAGAATTGAGAAAGGCCACAATCCAATTTATTGGGAGAATTTAACCGGACCCCATATTTCACGAATTCGCAAGCAATATCAGAATCTTATTGAAAAGTATGGATCCACATTCAATATTCTCCCAGCCTTGTTAGATCAGGAAATTAAAGAAGTGGTTAGAAGTTACCAGGTTTCAGGGCAAGCAAAAACTACTGAGAATTTAACGGAATTCAACAATATGGTTAAATGTTACCCTCTGCTATACAGTAACATTTCACCACTAACAGAAGATACCTCATCAACAAGTACCAGATGTTGCGTTGTCACCGGAATAGATATTTCCATACAGAAACCGGAATCAAAGTTTCTTAGTTTTTCAGGGATAAGGTGGTTATTTATGACTGATCCGCTGGGGTATCAAAAGTTAAAAACAGAAAGACTTTCAGATAGGTGGTTAAGCGCTTCCCTGGCGGATCAATTCAAAGAGATATGTCACTCGATCCGGAATGAGTATTACAATCCTGGTAATAACACAAGAAGAGATGTTGGGAAAATACTTGCTTATCCCTCCTTGTTTGACAATTTTTTTCTGATTAAGCAATCGAAACTGAATTTAATCCGGTGATTCAGTGATAACCCCGGAGGAGAATATTGGCTTATGAAAACAGATTTCTGATCAAAAAACTCAACTTCCAGATAATAAATACTTTAAAATACTGTTACTGTACAAATTGTACAGTCTATTGTACGTGACTGTACAGTTAGGGTGTTACTGTACAGTTATTGTAAAATTAAACTATACCTTAGATCCGGCAACGATTTGATGTTATTAATCTTTCGGCACCGATGAACGAGTAAATCATGGCCGATAGATATGCATTATCAGTTGATCAAGCATGCAATTTGTGTCTGTTTACCAAGGGTCTTATATTGTTTTTAATAAGCTTTATTATTCCTACTGCAGATTGTAATATGAAGTGGTTCCACTCTGTGTTATTGCCACAACTGGTGCAGAATAAGAATCACCTCCTATAAATGTGTATTCTTTGGTTGCTCCTGCTGCAGTCTCCCTTATGAAGCTCCCGCCCGGATACCATCTTGTTAGTATCGTATTTCCGCTTTGCTTAACCTCCATCTTTGCACGCTCATTTTATTCATTAAAGCCGAAGGCTTTGAAGTCCATTGTCCCCGGTAACATCCGGGGTAGTTACCTGACTTGCTGACCAACCGCGGAACGGTTGAAGCTTCTTTTCTTCAACACCTCCGGCGTTGTTATCATTCTGCCTCCTTTAACCATGGATGTTACCATGGCTATTGGACTTGCAGCCCTCCGGGCTGGCGAGCCATTAAATAATTATCAATTAACCTCAGATTAGCAATTATTTTATCACCATTAAAAATCTACCTGAAATCAACCGAATCAATCTCAAGGTAACAATTTGCATGCTCATCATCAATTACCTGGAAATCCCAAAGATCTTTATTGATATAATTCACTTTTGTGGTATCCTGATCATGGATCGCGATAATGGAACTAATGAAATATTCTATGTCACCCTTATACAGAGGGCCTACAATTTCAGATTCATAAACAAGACAAGATTCATTAACTGTAATTGTTTTTATTATAACTTGCTTTTTGTGATCAACTAGTTTAACACTAACATCAAATGGACAATTATTAGTAACATAAAAGTTATAGTATACTCTCCATTCGCATCCAATGAATAATATTATCATTAAAAGAAATGCTATCCTTTTCATAAATAACAATTTTAATCATTAAGATCCCACAAGAAATGCCATAAAAAAGGGAAGTAGAAAAACTCCCACCACTTGGTTTTGTTTAGTTCCATCGGTCTGCTCCATGGATCTATTCCAAAATTCTCATTTGCCCGATAATTAGCATCCCATTCCGGAACATTTGAGCGCAATGGCCCACTTGGGATCCCATATTTCAGAAGATACCCCGGACCGGTTATCCTGCTCTGAAAAGTATGTCCAAACTCATGTGCAAATAAATCTATTTTCCCGGTCTTGTCTGTCGGACTGTATGCAATGTTTTCTCCGGTCACGTAATGCCCTAATGAGATCCCATCAAATCCATATCTATCCTGAAAAAGAAAATTTTCTTTTAATCTTACTATCGTCCTTCCCTGATAGTACCTTACTCCTTCTACCTTGTTACCAATATTCTGGATATGTGAAAAACCGTTTCCCAGTATTGTCTGCAATCCCTCCCCTCCTGTCAGATTGTTCCATACCTGCAGCGGCCACTCAATTCCTTTGGCGCTTTTGTCGTACCTGAACATGCCTGTTAACGAATTCAAAATTCCAAAATCAGTTCTTATCGAATTATCAAACTGCTTTCCTGCTTTTCCGGGATCTGAAAAGCTTCTCAAATATGAAGAGGTATAATCAATCCCGTTGGCCAACGATTGAGCCCCAAGACCTGTTGCTGCAATTGATGCTTCGGTTATTGATATCTGTCCGCCCGTTAAAATCTCCGCCAGCATCAGCGACCACCATTTCCACTTCTCACCTGATGGATCCGTAAACTTTAGTGGATTATTGAGGCAATAAGTATACCAGTAAAGTCACTTTTTACACCAGTCCTTCGACTTTTCAATGACCAGGTTCCGTACCTTTTTCAAAGAACGTGATTAACCCTAAAGATAACCATTTTCTTTTTTCAACTGAAAACGGCTTTTCAATTGAAAGAAAAAATCACTTCGATTTCCAGTCACGGATAATGATCCTGTCCTGGTAAAGAGTGACTTCAAGTTTCTGTTTGGTTTTCCATTTAAGTTTTCGGATGTAATCGATCGGGATAGTCACCCCGTAGCTGGATCCGCCTGATACCTTTGTCAGGCTCCGGATGTTTTTCTCGGTTCTTGTCGTCATAGTATTTAATTTGCAACGTATTAAGGTACTGCTTTTAATACTGCTTACAATACGTTGGTGTGTTAACCCTCCCCACGGCCATCCCTTCCGGCCCGTTTTCCTGTCATGCTTTTTGCGGCCACCCTGCTGCAGCACGACTTGTCCCGCTTCGGCGGGATGCCGGCTTTTGTTTTGTGTGGATTGATTTTAAGAGGTAAAAACAAAACCGGCAAGAGCTGCGCCACCGCTACCGGATACAAAAACACACGCCAAAAATAAATGCCCAAAGCTATATTTACATAATGCAAGTTATACGCAGCCTGTTTTTCAGTGGTCCCGATAGCTATCGGGATGATTCTTGTGTTTCTGCTGCCTATAACTGGTATTATGTACTCCGGGCTTCGCCAAACAGCCGCACTCCCCACCCGCCTGGACCCGGAACCAAACCGCAAAAAAAGCAAGCAAAGGTATGCAGGTTTCCGCTGCAGTACGTTCCGGAGCAAAAAGCCCCTGAAGTATCTGCCATACTATCTTGCCTTCAATTTTTGAAGAAGTTGCTGATGTAATATAATTCGGCTACATTCTGTTTCTTGTACACCATAATCTGGATTTTGTACACCTATTGTAAGAATATCTTTCTTCCCATCCTTATCAAAATCTGTAAGAATGAAGTCTTTTATTCTTACATCATTAACTTGATAGGGTTCCACTGAACAATCTTGGTCACTGTACAAATCATCTTCAATACTGATTATTTCATATCTTCCCCTGCCCCTTGTTGAAACTATTATTCCTAAACTACTATAATCATCAAACGCATAAGAAAAGACAAAATCCATTTTTTTATCTTGATTTATGTCCATTGTGTCGATTGCAGCATATTTGCCATCTCCTCTGCATGATCTAAAAACATTTTTCCCTCTACGAGAAATTGAAATTATGGAACCTTTATCACAACTTCCAGTGACAACAATGTACTCGCCAAAACTAAATTTGTTTTCATTTTTTATTGAGCTTTCCTTATACCTACATTGGGACGAACATAGATTAACAAAAAACATCAATAATATCACTACTTTCATATCCTCAATACTAATAGAATTAATACCAATGAGGTCTAACAAAACCCATAGAAGGGCATCCTTGAAGTGGTCGCCAAATAGAAATATGAACATGCGTTGGAAATGATGTTCCAGCTAAGTTTCCCAGTCTTCCCATGTATCCAACAAGATCTCCTGCACTAATTCTTTGGCCTATTGATAAAACATTTCTGCTTAAATGACCATAATCTACATTATATATTTTAGTATTAATTATAGATTGTGTCCTAACGGAATATTCCCCATAAGCTCTAATAAAGGATCTTGAATGATTACCGATAACAGTGCCATCATACATTGCAAAAACATCACTATACTCATCACCATAATAATCTACTCCAAAATGAGGCTTAAGATCTCCATTTGGATATTCCCTGGTCCATCCGTATTCACCATAGTGTAAATTATCTTCGGTTACTGCACTATATCCTAAATCTGTAGGTTTTGCTCCTGCTGGTATTTCCTCATTTAAAAATGCTCCCGGGCCATCATATCCTCCAACTTCACTTACTCTTCCATTCCAAAATCTGGTATCACTTTTTACTGCATCAATTCCGGCTATAATTCCTCCAAATAATGCGCCAGTAGCTGCTCCAATCCCTCCATTTATAATGCCTGCCTTCAAACCTTCATTTAAACTGGCTCCATTTGCCCATGCATTACCAGCTCCACCTACAAATCCCCCTGCTGCGCCTCCGGTCCCCCCAGATAATGCTCCCCCAGCAAATCCGCCAAAATTTAATGCACCTGAAATAGCTCCTCCAACCCATGCACCCGCAGCACCTGCAGTGGCGCCAACTACCAATCCCTTAAACATGTCTCCAACTAAACCCCATCCATCCTTATCACTATTTATCATGGCATTACCCATGCTTATCCAACCCCCGATTATAGCGGCAAGTAATATAAAGCTTTCACCATCCGGATCCGTGTATTTTAGGGGATTATTCAGGCAATAACCATACCAGTAAAGCCACTTTTTACATCAGTACTCCGACTTTTCAATGACCAGGTGCAGGGTATTTTTTCAAAGAACGTTATTACCCTAAAGATACATATTTTTCTTTTTCAACTGAAAGTGTTTCAATTGAAAGAAAAAAGTTGGCTTGATTCATATCAGCCCATCGCTCGCCTTCCCTTCTGCATTTATTTTTGTCATGGTTTTTGTGGCTGATGCTCTTGCAGCACATGCCGGCTTTTGTTTTTGTGTGAGTTGATTTTATTAGGTAAAAACAAAACCGGCAAGAGCTGCGCCAACTCTCTTATACAAAAACACAAGCCAAAAATAAATGCCCAAAGCTATATTTACATAATGCAAGTTATACGCAGCCTGTTTTTCAGCGGTATTGCCCACCTTCGCTGAAGCTATGGTGGGCGCAGTGTTCCGGCTGCCTATAACTGGCATTATGTACTTCGGGCTGTCGCCAAATAGCCGCACTCCCTACCCGCCGGACCCGGTAGCCAAAACTGCAAAAAAACAAAGCAAAGGTATGCAAGCTCCGCACTGGCCGGCCCGCTGTAAAAAAGCAAGGGTATATAAACAGCCGGTAATGTTTGTTTATTTTTTAATGGTACCGGCTGCCCTTGCTTTTTTCCCTCGCTTGCATGTGGCAAGAGCTTTCTTTTTTCCCGGTTTTTTCTTTGTGGAAATGGTCTTGATTGAACTTTACACTATGGCTTAACTTTGGCTTAGATACAGACCCAGCGAGAGCGAGGGGAAGTGTCAAGGTTTCCGGCAAAAAGTTTTTTACCATCTCAGGTAATCAAAGCTTTCA